>CBFIDJ010000074.1:0-1836 GCA_965661375.1 Oceanicoccus sp. | reverse complement strand
ATGAATAACAATAAAAGCGTCATGCTAATTGCCATGGTTTTGCTATTTCTGGCAGCCTGTTCTGACCGGGAAAGCCCACAGAACAGTGAAGCTGACACTGTTAAGGCGGTTAATTCAGTTAAATCAGTTCCGGTTGCCGTGGAGCAGTCTGCAGATGTACTCATCGTCGGTGCCGGCATTTCAGGTCTGAGCGCTGCCATTGAAGCCGCAGAAAAGGGCTTATCAGTATTGGTGATTGATATGGCCTCCGTCTTTGGCGGCCATGCGGTCGTTGCCGCCGGGGTATTGAATATACCCGTCACTCCCGATCAGCAAGCCAAAGGCATTGAAGACAGCCATGCGTTAGCCATTAAAGATTTTCATACCTGGGGCGAAGATGTGAACGACCCCTGGGTCGATTACTACGTTAAACACGCCAGGGAAGATATCTACGACTGGGTTACCGGTATGGGCATTCACTTCTTTGCCATCGCCCAACCGGCGGGTAATTCCGTGCCCAGAGTCCACGTACCTGAGGGTTCAGGCCTGAATCTGATTACTAGCATTTACCGTAAAGCCCTGAGCTATGACAAAATCAGCATGCGCTGGAACACCCGTGGCGATGAGCTTATTGTCGAACACGGCAAAGTGGTTGGATTGCAAACCACGAACACTCGCTCGGGCAAGCAACGGGACATCTACGCCAGTGCGGTGATCATTGCCACCGGCGGTTTCCAAAGTAATATTCAGCGGGTCCTGGACAATTGGCCCGTGCACCTGGAAGAACCCTCACGCATTCTGGCCGGCTCCGGCATGTACTCCCAGGGAAGCGGATTGGACCTGGCTTCGGCTGCCGGCGCACAACTGGATAATCTGGACTATCAGTGGAATTACATTACCGGTGTCCCCAACCCTCAATTTGCAGAAGGCGTCAAAGGCCTGAGTTTTTTCCCTTTCCCCGGCAAACCCCGCTACGACATCTGGGTCAATGATCAGGGCGAGCGCTTTGCCAACGAATGCCAAAGCCCTAAATACACGCTACCTAAAGTACTGGCACAACCCGACCAGCGGTATTGGTCTGTATTCGACAGCCAAAACAAACCCAACATGACCATCTCCGGGCCAGGCTGGACCGAGGAGAAGTTAGAGAAAGACATCTACCAAAACCCTGACATTGCCAAAGTTGCCAATAGTATTGAAGAGCTGGCGGAGAAGATGGGTGTTGCCCCAAAGACTTTGCAACAAACGGTCAGGACTTACAACGCCCACATTGCAGCGGGAGTCGATAGCGCCTTTAACCGTTTTGGCCCGATAAAAAGTGAAGGGGCGGACGGCAACTGCCAGGGCGGCAAGGCCCTGGCCGCGCCCCCCTATTATGCGGTGAGGCTCTATCCTCTGTCGCGTAAAAGTATGGGGGGGATTCAAATCGATCTGGGTACCCATGTGCTCAACCAGCAGGGCAATCCTATTCCCGGACTCTATGCCGTGGGCGAAGCCACCGGCTTTGCGGGCATTAATGGTAAAGCCGGATTAGAGGGGACCTTCCTGGGGCCGTCTATTGTCACCGGACGGGTGGCGGGACGGACAGTTGGAACGGAGATCGCTGCGCAGGTAACACAAATATCCATAGCCAAAGATCGTTTTACCATTCATCCAACAGCGGAAGGCGAGAGAGGCGAGACCGAGTGTACGGTCTGCCATCAGTTGGAACAGCAAATCCAGCAGAATCATCCAGGGTATGAGCACTTTGGTTTTGTGCACGAGCTGGTGCTGGAACAGGGACTACCCTGTCAGGCCTGTCACAGTAATCTGTACCCCTACAATCCTGCAAAGCATGAATGGGACGAGCAGATGAAA
>CBFIDJ010000073.1:0-1914 GCA_965661375.1 Oceanicoccus sp. | reverse complement strand
GAGCGAAGAAGCAAAGCCGGTACCGGACGCAACATCGTTTTTGATAGCCATTACAACATCACGCATGGATGGATTTTCTAGGCCTTCGGCGACAATATCAAAGCTCTGCACCAGCGGAACACCGGCTTTCATCATGGTAGCCAGCTGGCGCGTAAATATACAGATGTCCGCAGGGGTGATTTTTTTACCGCCAGTGCCAAATAAGGGTTTAGCTTTCTTCTTGACCTGTTTGGGGGTAATGCCCTGCTTGCGCAATTGTGCTTTAACCATCGCCTGGCTAATGCCGGGAGACTCCCCACTGGTATTTCGCCCTTGCCGGTCAATACCTTTCCAGGAGTAGATGCTGGTTTTAGCTGTCGTTGCCATAATTAATCCTTGGTTACCCGGTTAACTTCTTCCAGGCTGATTAAACCCTGAGCTGCTTTTATAAGCGCAGACCTGCGCAGGTCATTAAAGCCTTGCTTGCGGGCCATATCGCTAATTTCAATGGAATTACCGCCTTCCATGATAATACGAGCAATCTCATCAGTAATACGAACTACTTCATATATTCCAACCCTGCCTTTGCTGCCATTGGAACACTTGGCACATCCTACAGGCTTCATAATAGTCGCAGTTTCCAAATCTGCCTCAGTAAATCCCGCCTTGATCAGTACATCAGTAGGCAAATCTGCTGCTTCGGCGCAGTGGGTACAGAGGCGCCGAGCCAGTCGCTGCGCGATGATAAGGCTAACTGAGGTGGCAACGTTAAAGGCGGGTACCCCCATATTCATCAAACGAGTGATGGTTTCTGCCGCGCTATTAGTATGCAGCGTGGATAATACCAAGTGCCCGGTCTGGGCCGCCTTAATCGCAATTTCAGCGGTTTCCAGGTCCCGTATTTCCCCCACCATAATGACATCGGGGTCTTGCCGCAGGAACGAGCGCAGAGCTTCCGCAAAAGTCAGGCCCACCTTGGGGTTGACGTGACATTGGTTAATGCCTTCCAGGTTAATCTCAACCGGGTCTTCTGCGGTGGATATATTGAGTTCGGGCTCATTCAATATATTCAGGCCGGTATACAGGGAGACGGTTTTACCACTTCCTGTTGGCCCGGTGACCAGAATCATCCCCTGTGGCTGTTGCAGGGCGTGCATATACATGTCTTTTTGCTCTGGCTCATAACCCAGTGCATCAATACCCATCTGGGCACTGCTGGGGTCCAGAATCCGTAGAACTATTTTTTCTCCAAACAGGGTCGGCAGAGTGTTTACCCGAAAGTCGATAGCCCGTTTTTTCGACAGTTTCATTTTTATCCGGCCGTCCTGAGGCACGCGACGTTCGGAAATATCCATTTGTGACATAACTTTAAGTCTGGCGGCCAACCTACCCGCCAGATTCATGGGCGGGCGGGTGATTTCCTGCAGAATGCCGTCAGTGCGGAAACGAACCCGATAGGATTTCTCATAGGGCTCAAAGTGAATATCCGAAGCACCGCTTTTAATAGCATCGACCAGTACTTTGTTGACAAAGCGGACAATGGGCGTTTCGTCAATATCGCCACCGGGCTCAGCGCCTTTGTCGCCATCTTCATCAACGGCCTCGATATCCAGATCTTCCAGGCCATCTTCAAGATCGTTAAAGCCGCCAAGTGCTTCATCATTGGCTTCAAGAAACCTGGCAATGGCATCGCGAAGCAAATGTTCCTCAACCAATATGGCATCGGTATTAATACCGGTATGAAACTTGATTTCATCCAGTGCCCGCAGATTGGTGGGGTCCGACACGGCAATAAACAGACGGTTACCACGGCGGTAGAGTGGCAGAGTGTGGTGTTTCTGTATCAGCTTCATGTCCACCAGTGTTTTTGGAGCCATCTCCATATTAAAGGCGGAAAGATCAAACAGCGGAGCGCCAAACTCATCGGAGGCTGCT
>CBFIDJ010000072.1:0-2229 GCA_965661375.1 Oceanicoccus sp. | reverse complement strand
AAACAGCGCTCCAGGAGCGGTGGATAGGAAACCCTTCCAGCGGCACCTCCTGTAACTGTCCGAGTTGCAGTTCTGCCAGAATACTGAGCTTGGGTAGCACTGCAACTCCCAGCCCGGATAGCACCCCGTGCTTAACCGTGTCGTTAGAGCCCAGCTCCATTTTGGGGTTAAGGTCCAGGCGATTTTTCTGACAAAACAGTTCCAGGGCTAGCCGACTGCCGGAACCGGCTTCGCGCAATAGTAGCCCTGCCTGTAAAAACTCCTGAATCGATAAATTGTTCTGCAGGTGAATCGGGTGCTGGCTACTGGCGACAGCAATCAGTTCATTGTCGAGAAAGGGCAGGGAGGCAAAGGGACGGCCCTCGGGCACGATGCCCATGATTACCAGGTGAGCCTGATTTTCGTTCAGGCGATGCAGTGCTTCAGCCCGGTTGACCACCTGTACTTTGATAGCAATGGCTGGGTGCAGAGCAAGAAAGCCTTTGAGCAGATAGGGCACCACATACTGGGCGGTGCTGACGGCGACCAGATTCAGCTCGCCGGCGACCTGCCCCTTGAGCGCAGCTAAGTCCGATTGCAACAAGCGCAGTTCCTCAAACATAACCTGAATGCAGTGCACCAGCTTTTCGCCAGCGGCGGTGCAATAGAGCTTGCGACCAATATATTCAAACATCGGTACTTCCAGTGCATTTTCCAATTGGCGAATTTGACTGCTGACGGCGGGCTGGGTCAGCCCCAGTTGATCGCCGGCCTTGGAGTAGCTGCCGTTCTGGTAGACTGAGAGAAAAACCTGTAGCTGGCGGAAGGTCAGCCTGCTGACCAGCTTGTGGGCGGATAGTGGCATGATGTTGGCTTGCTCTTGATCTATAAGGTGTTAGGTCTGAGGGTGATTCGGCCAAATGTTCCAGACTGGCAAACAGTACCTATAAGTAATACCTTATATAAACTCTAACAAATATCAATTTTTACTTTATAGATGTTGGTTTTACTCTGCTCGTTTGGTTTATTGAAACTTGGCCCATAGCAGCTGGATCACCCAAACGGGACCCACCAAAACCAGGCTTGTCGAAGGTGAGGCCTGAGAAAAACCAACCATCAAATACATCGAAACGCTTGCTACTGGAGAAATGCCCCGATGTTGAAAAAAATCCTGATTGCCAATCGCGGTGAAATTGCAGTCCGCATCATTCGCGCCTGTGCCGAAATGGGTGTTCGTTCCGTCGCCATTTATACCGAACCCGACCGCTATGGCTTGCACGTCAAACGAGCCGATGAGGCCTATTCGCTGGGCGAAGACCCTATCGCCGGTTATCTGGACCCGCAACGCATCGTCAGCCTGGCAAAGCAGGTGGGCTGTGATGCCATTCATCCCGGCTATGGATTTCTGTCAGAAAACGCCGACTTTGCTCGCCTCTGCGAAGAACGGGGTCTCAGTTTTATCGGGCCGAAATCCAGTGTTATTCATAAGATGGGTGATAAAACCCAGGCCCGTGACAGTATGCGAGCCGCCGGGGTGCCGGTGACGCCCGGCTCAGAGGGCAACCTTGAAGACCTGAACGACGCCCTGTCGCTGGCTGAGGAGATAGGCTATCCGGTGATGTTGAAGGCCACCTCCGGTGGCGGTGGTCGAGGGATTCGCCGCTGTGATTCGCCCGAGGATTTGCGCATTCAGTATCCCCGCGTGATCAGCGAAGCCACTAAAGCCTTTGGCAGTGCCGAGGTGTTTCTAGAAAAATGCATTGTTAATCCCAAGCATATCGAAGTGCAGATTCTGGCCGACAGTCACGGCAACGTAGTACACCTGTTCGAGCGCGATTGCTCCATTCAGCGCCGCAACCAGAAGCTGATCGAGATCGCCCCCAGCCCGCAGCTTACCCCCGAGCAGCGACACTATATCGGTGATCTGGCGGTGCGCGCCGCGCAGGCTGTGGACTATGAAAATGCAGGTACCGTGGAGTTTTTGCTGACCGGCAACCAAGTCTACTTTATGGAGATGAATACCCGGGTACAGGTGGAGCACACCATCACCGAACAGATTACCGGTGTCGATATTGTGCGTGAGCAGATTCGCATTGCCTCAGGCCTCGCGCTGAGTTACCGGCAGGAGGATATTCAATTTCGCGGTTATGCCCTGCAATTTCGTATTAATGCGGAAAATCCGAAAAATGATTTTCTGCCCAGCTTTGGCCGCGTGACCCATTACTACGCGCCGGGCGGCCCCGGTGTGCG
>CBFIDJ010000071.1:0-2268 GCA_965661375.1 Oceanicoccus sp. | reverse complement strand
GGAATAGCTATTCATTGACGAGCAACTGTAGCCCGGCGGCGGTATTGGAAATCGGCGCCACCAAATTGCGATGCAACTCTTTGACATTGCCCAGTAAACAACCCCGCATTGCCAGCCACATATTCAACTCGACGCCCTGGGCACCAGCGATTTCCACTAAATCCTCGATACTGTATTTGTTCAGTGCTTCAGGATCAGAAACCATCTTATCAAGGCATTGCTTATCAAAATCGATGTTGATAATACCGGCGCGCTCGCCATCTAACTGATGGGATAAGCCTCCCGTACCCAATACCACCACTGTCTGATTACCACCAAAGGACTCCACCGCCCGGCCAATAGCCTGACCAAAGGCATAACAGCGCGAAGGTTTGGGCATGGGATGTCGTTCACAGTTAATGGCTACAGGTATGACCTTGATATGCTGGTATTTATGCCCCGGATACATCAACGTTAACGGCACCGTCAAACCGTGATCCACTTTCATCTCCTGGCACACGGTAGGATCAAAGTCGTTTTCTATCAGCTCATTAATGATATGCCAGGAGAGATCCGTTTCGCCGGTGATCGGGGGAATGGGCTTAATCCCCCACCCCTCATCGGCATTGTGGTACTCGGGTGCAGCACCGACGGCAAAGGTCGGTTTTTTATCCAGGAACATTTCCAACCCGTGATCATTGTAAAAGACAATCGCAATCTCCGGGTTTTGCTCATAGAGCCACTCTCGTACAGGCAGGTAACCATCGAAAAATTCTTTCCAGTAAGGGGTTTGTTCAATGCCCTTATCCATGGCGATGCCAATCGCCGGGATATGTGATGAGCCGATACCGCCGATAATCTTAGCCATGCTGTTTACCCTTATGTTGACTTGCCCACGCCCTGGCTGTCCAGATAGGCCTGAAACGCTTCCGTCGTCCTGCCAGTTTGCAAACCGCCAAAGTCCTGCACATTCAAACCCAGAATGACACCGAATTTAGCCAGGTAATAAATACTGCCTCCCTCCCGGATCATGGCCAGGACATCGCGCTTTCTGACGGCATCGCGCTGGGCGTCGCTCAGGCCAAACGTCTCAAGGCAAGCCTCTTCATCATTCATGAAAGCCCGGCGGCCCTCAGCGTCGTTAAAGGAATGGCACAACTTATTTAAAGGATAACCCTTGGTGGACATTGGCCCGTCGAAAAAGGTCGTTCCGGGAATATCACGCATTTTCTTAACCGGCATAAGTATTCACCTGTGTTATTCCGCCCTGCTGGGCGTCGCTGCCATAATAGTTATGTTATATAACAATAATTTAAATCAGCGCGAATTGATTCGTATCAAAGTCAGGTGCAATAGCTGGAATAGTCAAGGCATCAGTGGCGTAATGGCACTGACTTAAGCGATACGCCCTTTCGCCGCAGGGATGGCCTGGCGGGCAGTTTTATTTGCAAAAGCGCTTGATAAAGGTTGCGCTATCCCGGACAGCTGTTGCAGCCTCTTCCAGCATAAAACTGAAGCCCTGAAAAACATGAGGCATACCGGGATAGATATCCAGCCGGGTTGGTACATGCGCTCGGGCGGCCGAAGCGCTTAACCTTAGCGAATCACTCAGCAGAATTTCTATCGAGCCGGCCTGGATCAACAGGGGCGGAAGCCCAGACAAATCGGTTTGCAATGGCCTGATCCGTGGGTCATCCGGCGTTGATCCCCCGATATAGTGTCGGGCGCATGCCGCTAAACCTTCGGTGCTGAGTATTGGGTCAGCGCCAGCATTGCTTTGGTGTGAGCCGCCCTGATTGGCCAGGTCCACCCAGGGCGACCACAACACCGCACATAGGGGCAGCGCAAGACCCTGCTGCTTTAAGCCAATCAGCAACGACATTGCCAGGCCACCCCCGGCTGAATCCCCCACTACCGCAATGGATTCCAGGTCGTTATGGCACAACCCCCGATAACAGGCCATCGCGTCATCCACGGCAGCGGGAAAGGGATGCTCGGGCGCCAGACGGTATTCCGGCACAAACACATTGAGACCCACCTCCCTTGCTAACACACTGACTAAGCCGGCATGGGTATCGGCACTGCCGGCAATGTAACCGCCACCATGTAAATACAGTACGACTTTACTCGTGGGCGCTCCCGCTGGCCGATACCACACACCCTCGATCCCGCCCATGAGCGCCGGTTCACTAGATACCGTTTCAACACGGGGAATATTCGCAAACGCTGCTGCCATAACGTCCCGCACCTGTCGGGGAGGGCCGCTGAAGTCAGTCTCCTGTGCGCGCA
>CBFIDJ010000070.1:0-2436 GCA_965661375.1 Oceanicoccus sp. | reverse complement strand
CTTGGTATTTTTCATGGCATTGCCGTTTAGTAGGAAAATAAGTCATTGAATATAAGAGACAAAAAAGCTCATTTGCAGTTAGAGTGGGAGTGACGAAAATTTGTAACTCATTGAAATATAATAATAAAAATGCCTTGGTTAATGATAAAAATTGAATTGTCACTGGTATTTTTCATTTTTTTGAATGCGTGTAGTAAGGCAGATGGCGGCGATCCTAAGAGGGGCAAATAGATCCAAGCATGGTATCGATCGATTTTATAGCGAATCTACTCAAGCAACTACCAGCCATATTCATATGCTACTTTGTGTTACACCTGTTTTTCGAGCGCATTGTAATGCTGAGAATCTTCAGGGTTTCCTGTTTAATCAAGAACTCAATTGGCGGTGCAGTTCTCATCCCGGCCCCTGTTGCTGGGTAAAATACTAGCCAATTTTAGTGATTCTGGTGATTATAAGCACAGTCTGGCGAATGACATAAATCAATCGCTGGGGATGCTATGTTTGAACTTTTGGTGAATTCAGGTATCTTTTGAAAGTTACCACAAAGGTCTAAAGCTAATGCGGCTCAGCGGATTTAAATTTTACATAGCAATAATTGCGTTACTGGCTTTTATCAGCCAGTCGTTTGCTGTCGTAAATATTCCCTGTGCTGGCATGGATATGGATAACCACGCAAGCTCTGCAGTGATGACCGATAAGATGGTAATGGGCTCGACTATGGCTCATGCCAGCCATGCCCAGTCTGGCGATTCCGGTGCCAATGTCGATGCTGACTGCTGCAATCAAAAGCAGTGCTCTCAGGCGAATTGCATCTCTTCGAGCGTTGCGGCCGTCAGTACCGAACTGTCATTGTCTGTGTTGTATTCTCAAACCCGCAATACACAGTATTCGGTTTCCTTTCTCACCCAGCAAGTTTCCTCACTGTTTCGCCCCCCCATTTCCCGCTAATACAGGGTTATTGCGCCTGAAATTCAGGCGTTTTACCACCTTGTGAGCGGGAGTGTATTGCTCCCATCACAAACGCATTAAACACGCCAACGCTGTGGCGTGTGTTACTGGCAATCGTTGACTGGGAGTCATCATGAAATCGTTAATACCGTATCTGCGCTATCCAATATTGTGGGCATTGGGTTCAGGGTATGGGGGTGGTTTAGCGGAATTTTGCCGTTGTTGACAGTCCAGACCAGCATTAGGAAGGAAAGACATTAATGAATATTCAATGGGTATTTTTTTTGCTCTTGCTGGTGGTGGGGCCTGTATTCGCCCAGAACCAGTCAGAAACACTGACTCTGCAAGATGCCGCTGCACTTGCGATTTCCTCCGACCCCTGGGTGAGTGGCAGTCGTCACCGGGAAGAGGCCTTACACAGCGAATCAATATCGGCTGCTACCTTGCCAGACCCCAAGGTCAGTTTGATGGCGGCTAACGTTCCGACCGATAGCTTCGATATTAATCAAGAGGCCATGACACAGCTTACTGTAAGCGTTAGTCAGATGTTTCCGCGCGGCGACAGTTTGGATCTGTCCAGTCGTCAGAAGCGAGAACTGGCTGCACAGGAGCCACTGCTCAGACAAGACCGCGAAGCTAAGGTGGTTGCCGCCGTGACTAAGCTATGGCTGGAGGCTTTCAAGGCCCAGGAGAGCATCCGCCTGATCGATCAGGACCGCTCCCTGTTTGAACATTTGGTGGATGCCACCCGTGCCGGCTATTCGTCGGCGTTGGGGCGTGCACGACAGCAGGATATCATCCGTGCCCAGTTGGAGCTGACTCGCCTCGATGATCGCCTTACGGTGTTACAGCAGCAGCAGGAGACCGCCCAGCTTCGCTTGTCCGAGTGGGTTGGAGGCAAGGCGCGCTTACCATTATCCGATGCATTAGCCAAACAGAGTGAGTTTGAATTGGCGTTGACGATTCAGACGGGCAGTGATCGATGGCTTTATGAGCGCATCAATCGGCACCCTGTGTTGTTGGCCTTTGACCAACGCATTAACGCCATGCAGACCGGCGTCGAACTGGCGCGTCAGAAGTACAAGCCCGAGTGGGGCCTCTCTGCCCAATATGGTTATCGGCACGACGATCCGCTGGGGCGCGATCGCGCCGATTTGTTTTCGGTTGGTGTGACGTTTGACGTGCCACTTTTTACCGGTAACCGGCGGGACAAAGACGTCAGAGCCGCCACCTCCAGAGCCGAGGCGCTCAAGACCGACAAACTCCTTATGGCGCGGAAGCTGATGGCGGAGCTGGAAACGGCCATTGTCCAGCTCTCGCGTCTGAATGAACGTGCTGTACTTTATGATCAGCAGCTATTACCGCAAATGTCCGAACAGGCGGAAGCTGCTCTGGCCGCCTACAACAACGACGATGGTGATTTTGCCGAAGCCGTGCGCGCCCGCATCGCAGAGCTGAATGCCAAGATCGACTTTTTAAATATCAGAC
>CBFIDJ010000069.1:0-3124 GCA_965661375.1 Oceanicoccus sp. | reverse complement strand
CCGGAGGTAATGCGCGCGTTTTTGGGGGCCAACTGGCCGCGCTTCACGGGTCTCACCGGACAAGCGGAGCAAATCGATGCCATGCGCTCGGCTTTCCGGGTTTTTGCCCAAAAGGTGGCCGACCCATCCGATCCGTCTGGCTACGACATGCCCCATTCCTCCCTGACCTACCTGATGGATCCGGAATTCCGTTATCGCACGCATTACCCCGACACCCTCGACGAAGCGCGACTGGCAGAGGCACTGCGCCACGAAGTGGCACACTCTGGCGCAAGTTCGAAATAAGGACAGCGCCTATTTTAGGAGCTAGAGAGGTTGATCGGCAAAGGGCTGTTTTCCTTAACGACTTCAAGGCTGAAGTGCGTTTCAATATTGGTTACTCCGGCAAAGTTCAGAATTTTTTTCATGCAGAGCTCAGAGAATTGATGCATGTTCCCGGCGACCACTTTAAGCAGGTAATCGTAGCTGCCGCTCATTACGTGGCATTCAATAATTTGTTCCTCGCGCTGGACTTGGTCGATGAATGCCAGCCTTTTCTCCTCGTCACCCTTGTTAAGCGATACCTGGACAAAAGCCGTTACATGCAGCCCTACTTTATTCTGGTCCAGAATGGCCGCATAACATTCGATAATGCCGGCCTCCTCCAGCGCTTTTATTCGCCTTAGGCAAGGCGACTCGGAAAGCCCTATCCGTTTCGCCACGTCCACATTGGCAGCGCGTCCTTGCCGTTGCAGAACCCGCAAAATCTGTGCTTCGTAGGAATCGAGCTTCATAGATAGAATCCTGCTATTTTATTGTATTTATGGAAGAATAATGGCGTTAATTGTCGTTTATATGGATACATTAGACCGGTAATTGCGGTATAACAAGTATAAAGTGGCCATCATGTTCTCGGGCAATAAGCCTGGAGAGTTTGTTAATAAAAAGGAGCAAGTGATGGCTGATGTATTTGAAAACCCGATGGGTCTTGACGGGTTTGAGTTTGTTGAGTTTTGTGCCCCGCAGCGAGGCACTATTGAGCCGGTTCTGGAAGCCACTGGATTTACTCTGGTCGCAAAACACCGCTCCAAGGACGTCGACCTCTGGCGTCAGGGCGGTATCAATATGATCGTTAACTATGAACCCAGGTCGCCGGCCGCCTATTACGCGCAGGAGCACGGTGCTTCGGCCTGTGGTATGGGATTTCGTGTCAAGGATGCCCAGTACGCCTATGATCGGGCGATTAAGCTTGGCGCGCAGCCTATCGATATTCCCGTGTCACCTATGGAGCTGAAGCTGCCTGCCATTCGTGGCATCGGCGGGGCGATTCTATACCTTATCGACCGCTATGAAGACGGCAGGGCCATTTACGATATTGACTTCAACTATCTGGAGGGCGTGGATCGCCATCCCGAGGGTTGTGGGTTCAAGGTCATCGATCACCTGACGCACAATGTCTATAAGGGGCGTATGCAATACTGGGCGGATTATTATGAGAAACTTTTCAATTTCAGAGAGATTCGTTTTTTCGATATCAAGGGCGAATACACAGGTCTGACATCAAAAGCGTTGACCGCACCGGACGGCAAAATTCGGATCCCCCTGAATGAGGAAGCCGGGGGTAAAGGCCAGATCGAAGAATTTCTGGTCGCCTATAATGGCGAAGGTATTCAGCATATTGCGTTTCTTTGCGATGATCTTACCGCCTGCTGGGATAAGCTGAAAGCCACTGGCGCCAGGTTCATGACCCCGCCCCCGGAGACCTATTACGAGATGTTGGACGACCGTCTGCCGGGCCACGGAGAGCCAGTGGATGAGCTTAAAAAGCGGGGCATCTTGCTGGACGGATCAACCGAAGGGGGTGATAAGCGCCTGCTTCTCCAGATTTTCTCCGAGGCAGTGATTGGACCGATCTTCTTTGAGTTTATCGAGCGAAAACGCGATGAAGGGTTCGGCGAGGGCAACTTTAAAGCCCTGTTTGAATCCATCGAGCGCGATCAGGTGCGCCGCGGAGTATTAAAAGGCGATGAGAAGAGTAGAGATTAATCAAACCTGTCACTAAAAATAATATTGATTTACTATGCCTTGCATCGTTTTTTGCTATGGATAAAAAGTATGGAACCACGCCATGGAACTACGCCACTTACGTTACTTCCTCGCCGTAGCAGAAGCCCGCACGTTAAGCGCCGCCGCGGAACACCTGCACATCGCGCAACCTGCATTAACTCAAAATATTAAAAGCCTGGAAGAAGAGTTAGGTGCCTGCCTGTTTCTGCGCAGTAAAAAAGGCATGGAGTTGACTGACACAGGTCGAATGTTCATGCGCCATGCGCAATCCATTTTGCGACAAGTTTCCAATGCCAAACACAGTGTGGTGGAGGCGGAGACCAATCCTCACGGTACTGTCGCGTTGGCCATGCCGTCCAGTGTGTCGCATGTCATAACCGCGCCGTTATTTACCACACTTAAGGAAGAGGCCCCCAATATAAAACTCCTGTTATCGGAAGGTCTTACAGGCGATATACAATACCGGTTTCGCCAGGGCCTGGCAGATATTTTGCTGGATTTCGATGTTGAGGAATCTCCGGAATTTGAGGTCGAGACACTGGTGCGGGAATGGCTTTACTTTATCGAGCAACACCCGAACAAAACACCTGACCCTATACGGTTTTCCGAATTGGTGGTCTATCCTCTGTACCTGTCTCGTGCCATGACGGATAGCTTGAGACAAACGCTTGATCGCTATGCCAGCATAGAGAATGTACAGCTGGAAGTTCTTCAGGGCGCACCGCCAATGTATGCCATGTTGAAACTGGTAGAGAGCGGTATGGGCTATGGGATTCTACCCTGGTCTGCCATTTATGATTTAGTGGGCAGCCGTTTGAGCGCGCGTAAAATTGTCGAGCCGGAGTTAATGCGTAATGTCTGTATGGTTACCGACATTACACGGGCTTCCTCCAACGCCACCCGAAAGGTCATGGAGTTGATTCGCCGGGTCGTCAGACAGGTCCATGAAGAGGGGTTATGGCACGGAGAATTACTGCTGAACGAACCAAGCCCCTAATTGCAGCTCCCTTCTATCTATCGCCACCACCGCCCTCAATCACCACCTCCATGGCAAACCACGCAGGCATAGGTTTTCATC
>CBFIDJ010000068.1:0-3407 GCA_965661375.1 Oceanicoccus sp. | reverse complement strand
CTAAAAGTATTCGCCAGCTCGGCGAAAAACTGCTGGCCAGCCTGGCGATTGATACCCGGTATTATTTAAGCCACTGATTATTTAAGCGACAAAGATTAAAGGCTTCCTCTACTTCACCCTATTTCCATGAGTTTCGTTTGAGCCTCTTGCGAACTCGGGGCCGCGTGCTGATAACCTTGGGTATATTGGTTGTACTCCGATTGTCCAGCCAGCTAATACCACAGTCCATGGCAGTAATACCAAACTTTCTATAAGAGCAAAAAGTACTTGGTTGCGGTTTAGTTGTGGTTCATTTGCCTTTGGTTTCATCATAAACCGCGATGGCAATTTTATTAGCATAGCTCTTTAATTCACTACCTCGGACGTTCGCTACAATAACGACAATCAGTTTACTTGCCGGGTACGCAACAAGCACGGAACGTCCTCCTAACCCTTCACCGCCATAACTAATAGAATGGTGACTTTGAGCAATGGCGGGAACGAATTGCTCCAGGGTTTTCCGGGAGGTAAGTAAAAGTCGGAAAATATCTTACCTATTGCTAGCGGAGAGGCATTTATCGTTCCTGCACCGAACTTACAGCTATTATCGACAAGTATGGCGGCCAAAATAAGTGTCACGCCCTTGGTAAAGCTATACATCCGAAAAACCGTGTCACGATCTGGCGCTTTTTCTATAGTGATATCTGCCAATCCTACTTGATGCGTTTAGTAAAGCTCTTCTTTATAAAATACAGCGTTGCTTACACCCGAAAAGCCTTCATGTTCCTTTATTGAGTTTACAGTTTCCGTAATGGAATCAACATGATTATTTTCGTTAGTCTGTACCACAAATGAAGTAAACAACGAAAAATAAACTGAAACTAAAAGTCTTAAAAAAGCCTTAAAAATTTCCCCTTGTAAAATAATTTTTTTATCACTGCTGTCACGCTCGGGGCAAGATGCCCGGTTTCAGTGAAATTTATACTTAGAGTAAACACTGGTGTACAGTAGAACATTCTAGGCCGATGGCCAAAATAATGTCTCACGGCATTATTAATATGCGCAATGCTAACCTGTTATCGTCATTGTGTGGATGTATTGGCTATCTGAAATTAGTTGAATAAACCGCGACAGTAAGCGGCAGAACCGGGTATGACACGTAAGCTATCTTCCAGTTTTTCCAATCCCCTATCTGACGGTTTGATATCGCGTCCGCGTTTATTGGCGTTGTTGCAGTCTATCAGCGATAACTACGCAGCCGCCTGGATCAGTAGCCCGGCTGGTGCTGGCAAAACGTCGCTGCTGGCAAGCTACATGGATCGTCGTGGCCGCGACGCCATCTGGATTCGCTTCCAGGAGAATGATGGCGACCCCGGTGTTTTTTTGCATACACTGCAGTCGGTGATCAGTGAGTTGTCTGAACATTCAGTAAACTTGTCGCCGCCTGATCCCTTAACCCAGCCCACCGATTATTTCGAGCACACTCTTGCAGTCTTGATGGAATCCATTCACGAGCAAAGCCCTCTGGTTTGGGATAACTGCGAATATCTGGCTGGGCAACCCGCGCAGCTGAAAGCCTTGGCCGGGCTTGTGGAAGCTACTTCGCAACACGGCTGCCGTCACTTTTTCCTGAGCCGTAGTGAACCGCCTGCAGAATTCGGGCGGCTGTTAGTGAGGCGCCAAATGGCGACTCTTGACTGGCCGATGATCAAGCTCGACAGGGAAGAGTTTGGTGGGGCCTGTGAGCTGTTATGCGAAACACCGCCACCGAAAGCGCAGATTGAGGAATGGTATACGCTCAGTGATGGCTGGTTTGCGGCACTGATATTACTGGTGGCAAATAGCGCTGTGTCGATTGAGGGTCAGGCAGCCAACTCGTCATCCATCTTTGAATACCTGGCGTCCGAGGTGTTGTCGGAGCTTAGTCATCAGCACCAGGAATTGCTGACTTCGCTTTCATTGTTGCCCTACATCAACCGGTCACTTGCTGGAGAACTTGGCGGCGTCCAGGCCGCCTATACCCAACTGCAGCAATTGTCGCGACGGCTGCGCCTGATTGAAGCCAGTGCCGGTCCGGATGCCGTCTACCGCCTGCATCCGTTGTTGCGGGAGTTTCTACAACAACGGATGCAGCGTGAACTGAATGGCGATGCGCGCCGACAATTACAACAGCGAAGCGCCGCGGCTTTATTGGCTGAAGGTGATATCGAGGCGGCCGGAACACTGCTCTGTGATAGCTGTGCCTGGGCAGCGCTTGGCCAGCTGATCAAAACCGAGGCGGGGGAGTTGATTAACAGTGGTCGCGCGGGACTGTTGCTGCAGTGGCTGGCGGAGCTACCGATTGAACAACTGAACGACGACCTCTGGCTGCGTTATTGGCAGGCCATGTGTCAGCGCTTTGAGCAGCCCGAGGTCGCCTGGCCAGCTTTGGCGGGGTTATTTGAAGCCTTTAAACAGTCCGGCGATGTTGTCGGTCAGTACACCGTATGGGTTTCACTGGTTGAGGCTATACTGATCGTCTTTGAAGACCTCAAACCGCTGAAACGCTGGCTGGAAGAATACCATGCGCTACGCCAGCGGCACCCGCGTTGCCCCGACCTGGTTTTACGGGTAAAAACACTGACGCTGGCGGGTTCAGTCATGTCGGTGGTGGCGCCCAGGCACCCGAAACTGCAACGTCTTATTCGTTTCAGTGAAATCGCCGTCAGGATGATTCCCTTTAAAACCCCGCGCCAGGCGCTGTTCATGTATCTGATCCTGCACTACGCCAACACCGGGCAGGTCGCCAGTATGCACGCCATGGCCCGGCACCTGTTGCCGGCGCTGGATGAAAACAACCTGCCGGCACCGCTGCGTGTGTTTGGCTATGCCATGATCGGGCTGCACGAGATTGTCACCGGTGAATCCCAGGTTGGGCAGACGCTCGATAACGCGCTGGAACTGGCCGGGCAGGTCAGTGGCGGGATCTACTATTGTATGCCCCAGTGCTACCGGACGTATCTGTCGCTGGTGGAAGGGCGGATCGGCGAGGCCCGCGAGCGCTACAGCGATTACCAGCAGCACCTGCCGCCCAACCAACGTATGCATCAGGCGGCCCACGACTTTCTGCTCGCCTGGATGCTGGCGGTCGAAGCTGATACCGGCGGGGCAATGGAATTGAGTCGGCAGTCGAAAGACATGTGCATCGAGTTGCAGTTTGATTTTGGTCTCGCCCTGAACACCAATCTGCGTGCGCAGCTTTTCAGTCAGCAGCGGGAATTCACCGCCGCCGCTGAGGAGTTGGCGGTATTGCAGCGTCTGGCAGAAGAGAGTGACAGCCGCCTGCTGCGGGCCATGCATGGTTTCAGCACCGCCTGGCTGGCGCTCAAGCAGAGCGGTGAACCGTCTTGTGTGGAGGTATTGCAGACGGTCATCGGTGCCGTTGAGCA
>CBFIDJ010000067.1:0-3816 GCA_965661375.1 Oceanicoccus sp. | reverse complement strand
TGCAATTGACGGCGACGGTAAAGCTGTTCTGTCTTCGCGCTTGGTAGTCTTCATTGTGATGGTCGCCAGAGCCGAACACGCGATCCTGAATAGCCATGGCGTGTAGCTCACAGCTGCGTACACCGATAAAGGCTAAGGGTTCCGGATGTTCGTCAATGGCCACGAATTGTAAGGAACCGGCGTTTTTTTCGGCACGAAAGATTTGCCGCTGGGGTGGCTGCAGGTATTTTTTCCAGGAATGCGGTCCCGCGTTGTAAGCGAAATACGCGTTGTCTTGCCTGCGCTGCAGGCGGTAATGGCCTTTGTCCTGTTGATCCGTCCAGCCCTGGGGTAAATCCTCGGCCGAAGCAATCTGATCATAGACGATAGCGCCATCGGCCAGCGTCGGCCCCACGACTTGATAACCAGCTTGCCGCAGGGTCTGGATCAACCGCTCGAGGTCGACGGCAGCCAGAACATAGGTGTTATTAGCTTTGTTTTTTATCATTCCGTGAATGTATCCGTTATTTATCAACAGGCTGACGTATTAAGCAACGAATTCGTAGCCAGTGTGCAGCATCACGCTGTGGATGAAAACAGATTTCGGTAGAACGGATTCGGTGAATCGATTTTATTTGACGGTAGTCAAGAGCAACGGATAGCAGCGGGCGTATTTTGCCTTCTATGCACTATCAGCTCCGGAGAATTGATTCAGACTCCGATCGGGGAGCCATTGGTAATCGCGCAAGTCAGAGAAGGCTTTTAATCCCCGTTAATAAAATACTCTTTGGTGCCTTTCATTTTCAGTACGTCCTGAAGGTGTAGTAGCGCCTTGGCGTAGGCGGCTTGTCTCAAGCTTACCCCTTCTTTCTGATGCTGGTATTGCCACATGTCCTCAAAAGAGCGTTCCAACCTTTCCTTCAGTCGGTTTTGTACTTCTTCCAGCGTCCATGGAAATCCGGCGCGATTTTGCACCCATTCAAAATAACTGACGATAACACCACCGCTATTGGCGAGCACATCGGGAAGGACAACGGCCCCACGGGCAAAGAGTGCCTCATCCGCGGCGATTGAGATGGGGCCGTTGGCAACTTCTACAATCCATTTGGCTCGCACGCTATCCACATTGTCAGAGGTGATGGCGTTCTCAAGCGCGGCCGGGATCAGGATATCCACATCCAGAGCCAATAGTGCCGCATTGGTGATGGATTCGTAACGGTCATAATTTTCGCACTCGGCCACTGATTTCTCTGAATAGGAGGTTTGCAGATGATGGGTCGACAACTTGCGCTCGTGAACCGCTTGCACGTCCAGACCATCCGGACAATAAATACCGCCCTGGGAATCGCTCAGGGCGACCACTTTG
Source organism: Oceanicoccus sp. (assembly GCA_965661375.1). Classification (GTDB taxonomy): domain Bacteria; phylum Pseudomonadota; class Gammaproteobacteria; order Pseudomonadales; family Dasaniaceae; genus Oceanicoccus. Next base: position 2,471 of record CBFIDJ010000067.1, on the reverse strand, counting down.
TAGCCGCTTTCCTGCAATAATCTGGCGAGGTGATAGCCCGCATTACCAAAGCCCTGTATGGCCACCTTCAGATCCTCGGGCAGTTTACCTTCCTTATTACGCAGAAATTCTATGCAATAGAAGGCACCCCGACCTGTGGCCTCGAAGCGGCCCTCAATCCCCCCCAGACTCACGGGTTTACCGGTAATGACGGCGGGAAACTTCGCGCCCTTAATCACTTCATACTCGTCACGCATCCAGCCCATGATACGCTCATTGGTATAGACGTCCGGTGCGGGAATATCTTTATCGGGACCGACAAAATCCGCCATGGCGCGCATATAGCCTCTGGATAAACGCTCCAGTTCCATGCGCGACAGGGATTTCGGATCCACCACCACGCCTCCCTTGGCACCGCCATAGGGCAGGCCCACCAGCGCACACTTGATCGTCATCCACAGAGCCAGAGCACGGATTTCCGCGTCGTCAACATCTGGGTGAAAACGGATACCGCCCTTACTTGGGCCGAGCATCTGGCTGTAGTGGCAGCGATAGGCATCAAAATATTGTGTCGAGCCATCGTCCATGCGCACCGGCAATGACGCATACAGCATGGCTTTGGGTCGGGAAAAGCTTGCCAGCACATGCTCGGCGATACCGGCCTGGTCACCCATGGAGACCATCCGGTTCACGGCCTGATCAAAAATATTGCTCACGCTTAAGCCCCTTTGAAAATCTAAAAACCATTTCAACCAGAATTTTAGCTAGTTAATACTACGTATGACTCCGGGAAGTCCATATCGTGGCGGAAAACATTAATCGGTTAACTAGCGCTAAGTTATTATAGTGGTGTTATTCTGCCCGGAGGTATGCAATGTGAGTCATGATATATATCAATTTCCCGTTTAACACAGTTGTTACAGCAATATCGATCATGACGTGATTGGATTAGACGCTCTGGTTAATATGCGCAAAATACCCTTGTTTGACAATGCTGCCTGATGGGGTGATGCGGGGAATTGAAAGACTATTCCAAAGTACTCGGTGCAGATGGTTGTTACCAAAGCTGATCTGACTCTCTCCACCAAGATAAAGTCGCTGTTTGCTCCAAATCGACTATTCGATAGTAGATATCAGAAATACGAAGATTTCTGATGATGACCAAACGTTGCCTATTTAAAAGCCCGTGTAACCCGTCTCCATAGCAGACATAGAAGCACTGCTCTTTAAAAGTATGATTTCAAATAGCTAAAATCCCCGTCTGGTCTGGTTATCCTTGAAAATATCTAGTCATAATTATTTTTGATTACAAATCAATAGGTTGGGGATACCAAGTTTTCTACTTAGGAATAGATAAAAGACCGTGGCTGGCTTATGTCGAAATATGACAGATAATCAGGCAGGGGCTGTTCAACTCGATCTGGATGCACTAAATTATCATTATTGATGGAAAAACAATAAGTTACAGGGAGCAAAGAAATTCATGATATACAGCCAGTGCCGCTTTTTACCCTGTTATTCCAGATTAACCAGCCGTTGCTTGGGTTTCGAAGTTATACGGCAGTGGCTGTTCATTAATAGTTAGCTTTTAAATCCACGTATGGAGAATTAACCAGAATGAAAAGAATATTTTTAGGGATAGCGATTGTTGTAAGTATCGCAGTAATGCAAGGTTGCGCTACGTATACAACACCCGCTGCTGGTGTGAATATCTCGTCCCTCACAGATGATGATATTGCAGAGCTAATGAAAGTTGAACCAGCTAGTGAATTTCCTGCACGTATTGCAGTAGCGAGGGTTCAGGCTTCTGGCTATATATCGAGAACAAATAGTGGCTATGGTTCCGGTCGTTACAGTGTCGTTACAACCCGTGACATAGAAGATGAATCCGATTTTGAAAAACTGTCCAGCTTGGCTATGGTTGGAGGAGTTGCTCCACTAAGTCGGCTGCTCCTTCCTCCAAACTTAGATTCTATTAAGGATCTCAGACTTTCTGCCGCGCGCCTCAAAACGGACCTTATTCTTATTTACTCAGTCGATACTGCGTTTCACGTAGAGGGAACGCCGCTTGGGCCTTTGTCAGCAATAACGTTAGGGTTTCTTCCCAATAAAAAGGCATTTGTCTCTTCTACTACTTCGGGGGCTCTAATCGATGTCCGGACTGGTTTTGTTTACGGCGTGGCTGAAGCCACCGAAAGAGAAGAGCAACGCACAACTATCTGGAATTCACAGGACGCAATTGACGAAGCCAGAATGGATTCTGAGAAAGCAAGCTTTAAAAGCTTCGTGGGTGAGTTCGAGAAACTGTGGAAAAACACTTTAGCCCAGTATGCTGCCAAAAAAAGCTAACAAACGGCTGCACCGGACAAATTTTCGCTGTCACCTTTTTTGCGTGACAAAAAAGCCGCCATCAAAAATTTGCCCGGTGAGCCGGGCGTTAGAGCTATAGAGAGTGTGATGAGAAATATATTAATAATATTGATAGCTGCAAT
>CBFIDJ010000066.1:0-3822 GCA_965661375.1 Oceanicoccus sp. | reverse complement strand
CCAGCACTTCGCCGGGTGATACCTGCAATTGACCCAGTTCGGTCTGGGCGAGAATGGCACCCTGCTGCGGGACAATCAGCATTTCTCCGTCCGCATTGTAAAAGGCCTTTTTCCCCATGCCTTTGCTGGCGCAGTAGACATGTATCCCTATTCCCGCTTGCGTGTTCGCGTCGCCATTGACCGCGATGGTAACCAGACCCTCGACAAAGTCGCCATCGGCTTCTTCAAGGGGGAGGGGCCCCCAGCGCAGGGCATTCGGTGGGCAGCTCACTTCGTTGCAGGGAGCGGTGCGAAGCAGTCCTCTATCGATGGGCTCGAAATCCCTGGACATAGCGACGGACGGCCGCAGGCGATAGGTCCAGGTGCGACGGTTTTTTGCCCGCGGTGCGGTGAACGCAGTGGAACTGAATTGTTCGGCGTAGAGTTTGTAAGTGCACCGCTGGGGGCTGAACTGACCTTTGGGCAGTGCGCCCGGCAGCGCTTCGGTTTCGTGCTCGTTGCCGAAACCGGTCAGGTAAGTTAACGCTTTATCAAGCTTGCTCATTGTATTTATCTCTCGCTAGCATATTGTTACGTTTGAAACTATATCATATGGTTTCATTTGAAACAATATGCGTACAAAGGCCATTGGCGTTAGAATGCCGGTAAAAATTCATAAGGTGGTGTTCATGCCGAAAAAAGAAGAGGCCTTTATCCTGCAGCGTTTCTTGCCCTACCGGCTGGTTAATACAGCAGAAAAAACCAGCCTGGCGCTGTCCAGGATCTACTCGGAGCAGTTCGACCTGAGCATTCCCGAGTGGCGGATAATGGCAACGCTGGGTGCCGAAGAGGTGCTGACTGCCAAACAGCTTTCCGAGCGTACGCAGATGAACAAGGTAACGGTTTCCCGTGCTATTGCGCGACTGTCAGATAAAAAATATCTGACAAAAGCCGATGATCCGGCAGACGGTCGGGTGGTTTATCTCGGTCTCAGCAGCGCCGGGAAGGGCATTTACAAAAAGATAGTGCCTCGGGCTATGGCGTGGGAGGAGCAACTCACTGAAAACTTGTCCAAACAGGAACTGGAACAGCTTCACTCCCTGTTATCAAAATTGCAGCAACGGCTTGCGGAGTTGTAGTTATGTAGTTGTAGCATTAGTTGTATTGCCGCTGCATTGTAGTCGCGTAGTTGTCATGTAAAGTAGTCAGGTAAAATTACTGCATCGATTAGGTTGCTATAGCGAACACGCTATCTCTCATCTAAAACCAATAATTTATATTCAGCGCTAAGTGAGCTCTGTTCCCGTCTGCTGCGGGGCAGTCTGTATCATTGGCCACAGGCTAAAACCTGCCCGTGCCCGGCCAGTGCTCAGATATCCCATTTCACAGGCAGTCTCAGAGGCCCCCTGAATACCCAGCCGCCAAACGCTGTCTCCACGTCAGGGTTCAACCTTAAACCCGGTAATTTTTCCAACAGGTAGGGCACCGAAAGCTGTCCAACCTGCATTCTCGCAATTTGAAAACCCAGGCATAAATGCGGCCCGATACCGAAGGCCAGGTGTTTACGGCGCGGCCTGGAAATATCAAATTTCTCTGGCTCGCTCCAGTACTTTTCATCGTGACAGGCAGAGCCGACACACAGCCCCAGCATATCGTCTTGCTTTAACTGGTAACCCCCAATCTCAAGGTCGTGACCGACGCGCCGGGGATACAAACCAATCGGAGCGCAGTAGCGTATGGTTTCATCGAATACGTTAGCAAAGGTTGCTTCAGAGGGATCCGCTTTTACGGCCTCCAGCTGTTCCGGGTGCGCTAACAGCCCCCAAAGTGCGGTGCAGGTAGCATCTCTCGGTTCGTTAATACCGCCGCCGATAATGACCTTGGCATTAGCTCGAATCTGTTCCAGCGACAAACCGGGATGGTTGGCCATCATGGAAAGAAAGCTCGGGTCGGGGTTTTTACGCCGGATCGCGATCATCTCATCGAGCGACTCATCAATGAGCGCCGACACGGTTCTCTGGCGCGCCCAGATGTCCGGGTCATCGCCATAGTTACCGGTGGCATCCATCAGTGTCTGCGACCATTCACACAAATCGTCCCAGCGCACATTGATTAACCCCAATAACTCCATGAGGCAACGGGACGCCATCGGTGCGGCAAAGTCTGAAAATAAATCCGCCTCACCCTTGTCACTGCTCTTGTGAGTGAATTGCGCAACAATATCTTCGATAATCCAGCGAAACCTGGGGCGCCAATATTCCTTGATCAATTTGGCAGTCACTGACTTTTGTACCACGGAGCGCTCGGCCCGATGGGCATCAAAGTCTTTGCGCATCATGGTGTGCCCCATCGATTTTAGCTGCAAAGAGCGAGGGTCATAGGCAGGAAAATCCTCGGGATGGGTATCAATATGAGCGATCAAATCGAAGCTGGTAACCAGGTGTATATTGGCTGCCGAAACCCAGGCGATAGGAGACTCCTTGCGCAGTCGTCGAAATACAGGGTAGGGGTCCTGATACAATTGCTCGATGGTGATGTCGTCGTATACGGGTACCGGTATAGCCATCGTCAGGACCTTCACTATTGTGCATCTTCTTTAATATACACGTTATTATAGTGAGCTTGGCGGCAATGGCTGTCACCACAAATGGTTACAAATCACCAGGCATGGAAGCTAGGCATATAGACAACCGGGCATAGAAAAATAATGACAGACTCAGGACATGATATTACAGAGCAGGTTGCTTATCTTATTGAGACCATAGGTACCGATCTATTTGCGCCGGCCCTGCTGGTATTTCTTCGCAGGATCAGTGGAGCGGATCATCTGTCTATTTTTGGTTTCGGCGATAAGATAACGCCGACTTTATTGCAAGCAGAAAGCGCACAGTTGCCTGCACTCGCACCAGTTGCTGGCCGCCACTATTTAAGGTCGCTGGCTTTCAGGCATGACCCCTTGTTCATCCAATCTAAAAACCATCCGGATGACTATATGATGATTCGTCTTCGTCTTGAAGAGATTGAGGACGATGCTTACCGACAGGATATTTTTGAGCGTTTCCAGCTTCAGGATCGTCTGTCGATTCTCGGTAAATTATCTTTTGGTTGGGCCGCCATCAATATCTATCGGTCCGTAGACAGCGGCGAGTTTGATCCCGCTGACGTTATCCGACTTCAACAACAGGTGCCACTATTGCGTGCTCTGGTCAGTAAGCACGGACAGATATCCGGCGTAAATCCACAGGGTATGGAAACAACCGGTTATTTCGAACATTTACTGGCAGAGGTGGGTGAAGGCCTCAGTCCGAGAGAGATTCAGGTGTGCAGCCGGGCACTGCATGGTAAAACCAGTGTGCTTATTGCTGAGGATCTGGGCATACAAACCAATACCGTGAACACCTTAAAAAAACGCGCTTACGCCAAGTTGGGCATATCTTCCCTGCCACAACTATTTGCTTTGTGCCTGAGTGTAAAGAAGCGGGAACCTTGAGAGACCTTCCCTCCCGGCAACACTCTATTCACGCGGTTTAGGGGATTCAGTAATTTCAATGATTTAGCGCGACCATGGACGATAAATGGTGGGATAATTCGGGTAACTATCGCCATAAATCTCATCGATTGGCAATGCAAATAACTCCATAGGATTAGCCATTGAATAATCTGGAAAAACTGCTTTACCTGAAGGGTATCTCTGCTCAATACCATAGCTATTCGGGGGAACTTGTGACGGTTCCCTGGGAATACCGGCTACAGCTATTACGCGCATCGGGTTACGACCCTGAAAATCAACCGCAAATTGAGCAGGCTGTCTTTGAGCTGGATGCCCGACCCTGGCAATCCTGG
>CBFIDJ010000065.1:0-3975 GCA_965661375.1 Oceanicoccus sp. | reverse complement strand
ACCATGACGGGTATGACGCAACCAGAGTACGCACAAATGATGCTGGATGGCGGTCGGTCTCCAGAGGGCAATATGTATAACGATGGGGATAACAACAATGGCTAAAATTAACGCGAGCGTCTACACCTCCCACGTGCCAGCGATCGGCGCGGCACTGGATAATGGCAAGTCCGGCGACGATTACTGGAAGCCGCTGTTTGCCGGTTACGACTACTCCAAAGAGTGGATTAAGCAACAGAAACCGGATGTAATTTTGCTGGTATATAACGACCACGCCACGGCTTTTGATTCCAATTTTGTGCCGACTTTTGCTATTGCCACCGGCGAAGAATTCCAACCTGCCGATGAGGGTTGGGGGCCGCGTCCGGTACCGACCGTTAAAGGTCATTCAGCACTGGCGGCACATATCGCCCAATCGGTAATTCAGGATGAATTTGATCTGACGGTGGTCAATACCATCGATGTTGATCACGGCCTGACAGTACCGTTGTCGCTGATGTTCGGCCAGCCGGAAGCCTGGCCCTGTCGGGTGATTCCGATCGCGGTTAACGTGGTGCTCTATCCACCGCCCTCAGGCAAGCGTTGCTTTGCTCTTGGTAAGGCACTGCGCAAAGCCGTGGAGTCCTTCGATGAGGACTTGAATGTCCAGATCTGGGGTACCGGTGGTATGAGTCACCAGTTGCAGGGACCGCGAGCGGGATTGATTAACAAGGAGTTTGATAATAGCTTCCTTGATCGCCTGGTCGACGATGCCGAAGCCTTGTCATTGGAACCGCATGTCGATTATGTGCGCAAAGCCGGTTCGGAGGGTATTGAACTGGTGATGTGGTTGCTGGCCCGCGGTGCGATGAACGACAAAGTGACACAGAAACACCGCTTTTACCATGTGCCTGCCTCCAATACGGCGGTAGGGCATTTGATATTGGAAAACCCCTAACGCGGTGACTAAGCGGATAAAGTTTGAAAACTACATTTAAAAGGAGCGCATGATGAAGGTAATGGTAGTGGGTCCAGGCGCCTTTGGTTTAAAACACCTGGATGGCATCAACAATATTCCCGGTGTAGAGGTGGTATCGCTGGTGGGGCGCGAGCTGGACAAAACCCAGGCGGTGGCCGCCGAGTACGGTATTGGCCATGTGTCACTCGATCTCGCCGAGGCGCTGGAGCAGACCGAGGCTGAAGCAGTGATTTTGTGCACGCCAACCCAGCAGCATGCCGCTGAGTCTATTCAGTGTATGAAGGCGGGCAAGCATGTGCAGGTGGAAATTCCTCTGGCCGACAGCTGGGCGGATGCGGAAGCGGTCATCAACACCCAGCGGGAAACCGGGCTGACCTGCATGGTCGGTCATACCCGCCGTTTTAACCCCTCGCATCAATGGGTACACAAGCGTATCGAGGCCGGTGAACTGAACATTCAGCAGATGGATGTGCAGACCTATTTCTTCCGTCGCAAAAACATTAACGCGAAGGGCGAGCCGCGCAGCTGGACCGATCACCTGTTGTGGCACCATGCCGCGCACACAGTGGATCTGTTTGCCTACCAGGCGGGGTCGCCTATCGTCAAAGCCAACGCTGTGCAGGGGCCGATTCACCCGGAACTCGGTATTGCGATGGATATGTCGATCCAGCTGCAGGCGGAGAATGGTGCAATATGTACCTTGTCGCTGTCTTTCAACAACGATGGTCCGCTGGGTACCTTCTTCCGCTATATCTGCGATAACGGTACGTATATTGCGCGCTACGACGACCTGGTCAACGGCAAGGAGGAGCCTATCGATGTCTCGCAGGTCGATGTTTCCATGAATGGTATTGAGTTGCAGGATCGCGAATTCTTCGCCGCGATTCAGCAAGGCCGTGAGCCCAATTCCAGTGTCGCCAAGGTTTTGCCCTGCTATAAAGTGTTGCACGATCTGGAGCAGCAGTTGGCTGGGTAATCGCTACTTGGCTGCTATCCAGGCGGAAATCGATACAGAGGAGTTTTCGGGCGACTAAGGTGTCGTTCCCGAATATTTTCAAACGTCCTGGCAGGTTTATCCACAGGACACCGGCCCTGATAATAATAAGCGAAGAGGTTAGCTATGAACGTTAACGATCCAACCCAAATTCTTGCCCAGAGTCGTATGGGGGCCTTTCAAATTGTCGCGGTGGGTATTTGTGTCCTACTCAATGCACTGGATGGTTTTGATGTACTGTCTATCAGCTTTGCCGCACCGGGCATTGCCAGCGAGTGGGGCATTGATCGCGCAGCCCTGGGGCTGGTCTTGTCGATGGAATTGATTGGTATGGCCGTCGGTTCTGTGATACTCGGAGGAATAGCCGATACGATCGGGCGCCGCCCCATGATTCTTACCTGTCTGGTGGTGATGACACTGGGTATGTATATGGCTTCACACGCCGATTCCCTATTTAGCCTTTCGGCCTACCGGCTATTTACCGGCTTGGGTATCGGCGGAATGTTGGCTTCGGTCAATGCCATGGTGGCGGAGTATTCCAATGCTCGTTCCCGTGCCTTGGCGGTGACCGTAATGGCAACGGGGTATCCGGTGGGTGCCGTGGTTGGCGGTGCTATTGCTTCCAACCTGTTGATTTCCCATGACTGGCGTATGGTTTTTACCTTTGGTGCTATTGCCACGGCGTGCTGCTTGCCCCTGACCTGGTTTTTGTTGCCTGAGTCCGTGGAATTTCTCAATCAAAAGCGTCCGCCAAATGCGTTGGCTCGTATTAATCAGGTGCTGAAACGCATGGGGCATGCAACGATTGAAGCGCTGCCACCTGTGCCTCTGGCGCATAAAGATGGCAAGGGGTTTGCCCGCCTGTTTTCCCGGGATCTGATCTCTATCACCATGCTGCTCTGCCTGGCCTATTTTTTCCATATCATGACCTTCTACTTCATTATCAAGTGGATTCCAAAGATTGTGGTAGATATGGGTTATACCGCATCCCTTGCTGGCGGTGTCCTGGTCTGGGCTAACGTCGGCGGTGCCACGGGCGCTTTATTACTGGGCATACTGACCAGGAAATATAAAGTGCGCGGGCTAGTGATGGGGGTGCTGATAATCAGTGCGGTGATGGTGAGTGTGTTTGGTATGGGACAAACCGAGCTCACCGAACTGGCCATGGTGGCCGCGATAACTGGATTCTTTACCAACTCGGCGGTGGTGGGTCTGTACGCCCTGTTTGTTCAGTCCTTCCCGACTGAAGTGCGTGCCGGGGGTACCGGCTTCGTGATCGGTGTTGGCCGTGGCGGTGCGGCACTGGGCCCTGTAGTGGCAGGCGTACTGTTTGAGGCGGGATACGGCTTGCAGATGGTGGCTCTGTGCATGGCGGCCGGTTCGCTGATTGCAGCGGTAGCGATATTGCTGTTGCCGGCGCGGGATGCGGGACATGGCACTGAAGTACAAGTTTAAGCAACGCTATTGAACAGGCCTTAAACACCTGATGGCCACGTTGTGGCCCTTCACGTCAAGGAGGGTTGGTGTCAGCGCAGACCTACGTTGAGAAAATACACTCGGTGTCTCTGTTATATATATCCTCCTGCCCCGGTGGTTGAACTGGGCTACACTGATAGTTGTGGGTTTCAAGGGCTCTTTGTCGTGGGAAGGGTATTCCGCAATTATGAAGCAAATTCCATTCGAGTTATTCTGCCGTCAATATGATTTAGAGAGACTGGGTTCGGGCTCCATTTTCGGCGCTATTTCTGCTGACGCCACGGTTTTTTTACTAAAAAACGGTAGTATTTACCACGTTAAGGAAGGCGAAATCCTGTTCCAGTATGATGATCAGGGCGATAGTTTTTATGTCGTTTGCGAGGGAAAACTGGCTTTTTACAAACATCACGGTGAGCACAGTTTTATGACCCGCACTGTAGGCTTTGGCGAGGAAATCGGTTTTGTCCCCATGATCGCCCTGCACCGTCATGCGGGGCACGCTGTCGCTGTTGAAGACAGCACCGTGCTTAAGATCAGCGCCAGTTTG
>CBFIDJ010000064.1:0-4082 GCA_965661375.1 Oceanicoccus sp. | reverse complement strand
CAAAAGGCTATTCAGCAACGTGCACTAACTGAAGGCCTTAACCTGAGGATTGTGGGTGACAAACAACTGGGTATCAGCCTGGATGAAACCACCGAACAAAAAGACATCGCTCAACTATGGGAAGTGATCTCCGGCGACGAACCCAATTTCAGCGTCAGTGATATTGATGATGAACTGGCTGGCTGGTCTCCCATTCCCGAAGCCAATCGTCGCCAAAGCCCCTACCTCACTCACCCGGTTTTTAATCAGCACCACAGTGAAACCGAAATGCTGCGCTATATGAAAAGGCTGGAGAGCAAAGACATTGCCCTCAACCACTCGATGATAGCGTTAGGATCCTGCACTATGAAACTCAATGCCACGGCGGAGATGATCCCCGTCACCTGGCCCGAGTTCGCCAACCTCCACCCCTTTGCGCCACAGGACCAGGCTCAAGGTTATTTAAAACTCTTTGAGCAGCTGGAAAAAATGCTGATCGAAGCCACCGGCTACGATGCCGTCTCGCTACAACCCAACTCCGGCTCACAGGGTGAGTACGCAGGCCTGCTGGCGATTAAAAAATACCACGAGAGCCGGGGTGATTTTCATCGAGACGTCTGCCTGATCCCCAGCTCCGCCCACGGCACCAACCCCGCCAGTGCGGCCATGGCCGGCATGCGTGTAGTCATTACCGAGTGTGATGCCAATGGCAACGTCGATATGGAAGATCTCAAAAACAAAGCCTCGCAACATGCCGATGAGCTGGCGGCCCTAATGGTGACCTACCCTTCAACCCATGGTGTATTTGAAGAGAAAATTACCCACATCTGCGAGTTGATTCATAACCACGGCGGACAGGTGTATGTGGATGGCGCTAATCTTAACGCACTGGTGGGTATCGCTGCTCCCGGCAAGTTTGGCGCCGATGTATCCCACATTAACCTGCATAAAACCTTTTGCATTCCACACGGCGGTGGCGGACCAGGCATGGGTCCGATTGCCGTCGGCAAACACCTGGCACCGTTTCTTCCTAACAACCCGGCTCAACCGATTAAAAACCTCAACATCACCAACGATACCGTTTCATCCGCCACCTGGGGCAGCGCAGCGATCCTGCCCATCTCCTGGATGTACGTCACCATGATGGGCGAGGAAGGTTTGAAGAAAGCCACCCAGGTTGCCATCCTCAACGCCAACTACATCGCCAAAAGACTCAGCGAGCACTACCCCATACTCTATACCGGCCGCAATAATCGCGTAGCCCACGAATGCATTATCGATATGCGCCCGCTCAAAGAAGCCAGCGGAATCAGCGAAGAAGATGTGGCCAAACGCCTGATGGATTACGGCTTTCACGCGCCCACCATGTCCTTTCCGGTACCCGGCACCTTAATGGTGGAGCCCACAGAATCTGAACCCAAGGAAGAACTCGACCGTTTTATCAACGCCATGATCGCTATTCGCGAAGAAATTCGCTCCGTGGAAAATGGCACATTGCATGCGACCGACAACCCCTTAAAAAATGCGCCACATACTGCACAGGAAGCGATCAACTCAGATTGGCAACACAGCTATCAACGCGAACAAGCCGTGTATCCAGCTGGCGTTGAGAATAAATACTGGCCACCAGTGGCACGAATCGATAATGTGTTCGGGGATAGAAATTTAATGTGTAGCTGCCCGAGTGTGGATAGTTATCGGGAAGAATAATTTTTTATAAACAATAAAAGCCCATAAACGAGAGCATTCATAGGAGAGCGCCATGCGCATCATTATTTGGTTAGTTGCAATCGCGGCCCTAGTGATGGGTGGCGCGATATTGATGGTCGGGCCGGGCTATCAGCTTGGGTTCTGGGATGTAAGGAAGGGGTTTGAAATCCTCAACGCTCTCGGCAGGCCACAAAATATCGTCGGACTCATTTCCATTACTCCTGTCTTCGCCGTTGCGGCGCTGGCGCTTGTGGGCGGGATCGCCGCATTCGCAATGCGCGGCACTGGCCTTGGCGTATTCGCGATCATTACCGCCCTGACCGCCGGTGCCGCCGGCTACATTCCCATGGAGATGCGCGCAAGAGGTCAGGACGCTCCCTTTATTCACGACATCACCACAGACTTTGAGGACCCCCCTGCGATCATCGCGGGCGCGGCCTACCCGCGCAGAAATCCGCCGGAATATGTCGGTCCGCAACAGGTCAGGGGAACCGAGCTGACAGTCGCTGAAGCCCAAAGGGAGTCGTATGGTGATATTGAACCCATGATGGCACCGGGACACGTTTCCGAGACAGCGGAGCACGTCCGCGCCGTTCTACAAAAAATGGACATCGACATCCTCGATGAAACGGAGGGAGTGGACGAGTGGATTTTCGAAGGCGTCCACACAACGCCGTGGTTTGGATTCAAAGATGATTTCGTCGTTCGTTTACGCAATCAAGGCGCCATGACCCGCGTGGATGTGCGTTCTAAATCCCGCATTGGTGGTTCGGACATTGGCATGAATGCGCGACGCACTCGGGATTTTATGGTGAGGCTGGAAAAGTTGATGCCATAGACCAAAACTTAAAACTCTGGGCTTTAATTCCGCAACAACACTTCACGCGATACTACGCTAGACAGGATACTATGCCAGCCGGAACACAGGTAAGCTGTTCACTGTGATCCCTGGCTACTCTGCTCTGCCGCTTTCTGTTCCGTGCCATCAAACACAAACGCAGGAATGGCTTCTATTCGATACTGCATCGATATGGCCGTGTTTTTCCCTGTTTCAGGATCGGGGTGCCCGTCGGCATGTTCGTACAGGGCGTGGTAAATACCTTCACAGGTGTATCCCATGGCACCACCTTTACCGATGGACGAGCCGATTTTTCGTCGCATGGTGGCAAACTGACCGGTGGCATCACGAAAGCCGAAGTTGGCACTGTAAAGCTCTTCCACTGGCGCGTAGCCAGCGAGATAGCCCTCGAGGACACCATCTTCACTAAACGTCAGGTGTAATTGCGCGTCGTGCAAAACATTCTGAACGTACATACCGTTGAGGTCCGAGGGATATCGAAAATCCATGACCCCTGTGGTGAGGACGCCGTTAGAAATCCGTCCACGCGTCTCTGCGTGGTACCGAAGGTCGGGATGCGTCGTATAGGAGGCGTATGGCAGCGGAACGCGAGTGGGGCTTAGTTGGATGGGGTCGTTGTTGAAGTGAAGCCCAACCATGACCTCATCATCATTGTTAATGTCATCGACGCCACTGAGTGTGATCACCAAACCCCAGGAGCCTGTCAGCATGCCAATGACGAAACCGTTGCCCTGGCCACTGGGTTGATAGCCCGGGGAGCATCCAATGACCCGAAAAAACTGGTTATCCACGCCGGCTTCTCCATCCATGCTGACAAAATCCTCCGGGGAATTCTGACCATCGAGATCGATCCCGTAGACGGACACGTTATCGCCCTTGACTACCTTAAACTTGGGATCTGGCGACCCCAATTCCGGATTCATGCAGAGGCTTACAGGCTGTTCTTCCTGCTCGCCTCTCCTCCGCGTCAAGTCAGGACTGCCGAGAAATGCATCCCCCCGGTTTTGGTAACTTTTGCTCATTCCATTGGGGCAGGCTCCGTTATCCTCTGCCGCTAGGGACAGCGCATACTCAATGTGCGATACCACAAAGCCCGCCTCGCCATCGCGGACAAATGGAGATTCGGCGACGGCCTGGGAAAAATGCCCGGTCAGACCAACCAGTGCAAGGCTCAGAAAAGTTTTTCTACTGCTGATGCTGTTCATATGAAATCTCTTTTCGTGCTATCTACTTATCTAATTATAGTCAGCAAGGTGAAACGGTGTCACAGCTCAAGGGTATTGGCAGGCAGGGAAATACTGCTACCTTCTCCCATTATAAAACATAGAACTGAAGTCAACCTTAAATTACAAGCGGGTACGACATTGGATATCGGTCGTTTTAATCTGTGCGCCTGCCCTCTTGTTTACCTCGTTTTGTAACTCCGCATGACGACTGACTTGAGGAGAGTTAAAGCAACCACTTTAATTGGCTGCAACCATTACCCTTCCCTTTAAAACCAAGGGCCTACATTACTACACGATAGAGCCCTTAG
>CBFIDJ010000063.1:0-4918 GCA_965661375.1 Oceanicoccus sp. | reverse complement strand
CGCGAAGGTGGTCGTACGGTTGGTGCGGGTGTTGTAGCCAAGATCATCGAGTAAGTCTCGATCTTGAGGAAAAAGGGCGCTACGGCGCCCTTTTTTTATACGCGATGCCAATACGACCACCGAGCGGAGCGACAAATGGGCGCAGCCGGTTTGAAGGCCTGTTGTCACAAGGCGGCCCCGAACGCAGTGAGTGGGTGAGGGCGCAGCCCGAATAACGTGGTCGTACGGTAGGACAGATTTTTGCACCTGCAAAATCTGCACTTCCGCCATCCTTGGCGGTCGTGCGGGTGTTATAGCCAAGATCGTTGAGTAATCGATACTGCTGATTTCAGGCGCGCCTTGCAGGTGCCTGAGTGATGTCAAAAAGGCCGCTTTTTAGCGGCCTTTTTTGTTATGCTTGCGAAAAAAGTGTTTTAACTATCTAATGTTTCGCTTGTGCTAATGGTACTTATTTTAGCGATTGTTTAAACAGATTGAATGCTTTTCCTATGACAAAGAAAAATCAGCCGAGTCAGATCCGGCTCTATTTGCGACTAATAAAATATCTTTCACCATTAAAGTGGCATTTTTTGCTGAGCTTTTTGGGTTTCCTGGTTTTTGCTGCGACGCAGCCCATGTTGGCGAAATATTTTGAATGGGTAATCGATGCAATTGATAAGCACGGTGAGATAGAGCATTGGGGTTTTCCTGCCCAATGGGCGTTACCGGTTGCGGCTATTTTAATTTACGTTGTTCGGGGAATCGGTTCGTTTTTTGGTAATTATTATAACGAATACGTCGGAATCACAGTCGTCACCACGTTAAAGCAAGAGCTATTTCGGAAGCTGTTATATTTGCCTGCGGCTTATTATGATAAGCATAATCACGGGGTTCTGCTGCATAAAATCAATAACGCTGCGACTATGGTGCAAAGAACGGTAACCGATGCATTGAAGATATTGGTGAGGGAGGGGCTTACGGTTTTGTTTTTGCTTGCCTACGCGTTTTACCTCAATTGGCAACTATCGGTAATTTTTATTCTCCTTGCACCACTTATGGCGTTTCTGGTTCGTTATACCTCCAAGCGCTTTAGAAAAATATCCAAGCAGAACGAGGCAAACCTTGGTGATCAGATGCAGGTGGCTAAAGAGGCTATCTCGAACTACCAGGTGGTGCGAGGTTTTGGCGCGCAGTTGTACGAGTATGGCCGATACTTCAAGTCATTGCAGAAGTCGTATTTTAATCAATTAAAAATCAGAAAGATTGGTGCTAGTGCCACGCCGGTGTCGCAATTAATCGTGGCCTTTGCGTTGGCAGTCATTGTCTATTTTATTTTGTCGCCGCAAATGCGCGCGCAATACTCAACGGCAGAGTTAATTGGTTATTTAACGGCAATTGCGCTTTTGCCTAAGGCCTTCAAGCAGTTGGGGGGGCTAAATGCCATTATTCAGCGAGGCTTGGTTGGGGCTGAGATTGTTTTTGAGATTATTGATCAGGCGGTAGAGCCAGATCAGGGTAAGTATATTGCCGAGAATGTTCGGGGAGACATTCAAATCCAGGCGTTAAGCTTTACCTATCCCGGCAAGGACGAGGAGGTGCTTAAGCAGATTACTTGTTCGATTAAAGCGGGTGAAACCATTGCGTTAGTGGGGGAGTCAGGTAGCGGCAAGTCGACTCTGGCTAAGTTACTGGCTCGTCAGTACTCAGTGCCGAGTGGATCAATTTTCATTGATGGCACGGATATTAATGACTATCAACTGGATAATCTTCGAGGCTTTATTTCAGTAGTAAGCCAGAATGCCTTTCTTTTCAACGATACGATTTACAACAATATTGTCTATGGTGAGCGGGTGGTATCGGAACAAGAGCTGGCAGATGCGATTGAGCATTCCTATGCGGGTGGATTTATTGAAAGGCAATCGCAAGGTTTGCAAACCGTTATCGGTGATGATGGCCAGGCTTTATCGGGTGGTCAGCGCCAGCGACTGTCAATAGCGAGAGCTTTTATTAAAAAAGCCCCCATTTTGATTCTGGATGAGGCGACTTCGGCGCTGGATAATGAGTCTGAAAGTGTTATAAAGCAGGCCGTGGAAGAGCTGGCCGAGAACAAAACCACGATCATTATTGCGCATCGTTTGTCGACTATCGAACATGCTGACAGGGTGCTGGTGATGAAAAATGGTGAGCTGGTGGAGGAGGGTTCACATGCGGATCTGGTTGCGCGAGGCGGCTACTATGCGGGTCTTTATCAAACAGAGTTCAGCTAAGGTATTTTCTTCCGGGTCGGATTGAGGTCTATCTGAAAGTTAGGTCTAAGTAGCTTCTGATATAAACAGGCCGATATAAAAAAGCCCCGGAGGTCTGGACCTCCGGGGCTTTTTAGTAAAAGCGCTGGTTAAATTATTTAGCTGCTTTCTTTTCCTTGGCTTTAGCAATGACGTCTTCGGCCACATTCTGAGGGCAAGGGCTGTAGTGAGAGAACTCCATGGAGAACTGACCACGACCAGAGGTGATGGTGCGCAGATGCCCGATATAGCCAAACATTTCCGATAGCGGCACATCAGCCTTAATACGAACGCCAGTAGCACCAGCTTCCTGATCCTTGATCATGCCGCGACGACGGTTGAGGTCGCCGATAACATCACCTACGTGATCTTCGGGCGTGAATACGTCAACCTTCATGATCGGCTCAAGCATTTGTGGGCCAGCTTTAGGCATAGACTGACGGTAAGCACCTTTTGCAGCGATCTCAAAGGCGATGGCCGAGGAGTCAACTGCGTGGTAAGAGCCGTCGTAGAGCTCAATTTCAACGTCCAGTAAAGGGAAGCCAGCCAGTGGGCCTTCTGCCATCATGCCTTTAAAGCCCTTCTCGATTGCAGGGAAGAATTCCTTCGGTACGTTACCGCCCACAACAGTGGAAACGAACTTAAAGCCTGAACCGGTTTCGCCAGGGCGAATACGGTAATCTATTTTACCGAATTGACCAGAACCACCCGATTGCTTCTTGTGGGTGTAGCTGTCTTCAAGAGGCTGAGTAATGGTTTCACGATAAGCCACTTGTGGCTGGCCGACGACTAACTCTACGCCGTAAGTACGCTTCAGGATATCAACTTTGATGTCCAGGTGAAGTTCACCCATGCCCTTAAGAATGGTTTCGCCTGATTCTTCGTCAGTTTCAACCAGGAACGAAGGATCTTCAGCAACCATTTTACCGATAGCGATGCCCATTTTTTCGACAGAGCCTTTATCCTTTGGTGCAACTGCAATCGAGATCACAGGCTCAGGGAAAATCATTGGCTCTAATGTACAGGGATGATTTGGGCTGCACAGAGTGTGACCTGTTTGCACGTTTTTCATCCCGACAATAGCGATGATATCGCCCGCTTGCGCAGAGGAAATCTCGGTGCGGTCGTTGGCGTGCATTTCTACCATTCGGCCGATACGCTCGGTTTTGCCGGTGAAAGAGTTAAGTATCGTGTCGCCTTTGTTCAGTTTGCCAGAATAAATTCGAATAAAGGTCAGGGCGCCAAAGCGGTCGTCCATAATTTTAAAGGCCAGTGCGCGCAGTGGCTCGCTGGGGTCTACTTTAGCGACTTCGCCGGTAGGCTCGCCAGTATCTGGATCTGTCAGCTCCTGGGGATCAACTTCGGCAGGGGCTGGCAGGTAGTCAACAACAGCGTCCAGTACTAATTGAATGCCTTTGTTCTTGAAGGCTGAACCACAAAAAGTCGGGAAGAACGCCAGTTCGCGAGTTCCTTTGCGGATACAGCGTTTGATGTCATCGATCGAAGGCTCCTCACCTTCCATATAAGCCATCATCAGGTCATCGTCCTGTTCAACGGCCGTTTCGATTAACTGCTCACGGTACTCTGCAGCTTTCTCAACCATGTCTTCAGGGATATCGATGACTTCATAATTTTCTGGCAGGCCAGAATCGTCCCACACGTAGGCTTTCTGTGTCAGGACATCAACCACGCCTTTAAAGTCATCTTCGATGCCGATAGGCAGCGTCATAACCAGTGGGTTAGCGCCCAGGACTTTTTTGACCTGATTCACTACGCGGTAGAAGTCGGCGCCCATACGGTCCAGTTTGTTGACGAAGATAACGCGCGCAACTTCTGATTCGTTGGCGTAACGCCAGTTAGTTTCGGATTGTGGCTCAACACCGCCAGATCCACAGAATACACCTACACCGCCATCCAGTACTTTCAACGAGCGATAGACTTCAACGGTGAAGTCAACGTGTCCGGGAGTGTCGATAATGTTTAAACGGTGGTCTTTCCAGAAACAAGTAGTAGCAGCGGACTGGATAGTAATCCCGCGCTCGGCTTCCTGTTCCATAAAATCGGTCGTAGATTCCCCGTCGTGCACTTCACCGGTTTTGTGAATCTTCCCGGTCAGCTTGAGGATACGCTCGGTCGTTGTGGTTTTGCCCGCGTCAACGTGGGCGAAAATACCAATATTTCTATAGTGGGCTAAATCAGTCATGAGAATACTCGAATACCTAGGTGAAAAACGCGCCGGATTATACATGATAAGAGGATGGTAATTGAACAAAAAATACCAGAATTCAGATTTTCTTTGTGTGTGGAGGCTTTGGGAAGGGAATACTGTTACATGGGGCCCAAAAGTCTACCTTGAGGGATATAAAACCGGCCAAATTCGTGGTGTTGCGAGAATTTTGGATCAATCGCCCAGATACTGAGGCAATACCCTTGACTACGGCGAAATGGTGTTTATGATAGCGCGCCCATGATATCTGGCATTTGTACCAGCTTGACCAGTTGAAGAGTTAAAGCATATTGATTTGTGTCAGGGTCACTTCACTCATAAATTGACTATTAACACCGAGGGCTCACACAGTGGCTAAGGAAAAATTTGAACGCACGAAACCACACGTCAACGTTGGTACTATCGGACACGTTGACCATGGTAAAAC
>CBFIDJ010000062.1:0-5027 GCA_965661375.1 Oceanicoccus sp. | reverse complement strand
AATTCTTCCGCCGCATTGTGTTTAATGTGGTAGCCAGAAATCAGGACGACCATACTAAAAATATTGCTTTTTTGATGGATAAAGCCGGGCGATGGACACTATCACCAGCTTACGATCTAACTTACTGTTATGGTAGCGGTTGGACTAAAAGCCATCAGATGACTATCAATGGAAAACGAGATGATTTTATTTTGGATGATCTGCTGACTGTGGCTGGACATGCGGATATTAAAGCGAATAAAGCTAAAAAAATAATCTATGAGATTGTCGCGGTGGTTAAGCAGTGGCCGGATTTTGCCGCGTTGGCAAAAGTACCCGGGACATTTCCCGGGCTTGGTGGTGGTTTAAATTGGACAGAGGCCATTGGTAAAGGCCATAGACTGACGTGGTAGGCTTTTAAACCCTCCAAAAAAACCTTCGTAACAGTCTGAGAAGTGGTCTAGGCGTTTATCACCTCTTAGCTATTAAGATATTTATCCACGGTATTCTCAAAGTGGCGAATGCGAATCTCCTGATAATTGCCCAGCGTTTGGCCTTGCTTGGCGGTGGCTTCAAATCCCTCCTGCTGTAATAGCAGGTTCTCGGTATCTTGATCGAGAATGCCACCGAAGCCGGGGTCCATGCCCTCCGCCTCGGTAAACGATTGCTCCAGAGAGAGGAAAGTTGGCGATGCTGGTTCAGGGCGGTTGCCATCTTTTGGCACAGGGCGTAGAAAAAATACTTCAAATTGGCACTTTCTCTGATCATCTTTCACCGGACGGAAACGATAAACCATCGGCAACGAGATTCCCGGGAATAAAAACGTATTTGGAAACAGTGTATAGGAAAAGCAGTCCAGTAACTCGGAGTCTGAATAGCCGCTCAAGTCGGAGTTCGTTGCCTGCTCAAACATGGAGCGCATCATATCAGCCATGCGTTGCCGAGCAAATTCCCCCTCCTGTAAAGTCCGATCACCGCCCTCCAGCAGAGAATTATCACCTACGACAAACTGGTCAATAATATCCTGCTCGGTATAACGACCTTTCAGATGCGGACTGACCACGCCCAGAGTGGAGATAAAACGATTTACATGTTCGCCATAGGTATCGTATTGCGAATTAGCGTCGCCGTTAGAGGGGGCTACCTGAGGGTGAGTCTCAAGTACGTGGTAGGCCTCCATAAAGGCTTCCATTGTGGCTTTCCAATTGGCGGGAATAATTTTTGATACATGGCAGTGAATATAGCGATCCTGAAGATGCCATTGTTGAATATGCGACATGGCCTCTGGGCCCAGGTATTCCGCCAGCGAGGGTGCGTTTTCATCCAGATTGATAAAAACAAATCCTCCCAGTGTTTCGACGCGTGCTTCAGGAAGTGAGAAATTCTCTTTTTCAACATGATTGAAATCCCACTCGCAGACAACTTCTTTAATCGAGCCGTCGATTTTCCAGGACCAGCCGTGGAAGGGGCACTTGAACTCAGTGGCGAATCCCTCGGTGTTGGAGGCGCGGAGTTTAGTGCCGCGATGCAAACAGGCATTGTAATATGCCTTGATCTGATTATCGGCAACACGGGTTACGATAAAAGAGCGTGAGCCAATATCATAAACATAGTAATCCCCCTTTTCTGGAATATGTTCTTCACGGCAGGCGAACTGCCAGGTTCGATTCCACAGGCGGTCATATTCACGCTGGGCGAACTCAGGGTCGTAATAGCGAGTGACCGAGATGTCCTCGCTTCCCATAAATTTATAGGATTCGGAGCGGACCCAATCCGGTGCTGTGACCTTATCTCTGGCGATAATTTCCTGCGTTGTGGGTTCGTTCGGGCAGCGATCCTGTCCTTCTCCGGTCAGTTTGATATTCAGTGCTTCGCCCATAGGTTTTCTCCGATCAGTATCTGGTGAATTAAGTCCAGTGTGACAGGGTGAATCCTATGTTGAGCGAAATGAAAGCTTCGTTGATTTAAGTCAAGGAGGGATGTGTTCAGCTGCGTGGTAATAGCTATTTTTCGCCAAGGTACAATTCCTTTTGCTCAGGCAATCAATTTCCACTCAGGCTGCATCGTGCGCTGAGTGGGTCGCTTATGCAAACCTGGCTCAGTACTACCAAGATAAGGCATCTTCTAGCAGTGCTGGTTTTATCGTGTGCTTTGGTTCGTACAAGAGTGTCTCTGAAGTATATCGATAGGCGGTAGTTACATAACTTGTTGATATTTATATGGTTTGTTTTTAGTAAAAATATATTGACTAAATGGACAATAATTATTTACCATAGTGTCTGGTGATAATAACCAGCTACGGCTGAAAGCGCGAGAGCGCTGGCGAAATCTTTAACAACTGTTACACAGAGGTGAGATAGCAATGGAGACATCAATATTTTCAACGCTGGCAGCGAATTATGAGGGGTGGTTATCGCTCATTATGGCTGTGTGCGTTATGGTAATTCCCGTACTTCTCAGTAAGCTGCTGACCAAGTTCGGTGTATTCAAAGAGATTAGTGACCTTAATCAGTCTGTGGTTGATAAAAAGTCCACTAAACCGAATTGGGTGAACAACCAGAAGATGAATAGAAAATGGGGGCTCACTTTCACGGTCATCATTTATGCCTGCATCATTCCCTTTGTGATTACCGCTGAGCCGCAAGCCTGGTGGCAATATTTTGTTGATATCTTCGTTATCCTGATGGTTTACGATTTCTTCTATTACCTGACCCACCGCTTCCTGTTTCACGATGGCGGCCCTCTGGTTTGGATGCACGCTGTTCACCATCAGCAAAAAAATCCTTGTCGTCAGGATTCCAGCTTTATCCATCCACTAGAGGTTGCCATGGGACTGGGTCTGTACGTAGGTACCGTATATGGTCTTAGCTTTATCATGGGTGACTTTCACATCGTGACGCTGATTCTGACCTGGATTGCCTTCTCTGAGATCAATCTGCATAACCATGATCGTCAGGACAGCGGCAACAACATCGTTTCACACTATCTTAAATATGCCTCTGACATGCATCACGTACATCACTCACGCTTCGTCGGCGGAAACTTCGCCACCATCTCATTGCTGTACGATTGGATGTTTGGCACGTTGGATAATGGCGACGGTTGGGGTAAACACAAAAGCGAAGCTAAATAATATTCTGCTTAATTGATAGTTGTTAAAAAGCCCTCTCACTGATGAAGTGAGAGGGCTTTTTTTTTGGGTGAATATTTGGCCAGGGCCGGTAATGGAGTTTCCGCGGGCGAGCATTTTCCCTCTATAGCTTGTATGCTTGCGTAACGGGCCTCCGAGCACAGCAATTTTTGGGGCTGAAATAACCAGAATGCTCTCAGGTTATTGGGGTCAATTTTGCCGAGATCTATCGATTATGTAGGATAAATACCCTGTTCATGTTGCTGGCAATGCCATGATCTGGATGTTTGATGCAAATACGGTCTAACAAAAAAACTATGTTAGGATTTCAGGGGCGGTTTAAGGTAGCTTTGGGATATAGAATATAAGTATTTTATTATGGATTTTCATCGTGGACGGTTATTCCAAAGGTTTTTTAACGCTATGTCTGTAACCTGTTCAAAGTTTCTGCATGGCGGCTCTACTTTATATCTTTAGTGTGGGGGTAGAAATATAAAGTATCCAATGTCGTAGTCTGTCAATAAAACTTTAACCACTAGATAGAATAACTATGCGTTTTGATTATCGAATTGTCTTTATTATTACAGTTTTACTTTTCACCTTGTCGACAAGTTTGACCGTCGTGAATTATTTTGTATCAATGGAATTAACCCGGTCACAGCTGAGAAATAGCTCTCTTCCTTTAACCGTTGATAATATTTACACGGAGATTCAAAAACAAATTATTGAGCCTAATCTTATATCATCGATGATGGCTCATGATACCTTTTTGAAGGATTGGTTGGCGCATGAGGAAGACGAGATAGATAAAATCGTCAAATATCTCGATACCATTCAAAATAAGTACGAAATGTCGACGACCTTTCTTGTGTCTGAAAAAACGATGAATTACTACACTGCAAAGGGTTTAATTGAAAAAGTGGCATTGGGTAAACCGAATAATTCCTGGTATTTTTCCTTTAAAAATACTCCAGAAAAAAATGAGATAAATATCGACCATAATGAGCATATGGGAACATCACTATTTATGTTTATTAATCATAAAATTTACGATGAAGATTTCCATTTTCTTGGGGCGACAGGAGTGGGTCTAAAGACATCTTACATAGACGAAATGTTAAAGCGCTTCAGGCAGGTCTATAAGTTCAATGTTTATTTTATGGATGAAAGTGGTCAGGTGGTGATATCAGAGAAGAGGGATGATTCATCCGCTTATCTCGATAAGTTACCGAGTCTGGATTTGATAAAGCTGAATTTTATTCCAAAGGGGAGTCAGATATTTGAATACATCAAAAATGATAAGGTGTACTTGTTAAATAAAAAATATATTCCGGAGCTGGACCTTTACTTGATGGTTGAGGCAAAAATGGATGATTTTACGGTACAAGTTAGAAGAACTTTTTATTTGAATATCACAGTTACTCTGCTGCTTACCGTAATTATCACCACGATTGTGCTGCTATACGTCAGAAAAATTCATTCGAGGTTGAATGATCTGGCTACTATTGATGAGTTAACTGGCCTGCCAAACCGCCGAACTTTCAACGAAAAGTTAAAAAACTTATTACTACTTACAAAGAGAAGCGACTCTCCGCTGTCGATGGTTTTTCTAGATATTGATGATTTTAAAGCAATAAATGATTCTAAAGGTCATGATGTTGGTGATAAGGTTTTACAGTGTTTCTCAGAACTCTTAAGCATAACAATTCGAAGTAGCGACTATCTGGCCCGCTGGGGTGGGGAAGAGTTTATTATGTTGGTTGGTAGTGATATCAATAATGCCAGCCTGATGGCTGAGAAGGTAAGGAGCATTGTAGAAAATAATGAGGCGCTACAGTCATTGGTTGATCGTCCTGTTACAGTAAGTTTTGGTATTACATCTATTAATGATGACGACAATATGGATGAGATTTTTCAG
>CBFIDJ010000061.1:0-5235 GCA_965661375.1 Oceanicoccus sp. | reverse complement strand
ATATTAGCTACCAGACCGATGGTATGGAACATGGGCGCTTCACAGAGAAAACAGCTGTGCCTGTCGACCGAGGTCAGCATGGCAAAGTTGATAGCAGACTGCTGTAAATGCCGCTCGGACAGCAGCACGCCCTTGGACTTACCTGAGGTGCCAGAGGTGAACAGGATCAGGCTGGGGCGATCGAGGGTACGTAAGGATTCGGGAAGCGGGTTGCCGGCGAGTGGCGGAGTGGTGGCACTGGCCGCTGTGAATGCCAGCAGTGACTCTACCCCTTGATGGCTCTCCAGCAGCGCTTCCGACTGAGCATCGCTAAGCAATAATGAAGGCTCTGCCATGGCAATCAACTGCGACAGTTCGGTAGCGGACAGGCGCCAGTTCAGGGGCACATAAATCAATCCGGCCCGGCCACAGGCAAAATGCAGCATAACCTGCTGCACACAGTTTCTGGCCAGTACCGCTACCCGGTCGCCCGGTTTGCAATCGTGCTGGAGCAGGTGGTTAGCCAGTCGCGACACCGCATGGTCCAGCGCCACATAGCTCCAGCTCTCGCCTGTTACCAGCTCTGTTGCCGCCAGCTTGTCGGGGCGGGATCGCGCAAATAGCGCAATGGCATCGGTTGGCGTCGGTAGCACAGTCTACGTGTCCTCGGAATTTTGGCGTAATTTTAGGCGTAGTTGCTTGTTAGGCTGTTATGACTTCCCCTTTTTATAGGCTCCGAGCCCCGGTTTGTAACTCTTGTCATCAATGAACTGACTGATGCCTTCTTTACGCGCCTCGTTATCGAAGTAATTGGCCGCTTCCTGCGCCCTGACCAGATAGTCCTCGGCGTTGTCATAAGTCATGTCTTTCACCCGGCGTACCGCATCCTTGGTCGCCTTGAGTGCCACCGGATTTTTTTCCAGCAACAGTTTTGCCAGCTCTTCAACCCGCGATTCCAATTCAGCCAGGGGCACACTTTCATTCACCAGTTTCCAGGCCGCAGCGGTTTTACCATCAACCAGGCCGCCGGTAAGCGCCATATACATGGCATCACGCATGGACAACAGGTCAACCACGACTTTGGTAACACCGCCCCCCGGTAGAATGCCCCAGTTGATCTCGGACAGGCCAAACTTCGCCTCATCGGCACAGATCGCCAGGTCGCAGGCAAACAAAGGACCGAAGCCGCCACCGAAACACCAGCCGTTAACCATGGCGATGGTCGGCTTCTGGTACCAGCGCAACCGGCGAAACCAGCCGTAGGACTCCCGCTGTGACTTGCGCACACCCCGCAAACCATGAGCCTCGGTTTCGCGAAAATATTCTTTCAAGTCCATACCCGCCTGCCAGGCTTCACCTTCACCGCCCAATACCAACACACCGACATTATCGTCAAACTCTAATTCATCCAACACATCCATCATACGGCGGTTTAAGGCGGGATTCATGGCATTACGCTTTTCCGGGCGATTAAAGTACACCCAGGCAATACCGTCCTTCACGTCATATTTAACAACATCTTTATCATCATTTGGCTCGGCCATAACTCTCTATACTCCAATTCATTGATTACGTATCTATCAGTAACTCTAATCAGCGAGTGCCAATCTACCACACCGCTAAAAATGTTATGTTAAATAACAATTAAATCTGCACGCGGTACCTTTTCTCTGGCAAGTGAAGAGTTCGCATTCATCAGGACCACCTCTAACCAAGTGAGCAACCCCAAAAAAAAGGGCTTTAAATAAAGCCCTTAAATCGCGAGACCTATCGCAAAATCTTTTTAAAGATTCACTGAGGTTTCATACCACCTAGAAGGTACGCTTTACACTTAACTCCCAGGTTCTGGGTAATCCAGGCTGGGCAGAGGATGGGCCAGCACCTCCACTACCGTCGGTTGCACTGGTGAAATAATATTTATCGGTCAGATTTTTCACTGCCAACGCCACAACCCAGTCATTATCTGCTTCCCAAGCAACTCGGGCATTGACGAGGGTCCGTGACTCAAGCAGAACATCCGGGTTATTCACCCATCCGGCATAAACATCATCCTGATAAATGACATCCAGGCGGGGCACAAAACGACCCATTTGGTATTGAATACCCAGGCTGGCCGAATACTCTGGTGTGAAGGGCGACGTACTATCCAGTGTGACGCCGGGAATGGTGTAGATTAAATCTGTTAACTCAAAATCTATGTAGCTTACTGAGCCATCAATACGCAGAGCCTCATTGGGTGCATAATCGAACTCAAGCTCCACACCTTTGGTTTCACCATCGGCGGCATTGGTGGTCATCAGACAGGGAATACCATTAACAACGCCCGGCACCCCCGTACAATCAGTGAGCTGGAACTGAATATCCGTATACTCATTGAAGAAGACCGCCGCATTCAGCCGCAGGCTGTTATCAAACATCTCGGCCTTGGCGCCGATCTCGTATGAAGTCGACTCTTCGGGCTCCACTTTCTGCGACTGGTCATCAAAGAAGGGGCGGGGATTGGCACCACCCCCTTTGTAACCGGTTGCCACCTGACCGTACACCATAACGTCGTTATTAAGATGATAGTTCAACGCCACACGGTAATCGGTCCGATCCCCTTCAAAGGGAGTACTGAGACCATTAACACCTGATATCAAACAATTGCTGGTTGCACCCGGGCCACAGGGCAGAATCGGGGACAAGTCTGGCTCCCTGCGCTGGAACTCATAGACTTTTTCATCTTCGCTGTAACGTAAGCCAACAATCAGCTCCAGACTATCAGTTAGCTGGTAAGTACCATTAGCAAACACCGCCTGCGTGGTAGTGTTGACCGGGTCCGGACCATGGATAAAATCAAAGTTCACATAACCCAGATCGATACGACCCGTCATGATGGTTTCTGAATCGTGATAGAAGGCGCCGACGGTATAGGAGAAGGCATCCCCCAGATTACCATTCAGGCGAAACTCCTGGCTCCAGGCTTCATGAAACAAAGTTTGATACAAATTGGTGATGGACAAGGGTGTACCATCCGTATCATTTCCCCAACCGCTTTCATATTCCCGGTAAGCCGTGATCGACTGAAGTTGCAGTTCGTCGTTAATACTCCAATCCAGATTCAGCGCGTAACCGGTTGCCTTTAGCGTCATCTCACGTTTGAGGTAGTTATCCGTCTGGTAATTGCCATAACTGGAATAGTTCTGGTATTTCTTTGTTGGGAGAAAAATAGAGGGGTCCAACACAGGACCGAAGGTCACTCCCGGAACGGGTCCTGGACCGTCAGGGTCAAATCCACTGAGGCCAAGGAATGAGCCCGGACCGGACCCCGGCGGTGACAATCCCGCAATAGCAAACAGCGATGGGTACTCGCTGCCATCGGGAACGATTCCCGCGCGCCGGTTAGTCGTCGGATGCACGGCGGTTACCACATTGGCCGGCGGATCGGAATCTTCCACGGTTCGATCGGCACTAAAATTAACTTCCAAATCATCAGAGGCCAGCCAGCGCAGAGCCAGCCGAGCGCCGTTATATTTGATACCCCCTTCAGTCCCGGTTTTACAATCATTGCCATCGAAGCGGGTTCCAAAGCCCAGTGTGTTGTTCGGGTGGGAGCAGGCCCAGTCAATCACATCCACGTGCCCGCTTCTGGATTTGGAAACACCGGAAACACGGGCATACAGCTGGTCGTCCACCAGAGTGAAATTGCTGGCTCCGCGGACACTCACCAAATCGAGAGAACCAACGGTAGTCTCTATATAGCCATTGGCCTCCTCGTCGGGCCGCCGGGAAAACAACTTAATGGAGCCACCAATGGAGTTTTTACCGGCCAGTGTGCCCTGTGGCCCCCGCAGAATTTCAACCCGCTCGAGGTCGAGCAGGTCCATTACCGAACCGGTCATAGTCGCGTAGTAAACATCGTCCACATAAAGACCAACCCCCGGCTCAACCGCAGGGTTAAAATCTGTCTGGCCAACGCCGCGCACAAACGCCGTTAACGAGTTGCCGCCAAAAGACCCGCCCGTCGACAGCGAGACGTTGGGTGCCTGGCCGGCAATATTATCAAGGCTGACCTGCCCCCGGGCCTCCAGAGTGTCACCGGACATGGCGGTAATTGCCAACGGTGTATCCTGCTGGTTTTGACTTTTAAACTGTGCGGTAACAACGACCTCTTCAAGCATCGACATCGATTGTGAATAAGCACCGCCATTGACGACCACGCCCGCCACTAAAGCGGCCAAAGTTTTTTTGGTAAACCGTTGGTGTATTAACATAAATGTTCCCCTTAATTTTATCGTTATAACGAGAAAAATTTTTAACAGACAGAAATAACCGCGAAATATTCCTGATGTAATCAAACATGTCCAATTGGCGGCTCAGATCCTATTTACTCTTTAGTCTGATGCAGCACCGCAAGATTGTTATGCTTCATAACAATTATTAATGCACAAAAATAACCCCTTGGCAAGAGAAAAACTAAAAAAATATTTTCAGTAAATGTTGAGGATGAAGAGTCTTGATAGGGATATAAATAACCGCTATGAGCCTGATAAATTTTATTTCTTTATGCATAAGATCAGGCACCACTCAGTGGACAATTAGCTGATAGCACTATGCTGTCAGAGCCACTTTTCTGCTGGCAGGTCGATAAAATTCTATGAATTTGAACGGGTCAACACCGCTGTCGAGAACTCCCTGTGCGACAAGGTGTTACAGCCGGTACTGTCTATTGGCAATTATTCTGCGTAAAATACGTCAGTTTTTTTGCGCAGAACAATAACCTGCCGTACCCCCGGCAGAAAATAAATGCCGGATTTTTCAGGCAACGAACTGAAGAGGACACGATGCCCGAAGACAACCATTCAAATTTACATCCGACCATCGACGAATTACTCGGCTACCAATTGCGGCGCGTATCGACTCTCGCCATGAGCACCCTGGCCGAGGCGCTGCTCGAAGTGGATATGCGAATAACAGAGACGTCGGTACTGCATCAGATCGCGCAAAATCCCAACATCACTTCCAGCGAAATTGGCCGCCTACTAGACATCCAGCGCGCCAATATGACGCCCCTCATTTCCGGGCTGCTTGAAAGGGGTTACCTAAAGACCAAGCCCAAGGACGGTCGCTCCCTGGCGCTATCGCTATCGAGAAAAGGCCGTACCGTCTATCAGCAGGCCTGGCGACTTGTAGAACAGCACGAACAGCAGTTTTTTTCTTCGCTGGCCAACACCGAGCGGCGGGAATTATCCCGACTGTTGACAAAAATCTGGTCAC
>CBFIDJ010000060.1:0-5409 GCA_965661375.1 Oceanicoccus sp. | reverse complement strand
ACGGGGGAAGTGGGCGAATTGTGGTTAAGAGGACCGGGGGTTACCTCGGGCTACTGGAATCAACCGGACAAAACCCGGGAAGCATTTACGGACGGCTGGTTTAAGACCGGCGATATGGCCAGGATTGATGCCGAAGGTTATTTGTTTATCGTTGACCGCAAGAAAGATATGTTTATTTCCGGAGGAGAAAACGTTTATTGCACCGAAGTGGAAAGTACCATTGCTGAATTTTTGGGTGTTGGTGAAGTGGCGGTGGTCGGCTTTGCCGATGAGCAGTGGGGAGAAATAGGTGTGGCATTTATTGCTCCCGCCAGTCAGGCAGTGCTCAAGGAAGACGATATTAAAGCTTATTGTCGCGAGCGCCTGGCGGCCTATAAGGTGCCTAAACATATTGTTATCAGATCGTCTCTTCCCCGTACTTCTACTGGAAAAATTCAAAAACAACAGTTAAAGGAAGCATTCAGCGGTAAGCAGTAGTGATATTTTCGGGCAATTTCGTTGCCCAGTTTAGATCCAATATTCGATCTAAAAAAAAGGCGAGTACTACTATGATAAGAAAAACGCTAGGAAAAACGCTTTTATTTAGATGGATAGAAATTCATTGGTTATGGCCGCTTTGAGGAAAGACGAATGAGTGAACGGGCATCCCCTGACAAAAGATCAATGGCACTTTATGGCGCGGATAAAACGTTTCTGGACTATCTTTCTCGTGGAGAATTTCATATTCAGCAGTGTTACGAGTGTGAGCACTATATCTTTTATCCCCGTATGCTTTGCCCGCATTGTGGCAGTGTGCAGCTGCATTGGGAGCAGGCGAGTGGTATGGGAACCGTCTACGCAACATCAGTGCCGCGCTCCGGTGAGGATTCTTATAACATCTCATTGGTGGAGTTGGCAGAGGGGCCGCGAATGATGACACGGGTTGTTGATATTGATCCTTGTGCTGTCACCATCGGTATGTCAGTGACAGCCTTTATCGGTACGCTCGCGGAAGACCCGGAGCGGCCCTTAGTGTTGTTTCGGCCTGCTCAGGCGTGATGGGTATGGTCGAGGCTAACCAGGCAATGAGAGGTCGTATCGCAGTGGCCGGTATAGGGCTCACTCATTTCGGTAATTTGCCGGACCGCAGTGCGATTGAAAATACCGCGGAGGCCGTGCATAAGGCATTGGCGGATGCGGGTATTGATAAAAATGCCGTTGATGGATTGTTTACCGCCAATTTCCCTGACACTTTTCCTGTGCTGCATCTGGCTGAATATCTGGGCATTCAACCTCGGGTCATGGATGACACCAATATCGGCGGTGCGGTGTATGTGAACCAGTTGCAACATGCGGCGGCGGCGATTCATGCTGGACTCTGCAAGGTGGCGCTCGTTGCGATGGGCAGCAACACTCGCAGTAAGTTGAAACAGCAGGGTATTATGGATGGCCCCCGGGAAGTATTTCCCTATGAAGATGAGTATCGACCCAGAGCGCCGATCACGGCTTATGCGCTGGCCGCATCGCGGCATATGTACCAGTACGGTACGACCCGGGAGCACCTGGCGGAAGTGGCGGTGGCGGCACGCCGCTGGGCGCAGCTGAATCCGCGTGCCATGCGACGCGAACCGCTGACTGTCGATGAGGTGCTGGCGTCGCCTATGGTGTGTGATCCGCTATCGGCACTTGACTGCTGCCTGGTTGCCGACGCCGGGGCAGCTATTGTCCTGGTCTCCAGAGAGCAGGCACTCGATATGCCGCAGCCCCCGGTCTATTTATTGGGTATCGGTGTGGCGACCTCCCATGCAGGCATCAGTCAGATGCCTGATCTCACGAAGACTGCCGCAGTGGAATCCGGCAAACGGGCTTATGCGATGGCGGGTGTTACTGCCGGTGAGATCGATGTCGTGCAGCTCTATGATGCATTCACGATTAATACGCTTTTATTTCTTGAAGACCTGGGCTTTTGTGCCAAGGGTGAAGGGGGTAACTTTGTTGCCGGCGGCAATATAGCACCCGGTGGCAGCCTGCCCGTTAATACCAACGGTGGTGGGCTGAGTTGTGTGCATCCGGGTATGTATGGATTAATGCTGATTATTGAAGCGGTTGAACAGTTACGGGGAGCAGCGGGGGACAGACAGGTGAAGAACGCGGAACTTGCTCTGTGCAATGGCAATGGCGGCCATTTGTCCAGCCAGGCGACAGCCATTTTGGGCACTCAGTCGACTTTGTGACGCTAACCATGATGACAGAGAATGCGCATTGTTTTGTCTGGCTGGTAAGATAATAACTACCCTGACTTCGATAGGACGTAATAATGACCCGAACAAGAAAAAAAACCCCTCAAGTTTCCAACACTGAAACGCGGGAGAGTGAAAGTGTTGTTGATCGCAGTGTATTGGAAGCGAAGCTTGGGTTTCGTATGCGCATGGCCGATCGCGCGATTTACAAACAGTTTGTCAAGCAAGTAGGCATGACCCCCGTGCAATACAGTGTGCTGATGTTGGTAGCAGAAAATGAAGGCATGTCGCAGGGGGCGATTGGTGAGGCATTAAACATTGATCGCGCATCCACCATGGCCCTGATGGACAAGCTGGAGAGCGCCGGTTGGGTAGAGCGTCGCAGGTCACCGGTGGATCGCCGTCGCTATGCAATGTATTTAACGGCTCAGGGTAAAAAACACGTTGTCGCAACAGAAAAGAAAGTGCAGAAAACAGATGATCAATTCAAACAACTGTTAACGGCAGCGCAGCTAAAAGAGTTAATTCGTTGTCTTGATTTGATAAGGGGGTTTTAACGGAGCAGTTAGAATACGGATGTGAATATAAAGGAGGGAGTATTTGACGGAGCGGTAGCTGTGATGTAGCTCGGGCAAATGATGTATCAATGCGTGATAACAAGGATGGTTGATAGTACAGCTTTTTATAAAAAGTATGTATGACACACATACATTAAAAAATATATCCAGGAGGCGTCATGAAACCGATATTAAAACGATTGGTATTAAAACCATTAATTAAGTCACTATCTTTAACACAACGATCTCTAGCACCGTTATCTCTGACACACAGAGTGTATCGGCAGTCTGAGCAGGGATCTGCTTATCGTTACCAGCAAGCGACGTTGGCAAAGCTCATTGTGTTACTGGCGACCATGGTTATTTTTATTACGGGGTCGGCAGCTTATGCACAGCAAACCAAGCCCCGTATGTTAATTGAAGAAATCATGGTAACCGCTCGTAAAATTGAAGAGAATCTGCAGGACACCCCGGTGGCTGTTTCGGCGTTTACGCAACAGGCCATGGAGCGTCGGATGATTTTTTCTACTGAAGATCTCGGTAGGGTAACGCCCAATTTGCAGTTTAAAAGCTATGCGCCCTTATCGGGTAACAGCTCGGCAGCCCAGGTTTTTATTCGTGGTATAGGGCAATCCGATGCGTCCGGTGGTGTGGATCCCGGTGTGGGCATGTACATTGACGGCGTGTATATGGGCCGATCCGTGGGCGGCGTAATGGATTTTCGCGATATTGCCAATGTGCAGGTTTTGCGTGGACCACAAGGCACATTATTTGGCAGGAATACCATTGGCGGTGCGGTGTTATTAACAACGACCAAGCCCGGTGATGAATTCGGTGGCAAGGTCAAGGCCGGAATCGGTGAAGATGGGCTAAAGGAATTCTTTGGCGCCGTAGACCTGCCCTTTACTGATACTCTGGCTGCCCGTGTTAGTTACGGTACTCGCGAACAGGACGGTTATGTCGAGCGGATTTACGATGGTGTGGATCTGGGTAATGAAGACAGCTACACGATTAATGGGTCATTGCACTGGGACGTTACGGAAGACATGAGCATTGTGTTGCGTGCAGATTTTACCGAAGAGGATGAAAACGGTTCCCCCTTTGTGTTTTCTGCCATTAATGAAAATGCCGCTTTTCCCGCCTATCAAAGTGTCAATGCTGGCTGCCCTGGCGCAACGTTTCCTCCTCCTTCCGTTCCATCGGGTGTGATAGATCAACGCTGCGCCAATAACGCCACCTGGGATCTGGGTGAGTATAAAAATGGTGGCAATACCAAGGCGGAAAGTCATCTGGAAAATGAGGGCGTTTCATTAGCCGTCGACTGGTCGGCCACCGATTGGCTGGCATTAAAATATATTGCCGCCGACCGTAGTCTGGAATGGTTTGGTTCGCGTGACGCTGACAATACCTTTCTTACCATTCTGAGCACACAGTATGACAGTGAGGCCGAGCAGACCAGTCATGAACTGCAGGGGCTGTTCAATTGGGATAATCTCAATGGTGTTGTCGGTGTGTTTTATTTCGATGAGTCCGTGCATGACTTTCTGCTGGTGCCTTTTGGACCTCCGGGACCGCCTGCTGGTATCGTACCTGTCGATTATCAGGATGCACGCCTGGAGAATGAAAGTGTTGCCTATTTTACTAACTGGACATTGGAGCTGACTGCTCAGTGGAGTGTCAGTGCGGGGGCGCGCTATACGGAAGAAGACAAAACCATGCGCATAATCGCCGCTTCGGCGGGTGTGGTTCCCTTGCCGGTACCTGAGGACTTGTCATTTCCCGTTCCGGCAGAGCCTTACAATGTCCCTTATGGTCCACACGATATTGACTTCGATGCGACTACCTATTCGTTGAGCACTCAGTATCGTATCAATGACAGTGTGATGGTGTATCTGAGTTGGTCGGAAGGTTTTAAAAGTGGTGGCTTTAATCAACGTTATAACGCGCCGCCTCCCGGGGGGGAACCGGTTCCGTTTGATTCGGAAGAGGCCACCACCTTTGAGCTCGGTTTCAAAGCTGATATAGGCAGTAGCTGGCGTGTTAATGGTGCGTTGTTTACCACCGACTACGACAGTATGCAGCTGACCTATCGCGCGGGTATTGTACCGATTTTGTTTAATGCCGGTGAATCCTCGATTGATGGTGCGGAACTGGAATTTACCTTTGCGCCCAGTGCAGAGTTTATTCTTGAAGGTAGCATCGGTTATCTGGATGACTCGGTTGACAGCGTCGATGATATCCCCGGTACCACCGCTTCACTCGGGCCGGAAAACGATTTGCCCTTTACTCCCGAGATAACCGCCAACCTGGGCGCCGCTTACACTATTGATCTGGATAAGCTGATACTGACACCCCGGCTGGATATTGCTTATACCGGGCAACAGTATTTTGATGCTGCCAATACGGAGCAAGTGGCCCAATCGCAGGGAGAAACGGTTGCCAATTTTTCATTACGTCTGGCTGACGTCGATGAGGTATGGAATGTAGTGGCTGGCGTGGAAAATCTCACCGACGAGACTTATTCGGTAGCGGGTAACTCGTCATTATCGACTGGTAGTGGTTATGCGGAAGTGATCTACAGCCGTCCGCGCTACTACTATCTATCGGCTACCTACAATTTCTGAGCGAGTGTG
>CBFIDJ010000059.1:0-5637 GCA_965661375.1 Oceanicoccus sp. | reverse complement strand
ACCACAGATAACTGGAGTGACGACAAGTTCTGGGAAGAGCTTAAAAAGCGCCTGCCAGCAGCAGCGGCTCAACAATTGGTAACCGGCCCCAGCATCGAAAAGAGCATCGCGCCGTTGCGCTCTTTTGTCTGCGAGCCCCTGCAATACGGCAGGTTGTTTCTGGTGGGGGATGCCGGGCATATCGTGCCGCCTACTGGCGCCAAGGGGTTGAACCTGGCCGCTTCCGATGTGGCAACCCTGTATAAGATTCTAACCCGGGTATACCGCGACGGCGACCTGGATTGTATCGATCAATACTCCGCTATTGCCCTGCGACGTATCTGGCACGGTGAGCGATTTTCCTGGTGGATGTCCAACATGTTGCATGATTATAGTGACCAGGCGGTCAGTGATATGGGGTCAGAGACCTTCGAGCGCTTTATGGATTCAGAGCTGGATTACTACCTCCATCACGAAGCAGGCCGCGCGGTCATTGCCAACCAGTATGTGGGTATGCCCTATGAAGAGTTAAGCCGACAGTGGTCCTGCGATTAGCGGCTGAGAAAAATCGTTAGTAAATTGCCGCTGCACGCAAAATGGAGTAGCTATAGTGATTATGTAGCTATGGCGATCATATTGTCATGCTTGAGCTGCTGGGTTAATCTTTCGACCAGTCTCGATGTCTCCCATGCAGGCAATCCGTGGTATTGACGGGGTGGTTTGGGAAAGTGCAAGGGCCTGTTAACATAGCTTATTCCAATTATTCTGATAAAAACTATTCTGATAAAAACATGGGAATCAATGGCGGTTGTTATGAGCTCAATCCTTCATATTGATACCAACAACGTAAATCCATCCCAGCGCCTGGCCTACTGGAATGACCATGTTGGCAGTATTTATGGCGGCATGTCGGTCGACAGCAAGGTTGACAGTTTTAGCGCACGCCTAGTCTATGCGGATGTTGGCAAGGTCGGCTTTATGCGCGCCTGTTCATCCCATTCGCTGGTCAATCGCAGTGGCGATAATCACCAGGCAGAGACCGTTCTTGTTCACCTGCAAGCCAGGGGGGAGAGTGTCAACTGTCAGGGCAACCGCTGGGTTCATCTGAAACCGGGTGATTTCACGATCTGCGAAAATCGCTCCAGGTATACCATAGAGCCGTCTGGCAACAGCGATATCATTGCCCTGGAAATTCCTCTCGAACTGGCGAGGCACTATATCCCTGATATTGGCAACCGCATCATTTACCATTATTCCTGCCATTCATTGGCCGGCAGATTGTTGTTCGGCATGCTGCAGTCGATACAGTCTGAAGTGGAACAGGGCGCTGGTAGCGATGCGCTGAATTTGGCAGCGCTCGAACCCGCTTTATTGGATCTATTGGTTCCGCTGGTGTCATCCCCTGAAACCAGCGCCGATGTGGCGAGTCGCAGGGGGCGTTCCGGCCACCAGTTGGCCAAACTGAAAATGTTGGTACAGCAGTATCTGGCGGAGGAAAACCTGGGCGGAGAGATGTTGGCGGGCTTGATCGGTTTATCCGAACGTCGCGTGCAGGTACTGTTTGCCAGTGAGGGAACCACCCCCGTTGTCTTTATTCGCAATGCCCGTTTAGCCTGGGCGGCCGAGCGTCTACGGCACGAACAGGGCTGCTCCATCACCACGATTGCCCATGACGCAGGATTTAGTGACTCCACCTATTTCGCCCGCTGTTTTCGCAAGCGCTACGGCTGTTCTCCCCGGACTTACCGGACTGCGTCCTAGCCCACCCTAATTAACCCCGGCCCCTGATAAGCCTACCTCCCGCGAAAGGGCGCACGGAAGCTGCGCTTTTGTCCAGCTTTTGTGCGCTGGCGTACCGGTTACGCCACGGCCTTTTAGCTACAGTCCTATCCCGATAAGCACCCGTACACGGGGAATGCATGATAAATCTAATAAAGGGGATAACCATGGGCATAACAAGACCGAAGCTCAACCAACTCTCACTGCTAATATCAACGGCAAGCCTGGTGCTTACGAACCAGGCTGTGGCGCAGGCTGACTATGCACTGGAAGAAGTCATGGTGACCGCGCAAAAACGCGAGGAAAGTGTGCAGGATGTTCCCATTGCTATCAGCGCATTCAGTGCCGATGCTCTGGCGGCAAAGGGCGTTAGCAATATTGCTGACATTTCCAACTTTTCACCGAATATTCAAATCGACCGGGCATCGCCGTTTGCCGGATCCTCTACCATTATCAGCGCCTATATTCGTGGCATCGGGCAAAATGACTTTGCCTTCAATATGGAACCCGGCGTCGGGCTGTATGTGGATGGCGTGTATTACGCGCGTACAGTAGGGGCAGCCATCGACCTGCTGGATGTGGAACGGGTCGAGGTGTTGAAAGGGCCGCAGGGAACCCTGTTCGGTCGCAATACCATTGGCGGCGCTTTGCATGTGGTGACCCGCCGCCCAGGGGAAGAGCTCAAATCCAAATTGGAAATGACAGTAGGCGAGTATAATCGCCTGGATATTCGTGGCACCCTGGATTTACCCTTGATGGAAGACAAACTCTATTCAACCTTGTCTTTCTCCTCCACCGAACGGGATGGCTACCAGAAGCGTATTCCCTTCAACGATCTTTCCAGCGCGGTCAATCCCTTTGCCGGGCCCTACACCAATGCTACCTATGATACCGATGTCGGCCAGTATATAACCGCAAGGGAAGGAACTGGCGGCGATCGCCAGGGTGGGGAGAATGCCCGCAGCGTGCGCGCGAAATTTCTGTTTACACCTAACGATGACTTTGACCTGAGCGTGGCCATTGACGCCACCAGTGCGCGTGAAGAGGCCACGGCCTCAACGTTGGTGTCTACAGATCCAGTCGCTGGGCCCTTTGCCGTTTCCTACAATGCCTGTATTGCCGGGATAGATCCCTCGGTGCTGGTACCCGGTGACCCGGTGGTTGCGTCGCTAGCTGGTATCTGTGACCTGACCCGCGGGCCGGTGGGAACCTCCTTGTCCGAGGTGGGCGCCAACCGGTTGCCCTGGGGTGACCATTTTATTACCGGCGACAAAGACACCACCTACTCAACCGGCAGTAACTTCTCCGAGGTGGATACCTGGGGGCTAAACGCCACGGCCAATTGGTATCTGAGTGACACTATGTCGCTGGTATCGATTACCTCTTATCGGGAATTGGAGTCGGTTTTCGGTGTGGATATGGACGGCTCGCCGCTGCAGTTCCTGGATACCTCCTTCACCATGAATCAGGAGCAGGTATCGCAGGAGTTTCAGTTGAACTTCGATGCCTTTGATGGCCGTTTGCATTCAGTGGTGGGGCTCTATTACTTCCAGGAGGAAGGCGACCTGCTGGATACGGTGACCTTTGGTTCTGGCCTGCTGGAGGTGTTTGGGCCGAACGAGCTGGAAAACAAAGCCTACGCTGTGTTTACCCACAACAATTTCGCCTTGACCGATAATCTTGGTTTGACCCTGGGCCTTCGTTATACCGAAGAGGAAAAAACCTTCACCGGTGGCCAGAGTGAATTGAGCGGCTTTGCCGACCTGTTCGTTAACCAGTTTGCGGCTGCCCTGGGGATTCCCGATGCCGGCTTCCCGGATCCCAGTAATCCGTCGTTGCTGTTCCCGGTTGGCGAGAATCAGAAAGATTTTGATGACCTGTCGATACGAGTGGGGCTGGAGTACAAATTTGGTGATGCTTCGATGGTGTATGCCTCCTTTGCGGAGGGCTACAAAACTGGCGGCTGGACGACTCGACTGGGCGCGCCGGTGTCCTTCTCGGCCATATTGGCAGGCCCGTCAGCAGGCATCGATCCCGTCAACCCGCCGGACCACGATTCGGAAACCGCAGAAACCTGGGAGCTGGGCTACAAAGCCGAGTTACTGGATAGGCGCCTGCGCATGAATGCCGCCCTGTTTACCACGGACTACGAAGATATTCAGGTGGTGTCGGCACCTAACTTTACCCTGGGAGTACCCTGGTTCTTCAACGCCGGTGAAGCGCGCATTCGCGGAATAGAGGTGGAGGCTGATATGGTGCTGTCGTCCAATTTTGTCGCCAATGTGTCATTAGGTTATCTGGATGCCGAATACCAATCGCTGGGTGAGTTTGCCCAGGCCGGCGGCATCACCAGTGATCACATGTTGCCCAATGTCCCGGAAGAATCGGTCAGTATCGGTGGGACTTACACCTTTGATTTCAGTAGTGGTTCTACCCTGAGTCTGCATGCGGATATTAACTACAAAGGTGAAATGGCCCGGGATGTCAGCAACACAACTGAGCTGATTGAAAATGGTTTCACCACGGCCAACCTGTCGTTGACCTATGCGCCAGTGGATAGTGACTGGCAGGTCATTCTGGGTGGTGAAAATATTACCGACGAGCGTTTTATTGTTACCGGTAATGCCAATGTGGCGGTTGGGGCTACGACGGTGACCTACAACCGGCCCCAAGCCTGGTATCTGACCTTCCGTATGACCAACTGATGCTAGGTGTTGTTAATTCAGTTGTTATGACAAGTTTTCGATAAGCTATCTCCACCCTTGCCCACATCGTGTTGCTAACCGAAGTGGGCTTTTTTAGACACAACAGGGTCAACCCAATAACGGTTAACAGGCCATGGTCCGCTAGGTCTGTGACTTTCACTCCGAGGCTTGAACAGTTTGGCGCGAATAAAGCGGCCACAACTATACTGACAACTACTGTCAAAAACTGGCCGCCAACCCAGACTGGCTCAGATTTTATAAGGGAGGTTTACTATGTCCAATTCATCCAATTTTTTGCAGAAATCACTCTGGCAGGGCCGTGTCTTTGACGGTGACTGGGTCGAATCTCTCGGTGGCAATTGTGCTGTTATTGAGCCCGGTTGCGGCGCGGAAATGGCGCAGGTTGGCTTTGCCAATGGCGAGGATATTGACCGCGCCTGCGAAGCAGCCGAGGCCGCCCAGGCGGATTGGGCCAAGCTGGGCGCGCGCGATCGGGCCGCAATTTTTTACAAGGCCGCCGATCTGCTGCAGGAGCATTTCGATGAAGTGGCCGATTATGTTGCCCGCGAAACCGGCGGTATTCTGCCCAAGGGGCAGCACGAAGTTCGTGAAGCCGCTGAACTTTTGCGCAATGCAGCGCATTTGGCAACGGCGCCGCGCGGAGAAATTCTGCAAAGTTTAAAAGGCCCCAGCTGCCTGAGTATGGCCAAGCGTGTCCCGCGGGGCGTGGTGGGGATTATCTCGCCCTTTAATTTCCCGCTGGTACTGTCCATGCGCGCGGTGGCTCCGGCACTGGCCTGTGGTAATTCGGTGGTAATCAAACCCGATCCGCAGACGCCGGTATCCGGCGGTTTAGTCATTGCGAGAGTACTGGAAGAAGCCGGCTTACCAAAGGGTGTGTTCCATGTGCTGCCGGGAGCGGCCGAAGCCGGTGAGGCACTTTGTGTTAACCCCCTGGTACAGATGATCCAGTTTACCGGCTCGACCAATGTCGGGCGGCGTGTTGGCGAACTGGCGGGCAAACACCTGAAGAAAGTGTCTCTGGAGCTCGGCGGTAATAACGCCCTGATTGTACTGGATGATGCCGATGTGGATGCGGCGGTCAATAATGCCGCCTTTGGTGCTTTCTTCCACCAGGGCCAGATTTGCATGGCTTCCAGCCGCATCTTTGTGC
>CBFIDJ010000058.1:0-5670 GCA_965661375.1 Oceanicoccus sp. | reverse complement strand
TGGCTACCTCAGTCGCGTAGGGTGAGGTGCTACCCGCCTCTAACTTTACCCTCTCTAATTC
Organism: Oceanicoccus sp.; assembly: GCA_965661375.1. Taxonomy (GTDB): domain Bacteria; phylum Pseudomonadota; class Gammaproteobacteria; order Pseudomonadales; family Dasaniaceae; genus Oceanicoccus. The sequence goes on along the minus strand of CBFIDJ010000058.1, from coordinate 5,609 downwards.
AAAACCCGCGAGCTGAACAATTATTTTTTCGGCACTGGCAATGTTTTTGGTGCTGGCAGAGTCAGTCAGTTGCAAGGTATTGGCTTCCAGTTTGGCATTCTGGTTAAAGGTGACTGTAAAGCGTTCAACCTGTTGCCCCGCTGAGGTTTGCGCCACTAGCTTAAGCGTCGAATAATCGACAGTTATTTTTTGAGCGCTGCCAATATCGGTCAGATGTAATGTACTAATCTCCAGCTTGGAGCCTTGGTTGAAGTTGAAGGTAAAGCCTTCAGCATCGGCCTGTGCATCAAAGGTGGCGCTCAGTCGCAGTTGTTTGGCGTTGAAACTGGGGTGGGTGAGTGACTCCAGTTGAACAAACAGTTGGGCATCTTTTAGTGCCCCTTGCCAGGTCGGTTTTTGTTGCAGGTCCAGGGTACCATTAAGTCTTAAGGGCATCGGGCCTTCACTGTGTATATTCAGCTTGAGTAGCTGCCGCCCATTGCTGGTCTTTTTATCACTAGTCTCTTCATCACTAGCCTCTTGATCACTGGACTCTTTATCTCTAGCCTCTTGATCACTGGTAACGTGATGATCCGGGTGCGTGGTGATGTGTACCGTTAATTGTGTGGGCTGAAACTCTTTCGGTATTGCATCCAGCCAATCGCCCTGTATAGCCTCTAAGGATAACTGAGTCTGGATATAATGGGGTTGCCAGAGTTTACCTTCATCGCCGGACTGCAGAGTCAGGCTGCCTTGCAGGTGGCCAAGGCCTCTTAAGTTTGCATCAATGGCCGTGAGTATAAGTTGTCGTGGCAGCCACTGTCGTAATGCGTCAGGCACGCCCAATGCCGTTTCATTTTGTTCTTGTTGTTGCTCTTGTTCTTGCTCCTGCTCAGTGTCCTCAGGCAGAGGCCAATGTACCTTTAGACGAGAAACTTCCAGACGCTGAACGGGGTAGGCTTGCCACGCCCAGTCTATTTGCAGATTGTCGAGTTCTAGCGAGCGTGTTTTTCCATCGTCTGCTGGCAGGTTTAACTGCAAAGTCGACACACTGAAGCCATCGTAACGCCATTGGGGACTTTGCCAGTCAAACTCAATATCCTGCTGCAGCAGTAACCAGGGTAGCAGCCAGGGCGATAGCCAGACTATCAAGAGAAGGAGAACAAGCGCCGCGCCAATGATTACTAACAACAGCAGAAGGCAGATAAGCAACAGGTGCCCAATCCATGATAGTTTGGGTTTCCAGCCTGACGATTGATTGGCAGGGGTATGATCAGCCATGGGTGCAGGCTTCATGGATTAGATCTCTCGTTGCTTACACATCGTTTACCAGTTCCTTTCGCCATGTGGTTCAAACCGAATCCATTATGGCGGTCAGGTTGGATGAATGCGACCCGAAGTTTGGTGGTGATTTGCCAAGTGTATAAAATATCCGCTTAATACAGGTGTTTTCGCCTGTTTATAATAAACATTTGAATCTTCTCTTATGCATCAAAACCCCATACGTCCAGATAAACAACTGACTCTGCGCGCCATCGTAATTGGCTGTTTCGTCGGCGGTATTATCGCCTGCACCAATGTGTATATCGGCCTGAAAATAGGTTTTACCTTTGGTGCCTCAATCGTCAGCGCCATGCTGGGTTTTGCCATTCTCAGTAATTTCAGTAAACCAACCAGCGTGCTTGAAACCAATATTCTGCAGACAGCAGGGTCAGCGGCCGGGGCGACGGCATCGGCGGCTGGTCTGGTCATGGCAATACCCGCATTGGAAATGCTGGGCTACCACTTTGCCTGGTGGGAGCTGATGGCCTGGACCTTATCCATTGGCTTTTTGGGTATATTCTTTGCGGTTCCGCTACGTCAGCAAATGGTTGTCGTGGAAAATCTTCGTTTTCCAACCGGCACTGCTGCCGCCGAGACGATTCTGGCAATGTTTGCCGAGGCAAAGGAAGCCAGGGAAAAAGCGAGGGTGCTGGTTGTAGCGGCTATCACCGCCGGTTTGTTTTCATTCTTGGCCTTCAGTTACCCTTCACTTGAATCACCACCGATCGATCAATGGATTGGCGGCGCGTTTCTGGCGACGGCGGCTGCCTGGGGCTTCAAACTTTATTTTGGGCCGGCGCTGTTTGGGGTGGGCTTTTTAATCGGGCCGCGGGTTGTGCTCTCACTGGCCTTTGGTGCCGTTCTCGCCTGGGCAGTTATTGGCCCGCTGGTTCAAGCCTACGGCTGGGCGCCGGGGCCTATTATGAGTTTTTCTGAGGGTGCCAGAGGTTGGCTGCTGTGGCCGGGTGTCGCCTTGATGGTCAGTGAAGCGCTGGCAAGTCTTGTGATGAATTGGCGCTCTATTCTGCGATCGTTTAAGCCAATACAAAATACTTCGGCAGTCGCTGAAGAAACCATCCCGACGCGTTGGTGGGTGAAAGGGCTGGCGTTGGGCTCAGCGATGACCGTTGGTGTGGGCTACTTCGTTTTTGATATACCGATGTGGCTTACTGTTATTGCGATTGGCTTATCTTTTATTCTGGCGATTGTCGCGGTACGTTCAACCGGCGAGACGGATATCAACCCCATTAGCGGCGTCGGTAAGGTCACACAGTTAGTTTTTGGCGGGCTGGCCCCGGGACAGCTTGGCGTTAATCTTATGGCGGCGGGCATCACCGGCGCAGGTGCATCACAGGCTGGCGATATGATGCAGGATTTTAAAACCGGGCGGCTACTCGGTGCCTCGCCACAAAAGCAATTTCTGGCACAACTGGTGGGCGTGTTTGCCGGCATTCTCTTTGTAGTGCCGGTCTACTTTCTGTTTACCTCAGCCTATACTCTGGGCGACCCATCCATGCCTGCGCCTGCCGCCTTCGCCTGGAAGGCCATGGCGGAAGTGTTAGCAGGAGAAACGGGGGGCCTGCCACCCAATGCGATTGGCGCGGTTATCATCGCAGCCGCGATCGGTTGTCTTTTACCGGTGTTAAGGACGTCAGAAAAACTCGCTGCCTATATACCCAGTGGGCTGGCAATTGGTATCGCCTTTATCATCCCCGCGTATTTCTCACTGGTGATTTTTTACGGGTTGATCGTTTGGTGGTTATGGCGGCTAATCAATCCCGGCAGTGTGCATCAATATAATTTTGCCGTGGCGTCGGGTTTGGTTGCAGGTGAGGGGTTGATGGGTGTGGTGAATGCGGCGAGGTCGGTTATTGGGGGATGAAAAACCCCGATTCGCAAAGTGGTAGCTGATCTGTCTATTAGATCGAAAAGATAGCCTGTAGAGGGTTCCAGCTTCAACGCCAATCGGCAATAACTTTCTCAACGCTAGGAGCCTGTCGGACTTAGGCGTTCGTCACGAGGGAAAGTCCGATTTGAGCTATTTTTTGTGCAAATTTGCGTTGAATAGTGGTTCTATTTGACAAAAATTTGCGCAAAAAAGAGCCAAAGTCGGCTTTTCCGCAGTAGAACAGTCCTAAGTCCGACAGGCTCCTAGCCGCAGGATAGCTGGTAGCCGGCTGGCAAAATCGTTAGAATCGCCCCCCTTTCATTGACTCCTCTAAGCCTGCTTGTGAAAACCTACGACGTAATCATTATTGGTGCCGGTGCTTCCGGGTTAATGTGTGCATTAACCGCCGCGCAACGTGGGCGGTCAGTGCTGGTGTTAGAGGGCAGCAATAAGGTGGGCAAGAAGATCCTCATGTCAGGGGGTGGGCGCTGCAATTTCACTAATCTGACGATTGAGCCTGCTAATTTCCTTTCCAGTAATCCTCATTTCTGTAAATCTGCCCTGAGTCGTTATACCCAATGGGACTTTATCGCCCTGGTGGAACAGCACGGTATTGCCTACGAAGAGCGCAGCCATGGCCAGCTTTTTTGCCTCCACTCAGCCAAAGACATTCTGAATATGTTACTGGATGAGTGCGAGCGGGCAGGTGTGGAGATCAGAACGCATTGTGAAGTGCTTGATGTAGAAAAACAGAAAAACGAGAGTGACGACGCGAGCCCTTCACAGTACTTTCCCACACAGCACCTTCCCACACAGTACTTTCTCAACACCAGTATTGGCCGATGGTCATCAGCTTCATTAGTTGTTGCGACCGGCGCGCTTTCCATCCCGACCATGGGTGCCAGTGGCTTTGGCTACGAGCTGGCGCAGCAGTTTGGTTTACCGGTGTTGCCGCGACGGGCGGGATTGGTGCCCTTTACCTTTAGTGATGGTTTTAAGGCCGTGTGCGAGCGGCTTTCTGGCTTGGCGCTGGAGGTTGAGATGAGTACCGGCAATACTTCTTTCAGGGAGAACATGTTGTTTACCCACAGGGGCTTGAGTGGGCCTGTGGTGCTGCAACTTTCAAATTATTGGCGAGAGGGTGACACCATCCGTATTAATCTATTACCCGATGTCGATTTGGCGGAATGGTTAATTGTGCAAAAAAGTCAGCAGCCAAAACAACGGTTACGCACGGTGCTAACACAATATCTCGCTAAGGGTTTAGTGGCAGAGCTGCAGTTATTATTGTGGGTCGATCTTGCCGATAAGCCGCTGGCTGAATGTCCAGACAATCGTTTGTTAAGCATTGCCCGCGCGATCAATGACTGGCCTTTAAAACCCTCCGGCACGGAGGGGTATCGCACGGCAGAAGTGACCTTAGGCGGAGTGGATACGGATTGCCTGAGCTCAAAAACCATGGAATGTAAAAGTCAGCCGGGGTTATATTTTATTGGCGAGGTTGTCGATGTCACCGGGCATTTGGGTGGCTTTAATTTTCAGTGGGCCTGGTCGTCAGGGTTTACCGCTGGCCAGTATGTATAAGCGCTATTCCATCCCAACCCATCCTGTAATGTTGTGTCATTTTTTAACGTATAGACAATTGCTATGTTAAGACTGTCGGAAATAAAACTGCCCCTGGATCATGTCGACGAAGATTTATACGTCGCAACCATGGCGAAACTCAACATTGAGCGCGATGATATTCACAGCCTGAGCATCGTTAAGCGCAGTTACGATGCGCGAAAAAAAGGCAATATATTACTTATCTATCAGTTAGATGTTGTGCTGCCGACCGAGGTGGAGCAGGCGGTCTTAAAGCAGTTTCAGCAACAACCTTGGGTCAGCCCAAGCCCGGACACAGAGTATAAATTTGTTGCTCAGGCCCCGGCGGTTTTTCCACTGCCCGGCCAGCAACGCCCGATTATCGTCGGCTTTGGGCCCTGCGGCATTTTGGCTGCCTTAGTGCTGGCGCAAATGGGATTAAAACCGATTGTCATCGAGCGAGGCAAAGATGTTCGCCAGCGCACACAAGACACCTGGGGATTATGGCGCAAGCGAGAATTAAACCCTGAGTCGAACGTACAATTCGGTGAAGGCGGCGCCGGTACCTTTTCCGATGGTAAACTCTACAGCCAAATCAAAGACAAAAAACATTATGGGCGAAAGGTGCTGGTCGAATTTGTTAAGGCCGGAGCACCCGAAGAAATCTTGTATGTCAGCAAGCCTCATATCGGCACCTTTAAACTGGTCAAAATGGTGGAAAACATTCGCGCAGAGATTATCGAGCTCGGCGGCGAAATTCGGTTTTCAGAAAAGCTTGAGAAACTCCACCTTGAAGATGGCAAGCTGGTCGGCCTGACTTTGGCGAGTGGAGAGC
>CBFIDJ010000057.1:0-6005 GCA_965661375.1 Oceanicoccus sp. | reverse complement strand
ATAAGCAGCAAACAAATTATAGTTACACACTGCCGTCCCATAACTTTACTTCACATTGGCCATGGAGCCCACCCCATAGTAGCGTTGCGCTATCTTAAGCCTGTGCCAGACATGAATGGTTGTGCAAACACTGTAAAACAAGAGGTTTAGGCTTGGACTAACACCGTTACTTAGAAATGCTTAGCAAGAAACCTTAGATGATCCTCGATAAATGTCGCAATAAAGTAATAGCTATGGTCATAACCAGGCTGGCGGCGCAACTCCAAAGGATAATTTACACTGCTAGCGGACGCCTCCAGTGCCTCTGGCAATAATTGCTCCGTTAAGAAATTATCGGCCTCACCCTGATCCACTAAAGCGGGTATCTTTTGAGTCGCCTCACGCATCAATACACTGGCATCATATTGCTGCCAGGCATTGCGGTCTGGCCCCAAATATAAACCTAACGCTTTTTGCCCCCAGGGGCAGTTGATAGGGTTACATATTGGGCTGAATGCACTCATAGCCACATAACGATCCGGATTTTTCATCGCAATCGTTAGTGCGCCGTGGCCGCCCATGGAGTGCCCGGAAATTGCCCGTTGCGGAGTGACGGGAAACACATCTTCAATCAGTGCAGGCAATTCATTCACGATGTAATCGTACATCTGATAATGCTTACGCCAAGGCTCCTGCGTCGCATTGACATAAAACCCGGCACCCAAACCAAAGTCATAGGCGGCATCAGGATCATCTGGCACCCCTTCACCGCGCGGGCTGGTATCAGGCGCAACAATCGCCACGCCCAGCTCCGCGGCGATGCGGTGAGCGCCGGCCTTCTGCATAAAGTTTTCATCAGTACAGGTTAAACCCGACAACCAATAAATCACCGGCACTTTATTTTCAGCTGTTGCCTGTGGAGGCAAATACACCGCAAAGCGCATGGTGCAATTAGTGGCTGATGACACATGGGTATACTGCTTGTGCCAACCACCAAAGGATTTGGCCTGACTCACTATTTCAATTGGCATGAACCCTCCAGAGCAATTTAGTAATGAATAACCGAGCGAATACTCTTGCCTTCATGCATCAGATCAAACGCTTCGTTAATTTGGTCCAACGGCATGGTATGAGTAATAAAATCGCTCAGCGCGAACTTGCCAGCCAAATAATCTTCCACAATACCGGGCAATTGCGAGCGCCCTTTTACGCCACCGAATGCGGTTCCTCGCCATACACGACCAGTCACTAATTGGAACGGACGGGTTGAAATTTCCTGACCGGCACCAGCAACACCAATGATGACCGACTCACCCCAACCCTTGTGGCAGCATTCCAAGGCCGAACGCATCACATTGACATTGCCGATACATTCAAAGGAGTAGTCAACACCACCATCGGTGAGTTCAACAATCACTTCCTGAATCGGTTTGTCGTAGTTCTTGGGATTAATACAGTCGGTTGCACCAAGCTTTTTAGCCAGTTCAAATTTACTTTCATTGAGGTCAATGGCAATAATTCGGCTAGCTTTAGCCATAGTCGCACCGATTACTGCTGATAGACCAATACCACCCAGGCCAAAAATAGCAACCGTTGCGCCCTCTTCTACTTTGGCGGTATTTAAAACAGCACCCATCCCGGTAGTAACACCACAGCCCAATAAACACACTTCTTCTAGTGGCGCAGCTTCATTGACTTTTGCCAGAGAAATTTCTGGCAACACGGTATATTCAGAAAAAGTAGAACACCCCATGTAATGAAAAATCGGCTGCCCATCTTTATAAAAACGCGTAGTGCCATCAGGCATCAAACCTTTACCTTGAGTTTCACGTACTTTGGAACACAGGTTGGTTTTGCCTGATGTACAGAATTTACACTCTCCACACTCAGCAGTGTAAAGCGGAATAACATGGTCACCCACGGCAAGTGAAGTGACACCCTCGCCAACTGACTCGACAATGCCGCCGCCCTCATGCCCCAAAATCGAAGGAAAAACACCTTCAGGATCATCACCCGATAAAGTGAACGCATCAGTGTGGCAAACACCGGTTGCTACAATCCGGACACGTACTTCACCGGCCTTGGGGGGATGCACTTCCACGTTTTCAATGGATAATGGCTCGCCTGCTTTCCAGGCAACCGCAGCCCGACACTTGATAACGTCTTGTTTCATATTTTTGCCTCGAACTAGTTGATTAAATCTCGCACTTCTCTATTCTAATTGTTTCTCATGCTCTTATAATTAATAAATTCGTAAATAACTATTACCACACAGCAATAATAATAGATCGTTTAAACTAGCGTCGGCAACCATGATTAAACTTGACGGTATCAATGAATTTATCGCAGTAGCTGAAACCGGAAGCTTTACTGCGGCCTCTCAGCGGCTGCAAATATCGACCGCTCAAGTCAGCCGAATGGTATCGGCGCTTGAAAAGCGCCTTTCATCGACATTATTTTATCGAACGACGCGCCGCGTATCACTGACCGAAGAAGGTAAAACCTACTACCACCACAGCAAACAAGCGCTGGAAGGGCTTGAACTGGCTGAGCTAGCACTAGGGCAACGCAATGATGTGCCAAGAGGTAAATTAAAGGTTACAGCCCCCCATACCTATGGCGAGTTACAAGTAGCGCCTTTACTCAATGACTTTGTTACGCTCTACCCCGAAATCGAATTGGAATATGAACTGACCAATAAACAGCTCGATCTGATTGAGGGCGGTTACGATCTGGCTATTCGTGTGGGACACCTGGAAAATAGCAGTTTTATTGCCAAGCAACTTGGGTCTCGGCGCTTGTTTGTTTGTGCCTCACCAGAGTATCTCGCTATCCATAATCACCCCCACTCTTTATCTGAACTAAAACACCACAATTGCATACTCGGCACGCTGGAGTACTGGCGATTCGAAGAAAATGGCATTGAGCGTAATATCCGTGTTCACGGTAACTTACGTTGCAATAGCGGCCCCGCACTATTGGATGCGGCATTAAAAGGTATCGGGCTGGTGCAACTGCCTGATTATTACCTGAAAGATGCAATCAGAGATGGCAAACTCATAACTCTGTTAGAAAAGTCACAATCTGCGCAAGAAGGGATCTGGGCAGTTTACCCCAACCGCAATATGTCGTTTAGGGCTCGAACACTACTGGATTTTTTAGCCAAAGAAATGAAAATAATTCACCAGGAAAAGTAAGCAAAAATAATAACCGTCGGCCTTTTAATGCTAATAACCCGACCGAGCCTCTGGAGCTATGCAGCTGTAAAACCTGTGGCGCGCCTGTCATGCTGGATGACAAAATGTACGATCAAAAAAAAAACGGTGCATCAGTTGTAACAGCTGATGCACCGCTCTTTATAATAGGTACCGACCAAAAACCCGTTTAAGCGATAGTTTTTTCGCGTTTTAAACGCAGTGCCGCTTCACGCGCACACGCGTCAAGATCACTACCATCAGACTCGGCATAGGCGCATAGCTGTGCTTTCATTCCCCTAGACCAAAAACGCTGTAAATGCGACTCAACAAAATCAACTGATTCATTGTGTCCACGAACATGAGCGTTTCGACTTATTTGATTGGCCATGGAAATCAGTTGTTGCAACTCATTATGAAGCATCGATACATCCTTAAGCGAACCGCATTGGGCCGCCAATTTTATTCACTGATATTATTTATAACACCACGTTAAACTATGTAATTAACATGGCGGCCGTCCCTTCCAAACGCGATTAGATTGACACCCGCATTGCGAGCCGTTTGCAAAGCGAGCGATGTAGGCGCAGACACCGCCACAATATTGCCAATACCCACACCAGCAGATTTTTGTACCATTTCAAAACTGGCGCGGCTCGAAATCACTACAAAACCGTCAGCACAATTAATCTTTGCACGCAGTAATGCACCAATCAATTTATCCAGTGCGTTATGGCGACCAACATCTTCTCGCGCCATCACAATATCACCTTCAAGGCTACACCACGCAGCACCATGACAAGCCCCTGTCGTTTGGCGTAATGGCTGCCAATGCGGTAATTGCTGCAACGCTTTTTGAATGACAACATCCAATAGGGGTGTGACATTTTCAAGAGGTGTAATGGTTCGGGATACCTGCTGTAACGATTCAACGCCGCATAAACCACAACCCGTTCTGCCTGAAAGATTACGCCGCTGTTGCTTTAATAACACCTGCCGTCGGCTCGATATTTCCATTTGCACCTCAACACCCTGTTCATGGGAGTGAAGCTGCAAATCATATAACTCTTCAGGTTTATTAATCACACCTTCCGTAATACTGAAGCCAAGGGCAAAATCTTCCAAATCTGCAGGTGTCGCCATCATCACCGCATGAGAAATACCGTTATAGGTAAGCGCAACGGCTGTTTCTACCGCCACCCAGTCTTCATCGCTAACGTGCCCTTTATTCGTCCAGTTCTGTACTGGCACCCGCTGTAATGCCCCCAACGGCACCTCATCACTATCGTTAGGCAAGATTGCTACGCCTCTGACGAGTGCTGAGCACCCAGCAATAATGATTTTTGCTGGCGGTCGAATTGCTTAAAGGAAGCCTGCCACTGAGAAGGCTGCGATACCTTTTCCACCTGAACGGCAGTCACTTTATACTCGGGGCAGTTGGTAGCCCAGTCGGAATTATCCGTGGTAATCACATTGGCACCACTACCCGGGTGATGAAACGTGGTATACACCACTCCGGCCTGCATACGCTCGCTGATGACTGCACGCATCACCGTATTGCCCGCCCGACTGCTAATGCCCAACCAGTCACCCTGATTGATACCACGCTCTTCTGCATCGTGCGGGTGTAATTCCAACACGTCCTCATCATGCCAAACCTGATTGTCGGTACGACGGGTTTGTGCGCCGACATTATATTGGCTGAGTATGCGCCCAGTGGTAAGCAACAGCGGAAAGCGGCGACTGGCTCGCTCTTCAGTAGCCACATAAGGTGTCACCACAAACCGACCTTTACCGATGGGAAAATCCACTTCATGCATAATGGGCGACCCATAAGGGTGATCATCATTGCACGGCCACTGAATAGAGCCTTGTCGCTCCAACTTGTCATAACTGACCGACGTGAAGCTTGGCGTGAGGCTGGCTATTTCATCCATAATCTCGCTGGGATGGGCATAATTCATCGGATAACCCAGGGCATTGGACAGCGCCACGGTCACTTCCCAATCTTCTTTGCCCGCCAAGGGTGGCATGACTTTGCGCACCCGATTAATCCGGCGTTCGGCATTGGTAAAGGTGCCGTTTTTCTCCAGGAATGTTGAACCGGGTAAAAGCACATGCGCATATTTTGCGGTTTCATTAAGGAAAATATCTTGTACTACCAAACACTCTAAGGATTTAAGTGCGGCTTCCACATGCTGAGTATTAGGGTCCGACTGAGCAATATCCTCGCCCTGTACATACAGCCCTTTAAAGTGCCCGGCGATGGCAGCATCAAACATATTGGGAATACGCAAGCCAGGTTCGTCATCCAACTGCACACCCCATGCCGATTCAAATCGGGTGCGAGCGATGCTATCTGACACATGTTGATAACCAGGTAATTCATGCGGAAACGACCCCATGTCGCAAGAACCTTGCACATTATTCTGCCCGCGTAAGGGGTTCACGCCAACACCTTCGCGACCAAGATTACCGGTAGCCAACGCCAGGTTAGCAATACCCATTACCATGGTTGAGCCTTGACTGTGCTCAGTGACTCCAAGCCCATAAAAAATCGCACCGTTGCCAGCCTGCGCATACAACCTCGCTGCAGCGCGAATATCCTCGGCAGCAACACCTGTAACCGCCTCTACAGCTTCCGGAGAATTGACCGGGGCGACAATAAACGAGCGCCAGTCATTAAAGGCACTGCTATCACAGCGACTATCGATAAAAGCCTGATCATGCAAACCCTCCGTCATCACGGTATGCGCCAAGGCATTCACCAACGCAACATTGGTACCCGGTTTTAACGGCAGATGAACAGCTCCCTGAAAATGAGGGGTATTC
>CBFIDJ010000056.1:0-6066 GCA_965661375.1 Oceanicoccus sp. | reverse complement strand
GTTTACCCGAGAGGCAAACACCCCACACCCGCCATGATGGCCTTTCTAAGTTACCTACAGGACAATATTGAGTCGATTGAACACATGTTTGGTCTTAAGCCGTAATAACCATATGGCCAGCGCTACTACTGTAATCCCTCCCAGCATAGATCTAATCCCGGAGACCCTCTAATTTCTGCACCAACATCGTACAACAAAAGCTGTTGTGCGCACCTAACAGAGCACCTTACGGCTGAATGAAGCACACCCGGCGATAAACCACCCAGCCATTTTAAACTTACAGTTTTTTAATAGAACAAGTTGCAATACCGTCAACAGTTGCACACAATATAATCAACCCGGCAAACACGCTTGAAAGAGTTGCAATGAATAAAAATACCCTAGGCGCCGCTTTTATCCAACGTATAACAACTGAAGTACTCAGTTCCACAGCGGTAAACCACCCCTACTTGAAAGCGTTACAGGCAGGCCACTTTGCCGATATCGAATTTGCTTTCAGGGATTTTGCCTACCAGTACGGGCTTTACAGCACTCAGTTTATCCGTTATTTGAATGCCGTCATTGATAACTGCAGTGACGACAAACACCGGCAAATTCTTCAATCCAACCTTGCCGAAGAAAAGGGCAACATCCACGATGTTGAACTGCCTCCCGAGGTTTTAGCCAGCATTGCCGGCCAGCCCCATGCTCGACTTTTCCGTCGCTTTCAACAGGCACTCGGCATTGATGGCACTGCACCAGTTGAGGACTTAACGTCTCAACCCGGCCAATTATGGAGTCAACAATTTTCAAAACTCTGCGAGCAAAACCAGTACGTCGGTATCGGCGCTATCGGTATCGGCACCGAGTTAATTGTATCCAAAATTTATAATCAGATATTGGTAGGGCTCAAAGCACATAGCCAGTTAACCGCTACCGAACGGGTGTTCTTTGACCTGCACAGCGAATGTGATGAAGACCACGCTGCCCAGATGTTACTGATCGCTGAAGATCTGGCCCAGAATGCCGAAGCCTGCGAACAAATTGAATACGGTGTTACCATGGCTATCGCCATGCGAACGGAGTTTTGGGATACCATGTTGCTGCGTGCTCAAAACCTTGCCACCACCACCTCCTCTTTTGAAGAAGTTGTTTCAGCCTGAACACGCCATGTTATCAGGCAGAATTCATTACACAAAAATAGATATTTGATACCTGATCATTCTGATACATACTCGGTCAAATACATATTCAGTCAAATACATACTTAGTCAAATAATGCCATCGGGATACACAGTCATTGGATACACAGTCATTTGATACAAAACAAGTCTATAACGAAAATGCCCAGAAGTGGCTGCGCCTGGAACCCAGCTCACTGTCAGACTTTACCGCCCGTCCACTGGTCTTCGATGCCTGCGGTGATTTGAACGGCCGTTCGGTATTGGATATTGGCTGCGGTGAAGGCTATTGCGCCCGGGAGTTAAAGCGCCGGGGGGCGGGAGATTATTTGGGCGTAGATCTTTCTTCTCAGATGATTGAGGCCGCTCAATTGCAGGAGTCCAAAGATCAACTTGGCATTGCCTATAAAGCCTGCAATGTTGTGGAGTTTATTCCTGACCGTCAATTTGATCTGTGTATCGCCGTGTTTCTTTTCAACTACCTACGCGTTGAAGATATGCTGCGCGTATTCAGCATGGTTCACAATACACTGAAGCCCGCCGGTGAATTTATTTTCAGCGTACCCCATCCCTTTTTCCCCTTTGTTCGCCCACAACAGCAACCACCCTTTTACTTCGCCTCCACCGGGAAAAATTATTTCGCCGATGTAAATCAACAACTTGAGGGTGAAATCTGGAAGCGTAGCGGTGAACCCTTACATGTGCAGTGCGTGCACAAGACCTTTGGCGATTATTTTGACAGTTTGAAATTAGCCGGTTTTACCCGCATGCCCGAAATTAAAGAATTAACCGTAACGCCGGAACTGGTCGCCCTGGACAAGGACTTTTTTTCGCCCCTGTTAAATGAGCCGCTGCATGTCTTATTTAAAGTTACCAAGTAATGGCTATCGCGCCCGCTAGCGACAGCGAGCAGGGAAGCGCCACAAGCCACCACACAGGCGTTGGCAGTACCGCAGCCAGTGAGACAACGACTGCTAATAACTCGCTGGTCGGGAGGCTCTTGTATTTCGCCGCAACCCACCCCGATCACGACGCGATTACCAGCCCGGCCCGGCAAATCTCCTATGCTCAATTAGCCCGGCTGCTTGTAAAACAGGTAGCCAGACTTGAGCAACTTGGCGTGGCATCCAATTCTGTCGTCGGTATTATGTGCGCCGAGGATATACCCCATTTAATGCTCTGCCTTGCCGCCAGTTATCTGGGCGCAAGTTCCTGTACGATTCCGTCCTACGAGGCGGAGGAAACTCGAAAGCTACTGATTGACCAGTGCGGCGTTACCCATCTTTTGGATAACACCACCACTATTGCGCTCGAAGTCGACAAGAGCGGCTCCAGCCCGGCGGAAGCTCTGACACCTGCCGATGGAACTGCGTGCCTGCTATTCTCCACTTCAGGGACTACGGGCAAACCCAAGCTGGTGATTCATCACGATAGTGATCTCGTCGCGCAGGCCCACCGCCATATTAGCTCCAACCGAGATCGCTTTGCTTGCCTGGCGTCAATGGAGCACAACTTCGCCAAGCGGCATCGACTGTATTGTCTTGCCGCAGGTGCTACGAATATTTTTCTGGATGCAGCGCAGGAATCCCTGGCCACCCAGTGTCAAACCCTCACCGTTAACGTTTTGCATGTCTCTGCTTTTCAAGCGCAGGAATTACTGGCTACGCCGGGCGTAGACACTTTATCTAACATTCGCCTTAAGCTGGGAGGCTCCCACGCCACCACGGCATTGCGCGAAAAGTTGCGCCACCAAATAACGCCGACTCTGCAGGCGGGCTATGGTACTACTGAAACCGGAGCGATTGCCTTTACTGACCCCGATGACAGCCAGGCCGGCGAGAGTGTTGGCCAGCCTTTGCCCGGCATCGAAATTCGCACGGTATCCCCCGAAAGACAAACTCTACCAGCAGGCGAACGTGGGGAGCTGGCAATTCGCTGCGAGGGTATGTTTCGAGGCTATTTAAACAACCCTGAACAGACTGCCGCCAGACTGGCAGATAATTGGTTTTTTACTGGCGACATAGGTTATATCGACCAGCAACAACGTATTCACCTCTGCGGTCGCGCCGATGATATGTTTGTTTTTAATAGCATGAATATTTATCCGCAGGATATCGAATCACAGATTCGGCAATACCCTGGCGTGATCGACACAGCTGTATTACCCAAAGCCTCAGCAGTACATGGCAGCATTCCTATCGCACTGGTGGTATTCGGTAAAGATACAAAACCCAAATTGCCTGCCTTAAAAAAATTTTTAACTCAACAGCTAGGTCTGCGTTGTCCCCGCCAGTTTATTCTGGTTGATGAAATCCCCCGCAATGCCTCCGGTAAAATCGTGCGCCAACAGGCGTTGGGGCTATCTGCACGAAGTGATGAAATTCGACAAGCCATTATTCAAGCCCTGGACGCTCACCCATCGGAATTTTTAAAACCGGATCTTATCGAAGCTTTTGCACAGGGTGAAAAAGATATCACACTGCGCGAGCTTGCTCTGGACTCCATCGCGCGAATGGAACTGCTCATTAAGTTAGAGTTGGAATACGACGCAGTTATTACACCGCAGGAATTTGCGCGGTTTCGCTCCCTGGGCAACATTGTTGCGCGGGTATTAGCGCTTCAAACCCAGCAAGACGAGAAGGACACCACTGAACTAGAGGGTATTAGATGCTCCGAACTAACGGAGGAAGCACCTTATGTGATTCGTTCTTTTCAGCGAATCTTTCGCTATTGCCCAACGGTAGCCCAACTACATAAAGCACTCAACACACTGGAATTCCGGCTGACGCCACAGGAAATTGAACAGCTCTATTTATGGCATAGCAAACAGCAACTAATCCCACCAACCGCCGCAGAAAAATTTCACAGCGCTTTGACTCAGTGGTTAGCCAGAATAAGAGCGATGATGTTCAGCAGCGGTAAGCATTCGCCTGAACCCTTTGCCGCAAAGAAAATTGCCCCCGCAATCACCTACTTCACCGGTCCAGGCTTAGCTAAAGAAAAAACACTGTTGATATGTTTTGCCGTGTCAGGTGGCCGCAGCCTGATGATGCCCAATGCCGTGCTGTTACAACATACCGACGCGAACCAATACGACGTGCTGTTAATCGCAGAGCCCTTTAATGAAAGTTATCGACGAGGTCTGCCCTTTTTCGGCGGCAATGTAATAGACATGGTCGACCGTTTGGCCGCACTGGACTTGATTCGCGACTATCACAAACTCCGCACCCTGGGCTGTAGCGCCGGCGGCTATCCGGCGGTTATCGCGGGTTTTCGATTGGGGGCTGAGCTGGCGATTAGCATCGGTGGACGCTTTCACTCCGAACGGCATCCTCGAAAAATACTGGGCCGCTTATTCACCACCTGGCGAGGCGTATTCAGAAAACGATGTGATCGGATCCTGATGACCTACGCTGCCGGTATCAGCCGCGACCGACACTACGCCAGAGTCATTGCCTGGCTTACTGGCGGCACTCTACTCGCCATTGAATTCCTTGACGAACGCGCCAGGCATCATATTCTGCAACAACTGGCCGAACGTGGAGAGCTCGCGCACTATCTCTCACAAACACTGTTTGCTGATATAGGTGAAGGCCTTCTATTGTCTAAAAAAAGCCGCCAAAGGCTTACACTTCCAGCTAAGCGTCACCCTCCAAGCTAACCCATACCCTGCAAGTCGACTCGCGTTTATTTTGCTTAGCTCGTCACTCGCCCATGAGATCAGCTTTCACTGTAACAACCTACCACTCAAAGCCAGCACTGACCGCGACCGTCTGAGGCGCTCATGAAATCAGTAAAAAGTATTAAGCCTTCCTTAAAATGTCGACTATGTACTTTTCAATTTTTAGCATATCGATAAACTGGCGGGAAACCCTCTATTCACTTTCTTTTTCCGACCATTAGTCACCAAGGACAATCCCAATGCGTGCCATCACTAACGTTATAGTGACTATTCTAAAATCAGATCGATACCGCTATGAATGGCTCTGCAAGCCCTGGAATGAGCGCAAGGAAAACGACTGTCGAGAAAGTGGTGCACTGTTACTGCGTTATATTTATTCCGGAGTGGATGGTTCGATTCTGGGCATCGAAGACAAATTGCGTTTCTACAAGATCCCCTACGATAAAGCCTGGGAACCTGCCAAAGCTTTTCCCGGGGGCAGTGAATATCACCGCATCCTGATCAGTGGCAACTCCGTGACCCGGGATATTACCTACCCGATGCTTGGTGCACCCTCCTCGGCACAAATCAAGCTTGCCAAAAAAGATGTACCGGACTGGCTGGCACAGGAGGGCATTCTCGAACATCTAGGCGTGGCGATTCCGAAAAATGTGATTGATTTTGTCGACAGGTTCTACAACGATCTGCCAATTGATGGTGAACCCGATCCCTTTGAAATGACGCCTCTCAGCATCAATTCCTGATAACCGTAAACACTGACTACCCCTAACACCCCCATGCTTCACTATTTTTGACGAGGTGAAATTACTGTACCGGGCTCTACTATGGATCAGTGTCACCAGCGCCATTGCGGGCAGCTCGGGTGGCGGTGGCGGCGATTGTCTACCCCACTGAGTTGCGTGCCGATGGCATTGGTGCAGGCGGTGCGCTGGGAAGATTAGGCGCCAGTACCGCGCCACTGATCGGCGGCGGCTTACTGGCGTTTAGTGTGGCAGTCCGGTTTATTTAATAGCCAGATAATGCAGAACTGTTATTACTTCAGCTCAACTACTTTAACTCCACGCTGGCCGCCGCTTCAAAGCCCAGTTTATCCTTGGCGGTTTCAAACAAGACATACATGGCCGGCACCATCAACAGAGTGATAGCCGTCGCCACCACAACCCCAAAGGCCAGCGATACCACCATCGGGATTAAGACCGCAGCCGAGGGCGACTCTTCCAGCAG
>CBFIDJ010000055.1:0-6282 GCA_965661375.1 Oceanicoccus sp. | reverse complement strand
GCTATGGTCATTAGTGGTTGGTCCTGTAAAGCGTCGAAAGTGATCGGTGCCGACCACCATTTCAGCGCTTGGCAATATCCCGCAACAGCTCTGCGTACTGCCGAGTAATGACGGCCTTACTATAATGGCTTGAATAGTGTTGATGTGCCTTGTCGGCTAGAGCAGTAGCTTGTGACGGGTTTGCCAGTAACTGATTGATTGCGGTTGCCAGTGCATCGCTGTCATCAACCGGAGTCAGCAGGCCCGTTTCGCCATCGTCGATTAACTCACCGGGGCCCTGCGATGCAGTAGCAACAATCGGGCAGCGGTTAAACCAGGATTCTGCCACGATACTACCGAGCCCTTCGTGGCGCGAGGGGCAGATAAATAAATCGGCCGTTTGCATCAGTGCAGCGACATCATTGCGCCAGCCAATAAACCGGACCCTGTCTGTCAGGTTGAGTTGTTCGCAGAGGTATTTTAAGGCCTGCTCCTCGGGACCATCGCCGGCCAACCACAAAATCGCATCTTCTACCTGTGTTAGTGCTTCCAGTAAGACATCAAAGGCTTTGTTGATGTGCAGGCGGCCAGCGGCGAGCAGTAGGGGTTTATCGGTCGGTGTATTAAAACTGTCCCGTGGAATGGCAGGCTGTGGTGTTTCATCGGCAAAATTGGGCAGATGAAAAATTTTATCAGCAGGGAGGCCGCCCTGAATTAAATGATTGCAAATTCCCTTGCTGATACCAATCCAATAGTCGGCGTGGCGATGGTATTTGAGATCGTAGTAGTGGCCGAGCCGGGAGATATGTTGATAGCTGCCCTTGGGCGTCAGTAGACTGGCCCGGTTCATATAGGTCAGTACAATATCGGGCTGTAATTGCCTGAGCGCGCGGCGATAGGCCCAGTGGCCGAATAAATCCGCGCGACCACCAAAGCGAAAGGTCTGCACCGATACACCAGCTGCCTGCAGCTGCGGGACGCGATGGGCATTGGGTCGGGTAAAGGCATGTTGTTGCATGCCGGGTTGTTCTGCCAGAGAGCAGACCATTCGCGTATAAAAGTTTTCCGCACCGCCAAACTCTGCGCCGGCCAGGCTGTGGACGACTTTGATTGCTTCACTCATTGCTGCTGCCATCAGACAGATCCCGCCAAACATAGGGGTGGCTGTATTTCTGCTGCATGGCCGTTTCGACAATATATTGGGCGTAGAGCGTGTTGTTCATCTGCTGGTGGAAAAACTCCCGGCAGCGACCGGCCCAGTGTTGGCGCATGGCATCGTCCTGATGAAATTCGCGGATTCGCTCGAGCAACTGCTCAGTGGAGGAAAAGTACACCAGTGTTTCATCGGGGAACAAGGTATCGAACTCGGCGCGTTGATCGGTAAATACCAGCAGCCCATTGCCGGCCATTTGCGCCATTCGTGCCGAAGAGTACCAGTGATAACCCTCCTGCCGGTTAAGGTTCAAGCCCATCTTGCTTTGTGAGAGCGCCAGATCGTAATCCAGCCCCCAGACGCCGGGTGTTTTAAAACTGCCGGGGGTATAAAACCTGAACCCGTCCGTCAGTTCTTGCCGCAGTTGCGTGGCGATTTTACCGCGCTCGGTATAGGCCTCGGATTTACTGCAGAAAATCAGGTCGTGCTCAAACTCGGTTTGACGAGAGACGTCAAAACGCTCAACGGAGGGGTCCACCGGATTGGGCATATGGAAGAGCCTGGCCCGCTTACCGCGATACATCTGCAATTCCTGCGTACCCGTGGAGACAAAAAATGCATCCATCACCTCGCAGCGGTGAGCGATTTTAGCGGAGTTTTCCGGGACGAACAGCGGGTCGTTATTACAGCCAGCCAACACCGTTTGAGGGCAAATTTTGCGCACTTCTTCTAAGGTCTGGTTGGTGATGATGTCACAGTGGCCGACGATAATCAGATCGGGCTGATAAGCCTCAACCGTCTGCAGCAGTCGCTTGTTAGCACGTTTCTTACCGAGTTCCCGAATACCAAAGGGGGCTTCAAAGGCGGCGACATCCCGATCGCTGAAACTTTGTACATGGTGATCATTTTTGATCAGGCCGTAGTACAGTTTCTGCGCCCAGTTGACACGGGTGTGACCGTATTTTCGCAGTTGCTGGTGAGCGACATGAAGGATGCGCATGCAGGGGTGTCCGAAAAAAGAGTGATATTAACTGACAGCTACAGGTCGGGACAAGTCAGGTTCCCGTTTCCTTTCCCAGAGTTTAAGCGCTCAAGTGCCGGGATAACTACTGGGCCTGTTGTTGATCTCGACGCTGGGCCAGCGCTCTTTCGTAAACTGCCAGTGTCGCCTCGGCCTGATACGACAGGGTAAAATTGTCAGCCAGCTTAATAGGTTGGTGCGACTGTAATACTTGCCGGGTTTTCTTCGCCAGCGCTGCAAGGTCATTAAGTGGCACCAGGCCCTCAGGAAAGCAGGCGCGCAGCGATTCTGCGGGGCCGCCGTAGTCATAACTGATCACTGGAATACCCATGGCCAGCGCTTCAATGACGGTCCGACCAAAGGGTTCGGCGTGCTGTGACAGGTTATAAATAATCGACGAGATGCTGTACAGCTCGGCCATATCATTGCGGTGGCCCAGCAGGGTGAGGCTATTACTCAGGCCGCGTTTGTTGACCTCGGCAACCAGTTCCTGCTGATAATCCGCTTTGCCGGGAGTGGGGCCGCCTACAATCAGGCCATGACATTCGGTGCCCGCTTGCCTGAGCTGCTCAATCAGTTCGATAAACTGTAATTGCCCCTTCCAGCGACTGAGTCGGCCCGGCATCAACAGCAGTGGCTTATCGCGACACTGGGGGTGCTCCGCAAAAAACTGCTGATGCCAGTCAGTCGACGCAGCAGTCTGTTGATTAAACTGCTCAGTATCGACGCCGCGATGAATGATGGTGATGTTTTTGCGATCAACCTTTGGGTAATGTTCAACAATATAATCGTAGACACACTGGGAGATAGCGATCACCTGATCACCACAACCCATAATCGCGCTGTAGGCATTGGTGGAATAGAGGCCATGAAAAGTTGAGACCAAGGCTGGTCGTTTATCGACGGGAATTTTTTTCAGGGCCAACCAGGTCAGCCAGGCCGGTACCCGCGAGCGTACATGAACAATATCTGGTGCTAGTGTTTGGAATTGTTTGCGCAGGGGTTTCACCTGTAGCAGTGAACTCAGGGATTTTTTATGTACTGGCAGGGTGATATGGCTGGAACCCTGAGCTTCTAACTGTGCAACCAGAGCTCCGCCCGAGGACATAACCAGCGATTGATGCCCGCGCTTGACCAGCTCAGCGGCAAAATCCACGGTGCCACGCTCAACACCACCGCTATTCAGGGCTGGCAGAATTTGTAACACTTTCATGCTATTGCATTGATTCCTTGGCTTGGAGTCTGTCGGACTCAGGATTACAGCAGCCGCTGAATAATAATGTTAGCGACCCGCTCCGCCTCTTGTAGGGCGATGGCCGGCTTGCTGGCGGGGCGTATGCCCTCTGAAGAGAGTTGCGATACCCGGCCTTCGGCGATCAACCGATCAACGCCCATACTAACACGATTGTTTCGCAGCCTTGGCGTGCGGATGATGCCCGTAGCTGCACCGCTGCTCAGGCTTTCGTAAATCATGGAGACGCTGTCCTCGGTGATCCAGATAGTGCCGCACTCTCGATAATGTTGCGCCAGCCACTCGGCATCGGTGTCTTCCAATGGAACGATGTTTAACGCTGAAAGGATATTGTCCGATGACTGTTGCAGCAGTTTAAGTAATTCGGGCGGAGTGCGTCGCGAGGTGGTCAGGGTCCACTCAGCCTCGGCGTTGCTACTCAGCAATATTCGTAGATGCTCAATCAGCGCCTCGTTTGACCAGTCGTAATGTTTGGATGGCCCGCCAATTAAGATCAGGCCTTTTGCCGGACTGGTCTGCGTTGAAGGAGTAACCGGGTTGATCGCCCCTTTCGTTGTCACGACGCGCTGGCTTTCGGCGACTCCGTCGTGTTCAGGAATAATACAGAGGTCAAACAAAA
Source organism: Oceanicoccus sp. (assembly GCA_965661375.1). GTDB lineage: Bacteria > Pseudomonadota > Gammaproteobacteria > Pseudomonadales > Dasaniaceae > Oceanicoccus. Next base: position 2,258 of record CBFIDJ010000055.1, on the reverse strand, counting down.
AGCGTGGTAGAGAGGGGTTCATCAGCACGATCAGTTTACCGCCAAAGCGCCAGCGCAGTTTTAGCGCTGGCCAGTGGGTGCCACTGCCTGCAGTTAAAATTAGTGTGGGCTTGCCGGGATAGTTTGGGCTATGTTTTGAAAACCCGGGTGGTGGCAGTTCCCGCTGTGCTGCCCAATGTGCCTGGTCATGAATCGAAAACCATTGGCAGGTCACCGGGGTGAGGGCAGAGAGCGCGTTGACTAAACCGGTGAGCTGGGATTTATGCCCGGGTTTGTCATCCGTCACGCACCAGATGATGGTCGTCGCTGGTTTAGTCATGAAATCGCGGGTGAATCTGTTGTCAGTGGACAAACGGCCTTAACGGTTCTGGGCTGTGATTGTAGTGCGGACATAATGTTGATGCAGAGCCTTATCCCAATAAGACCGCAATCATACCGTCAAAGTGGATACGCTTACAGGCCTTGCCAGCCAGTTATCCCGATTGTTAAGGCTCTTGATATCAGACTTCAAAACTCAAGAAGCCCGTTACTATACGGTTGAGTGAGGGTGTGGTTGAGTATTTCAAAAATATGGCAGAGAAAAAGGACGTCCCATATCAAAGCCTAATAAACCTCTACCTTCGTGATTGCGTCGCCCACCATCGTGAAATTGATATATCGTGGATAAGCCTTAACAAACACATCAGCTCCATGACGTTACGCTGGACGCACTTTACTGCGTGTTCTATAAACGGCAGATCCCGCTAAACTAGCCGCCCCTGATTGAAATCGCTATGCTAGCGGCTTCTTTGTCCCGGATACCTCAGAGCAATGGCCCGAAGGCTGTATACACTACTGTTTTACCTGCTATTACCGCTGATCCTGCTGCGCCTTGCTTACCGGGGCTTCAAGGCGCCAGCTTACCGCGCCCGCATCGCCGAGCGCTTTGGGTTTTTTACTCCGCCTGACTTAAGCGATTGCATCTGGTTACACTCGGTGTCTGTGGGCGAGACCATTGCCGCGGCGCCACTGGTGAAACGTCTGCAGCAGCAGTATCCGAATACACCGCTGGTTGTGACTACCATGACGCCAACCGGGTCCGCCCAGGTGCGCTCGCTGTTTGGTAACAGCGTGTTCCATGTTTACGCACCCTATGATTTGCCCGGTGCGGTGAAACGGTTTTTGCAGCGAATACAGCCGCGTCTGTTAATCATTATGGAAACCGAACTGTGGCCTAATACGGTTCATTACTGTCGCCAGCAAAAAGTCCCTGTGCTGTTAGCCAATGCCCGCCTGTCGGAGAGATCCGCCAGAGGCTACCAGCGCTTTGCTGCATTGACACAACCGATGTTGAAGCAGCTGAGCTGTGTGGTGGCGCAGGCGGAAGCCGATAAAGCCCGCTTTGTGTCACTGGGGCTCCCCGAGTCTGCGGTGCAGGTCAGTGGCAGTATTAAATTTGATGTGGCCATCAGTGCTGCGTTGCAGCAACGGGCGAGTGAGCTAAAAGCGCAATGGAATAATGCGGGCGCGCGCCAGGTATTACTCGCCGCCAGCACCCATGAGGGCGAGGACGCGATATTGCTAACAGCTTTTCAGGGGCTACTGAGTCGTTTCCCCAATCTCTTACTGGTACTGGTGCCCCGTCACCCCGAGCGTTTTGATCAGGTCGCCAGCTTAGCCGAACAGCGGGGTTTGATCACGCAACGCTACTCACAGCAAACCGTTCCCGATCAAAGCGCACAGGTGTTTATTGGCGATGCCGTCGGTGAGCTGATGCTGTGGTATGGCTGTGCTGATCTGGTTTTTGTCGGCGGCAGCCTGGTGAATCGCGGCGGTCATAATATGCTGGAGCCAGCGGCCTGGGGCTTGCCGGTACTTATCGGGCCGAGCGTGTTTAATTTCCAGAGTATTGCTGAGTTGTTACTGGCGCAGCAGGCCTTGGTGCAGCTGAACGACTCCTCAGCATTGAGTGGGCAGTTAACTGAGCAAATAACAGTTCTGCTGACCGATCAGCAGCAGCGACAGGCTTTAAGCGACAATGCTCGGCAAGTCGTGGAAGATAATCGCGGGGCGCTGGATAAGCTGTTGGAGGTGATTGCTCGTTACGAAAGATAGTTTTGGCGATTGAGATTAGATAGGGCGCTTGAGAATATTAAGTAGCGAGTAGGTAGAAAAAGCAAAGGGGCCAATGGCCCCTTTGCTAATGTTGCCTTGAGTACTTAACGCTACTCATTCATCCAAAAACTGCTGGTACTGGCTGGCAGTAGGTGCCTCCGGTG
>CBFIDJ010000054.1:0-9754 GCA_965661375.1 Oceanicoccus sp. | reverse complement strand
GATCTGGATCTTTGCCTGTTGCGGTGACGCCGTCATGACAACTGGCGCAGTTGCCGACGATCAGCGAGTGATCAAACGTCGCCGGTGACCAGGCAACGGTAGAATGACACAGCGTACAGTCGCCGTTAGTGGTCAGGTGGTCGGGGTTTTTGCCGGTTGCATCGACACCGTTATGGCAGCTGGCGCAATTGCCAGTGACGAAACTGTGGTCGAAGGTGGCGGGCGTCCAGGCAATGGTAGAGTGGCACCCAACACAATCTGCGCTGGTGCTGAAATGATCGGGACCTTTTCCAGTGGCCTGCACGCCGTTGTGACAGCTTTGGCAGTTACCGGTGACACCGGCGTGATCAAAACTGGCGGGCAGCCAGGCGGAAGTGGAGTGGCAATTGTCGCACTCGGCGTTGGTGGTGAAGTGTTCGGGGTGTTTGCCGGTGGCGATAATGCCATTGTGACAACTGGAGCAACTGCCGATCACGGCACTGTGGTCCACCCCTGCCGGTTCCCAGGCAAACACGCTATGGCACAGTTCGCACTCATTATTGCTGAGAATATGGTTGCTGTCTTTGCCCGTTGCGGTAATGCCGTTGTGGCAACTGCTGCAGCCGGAGCTGATATCGCTGTGGTCAAACCTCGCCGGGACCCAGCCGAGGTCGGAATGGCAAGCATCACAGGGCAAACTGGTGACAATATGATCGGCAGGCTTGCCGGCACCGGAAAAATCGTTGTGGCAACTCTCACAGGGCCCGATGACCTGGGTGTGATCCACCCGGGGTACATCGATCCAGGCGGTATCGCGGTGGCAACTGTTGCAGGCTTCTGTGGTGGCGATATGGACGGGCGATTTCGCCGTGGCGTTGGCCAGGCCGTTGGAGCTGTGGCACACCGCGCACTCCCGGGGAGTGCCCTTGAACTGGCCGCCGACATGACAGCTTTCACAGGGCACGAAGCGATGCGAACTGTCCAGGTCGAAGCCCACGTTACCGTGGTCAAAAGGCCTGGGTGCTTGCGCCTGCAGCTGAACACAGTTTAACAACAATAATAACGCGAACGTTTGCCTGAGTAATCGAATCATGGTCATTCGCCTATTCAATATTCAGTTCAAAGAAGTTGGTGGTGTTATGGCAGCGTTCACAGCGGGAGCCGAACTTGCCGTTGTGGATATCCTGCTGCCGGTGACAACTGCCACACAGCGTTGTTGTCTGTGTGGGATCGCTACCGGGCAGATGGCAGGCCGCGCACTCCAGCCCCTGATGCTTGCCGCTGAGTTCGAAATCGGTTTGCTGTGAATGATTAAATTTCCACAAAGTCCAAGCGTTAGGGGTATGGCACTGGCTACAGCTTTCTCCCAGGCTACCTCTATGCTTGTCATCCTGGCGGTGGCACGCAATGCAATTGTTATCGGACAGACTGAACTGATTGCCGATATGGCAACTGTGGCAAGGCACGATGCGGTGCATGCCCAATAAGGGGAAATTGCTGAGATCGTGATCGAACCGGCTGGTGGCCTGCCAGTTTTGCGTGCTGTGGCAGGTGCCGCACAGCTCCATACTCGAATCGTTATGAATATCATCGGCGCGGTGACAGCTGGCACAATCCCGGGGCAGGGATTCCTCTAGTGTGCCGCTGTGGCACTGCACACAGGCGAGCTCGCCGTGTGCGCCGCTAAGGGGAAAATCGGTAGTTAGGTTGTGATCGAAATTTAGCTGTGACCAGCTGGATTCCTTGTGGCACTGCTGACACTGTGTGCCGTTGCGACCGAGGTGGATGTCATCGGCTTTATGGCAGCTGTTGCAGGCGGTGGGTGTTTCATCCCGCGGCTGCTCGGCGCTGTGGCAGGCCCGGCAGGGAATGTCGTTGTGGCGGCCGTGCAGGGGGAAGTCGGTGTCGCTGTGATCGAACTGCACCTCATCCCAGCTGTTAGGGTTGTGGCAGCTGGCGCAGTCTTCACCGTTGCCCCCGGCGTGTACGTCATTGGCGCGGTGGCAGCCGATGCAACTCTGATCCTCGAACTGGAATTGCTGGCCAATATGACAACTGATGCATAACACATCGCTGTGGCGGCCCAGCAGAGTGAAATCCGTGGTGCTGTGATCGAATGACATTCGGTGGATCCAGCCAGATGTCTGATGGCACTGATCACACTGCTCGCCGAGAGCGCTGCGGTGACGGTCGTCTTCCTGGTGGCAGCTGAAGCAGGCAGTGTCCGCTTCGCGCCAAGGCTGATTGTTATGGCAGCTGTCGCAGGTCAGGTGAGCGTGGGCGCCGTCCAGGGCAAAATTGGTGTGCCGGTGGTTGAAGCTGTCTTTCAGCAGGCCTGCGATGTCGGCTTCGCGGCCTTCATGGTCGGTATGGCAGGTTTCGCAGGCGCTGCTATTTGCTGCCGGCGACAGGCCGTGATAGCCGACACCCCGTTCGCGGTCGTCGGCTATGGTGTCGTGGCAGTCCAGGCAGCGGTTGGTCATCGCTCCCTTGGCAAAGGGCGAGTGGCAGCTCTCACAGTCCGACTCAATATCGGCGTGTGCTTCTGTCACCGGTCCGGGCATCAGAACTTGTTGCTTCAGGGTGAGGTCACTGGCTGCCAGTGGCAGGGATAAAAACAGCAGGCCCGTCATCAGCTTGGTTATTATGTTAGTTTTGAAAGTCTGACTTTTCATAGTGAGTTCAATACATATGGACCACGACAACATGAATGACGGCAGTGGCGATCATCAGCACAAAAATAGGGATGTGTACCACGTGCCACAGAGAAAACAGTCGTTCGAACAGCCGCAGGCCAGGCAGTTTGCGGAGGATGGCCAGTAGCAGGGCGTAGTCCTGCCGAATACGGGCGTGGACGTTTTGCAGTTCCGCCTCTGAGTAACCGCGTTTGGCGTGCTGGTTGTCCAGCAGTGCGATGAACTGGTGCAGTGCCAGGCTGATTTTTTTTGCCTGGCGTCGCTCGCGCCAATATGAAAGCCACCCGGCCTGCTCCTGCCGGTCGACCAGTTTCTCGACGCTGGCAAACAGCTTGTTGCAGAACTGGCGTTGTTTGTCGGTGAGTGCCAGCGCCACCAGTTCCTCATGCAGAGCCTGGAAGTCGGCGTGGGTCTGGCGCAGACGAATGCGTTCGCCGTAGAGGCCGAAATGAATCCGGTTGTAAATATAGCGGCCGACAATACCGCTGCCGGCGACCAGCAACATACAGACCAGCGCCACCGTACTGTTCAGGGAACCGAGGTGGAAATTGCTGTGCAGCAGAATGCACAGCGGACCGACAATGCCCAGCGTCATGTGTAACTGAAACCACCATTTAATCGGTAGCGCCCGGCGCAGCAGGCGCCAGCGTTTGCGCAGGCTGTAGGTCAACAGCAGCAACATGGCGCTGCCGCCAATAATGCCCAGCCAATAACCCATCCCGCTGGCTGCGCTGAGGTAGCCTTCCTCGTGGTACAGCCAGCCTAGCGTTATAGTCCCGCCGGCTACCAGTAGCCAGGTGATTGTAAAAACCCGTCCCGAATGGTCTAACCAGCGTGCAGTCAGTGAGCTTTTGTCGGCAACGTTGTTGGTGGTTAAGGGTGCATTCATAATGCTATTGAGTATAATTGGGAAAATTTTCCCAAAATATGACACAGAACGCAGAAATAGTCATGAAAAAAATAGGGTTTTATCTTAGTCTGTGATCGTGTTCTACCTCAGGAGTGGCTTTTGCCGGGAAAGATAGTGAGTCCATTAATGCTTTACAGCCTGATTCTTGCTGTTGCTGCCATCTTACTGGTTGCCTTTAGTCTGTGGCGACAGCGCCGAAAATCTCAGATCGCGTTAGAGCGCTGGCAGGAGGCACAGCAAATTGGTCTGACCGAACCGGCCTCACTACACCCACTGATCGACCCCAATATCTGTCTGGGGTGCGCAACCTGTATTGGTGCCTGTCCTGAGGGAGAAGTCCTCGGCCTGGTTAATCGCAAGGCGCAATTAGTCCAGCCTTCCTCCTGTATTGGTCACGGCGCCTGCCGGGAGGCCTGTCCAACCGGAGCGATTAGCCTGGTATTTGGCAGTGAAACTCGGGGGGTGGAAATTCCTATGGTGTCGCCGAGCTTCGAGAGCACTGTGCCCGGGTTGTTTATCGCTGGCGAGTTGGGTGGTATGGGTTTGATAAAAAATGCTATCAGCCAGGGAAGACAGGCGGCGGAGGCAGCAGCGGCTCGGTCCCGGCAGCATCGCGAGGGGGATTATGACCTGGTGATTATCGGCGCCGGACCTGCCGGACTCAGTGCCGCGCTGGCGGCCAAGCATAGGAAATTACGCTACGTGGTTTTGGAGCAGGATAGCGTGGGGGGGACTATTGCCCACTATCCCCGCGGCAAGGTAGTGATGACTGCACCGGCGGTTTTACCGGTGGTGGGTAAATTCCAGTTTCGCGAGGCTAGTAAGGAGGCACTTATCGAATTTTGGCAGTCGGTGGTGGATAAAGGCGAACTGGTAATCAATACCGGCCAGCGGGTGAGCAATATCCAGAACTTGAAAACCGGTTTTACCGTCGTCACTGAACAGGGAACTTCAATCGTCAGCAAAACCGTTTTACTGGCGATGGGGCGCCGTGGCACACCGCGCAAACTCGATGTGCCCGGCGAGGAACAGCCCAAAGTGGTGTACCGCCTGGTCGACCCGGAGCAATACGCGGGTCTCCGAGTGCTCGTTGTAGGTGGTGGCGATAGTGCCTTGGAAGCGGCCTTGGCCCTGGCGGAACAGCCCGGTACTGAAGTGGCTCTGTCCTATCGCGCGGAGGCATTTAGCCGCGCCAAAACGAAAAATCGCGATCGTATCGCCGCCGCTGAACAGGCAGGAGAACTGCAATTGTTGATGCAATCCAATATCACTCGTATCAGCGACACAGTTGTTGATATCAATACGCCCCAGGGCATGGTCCCGCTGCCCAATGACGTGGTGATTGTCTGCGCCGGCGGGATTTTACCCACACCTTTTTTAAAGAAGATTGGCATCCATGTGGAAGAGAAGTTTGGTACGGTTTAAGCGGGTGATGTGGAGTTTGTTGTTAATTGCAGCTCCTGTCTTTGCCCTGCAGTCACCCGGAGAGAGCGATCTTAAGGCCGCGGCAAAAGCGGTACGTCTGGAAGATTATTCCCAGGCTTTTAAGCTCTATTCGCGAGCGGCTACCAACGGCAATATTGAGGCGCAGTATCAGTTGGCGAACCTGTATCGTCTCGGTAAAGGCGTGGAATCCAGCTCGGTACTGGAAAGGCAATGGCTGGAGCAGGCTGCCGCCAATCAACATCCCGGCGCTGGATATAACCTGGCCCTGAGTATTCAGTCTGTGGACCCGCAGCGGGCGCAAGCACTGATGCAAGCGGCGGCCGCTACAGGGTTCTTGCCAGCGAAGCAGTATTTGCAGCGAGGGGGAAGGGTCGCAACAGCAGCAGGTAGTGGGCAGTTGACGGTTGCGGACCGCTGGTTTGCCGCTGCACGAAAAAATCAAACCGCATTACTGGAAACGCTATACGGGCAGGTGGGTGATGTGGATTTACCCGATGCACAGCAGCGCACAGCACTGGCCGTCGCGGTACAGTCGGGCAGTCTTGAGGCGGTGGCCTGGCTGTTGCACCGGGGAGCTGATCCCGCCCGGCGTGACCGCTTTGGCAAAAGCGCCGGATTTATCGCTATTGACTCTGAACAGTTTTCAACACTCAACAAACTCTTCTCCGCCGGTCTGGACCCCAACAGTACCCTCCCTAACGGTGATACGTTGCTGCACTACGCGGTGCGCCGTGATCGCACCGGTTTGCTGCCAAAGCTGTTACAAAAACCGATCGCGGTTAATCGCGGCAATGCCGATGGCTGGACGGCGCTGGACCTGGCTATGTTTGCCGGCGCTGAAGAAGCGGTGTCCCTGCTGCGTCGGCACGGCGGCCAGCGCGGTGACGGTTGGCAGTCGGTTGACACCGACAGCGAGGATATCGTGGCATCCCGGTGGACGGGTGCCGATGCGCCGGATTTGGCGCAGCTGGCAAAAATCGTTAGTGCTGGCAACGCCGGATTGCTGCGGCAACTGGCGGCAGGCCGACCGGCACTGATCAGACAACCACTTGAAGACGGTCGTACCCTGCTGGCTATTGCTATCGCCAATGGTCAGCCCGGCATGGTCGACGCATTGCTGGAGCTGGGGGCGAGCCCCGGCGACCGGATTGATGGTGAACTGACGGCGTTGCAATGGGCAGCGCAAAACGGCCAGACCGAGGTCGCCAATGCGCTGCTGCGACGTAGGGCCGATGCCACCGCGACCAATAGCCGGGGTATTGACGCCATTGAGCTGGCACTGATCGGCGGTCACACAGAGCTTGCTGAATCGCTGCTGGAGCAGGCCCGGGAAACTGGTGTGCCCATACCTGTGGACCGCTATCTCTATACGGCCGCACGATCCGATGCCAATACGTTTCTGGCTTCGTTCGCACCGGAATCCAAACCGCTTTATCGGGATGACCAGGGTCGAAGTGCGGTCTGGTATGCGTCCAGTCATGGCAATACCGAGGTGCTTGAAAGTCTGCTTCGTCGCGGGTTGGGAGACGATACGCCGGATGCTGACGGCAAGACACCGTTGTTGATCGCCGCCGAGCGCGGTTGCCTCCCCTGTGTGGAGCGTCTGGCCGAAGTGGCCGACCTGAATCGGCAAACTTCCTCGGGAGACAGCGCATTAATGCTCGCTGCCGCGCGTTCCGATAGGGCTCTGGTCGCCTGGCTGATCGCCAATGGTGCCGATGTGCACCGTCGCAATTCCCAGGGAGATACCGCTCTACTGGCTGCTGTTCGTACTAACGCTATTGATATAGTTCGCCTGCTGGTGGAAGCCGGTGCCAGTGTTTCGCGCAAAAACCGCATGGGATTATCGGCACAGGATATTGCCGCCCGGAAAGGTCCTGAAATGCTGGCGGCGCTGGCGTTGAAGTAAGCGGGATTGGATTAGGGCAATGGTGCAGTTGGGTCTTCAACAACCGGGGGTCGTCTGGACACTGGCCTGCGGTGGGAATATATTCCCAAACATGACAGATACAAATGATCACACGCAGTCCTATATCACCACCGCCGCCCTGCGCATTCTCAAGCCCCTGGTGCGAATCCTGATGCGCAACGGTGTGGCTTACGGCGCATTGGCGGAGCTGGTGAGAAAATCCTATGTCGATGTTGGTTTTGAAATCATGGAACAAAGCGGTAAACGGCCCACGATTTCCGGCGTGTCCGGGCTCACCGGGTTGACCCGCAAGGAGACCCGGCGCCTGCGGGAGGTGCGGGAGCCCGATACCGCCGCTGCGGCTCAGCGTTATAACCGGGCTATCCGGGTTATCAGTGGCTGGGTTAACGATAAGGATTTTATCGACAGTGACGGTGAACCCGCTGATCTGCCGCTGGATGGTGAGAATTCCTTCAGCGAACTGGTGAGGCGTTACAGTGGCGATATTCCCGCCATGGCCATGCTGATGGTACTGCGGGAGTCGCAGTGCGTGGTCGATGCCGGTGATAAATTGCAGTTGGTGGCCCGCGCCTATATTCCCGGCGGGGATCCGGTGGAAAAGCTCAATATTCTCGGTATCGACACGGCGGAACTGTTGACCACCATCGACCATAACCTGACGGCCAGTTCCGATAGTTTATGGTACCAGCGCAAGGTCTCAAGTCACCAGCTTGATCCCGGGGCCGTCGACGCCTTTAGGGCGCTAGCGGCTGACAAAGCCCAGGCCCTGCTCGAAGAACTCGATGCCTGGCTTACCAAACATGAAATTACCGATCCAGACCAGAGCAGCAGTTATGTTGCACTGGGCGCCTTCTATATCGAGCAGCCTGAATTGGATCCTGGAAAAAAGGACTAAGCAATGCACAATTCAAAATTAATCAACCTGTTATTAGTACTGTCACTGGCTGGTTGCAGTGGAGGTGGCAGTAATAACGATGATTCGCTGGCGGGTATCGGCGGTACCGGCGCTCCGGCTGAAAGCGGTAAAGCCACCGGTTCAATAACCGGGTTTGGTAGTATTTTTGTCAATGGCATCGAATTTGATACTTCTTCTTCTTCGATCATTATTGATGGCAATGTCGGCTCAGAAGCTGATCTGAAACTGGGCATGGTGGTAAATATCACCGGTGACTTCGATACCGGCAGCGGCACCGGTACAGCGATGACGGTAGAATTCGACGATGGCATACAGGGGCCGGTTGCGGCCATTACCGCCAATATGGATCTCACCGAAAAACAGTTGACCATCCTTGGTGTGACGATCAGTGTGGAGAAGGGTATCGTCGTCTTCGGCGGTGTCAGTTTCGACACGCTGGCGGTCGGCGACTTACTGGAAATCAGTGGCTTCTTCGATGCTGATGGGGTACTCCACGCCACCCGGGTGGAAAAGAAATCCGGTATTGAAGTGGAGTTGAAGGGTACGATCGACAGCGTGGATTCTGGCGCAATGACATTTGTTCTCGGCAGTAACAGTGTGGATTACAGTAGTGCGGATGTATCCGCGTTGCCCGGTGCAACACCCTTAGTAGGACAGTTGGTGGAGGTAAGGGGCGACCTTATTGGCAGTGTCATCACGGCCACTCAAGTTGAGCCGGAAGATGATTTTTACGGCGAGAATGAAGACAGTGTCAGTGTTGAAGGTTTGATTACAGAGCTCAACGTGGCCGGCGTGAATACCTTCCGTATCTCGGGCCGACTGGTGGATGTTTCGACGGCGACGTTTGTGCCAGGTAACCTGCAATCGGCACTGGCCAACAACATCAAGGTGAAGGTGCAAGGACCACTGGTCAGTGGTGTTATACAGGCCACTCGCACTGAGTCCCGGCAAACAACCCTGATGTTGAAAGCACCGGTGCAATCGGTTGCCGGCGAGATAATCACGCTCTCCATCGCGAACGGTCAATCCGTTGCCATTGTTGTGGATCAACAGACCCGCTTCGATGATGCACGCAGCGACAGCACACTGACTCTCGGTGGAATTTCCGCGGGGGATTACCTAGAAGTGACCCTGATTGATACCGGCTCGGATTATCTGGCCGCTGAAGTGACACGCGACGAGCCGGATCACGAAGTGATTAAAGGTCCGGTCGATAGCTTTGTCAGTGGCAGCAGTATCACGCTGTTAGGTGTGACCTTCAGTTTTGACAACGATACCGAGTTTGAGGATCGGAACGATGACGAACTGTCCAGTAGTGAGTTCTTCTCCAGAGTATCTGTTGGCGAAATGGTAAAGATTGAAGATGAAAGACCTGGAGATGGAGTGGCTGATGAAGTGGAGCTTGAATAAATATATGCCACAGATATGTATGTTCTACTAGAGAGGTACTTTGAGCTTAGGTCTGATCAGGGCAGGGCTGCGGTATTGAGTATCGATGCATTGTCAGGGGTTTGGTTGTGGTCTAGTAGACTTCCGTATAGAACCGCGCAAATCGGTCGAAAATTCAACGAACAAAAAGCATTTTTTCGGTTTTAAATATTTTTTACAAATAGTCGTTGACTCTCAATCGTTCGCCCTTATAATGCGCGCTCTCTTGAACGAGGTGCTGTTTAAAACAGCTGTTCAGGTGAGGTGCAACATCAAAGCTAAATTGTTAAAACTTAAAGATTTTTTCAAAATAGTTGTTGCCAAGATCGGAGGTGGTCTGTATAGTTCGCCTCCCTTGTTGAGAGGAAGCCATTAAGGCTGGCTCAACAGACTGATGAAGCCGAGCGCTTTATCAAGCTCTTTAACAGATTGGATCAAGTAATTCGTGT
>CBFIDJ010000053.1:4656-9884 GCA_965661375.1 Oceanicoccus sp. | reverse complement strand
CTCGCAATAAGATGATCGAGAACATCGTTACTCACTATGTCTTCCCCTTTACCTGGCCAGGGTCTTATTCTGGTCAAAAAAGGAAGTCATAGCCGCCCTCTGCAGCTCAGCTGTGTCAACCAGTTGCATGAGGTCCACCCCCCCTCCGGGGCAGCGATTTGGTAGCACTTCATAAATTATTTCCCTGGTTCAGGTAGCACTTTTAGCATCCCCCACGGCCTTCAATAAAATATTGCGCTGGTTGGCGCGTGAAAACAGACTGTGCCGCTGGGCATTGCCGTGCTCTCTGAAAACTGCTTCCGCCCGGGCCGCATCGCCATCGCGAATTGCCTCCACCACGTCGTGATGCTGGCCGTGGGCACGAAATAACAGTTCAAATGCCTTCTCCAGTCCGACCTGGTCAAACACCATGACCGAAGGGCCGATAAATGGCAGTTTGTTCAATCGTTCCACAAAGGTAATGAGCGGCTGCGAGCCGCAATGTTCCACCACAAGTTTGTGAAAACGGGCATTCATCTCACCATAGCGCTCCTCGTCCTCACGGGTGAGATAACGCTTTTCAAAAATCTCGTCACCCTGCCCCAGACACAGCTCCAACTCCCTTATAAGGTCTGCTTCAGCACCCTTCTCCGCCAGATATTTGGCCGCTACCCCTTCAAGCATGGCTCGCAATTCCAACGCCTTCAGCGCCTCTTCCATAATAAAGGTCTTGACGGAATAACCCCGCTTTCCCACCGGCTCCAAATAGCCGTCGGTGGCCAGTACCGGCAGCACACCGCGGATGGGAGTTCTTGAAACCCCCAGTTTTTCTGCGAGGCCAACTTCGGTGATGCGCTCACCGGGAGCAAGCTCTCCGGACAGGATCATTTCGCGTATTTGGTTAAGGAGAGGAGAATTGGTCATGGCGCTAGATTCAGTTTCAATAAGTGCGGATTACAGTTTATGACGACGGTGCTGGTGTTATTGGTGGATGGATGGCAATCCTCGGCGGATGAACAGCGATAAAACTCCAGATCTGCCCTGTCGACATCGGCAACCTTTGCAATTGTTTGCTGTGGATCGGAATACCGCTGCCACAATACCTTCAGCACCAGGGTCTGGCCAGGCAAAATCAACTGAGGAACCAATTCGGCAAACGGACAAAGCACATAGGCATTTTCCAGTACCTCAGGTCTGGGGAGTATGATAGCACCGTACTCTCCATCAAACTCCCCACAGTAATCACCAAAAGTCAGTATATCAATATCCAACTGTCTTGATGTGAACTTGGGAGCATCCATTCGCCTGCCGTAACGGTACTCCAGCTGTCTCAAGGTGACAGCCAGTTCGCCCAGCGACATAGCCGTTTTAATTCCCAGCACCATATTGAGAAAAGGTGCGCCATCAAACCCCACCGCCGGGCTGTGATAAATACTGGAGTATGTCACAGCTCCGAACAGCTCCTCGATCGCCGCAATACCAAGGTGAATATTATGTTCTGCATCGATATTACTGCCTAAACCGAGATACACTTGCTGCATACCATTCACCACTTAATAAAGTTGTTAGATCTCATCATACTAACCAAGCTTTTTTTCACCGGCCATTACCGATTGTAAAATCAGTGTATTGATCGTCATCGGACCTACTCCGCCCGGCACCGGCGTGACGGCGGCGGCCCGCTCCATCAAGGGCAGCAGTTCGATATCGCCCACGCCACCAGGATGATAACCCGCATCCACCACGACAGCGCCGTCCTTGATCCAGTCGGCTTTAATAAATTCCGGCTTACCCACTGCACCAACCACAATATCCGCCTGCCTAATCAGATCAGGCAGGTTGCGGGTACGGGAATGGCAAATGGTCACCGTGGCGTTTGCGTTCAACAACATCATCGCCATGGGCTTACCCAAGATCGGACTGCGCCCAATCACCACGGCATGTTTGCCGCTGAGATCGATATCGTAAGCCTCTAGCAGGCGCATAATCCCCTGCGGGGTCGCGGAACCGTAGGCCGGCTCACTCATGGCCATTCTGCCGAAACCGAGACAGGTGACCCCATCGACATCCTTTTCCACATTGATAGCATCAAAACAGGCGCGCTCGTCAATCTGTGACGGCACCGGGTGTTGTAACAGGATACCGTGGCAGTTGGGATTGTTGTTGAGCTCGCAGATCTGCTCAAGCAATTGTGCCGTGGTCGTTTCCTCCGGCAGGGCCACCGCGATGGAGTCCATGCCCACCCGTTTACAGGCATTCTGTTTCATGGCCACATAAGTGGCCGAGGCCGGGTCACCACCCACCAGAATCGTCGCCAGTATAGGTGTTTGTCCGCCGCTCCTCTCTTTCAGCCCGGCAACCCGCAGGGCTAAAGCCTGTTCCGTTTTTTTTGCCAGCGCCTTGCCATCTAAAATTATCGCCGTCATAAATTTCTCCGCCCTTATTGCTTTAATATTCTCCAGACACTGCTAATCCCGAAACACGATGGTTTTCGAACCGTTCAATAGTACTCGATCCTCCAGCAGGTGGGTCACTGCCCGGGCTAATACCCGGCGTTCGATATCCCGCCCCTTGCGCACTAAGTCATCGGGAAGGTCAGCGTGAGTGATGTGTTCGATATCCTGTTCAATGATTGGCCCTTCGTCGAGATCGGCGGTCACCAGGTGGGCCGTGGCGCCGATCAGTTTCACCCCACGGTCATAGGCCTGGTGATAGGGTTTGGCGCCCTTGAAACCGGGCAAGGAACTGTGATGGATATTCACACAACGACCTGCCAGAAAGCTGGATAAATCATCCGAAAGGATTTGCATATAGCGCGCTAAAATCACCAGCTCCGCACCGCTCTCTGCCACCACCTGTTTGATCTGCGCCTCCTGCTGCGGTTTGGTGTCCGGCGTGACTGGTAAATAGTGATAGGGAATATCGCCAATCATCGATACATTCAGTGCCTCTTTCGGGTGATTGGAAATAACCGCCACCACCTCCATCGGCAGCTCGCCAATGCGCACTCGGTACAGCAGGTCGCCAAGGCAGTGGTCCTGCCTGGAGACCATAATAATGACTTTCTTTTTACTGTCGGTTGGTCGCAAGCTCCAATTGATGGCAAAACGTTCCACCGGCTCGCGGATCACCTCCTCAATGATGCCGGAGGCATATTGTTCAGCGTCCAGTCTGAACACTACTCGCATGAAAAAGCGTTCAGTAACCGGATCGTTAAACTGTTGCGCTTCAAGAATATTGGCGCCAGCCTTAAAAAGGCTGGTCGATACCGAGGACACAATCCCCGGCCGGTCATCACAGGTAATTGTCAGAACAAATGATCGATTCATTTTTTAGCTTCGCTCTCAGTTTTAGTTAAATTAATCGCACCGCATAGCGGATAACTTTTCCAAGAAGTTCCACGGTGCCTTAAAGCCCTCAGGATCGGCGCGATTCCGACCGAAGCATCTTGCTGGTGACAGATGCGCCGCCGCCGCGCCTCATGATTAAGCAGCCCTTCACAACTACATATGTATACAATTTTGGTTATTACCTTGATAAGTGACAGCAGTATCAATTATAAAAAGGTCAACATTAAGTGGCGATATCATAGACTGCCAGACACAAATTAGTATACATTAAATGTATATTTTCATAATTTATCGAATATTTACAGAATAATATTACTTTTTTGTATACAAAATGTTGATTTACCCATACAACTTCGGATAGCCTAACTGCAACTCGACACGATGAAAAATATCAGAGCTATTCTTTGCAGACATTATTATTGGATACATTATTAATAGCACGCCATAACATGCCAGGGCAACCAGGGGCATATAAAGCCTTAAAAATTGGAACGATTCCATCAACGGAGTATCGGTATGAACCAGATAACAGACCTCTACCAGCAAAAGCCCTACTCCTCAGCGGCCCAACAAATGCTGGCTCGAAAGCCACAACTCTTTATTAATAACGAATGGGCTGATTCAACGGGTGGTGAGACCCTTGCCGTTATCGATCCCTCTTCGGGCCGGGAAATCTCCCGCATCGTCGAAGCCAACAGCGAGGACGTCGATCGTGCGGTGACAGCGGCCCGCACAGCCTTCGATGACGGTCGCTGGACCGGGCTCCCAGCCATCGCTCGAGAACAGATGATTCGAAAACTGGCCGACTTGCTCGAAGCCCATAGTGATGAACTGGCAGAACTGGAGGCCATCGACAACGGCAAGCCTGTCGCTATGGCTAGCGCGGTGGATATCCCCGCTGCTATTAATATGTTCCGCTACACCGCCGGCTGGGCGACCAAAATCTGTGGTGAGGCGATTGAGCCGATGAGCACCCCCGGTGGCGCCTTTCACAGCTATGTACGCCGTGAACCGGTGGGCGTGGCCGCACTGATTGTGCCCTGGAACTTCCCCCTGGTGATGGTGGCCAACAAGGTGGCTCCCGCCCTGGCCGCCGGCTGCACCGTGGTGTTAAAACCCGCCGAACAAACTCCGCTGACCGCCCTGCGCTTCGCCGACCTGATCGCCGAAGCCGGTTTCCCGCCCGGTGTCGTCAATGTGATTACCGGCAATGGGCATATCTCTGGCGATCTGCTGGTGAAACACCCCGATGTGGATAAGATCGGTTTCACCGGCTCCACCGAAATCGGCAAATTGATTAACCGCAATGCCACCGACACGCTGAAACACGTCACTTTAGAACTGGGCGGAAAATCCCCTGTAATTGTGCTGCCGGACGTTGATGTAGCGGCGATAGCACCTCGCACAGCACAGGCCATCTTTTTTAATTCCGGGCAAATCTGTGTCGCCGGTTCACGTATCTACGCCCACAGTTCAATTTTTGACCGCGTGCTTGAGGGTATTGCGGAAACCGCAGACTTTTGGGCTCCGCGACCATCGTTGGACCCAGAAGGACACGCTGGCGCACTCGTCTCCAAGGAACAACATGAGCGGGTAATGGGGTATATCGAAGCCGGTAAAAAAGCCGGTGCCTCGGTCGCCATGGGCGGTGATGCCCCCAGCGCCGATGGCTACTTCGTCAACCCCACCGTGCTGGTCGACGTCAAGCCCGAGATGAGCGTGGTGCGCGAGGAAATTTTTGGCCCGGTGGTGGTCGCCCAGCGTTTCGACGACCTGGACGAAGTCGCCAAACAGGCCAACGACTCGGTTTACGGCCTCGGCGCCAGCATCTGGACCCAGGACCTGTCGTCGATGCATAAGCTGGCCGCAAAAATCAAAGCCGGAACTGTGTGGGGGAAT
>CBFIDJ010000053.1:0-4646 GCA_965661375.1 Oceanicoccus sp. | reverse complement strand
CACGGTTATCGACCCTGCGCTGCCATTCGGCGGCTACAAAGAGTCGGGTATTGGTCGTGAGCAGGGCCGTTACGGTGTTGAATCCTTCACCCAGCTCAAGTCAGTCATCATTCAACTTTAACCCCCATTGACTAACCACAGGTATTAACCCACAGATATTAACCATAGCGAGAAGAGCCATGACCTATAAAAACCTTGAAGAGAAACTGCAGGCAGCGGGCAATGTTGTCGATATGCTGCGTAACGCCCCGGTGGGTCCCAACGTCTATCCTGGCGTACCCGCGGAATTTTCCAACTGGCGCGAGGAGCAGGAAGCCTGGCAGAAAGACTGCGTCCTGTTCGATCAGTCTTACCATATGGCCGACCTGGCTGTTGAAGGCCCCGATGCCTTTAAGCTGCTGGAAAAATTGGCGATTAACAGTTTTGCAGGCTTCAAGCCCGGTAAGGCCAAGCAGTTTGTACCCTGTACCCCGGAAGGCTATGTCATCGGCGACGTGATTCTGTTTTATCTGGCCGAGAACACCTTCAACCTGGTAGGCCGTGCCCCAAGTCTGAACTGGGTCCAGTTCCACGCAGATACCGGTGGTTATGACGTTAAGTGCACACTGGATCAACGCACTGCCATGCGTAAAGACAAATCCACCCGTAAGTCTTACCGCTACCAGGTGCAAGGCCCCAACGCCATGAAAACCATGGAGAAAGTGTTGGGCGAAGCACCCCCTGAGCTGAAATTCTTCAATATCACCGAAATGACCATCGCCGGTAAAAATGTCGGTGCCCTGCGTCACGGTATGGCGGGACAACCCGGTTTTGAATTGTTTGGTCCCTGGGAAGATGGCGCTGCCGTTAAAGCCGCGCTGGTGGCAGCCGGTGAAGAGTTTGGCCTCAAGCAAGTCGGTGGCCGCACCTACTCTTCCAACACCCTGGAATCCGGCTGGATCCCCTCGCCCCTACCCGCCATCTACACGGGCGACAGCCTTAAAGACTATCGCGAATGGCTGCCAGCAGACGGCTATGAAGGCATGGCATCACTGGGCGGCAGTTTTGCTTCTGACAATATCGAAGACTATTACCTGACACCCTGGGATCTTGGCTACGGACCCTTCGTTAAATTCGACCACGATTTCATCGGTCGTGAAGCACTGGAAAAAATGGCTGAAGATAATCACCGTCAAAAAGTGACACTGGCTCTGTACGGCGAAGATGTCACCAAAGTCATCATGTCCCAGTACGGCAAGGAAACCGAGCGCGGTAAGTTTATTGACTTCCCTTCAGCGGTTTACTGCATGCACCAGTTCGACTCCGTCAAACGCGACGGTAAAACCATCGGCCTGTCCACCTGGGTGGGCTACAGCGCTAACGAACGCACTATGCTGACACTGGCCATGGTTGATGCCGAATTTGCCGAGCCAGGTACCGAAGTGGTACTGGTATGGGGAGAAGAAAACGGCGGCACTAAAAAGCCCACCGTGGAAAAACATGTACAGATGGAAATCCGTGCCACCGTAAGCCCGGTCCCATATGTCGAAGTGGCACGCAAAGCCTACTCCGGTACTAAAGGCTGGCGCGAGCAGCAAGTCTAATACCTCTCCCCCGGGTGGCCCCCCTAAACAGTTCTATTTATTAGGGGGGCTTTTTTATCTCTCGGGGCTTTTCCTCGGGGATTTTTCCTCGAGGCTTTTTCTTCGAGACTTTTTTCTTCGAAGCTTAGCGTGGAGCAACGTCATGGCACTGGAAAAACCTTATCTCGACATACCGGGAACAACAGTCTTTGATGCTGAAAGGTTACCACCTCAATCAGTTTTGTATGTCGCTGATGAAAGGAGAAAACCGCCTGGCATTCAAAGCGAATGAACGCGCCTATCTTGATCAATGGCCCTTAGCGGAAGCGCAAAAACAGGCTGTGGTTGACCGTGATTTCACCCGCCTGATAGATCTGGGGGGCAATATTTATTTTCTGGTAAAGATCAGCTCCACCGACGGTATGAGCGTACTGGCAGCCGTATCCAGCATGACTGACTTCAGTGAGCAGGAATACGCCCAGATGATGCAAAACGGCGGTCGTTCGCCTGAAGGTAATCGTTATGTCGGAGAGACCCGGTAATGGCCCGCATTACAGCCGGCATCGGCACATCGCATGTTCCACTGTTAGGCAGAATTATCGACACCAACGAAACGCAATCAGAAACCTGGAAGCCGGTTTTTAGCGGTTATGACTTTACTCAACGTTGGGTTGCCGAAGAAAAACCCGATGTCGTGATCCTGGTATACAACGATCACGCCACGGCCTTTGATATGAAAATGATACCCACCTTTGCTATCGGCTGCGGTGAAACATTTCAACCCGCCGATGAAGGTTACGGTGCCAGACCGGTACCTACCGTGCAAGGTGCCCCCGAGCTGGCCTGGCATATCGCACAATCAGCGATTCAGCAAAATTTCGATCTCACCATTGTCAACGAAATGGATGTCGACCACGGCCTGACTGTACCGCTGTCACTGATGTTCGGCCAACCCGAAGCCTGGCCCTGTAAAGTGATTCCGCTGGCCGTCAACGTGGTGTTATATCCCGCCCCCAGTGGACAGCGTTGCCTGGATCTCGGCCGCGCCATTAAAAACGCCGTAGATTGCTTCGACCAGGATTTAAACGTACAGATATGGGGCACGGGGGGTATGAGCCATCAGCTACTCGGCAAACGTGCAGGGCTGATCAACAAAGAATGGGATATCAGCTTCCTGGATAAATTGAACAATCAATATGAAGAACTCGCGCAAATACCCCAGGCCGAATATATCCGCGAAAGCGGCACCGAGGGTTGTGAAATGGTGATGTGGCTGATTATGCGGGGCGCATTAGGTGCCGATATTGAAGAACTGCACCGGCACTACCACATCCCCGTATCCAATACTGCGCTGGGCCATATTGTTTACAAAAACAAGCCTGCAACACCATGAAAACCGCTTACCAGAAAACTCATCTTGTACTGTTATCCGGCCTGCTCTGCGACGCTACGATGTGGCGAGCTATCGCCGATCAACTGGCAGAACAAGTGGACGTGAGCATTTTCAGCTTTGCCGGTTTTAACAGTATCCAAGCCATGGCAAGCCACGTGCTGGAACACTCACCTGACAGCTTCGCGCTGGCGGGACACTCTATGGGTGGCCGCGTTGCCTTGGAAATACTTCATCAGGCACCGGCACGTGTGGAACGGCTCGCCCTACTCAATACCGGCGTACACCCTCGCACAGACACAGAGATACCTGGCAGGCAGAAGTTGCTTGACCTGGCGACTAGCCAGGGGATGGAAGCCGTTGTCGACGCCTGGCTGCCCTCCATGATGAGCCCCAAAGGTTTGCAAAATACCGCGTTGATGGACGAATTAAGAGCCATGGTATTACGCCATTCAGTCAAGGATTTTCAAGGCGAAATCAAAGCCTTGTTGAACCGCCCGGATGCCACAAAAATCTTGCCGAATATCAGGGTTCCCACACTGCTATTAAGTGGCGATGAAGATAACTGGAGCCCGGTATCCCGGCATAAAGAAATGCAAGTGCAGATCCCCGGCAGCTCGCTGGAAGCACTGGCAGATGTCGGCCATATGTCCACGGTAGAGGCACCCGACACTATCGTGCACCACTTCAAGCAATGGCTGCAGCTACGGCCTGCCAACCGGTCTTAACCATAACGATGTCACAACATAAAAATTCAAACTGTTTCCCAGGAGTATCACGGTCATGAGCTACGCAGACATTCATCCAAACTGGGACAGGGAGCCCGCCTATATCACTGAGGGCTTCTCTATCGAAATTACCGCCAAGGACGTTGACAGCCTGCGGCAAGCGGCTCCCCTGCTTCCACCCGAGACCCCCGTAGCAGTGACCTTTCTCCCCGGCGAATCCCTGGAAGCCAGACTCAATGCCGCCTGCGAAGTACGCGCACTGGGTTTTGAACCCATGCCGCATTTTTCCGCCAGGCGGATAAAAAGTGAAGCCGAATTTAAAACAATGGTTGAAGCCATGGTGCAGGAAGCCGACGTCAAACGCTGCTTCGCTATTGCCGGCGATCCCACCACCCCGGAAGGCCCCTATACCGACACCACCGCCCTGATTGAAACCGGTTTTTTTGAAGCTAATGGTATCAAGGCTATCGGTATTGCGGGGCACCCGGAAGGCCACCCCAATATGACTGAGGAGGAGTGCTTTGCCGTATTAAAGCAGAAATGCGACCTTATCCATGCACGGGGTATGAAACCACTGATTGTGACGCAATTCGGCTTTGACCCCGACGCCTTTATGGTCTGGCTAAAAGCGGTCAGGGCTTATGGCATCGACGCCCCCGTGCGGCTCGGCGTGCCGGGCCCAACCAATATTAAAACCCTGCTTAAATTTGCCTCCCGTTGTGGCGTCTCCGCAACGGCTTCGGTGATGAGTAAATACGGTATTTCACTCACCAGGCTGATAGGCACTGCGGGGCCTGACAAAATGGTCGACAAATTCGCCCATGGTTTTGACGCTGAACATGGACGGGTTCGCCTGCACTTCTATTGTTTTGGCGGGCTCACCAAAACCATCAACTGGATTAATGACTACACCGAGAAACTTTAGGGCCTGGCCCGAATGGTACTGACTTAAGGCAAATCCGATGT
>CBFIDJ010000052.1:0-10429 GCA_965661375.1 Oceanicoccus sp. | reverse complement strand
CAATTAAAATGGCGGCGGCATCGCCATCAGGTACGCTGCTCACATCAATCGTACCGCTGTTGATCACATCACCACCGATAGAGACATTGTCATTGATAGCAATACCATCAAAATCGGCAATGATAGTGCCGCTATTGATCACACTTCCGGTTACCGTTGCCTGAGAACCATCCGTAAAACCGTCCACCTCAGTATCGTTGTTAGTTAGATCAATAACTTTACTGGTCACCCTGATACCTGTGGCACCATCGGATGAAGTGATGGTGCCGGCATTTCGAACATTGCCCCCAACAGTTGCACCACCCAATACCAACAGGCCGGCATCGCTGTCTACGTTCATGGTACCGGTATTAACAACATTGCCATCAACGGTACCATTGAACGTACTACCATCACTGAGCTTTGCACCCAAAACAGTAATACCGTTCGCTGCAGTGACAGTACCGGCATTGCGTACATTGCCATTCACCGTACCGATAACAGCAATTCCGGCCTGCTCCACACCCGCCTCATAACTGGAGTTGGTTTCATTGGGATCCGTACCACTACCCGTAAAAGAGCCAGTAGACGTAATAACTACATCACCAGTGACTGTGGTTTCACTGTCTACGGAAACTCCAATACCACCGATATAACCCTGAGAGAAAAGATCACCGGCCACGGTAATCGATCCAATAGTATTAGCACCCTCATCACCGGTGTAAATGGCATCCCAACCGGCAGTAATCACCGCACCGTCTTCGATGTTGATAAAGGTTAGATTATGGCCTCCATCGCTCAGCGAAATGCCATCATCATAGGCACCGCTACCACTGAGATAAGCATCAATAGACCCGAGACCAGTTACCGTTATAGAAGTACTGTCTGCCAAGAAAGACTGCGTACCAGAAACAGCTGTATTGATTACTTCATCACCAGCACCGTGTGCCGAGGCAGCGATTGCCGAAGCGATCAGCGTAGGTAACAGTTTCCGCGATAGCGAAGAAGGAGGGTTAAACATCATCTAGTATTCCTTATGACTTGATAAAATGATTCGAAAGGGTGAAAAAGTGAATTGAAAAATTTAAATTCCTGTTATTTTAAATTGTGCAAATTCCGCTCAATGACAGAGTTTCATTTGAACAACTATATTTAATTTTATAGCGAAAATTTTGAAGGTAATTTATCAACGCAGCTTCTGCTGGTTGAATATTAAACTTAAAAAAACCTTCACATCTGCATAAAAAACAGACATCACCATTCAGGACATCAGATCCTGCGGAATGTATCTAAACATCCAACTCAGAGCACTTAGCTAAATTGAAAGCATCAATTTAAAAGTGCAAAGCAACTCTAACCTCCTGCTTTACAGGAGATCAGAGAAAAAGAGTGCGTAAATAATAAGCAGACTCTCATTCGGTAACCGTTCGACCCTTGTTAAGAATTCTTAACTCAACAAGGGCACTGGCTTTGCGTCTCCGTGTTGCCACGGATTTGCCGTTTCGTGGAGTAGTAGAAGAGAAAAATCTTTACCAGTTCACGCTAACACCTTATATCAGGGGCCAACTATTGACAACGATGATCAAAAAAAATGTAAAAAAATACCTTAAAAGACCTATAGCTAATTATCCTGGCTAAAGATCTTTTTCTGTCACTGGCGCTCCTGGCTCAGCAATGATTTCAGGTTGAGGGGCAGCTTTTCGCATATCGAATAACCAGATGGCACCAAATACCGGCAACAATAATAACGGCACATATGCAACCGCCTGAAAAGACTCAACTGAGGCAAAGCGAATCACTTCCTGCATCGCCGCGGTTGATAATGTCGTAAGGTTTGCAGCACCACCTGCAGCTTCAGCCTTGGCACTATCAAAGATCGCGCCCATTTGTGGCAAGACAAACTGAATAGACATACCCCCGGCAAAGCCCATCAAGCCCAGCGCCATGGCACCACCGCGCGGAAAGCGATCCGAAATAATGGCCAGCATTGTCGGCCACATATAACAGACCCCAATTCCCCACACTGTGGCCGCAGCAAAAGCCAGCAGTGGCGTATCGGCCAAACTTAACAGATACAGGCCAACACCAGCCGCAAGGCAGGAGGCAAACATCAAACCCATGGAAGAGATACGCTCTACAATTGCGCCCGCAAAATGGCGCATCACAAACATCAAACCACTGACATAAATCAACAGCACAATGCCCTGCATACCTACAATATTAGACAGTGCAATATTGACCCACTGGCCAGGCGCTAACTCTGCTGCTGCCGTCAAAAACATACACCCCCAAAACACCCAGAACAATGGACGCTTCAGTAATTCTGTAAACATTTCGGTATAGGTCACACCGGTTGCCACACGCTCTGTGACCGGAAAGGTTGAGCTGGCCACCATCCAGGCCAATACCAGCGCAGGTAGCATTAGCACAATCATATTCAGCTCCCAAGGCATGTTAGTAGCTGAAATGCCAACACCCAATAGGCCACCAATCACAATGCCGGCCGGCCACCAGGCATGCAGGATATTTAATCGATGGGTTTTTTCTTCAGGATAAAGTGAGGCCACCATTGGGTTGGAGGCGGCTTCTACAGCACCCCACCCCAAACCTGTTAGTAACAGGCTGATCAAAACCTGGCTTTCTACAAAACTTCCTGCTGGTATCAAAGCCGTTGCCAACAAACCCAAGGCACCGGCCACATAGCCCAGTGCCGACAATAGCAACATACGCTTCATACCAATCAGGTCAACCAGTGCACTACCAAACAAAAGTGTTAGAGCAAACCCGGTAAAAGTTGCACCAAGCGCCTCCCCCAACATTGTGGCAGAGTTAACGAGATCAATTTTATCGTAGATGTCAGCTTGCAAATTCGGTGCAATATTGACCCTGACCGCAAAGCCCAGACCAATCATAAAAATGGATAAATTACCGATGTAATATAAGCGACGACGATCGATATTCGCTGTATTCATGTTGACTCCCCTTGTCATTATCTTTTTGCCAGTGAGCACCTTTAATGAAACCATTAGCTGATCTCAAAATTGGTAGCCATCACTGGCCAAAGCATTCTGGATAAATGACTGGTCTTAGCCTTTCATGTGTTCAAGCTCCACGCCCTTGGTTTCATGGACACATTTGATAACAAACAACACTGAAATGGCGGCAAAGAGGGTATAGATACCATAGGCTCCTGTGAGCCCAATACTGACCAGCATAATCGGGAAGGTCATAGTAATGCCGAAATTACTCAGCCATTGCACGAGTCCCGACACCGCCAGACCGGAGCCACGAATTTGATTGGGGAACATTTCACCCAGCATCACCCACATGACGGGGCCCCAGGAGGCATTGAAGAAAATGACATAAACGTTCGCTGCTATCAGTGCCAGGGTTCCCATAGCAGAAGTCAGACTGATACTCCCAGTGCTATCCACAGCTGCGGTCGAAAAGGCTACAGCGCAGAGCCCCAGCGAAACCGTCATGCCGGCCGAACCAATCCACAGCAGGGGCTTGCGGCCGATTTTATCCACTAATAACAGAGTAAGCCCACAAGCGGCGATACTCAGGGTGCCGGATATAACATTAATCAATAGTGCATCGTTTTCTGAAAAGCCGACGGACTGCCAGAGCACTGCACCGTAATAAAACACCACGTTTATGCCAACCAGTTGTTGAAAGCTGGCCAGGCCAATACCCACCCAAAGCAGTGGGCGAATTTTGCCCGTGTTTTTATCAATCAAATCTGCCAGCTTGGGTTGGTGGTGGTCCTCGGCGAGTGAAGCGTTTATTTCAGCCAGTTTGGTTTTACCCGCTTCGCTACCGTACAGTTTTTCCAACACGGTTAAGGCCTGCTGTTGGCGCTGTTTCACCACTAAAAAACGTGGGCTTTCGGGAATAAAAAATAGCGCCAGTAAAAAGATGCTGGATGGCAACAGCTCCACCCAGAACATCCAGCGCCAGGTTTGATAACCCAGCCAGAGTTCATTCATGGCTGAGCCAGATAAACTGGCGAGCAGGTAGTTACTCAAAAAAGCTGCAGTGAGCCCACAGATAATGGCTATCTGCTGAACCGTAGCCAGTCGCCCGCGGTACCTCGCCGGCGCGACTTCACTGATATAGGCAGGCGCCATGACACTGGCCGCACCGACTGCAATCCCACCCAGAATTCGAAACAGGACAAACTCTTGGGAGGTGGTAGCTATACCAGAGCCCCAGGCCGAGATAGTAAAAAAGACAGCCGATACAATCAGCATATTACGACGGCCATAGCTATCAGCCAGCCGACCTGCGGCAGCGGCGCCCAGCGCGCAACCCAACAGCATGGAAGCGACATTAAACCCGGTGCCCGCCGAGTCTGATTCAAAGGCCCGCTGCAAACCATCGACGGTGCCGTTAATCACGCCACTGTCAAAACCAAACAAAAACCCACCGATCGTTGCTACAACGCTGATCAGCAGAATAAAACTGAAATTTTCATTATCTTGCGATGTTATATTCATAGTCGTACCGTCATTTATTATTGTGTTTTGTCGTTTATTCATCGATTGAAATCTACGAATAGCCGACTAACTACCATAGCAAAACTATCGCTTATCGCGATAGCTCTTTTCCCTTCTTGCAGTAACTCGCACCTTTGCCTGCCGTCCAGTACATTGCTTCTCGCAATAGCGTCAGGTTTTCAGGAATATGATAGGCTTCGGGACGATGGCCAATAGCTGTATAGAAAGCTCGACCCTTGCCAACACATCGCTGCCACACAATGGGATGATCGTCACCCATGCGAAGGTTTTGGCCACCTCTCCCCTCTGGTAGATAAGTCGACTCATCCAATGTTGCAATAACAGCCGCACCACTTTTTCGGGGGCTCTCCCTGAAAGAATACCACTCACCTTTCATGGTCCAGCCCGGCTTTAAGCTACTACCTATACCCGATGTATTTTCCTCGAGAAGAATCTCAGCATTCTGAAATTGCGGGTCGCTGGGGTGTCCGATAAAACGTGCGCCCAGCAATGTATCTGCGTACCAATCCCACAGGTAGAGAAAGTCGCCACCTGCGCCGTGAATACCCAAATACCCGCCACCCTTATTGATATAGTCTTCAAAGGCTTTGCGCTGGCTGAAGGTAAGCACATCGCCGCTATTATTATTCCAGATAACCGCATCAAATTGCGCGAGGGTTTTCGGGTTCATCGCTCCCCCCTTATCGGTCACAGCTACTGTCCAACCCATTTGTTCGCCCAGCGACTGGATTGCATGAGTGGCCGCTGACACGGAAGGTCCGTGATCAAAACCATTGATTTTGTGGAAGACCAGTACATGGGTTTTATCTTTGGGAAGATCAAAGCTGGGGACTTCATTATCGTAACGCGCACAACGAGCCCGTCGGTCAGTGTCATTCACGCTGAGGGCACGCAATTCCGCATCAACTTTTTCCAGTGCCTGTTCAGGTATACCACTCATGGCGGCAATGCTTGTAAGCTTGAGAATCGCGCTCAGCGATGGCGCTGTTTTGCTGGCAAATTGTGGCGGCAGCTTGTCTAAAATACCGCCCATATTGCGGTTAACCACCGCTGTCGCCTCTGGCTTGAGAAGAATTTCCATTAAGGGTAATTCAACGGAATAACTGACATCCCGCAGCGGGCAATCAATGATAGCCTCTGTGCCTGCCTGCGCAGCCAAACCTGTCACTACCAGGCTACTCGCTAACAAGGTTGCTTTAATAGATTGTGTTATCTTCATGGCCATATTGTTATCCAAAAAATTAAATTGTCGATCATGGTGAAAATCATTATTTATCGATACCTAAAATGCGACGGTTGGCCGCCTCATCCGTATCAGCGCTGGCAAAGTCATCAAAGGCTTTATCCGTGGTGCGAATAATATGGTGATTGATAAAATCCACGCCTTCTCGTGCTCCGTCTTCGGGATGTTTCAGGCAACATTCCCACTCCAGCACTGCCCAGCCCTCAAAATCATATTTAGCAAACTGACTGAAGATTGCGCTGAAATCCACCTGGCCATCGCCCAGTGAACGAAAGCGGCCCGGACGATCCTTCCAGCCTTGATAGCCGCCGTAAATGCCACTGCGGCCATTGGGATTAAACTCTGCATCCTTGACGTGAAACATCTTGATACGCTCGTGGTAAATATCGATAAACTCAATGTAATCCAGCTGCTGCAACACAAAGTGGCTGGGGTCGTAGAGAATGTGGCAGCGGTCGTGGTTGCCGACGGCCTCCAAAAAACGCTCAAAGGTGACACCGTCGTGCAGGTCTTCGCCGGGATGAATTTCATAACACAGGTCAACACCGGCTTCATCGTAGGCATTGAGGATCGGCAGCCAGCGATCCGCCAACTCCTTAAAACCGGTTTCCACTAAACCAGCCGGGCGTTGTGGCCAGGGGTAAACCGTATGCCACAGCAAAGCTCCGGAAAAGGTGACATGGGCATTAAGGCCGAGGTTCTGGCTGGCTTTGGCATTCAACATCAGTTGCTCAACGGCCCATTGCTGTCGCTGCTGGGGTTTACCATGCAACTCAGGAGGAGCAAAGCCGTCGAACAGCTGATCATAAGCCGGATGGACCGCCACTAACTGTCCCTGCAAGTGAGTGGATAACTCGGTAATTTCCACACCGTTATTGGCGCAGATAGCTTTCAACTCATCGCAGTAATCTTTGCTTTCTGCAGCTTTTTTTAGGTCGATCAAACCAGCTTCCCAACTGGGTAGCTGAACACCTTTGTATCCCAGATTACCTGCCCAGCGGGTAATATTATCGAGCGTATTGAAGGGCGCTTCGTCGCCGGCAAACTGGGCCAGAAAAATAGCTGGTCCTTTCATTGTAGACATCGCTTAACTCCTTACAGGCTGATTCAATACGGGCACTCTTATTAACCAACAATCTAGTGACTGGGAAAGGAATGCCATTTGACATCGCTGGCGCTCGCTTCCACAGCTGTTTCAATAAAGGTCATACCACGCACGGCTTCTTTGATACCAGGCATATCCAAACCGCGCTCACTCAATTCCCCACCCTCTGTCCGCACCCGCACCTGTTCGGCAAAGGCCATATAGATATTGGCGAAAGCCTCCAGATACCCCTCTGGATGACCGTTAGGCGTACGAGTATTGGCCGTTGTCAGCGCACTTAAGTAACCGTAACCCGTGCGCAGCATTTCGGTGGGGCGATCATTCCATTTCAACCATAGCGTGTTTGGCTCCTGCTGCGACCATTCCAGCCCACCCTTTTCCCCATAGATTCGCAGACGCAGTGCATTCTCTTCACCCACACTGATCTGGCTGGCCATCAACACTCCCTTAGCCCCGCTATTAAATCGCAGCAGGATAGAGCCATCGTCGTCCAGCTCGCGGCCATCGACAAAAGCGGTGAGATCAGCACACAGCTCTCTGATTTGCAGGCCAGTGACATACTCGGCCAAATTGGCAGCATGCACGCCAATATCGCCCATACAACTGCTGATCCCCGCCTGCTTTGGATCGAGCCGCCAGACCGCCTGTTTGTTATCAGCATCCTCTTCGCGACTGGCCAACCAACCCTGCGAATATTCCACTACCACCTTGCGAATACGACCCAGCTCACCAGCGGCAACACGCAGGCGCGCTTCCTTCACCATGGGGTAACCGTTATAGGTATGTGTTAAACCATAAAGCAGCCCGGTTTCTTCAATAAGACCCCGCAACTTGAGCGCCTCATCCACCGTTAAGGTTGCAGGCTTGTCCGATAAAACATGAAAGCCCGCCTTGAATGCCGCCTCCGCAACAGGAAAGTGCAGATGATTTGGCGTAACAATAGCGACAAACTGCATGCGCTCATTTTCTGGCCGTTCAAGTTCCGCATCCAGCATTTGCTGGTAGCTGTCATACACCCTCTCGGGGGGCAAATGCATTCCCGCACCAGAGCGCCGTGAACGCTCGGGGTTGCCGCTAAAAGCACCACAGACCAACTCGATTTCACCATCAATGGCTGCGGCGATGCGGTGTACCTGACCGATAAAGGCGCCTTCGCCACCGCCAACCATACCCATTCTGATTCTTGCCATGTTTTGTTTCCCTTTCTTGCTGAAAACTATTTTCGAATACAGATTCACGGCGTACCTTGGCGTCAAAATCAAGCCCGCCCGGCTGAAAACCGCCAGTGGCTAACACCACCATCATGCCGTGGGCGGCATCGTACAAATCCGCAGGGAACTGATCGGTACACCAGTCGTGCTGCTGCACTAACACACCATTGGCCTGTTGCTCGCGGACGCCATCATCACGGCTGATCAAGTTGACAGGCGCATAGGCCGTCGCCACCACCTGATGGATAGACGTGTCCAGACAGAGCACTTGAACGCTCTGAGTACCGACATCAATACCGAGAACAACTCTCAAAATACCATGCCCAAAAAAGACCCCGAATATTATTGTTTAGCGCGGGATTTTGCAGCCTGAAGCCAGCTGACATCCTCACCGTAGCCCACATGGCTATGAGGCGAGTATGAAAACGTTTACATACTGTCCGATTTATATCCTTGAGTCAAATAGTGAAGCCATCACCTTAAAGTAATCTCTGCAGCCCCTCAACGAGCCACTACACAACGAACATACATGGAACTTCATTAAGCTTTTATTAGGGTCTGTTAACATTAATTCAATTGCCAATAGGTAGACGATGAAATAACTTAACGCGATATTTGATACTTACACCTAATGTTAAATGACACTCAAAGCTAGATTAATAAGGAGAACAACATGCCCGCTTATGTTTTCGCTATTCGCAAAAATCCCGTCCGTGACGAAGACGCCATGGCCGAATATCAGAAAAGAACCCGTGAAATAGCCGGTGATTTTAAACTGATCCCGCGCGTGATATATGGCACAACCGAAGTATTGGAAGGCACGGCACCTGATGGCGTGATCATGCTGGAATTCCCGACAATGGAAGACGCTAAAGCCTGGTATTACGATGAGGGCTATCAGGCCGCTGTACCCTTCCGACAAAAAGCCGCTGACTACGATATGTTTATTGTAGATGGTCTGGATCGATAACAGCCTGGTTTAATCACTCCTTCAGGGCTGTCTTTTAACCGGGTCATAAAATGGCTGCAAGCCCAGCCCTGAATACCAAACAGCATGTACTACCTCACCATTATCCAAAAATATCTGCTGAATACGGGATAAATCATCGTCCGGAATCAAAGGCGAAGCGAGAATAACTGCCCCTGCCGTCCCCTGAAAAGTGTGGATGACATTCCAACTCCTTTTCAAGCCATGGTCCGACAGAAGAAACATAGAGGGTAAAGTGATGGCCCCAACTTCACCCTCTCGATAGGCTTTTAATAAACTGATGTAATCTGGATACAAGGTATAGTCAGTTTCGGCCTCGCTAATTTCTCGCAGGGCAATTATCGTAGACTGAGATTCGGCAACAATACCCAGTGTCGCAACTTCTGAAAGTGCACCCACCGCACTATCCCGGCTAACCAGAATATGGACTTGATTATCGGCCTGGGCAATCACCTTATAGCCACAGGTCTGTGTAAAGTAGTTTTTTACCGATACCGTGGTTGCTATCAACTGGGGAGACCCTCCGCTGCATTCAGCCAGTAAGGCCATCACATCCTGCCCCCCAATCAAACTGAAACGACTCTCCGCCTGACCATTTAGATAAGTCATAAAAGGCAGCAAGGTATTGAGCATATACTGTGAAGGGTAAACTAAATGCACCCAGAATTTCATAGACTGAGTAGCGTTATTTTCCGCCAGAGTAACGGGCTGAAATAACAGTATTATTGACAGCAATATCGCGCCCAGCCAATTTGTTCCCAACACACCCCCTCGCTTTATTTTTAAACTCATGGTCACTATCTACACCGGATCTGCCTGACAAGCATAGCAATACCATTACAACAGATCTTATTCAAAAGCAACAGCTTCTAATCGGCTGATTGGCGGAAGAACGGGTTGTACATCTTAATGGTTAGTTTTGGTGGTTGGGTTAAGTCAGCGCTCAAGCGGCCTGTCTGATAGGTCTTTTAACGTTAACGTAGGGACTGATTAATACCTTAAACACCCCGAATACATTTTTTCGACAGAAGTTTAATCCGGTTTATAAAAAGGTTGAACACCAAAGACATCCTGCCAGACCCGCTTAATCTCCCCGTTATTTTCCAACAGCACCCGTTGGATGGTCTCAAACTGCGACGCGGAAACCAGTGGCGAGGCTAACATGATTGCGCCCGCCTGCATTTTAAATTGATAAAGTGCAATCCAATCCCCTTCTAACGCATTACCCCTGCCGTAAAACATGGAGGGCAGCACCATAGCGTCAACCTCCCCCGCTCGATAGGCACTAAATACGGTGAAGTAGTCTGGGTAATCCAGTACTTGAATATCTTTGTCAGCAAACTCTCCTCTGGCTATGCTCCCTGCTCTCAGGGACGCGACAGC
>CBFIDJ010000051.1:0-11412 GCA_965661375.1 Oceanicoccus sp. | reverse complement strand
GTCGCCACCACAACCCCAAAGGCCAGCGATACCACCATCGGGATTAAGACCGCAGCCGAGGGCGACTCTTCCAGCAGAATGGGAGTCAGGCCAAAAAAGGTGGTCATGGATGTCAGCAGTATTGGTCGCAGCCGCTCCTTCGCCCCCTGGCGAATCGCATCAATAATCGAGGCGCCTTCCTCCCGGATGATATTAACCCGATCAATCAATACCAGATTGCTATTGACTACAACCCCCGCCGTTGCCAGCACGCCGCAAGCCGAGGGGAAAGAAAAGCTCAGATCAAACAACAGGTGTCCGAGAATCGAACCGGCAATACCAAAGGGCACAGCACTTAATATATAGATAGGCTGCAAGTAAGACTTAAACTCCACCGCCAGCAAGGTGTAAATCGCCAGCATAGCAAAGGCCAGTCCCACCACCATACCCGCCATAGCCAAACCAAGATCCTGCTGCTCACCCTCCAGAATAAACCGCACATTGGGGTAGCGGGCGACCAGCTCCGGGCGATCATTTTTCATAATTTCCTGCACCACCTCATTGGCATTGGCCGTGCCGGGCACCACATCGGCAAAGACATCCACCACCCGCGAACGATCAACCCGCTTGATGGTGGTATAGCCCGGAATAAAGCTCGCTTCGGCCACTTCCGTAAAGGGCACCAGGGTACCATCGGCCAGCTTGATGCGCATATTGACCAGATCCTCAAAGGCCGCCCGCTCACCTTCAGGGTATCGCACCAGCACTTTGACATCCTCGCGCAGGCGGGGAATACGCTGCGCCTCAGCGCCATAAAACGCATTTCGAACCTGCCGCGCCACATCGCGTAATTCCAGACCCAGCGTTTCGGCATAGGGTTTCAGCGCAATGCGAATTTCCTGTCGCACTGATGACATGCTGTCGTTGATACTAACCAATCCGGCGTAATTACCCATCACTTCTTTGAGGTCCTCCGCTGCCATTTTGAGGGTCTCAATATCAGGACCAGCCAGACGCACACTGATGTCTTTCTCATCGCCAAAATTGGCATTGGTTACGGTGAGACTTTCCAGGCCCTGAATCTCGCCAATTGCTTCACGCCACAGGTGTTGCAAACGGCTGGAGGTCATTTCGCGAGCATCGTTGTTACTGAGGTTGACCTCCATGGTGACCGCGGCACCATCGACGCTGGAGAAGCTGTCCAGCACCACGGAGGTACCGTCGTAATTGACAATGGTGGGATCGCGACGAATCCTGGTTAAGCCTGCCTGCATCTGAGCCTCGACCTCAAGCAGGCGCTGAAAACCCGAGCCCTCTTGCATTTCGGCCGTGGCGACCAGTGCCTCACCCTCAAAATCCGGGAAGAAACTCAGCTTTAACCACCCACCAATCAACAGCGACAGGGTAATCATCAACACGGAGAGAAAGGTGGCGATTGTGGCACCCTTGCGCTGCAGGCTTTTCTCCAGCAGCGGCTGGTAAACTTTGGCACTAAAGCTTTCCAAGCCGCGGGTAAAATAACCCCGCACATGGGCCAGCTTGCGGCCAACAACAAACTGGCTTTCCGATTCCGGTTTAAGGTGACTGAGATGCGAGGGTAGAATTAACAGCGACTCCACCAGCGAAAAGATCAATGCAATGATGGCCACAATCGGCACCGGCATAAAGATATCGCTCATCGTCCCTGGCATATACAACATGGGGATAAACACCAGAATTGTGGTCGCTACTGCCAGTACTACCGGCTTGGCAACACCGCCAACACCGCGCGAGGCTGCAACCGGGCCGGGCAATCCCTTTTCGTAGTGGGAATAGATATTCTCACTGACCACAATGGCGTCATCCACCACAATCCCGAGAATCAACAGAAAGGCAAAAGTCGAAACTACATTAATGGTAGTGCTGGCCAAGGGCATTATCATGATGGTGCCCATATAGGCCACGCCAATCCCTATCGCCACCCAGGCGGCCAGTGAGGGACGCAAAAAGAGCAGCAATAAGACAAACACCAGCACCAAGCCTTGCAGCGCGTTGGAGGTTAGAATCGACAGGCGATCTTTCAGGTAATAACTCTGGTCGGACCAGATAACCGCCTCATAACCGGCCGGCAATTGATTGGTCTTGAGAAACTGGCGAATACGCTCGGCGGTACCCAGGGTGTCGGGATCGTCCCCTACCTTGGTAATCAGCTTGGCTGCCAGCTTGCCTTCATATTCCGCCAGAAAGTTCTTTTCTTCAAAAGTATCACGAATCGTGGCAATTTCGCCGAGGGTAATAACCCCCCCATCCAGATTGCGAATGATGACGATATCCCGGAAATCCTCGGCCTTATAATCCTGCCCGTAAATTTGCAGCTGAATATCGCCGCTGGGATTACGCATCTGCCCCGCTGGCAAATTGAGTGAAGACTGCCGAATAGCTGCGGCGATGTCCTCAAAATCCAGGCCATAGGCGCGCAGGGTTGGCTCCGCCACTTCCACTGACACCTGATAGTTGCGCACACCTTCCAGTTCCACCTGACTCACACCGGGAATCTGGTTCAGTTGATCCTTGAGCTTCTGGCTCAGCTCCTTGATCGCCGCCTCGTCATTGCCCCCGAAGACCACCACGGTGATGACATCACTGCGTACGGTAAAATCCCGGACAATGGGACGCTCTGAATCGGCGGGAAAGGTACTGATGCCGTCCACCCGATTTTTGACATCGTTCAGCAGGCGCTGCAGATTCCAGTCATCAACCGCTTCAACCAACACACTACACCGACCCTGGGCAGCGGTGGAGCTCAGCTCCTTGATCCCCTCAATATCGGAAACGGCCTCTTCGATTTTAATACAAATCTGCTCTTCTACTTCCAGCGGCCCAGCCCCCGGATAGGGCACCGCCACCTGTACAATCAAGGGTTCAACGGGCGGGAAAAATTCATTATCAAGAAAGTTGAGTGAGACCGAGCCGCCCACCAATATCGAGATCATCAACAGATTGGAAGCCACCGGGTTTTTGATAAACCAGTCGAGCACTGCCTTCATGATGGATCACCGGCTTTGGGCTGGCTGGCTGGACCTGTTTCAGACTGGCTAATATCAGACATCACGCCCTCAGCCGCAGGGCTATCCGGTTTTTCAAAAGGGACAGCTGAATAAACCTCGCCCAAATCCATAAAGCCCGGCGGCCGCCCCAATACCTGCTCGTCATTCTCAAGCCCCTGCACCGCCAGCGTGGCCGAATCCATTTGCAGGATAGTGATGTCTTTTGCTCGCAGGCGCTGCTCGTCATCCAACACCAATACCTGACTGCTGCGAAAAAGCGCCGAACGGGGTAGTAGAACCACATCCTCGTGGTGATTACTGGTAATCTTCGCCTTCACAAACATCCCTGGTAGCACCGGGTTATTGGCTGCGGGCTTGCCCTGCTCAGTAAACTCATCGACCCGATTATTAATTTCCGCAACCAGATAGAACAACCGACTTTTAGTATCGACTGCAGCCTCTAATCTGACCACATCACCCTGCCACTGCAGCACATCGGTGCCCGTAGCAAAAAAGAACTCAACGGTCAGGGGTGAGAGTTCGTGCATTTTGTTGGCCGCGTGCAGATTTAATAATTTTAACTCGGTTGCCGTTAAGGGCAGCCGCACTTCCATAACATTTGAGGCGTAAACCGAACCCAGGGTGGAACCGCTATTGATAAACTGGCCAAGATTGGCACTCACCTTGACCACCCTGCCATCAAAGGGCAATGCAATTTGGGTTCGCTCCAGCGCCAGTTTCGCCGCCCGAAGTCCAGCCTCAGCCGCTTTCACTCGCGCCTGCGCCGCCAGCAATTGCGGTTTGCGCAAAAACAAATCGTTGGCAGCGGCAGTGCCGAGGTCACGCCATTGGCGTTTGGCCTGCCGCCCCTGCCCTTCCTCCTGTGCCAACTGGTTTTTGGCTTCCGCCAGCGCTGACTCGGCTTCAATGACCGCAATTTCATAGTCTCTGGGGTCAATGGTCAGCAGTACTTCTCCAGCCTCAAAGAAACCGCCCGCAGCAAAATGCTCACCCACCGAAACTACCTGGCCACTGACCTGAGCGGCAATGTCAATCTGGTTTTTTGCCGTCACGGTGCCCTGACTGGACAGGGTAATGGCGCGACTATCCGGTTGGGCCGATATCACCTCGGCCACATGTGGGGGAGGCTGTTTGTGATCCTCAGGCTCCGGTGCCGGTTTACCGGCAATAATGAGATAGGACAGGACAATACCCACCGCCAGAATCAACAACACTCTGAACAGGCTTTTCTTATTCAATTCCAATGGTTTTACTTCCTTTACGATTTAGCAGCTTTGTGGACACACATCAGGCCAGGACTGCATGACCAGCCACAGTTTAGATAAACGACACAGCTTGTGCCCTTTGCTTTTTGTCGCTCTTTTTAGTAAATGGCCATTACCTTTAACGTGATGCTATCCGAAAATGCCCCCATCAGCCTATAACTCATATGGTGGTTGCTGAAGGGGCGATATCCAAGCTTTTCCGATAAGGCCCTACTGATAACACTTTAACTAAATAAATAACTTACTAGCTAGTTACTATTTAGCTATAGCCGCTATTCTAGCCGATCACTTGCAAAATAACTGACAGATTTCGATTACAAAACAGTCACAGAATTTGACAGCTCTCGCCCACCACCCTGACAGAATGTCGTTGAATTACTGCGCAGGCAAATCTACCATGAGCACCCTTCTAATCGATGAGACCACTTATGGATCCTGTCACTCAGGGCGCGCTCGGGGCCACACTGGCACAGGCCAACAGCCGACCAAAAACCATTGCCTGGGCGGGTCTTTTTGGCCTGTTGGGCGGAATGGCCCCCGACCTGGATGTGTTGATTCGCTCCAGCACTGATCCACTGTTATTTTTGGAGTACCACCGGCAATTCACCCACTCGCTGATTTTTATTCCCATCGGCGGTTTTATTTGCGGGCTATTGTTGTTTTGCCTGCTGGGCAGGCTTAGTGGCCTAAGCCTTAAACAAACTGTGTGTTTTACAACGCTGGGCTATGCCACCCACGCCCTGCTCGATACCTGCACCACCTACGGCACCCAACTGTTATGGCCCTTCAGCAGCCAGCGCTTTGCCTGGAACACCATGCCCATTATTGATCCTATCTATACACTGACGATTATTGGGTTGCTGCTGACGGCGGTATTCAGAAAGCAGCCAACCCTTGCGCGTATCGCCCTGGTCTGGGTTATCGCCTATCCGTTGATAGGCCTATGGCAGCGCGACCGGGCCGAAGCCGTAGGCTGGCAATTGGCTCAACAACGAGGCCATGTTCCTCTTCGGCTGGAAGCCAAACCCAGTTTTGCCAATTTGTGGCTGTGGAAAATTGTCTACGAGACCGAACAGCGCTATTACATCGATGCGGTGAGAGTCACACTGGAAGAATCTATCTACGAAGGGGAGAGCGTGGCCAAACTGAATTTGGCCAGTGACTTTCCCTGGCTGGACCAGGACTCTCAACAGGCCAGAGATGTAGAACGCTTTCGCTGGTTTTCCAACGGTTATATCGCCCGCGATCCGCAGCGCCCTAATCGTATTATTGATGTTCGCTACTCGCTGGTTCCCAATGAAGTGGATGCGCTCTGGGGCATTGAACTGCAGGTTAATGCTACGAGCGATCAGCACAGTCGTTATGTAACCCAACGTAAACGCACGCAGCAACATCAACAGGTCTTTATCGATATGCTGTTGGGCCGCTAAGTCGCAACAAGAGCCTAAGCCTTTAAAAACGCCAGCACCATCGGTGCAATTAGCGGCCAACGTTCAAAACGCCCGCGCCGCTCTTCAATATCGTTAGGAAAGGTGGATACATAATTCCACTCGTCCTCACGCCAGGGTGGTTCCATCAGCGTTGAATTGGGTAATAACTCATCCACCCACTCGCTGGTACGGCGAGTGTGGGCCATATCACTTTTACCACTGCGGAACACCTGCACCGGCATGATCAGCCGAGCAAATTCCTCTTCACTCATGCCCGGTACGGGCGACTCATCGCTATAGGCAAAGGCCTTACCCCACTTCTGCATGACCTCAATATAATCTTCCGGGTCCTGCGCTAACAGCGTCTCGCGAATATTAGGGTTGCGTTTAATCTGGTCGGACCAGCTCGGCAATTCAACCACCGCTTCCATGCCGCCCCTGGACGCCGCAGCCAACTGGTCGCCACAGTAAAACCAGGCAAGCCCTGCAAGACTGACCGGGCCACCACTAATCCACCAGATCGACATTTTCTTTACATTCTCCGGCATTCTCGCGGCTGCCATCAGGGAGATGCGTGAACCGGCGGAACCACCCACTAGATATATGTCCTTCAGGTCCAACTCGCGCACTAATCCTACCAGCGCATCACTATTCATTACCGACTCTGACGACGCTGTAAAGGCGATGTCAGAGGCACCGCAACCGGGGCGATCCCACAGCAATACACGAAAGCCCGCCTCAGCCAATAAACGGCCCAGTTCCGGTACCCCTGCGGTATCGCGTGGGTATCGACCACCGGGGGTCAAAATTAGCGGCGGCGCGTTTTCATCACCGATCAACTCATAATCCAGCGTTAAACCTTCAACCACTATTTTGGCCATCGCAGGCTCCTTCTTGGTTTATTTTTATCAGGCAGTCTGGGCGGTATTATTCGCTGATTTTTCCCAGCGACCAAAACCATAGTCACCTTTAATTGTAGTGCGATACATCAGGCGGGCATCTTCCGGGCGGTTGCCAGAGACACAGTGCAACATGCGCAGATTATCCCAGATCACCATATCGCCCGGCCCCCATTTGTGATGGTAGCTACACTCGGTCGCCAACCTGTTAATAGTCTGACAGACGTCTTCCAGCAGCGCGTTACCTTCAGCATTTTCTTCGCCGACAATACCCTGTGCCATATACAGCGAAACATGCAGCGACTTCTCACCCGTCGGGCGGGTCCACACTGCAGGATGAATAGCGCGTGACATGGTCGCGGCCTGCTCCACCACATTTTTAGCATTGGGTTTGGGGCGCACGATGCGATAGTTTTCCGGACGGCCAAATTTTAAATCATCAAAATCGGTTTCCAGTCGATAGAGAATGGCCTTGCCTTCAATCTTCGCCAACAGATCTTTGGGAAAGGCTTTATATAGCGCAACGCCATCGAGAAAACCGGTCTTGCCGCCCTCTTCCACCCGCTGCACCGAGCGCAACACCCCCGCGCGGTTCAACTCGTCGTTGTAGCAGTGATCAAAATGCCAGGGCAGCCAGTGCGAGCGCAGCTTGCCGTCCACCTCGATAACACCCCCCACATTGGGCACGGCTCTTAGCTCAATCACACCTGGCAGGCGATCAGAAGAAGCCTCTCTCACGGCGGCAACGGGGTGCTCTTTCAGCGGCCCGAAACAATCGCTAATCGCCACCTGCATCTCATCGGAAGCTTCCACTCCTTCAAAAATTATCATGCCGTGCTGAATAAAAAGTTCATCAATCTCCTTACGGATTGATGCATCTTCCAGCAATTCACGCGTGACACCGCCAATCCTGATACCAAAGGGCAGAGCCTCGTCTAACGGTCTAATATCGGTTAATGCCATGATGAACCTCTTGCAACTATTAACTATCGGTAACCT
The DNA here is from genome assembly GCA_965661375.1 of Oceanicoccus sp. Taxonomy (GTDB): domain Bacteria; phylum Pseudomonadota; class Gammaproteobacteria; order Pseudomonadales; family Dasaniaceae; genus Oceanicoccus. The sequence continues at coordinate 3,793 of CBFIDJ010000051.1, read as the reverse complement.
GTCATAGGCCAAATTGACTTAGCCGGTTAGTCTAACTGACATAAACCAAACGGGCCATTCATCCGTCAGCAAGCTAAATTGACCGAAGTGGTATTTTATAGGGGGAAAAACAGACTACTGGAGAAATTCATGCGGCTGCCGTGTATCCATGACAGGCGGGCCATAGGCTTTCATCTCCTTATGGCTTAACTTTTATGATTTAAATTTTAGGTTCTTAATTATGATCTCACTACTGCTTGAACAGGTTCTCCAGTAAGTAACACAACCAGTTCCTCAATCGGCATCGGCCGACCAAACAAATAGCCCTGCACATGCGAAACACCCAGCACAGCCAATTGTTCTTTTTGTGCAATGTATTCCACCCCCTCTGCCACGATATCGAGCTTTAACTCATTAGCAATTTCGATAATATGAGGAATCAAGGATGAACGAACACTTTTATCTTCCATATCCATCACAAAGGAGCGGTCTATTTTTAAAATCTGACAATCAATATTTTTTAGTGCATTGAGGTTTGAATAACCCGTACCAAAGTCATCAATGGCAATCGTAAAACCATTATCTGTAAGGCGGCGAATATTGGCCTGCACCTCGGAGCTATCCAGTGATTCATCCTCAACAATCTCTAGCACAATCTTAAACCTGGAGCTAATCACAGCAGGCATTGTTATTAGACGATCAATGGAGTGGTTGTTTTTAAAATCTCTGGGAAACAGGTTAAATCCGAGCCTGAAACCATCCGGAAATTCTTGTCGTTGTTCCATCTCAGTTAATACAGTTTTCAGCATCACCTCAGTGAAAGTCCAGTTTAAATCGAGTTCTCTGAGTATCGGTATAAATTGATCGGGAAAGATGGGACCATACTTGTCTTCAAACCGCGCCAGAATCTCACAGCCACTGATGCAATCACTCGACAACGAAAGAATTGGCTGAACTAACCAATAAAAATTGCCCTTACCAAGGCCTTTTTTCACCCGGTGCTTAACTGAACGGCGATGACGCCGAAGCCTCTCCTGCCCGGAGTAAACAAGCACTCCCGTCAACATGCTGAGCATAAAGATCACACAATAATGCCATAGCTGTGCATGAATTAGCTTCAAGGCATCGGCACTGACAGCTATGCAATAGCTGGTAAAGGTTTTACTACAGTCAAAAAACTGCGGATTGGGCAAGGGCGTAACATTGGTTTTAGTGCGAGTAGCCCGTGTGTAAGTGCCCTGTAGCCCGGCAAAATGGGTGATTTTTCCCTGATAAAGATGCACCGCTTCCCAGACAAAGGGGAGAATATCCACTTTCGACAACACGCCAATATCCAGCACCAGGCTGTAGTGCTGATGACCAATAATAAATGCCGACACCTCACGCTCAAACAAAACAAGCTTTCTATTGGTATAAACATAAAACCCGGTTTTTCCGACATAATCAGGCTCTGCGCTCGGCAAAGGAGTTTTCAGCATACCCAGCCCGGTTGTGCAGACCAGATGGTTATTGGCATGAAAACCAATATCCCTGATCACTGGATACTGAAATTGAATACGACGCATTAATAACAGGTTTTCGTCAGAGCAACTCTCCAGACCCTGCTCATTTAATTGACTTAAGGCCTCTGCAACATCGTCTCCAAGTTCATCGAGAATAGTAATCAAGTTGTGACCATGCCCCTCCATGGCCAAGCGCACGGTATGCGCATGAACAATAATCAAAACACTCAGCAGCAAAAAGCTACTGACAATAGCTATCAGCAAGGAGGGCCAGCCTTTGGGGAGAGCAAGAGACATAACCGGTTCTTAGAAAAAGTTATAGCTACAGTATAGTGAAAAATTTCGATCTCACCTCCTGAATAAACCCTAAGTCATAATCCACCACTCACCGGCTACAACGCATTAATTATAGGGAGCGATCACTTTCCCCTGGACATAAAAAAAGCCAGCCCCCAAAGGAGGCTGGCTTAGGCGTTTTACAACCGCTGAATTAGAAGTCGTAGCGAACCGTAGCCATCAAGGACTGGCTTTCGTAATCCTGCTTCGTAATGTAATCAAAGCCACCTGAGAAGCTAAAGTTACCCTGACCAAAGGCACGCATGCGCAGAGACATTTTATACATTTCCTGTTCATTGCTGGCACCGTTGGTAATAAAGCCTGCGCCACTGACACCGATAAAGTTAGAATCTACTTCAACTTCATCACCGATAAAGTCATACATATAGTCAACACTGAATTCGGGAATCCAGGTGATATCGTTCGACGTGGTGATAGGGTAAGCGAAAGTGACACCGATACCGGCGATTAACACTTCCATCGCATCGGTATCGACTTCAAGACCCAGGTTACCCGCACCCTTTTCGGTATAGGAATCTTCGTCCAGATAGGTGTAATCCAGCTCTACCTTAGGCGTGATAAACCAATTGCCTTCAGTAGCGATGGGATAACCTCCACGCAGGCGCAGACTGTATTGATCACCATCATGATCGCCATTGGCAATCACCTGGTTACCGCCAGTCAGATTGCTATCAATGATCCTGTCACTTTCATACTGGTTGGCCGCATAGGCAACCTGGCCATCAACATAGTAGTTTTCAGCATTGTAACTACCGTAAGCGGCTAATCGAATGCTCTCGATTGCCATCTTATTCGATTCAATTTTGCCTTCCACATCAGTGTCGGCATAGCTTAAAGCCGCACCCACATTAACACTTTCAGTCAGTGGCGAATCCAAGCCAATGGCAAAACCGTAAGTATCGGCATCAAAACCATCCACGCCGTCTTTGACATCCTGGTCGGTTTCATTGTCATAGGCTTGAATCCAGAAGCCGTGAATCGATAAGGGGTCGCCGGCCACTGCACCACTCACACCGTAGAAACCACGAAGCGCTGTTTGGCGGCTGCCAACTGCACCCGCTGCTGCTGTATCCGCCGACATGGAGCCCGCTGCAGTAGATTCAACCGTATCGGGATCCAGAGTTTTCAGTGCCCGAGCATAATTCTCATCGGAAAGACCACCACCCTGAAGCGTACTAATCGCCTGGCCCAGACGAGACCCACCATCAAGATCACCCAGCGGCACATTGTTTAAGGCGCCAGCAACGCGAGTCAGGTTTTTACCACCTTTCTTACCCTGCAGACCCAGTTGACTCAGCCCGCCATCCAACGGCGCACCAAAATCACTGGTTCCCGCAATCGCAAATAACTCATTGCCACGCTGCTCTACGGTAAAACCGACTACAGAAGAGTTGGTTGCCAGATTGATACCGTTAGCGGTCGTAGTGTCAGCGGTCAAAGTGCCACCTGCACTGACAAAGGAAAACTCGTCACCCTGTGCAGTGACACTGCCAGGAGTCAGACCAACGGTCACGGTAGCGCCAGTCAAATTCGCATCACCGGTAACATCCAGCTTGCCGTTGGCGGTAAAGCCCGCGCCCTGCGCAGCCGTTGCAACAACCACCAGCTCACCATTGAAAGTCAGGTCACCGTTAATCGTCGTAATGTTAACCCCCGGGGAGTTGATGCCGTAGGTGATCGTGCTGGCACCCGTAACTGCGCCTGAAGTACCACCATCAGAAGCGAACTCACCGCCATCCATGTTTATCGAGCCACTAACAAGACCATTATTGGTAAAGCTACCGCCGCCCATCTCAACAGCACCTGTAACACTACCCGAATTAATAAAGGTACCGCCGCCCATGACTACAGCACCAGCTATACTGCCATCATTGTCTAGCTCACCGCCGCTTATCCGCACGGCCCCGATAATATTACCCGCATTGTAGATCGCATCACTGGCGTTGGTGGATTGA
>CBFIDJ010000050.1:0-12211 GCA_965661375.1 Oceanicoccus sp. | reverse complement strand
TAATAAGTCAAGCAAGCGGACGCAGTAACTGCTCCGCTTCTTGAAACGTTTTATACATACTAATCGAGCTACATTTAAGGGAATGACTTGTTGTGCAAAGGAAGAATATTTTTAATTTAAAATGTGAAAATTGTGGATATTCGAGGAGTATCGACGATAAAAAAAGAAAGCATCGTTAGCTTTATAGCGCTTTCGTCTCTGTTTTAGCGACTGGCGTAGATGAGTCCAGAGTTCACCGCCTGCAGCAATCAATTTGCTAGCGATCCACTTTATCTTGCAGCACCCTTCTTCTGCCTGAGGCAATGAGTCCTGACCTTAAGCCTATTAGTTGCCAGCCTTGCTTTGAGAGAAGAGCCAGTCTTGCAAGGCCATGTTATTAAATGTGTACATCCACGACCAATGCGGATTGGGCAGAACCGTACCCGCACGTAGATGGGTAAACATCACATTTGCTCCAGCCATCTCGGCCGCATCCCATTGTGCCTGAATCTGGGCATCGGCCGCCGATCCGCGCAGGAAGCCATTAAGCGCGTTTTCTCCGGTTCGGCTTTCCACTGTCGCGCCCTGTTGCGCATACTGATCCACGGCTGCTTGCGTATTGGTCAGTCTCTCTTCGGTTTCGTCCTCGGACAGAATGATCCAGGTCGGTTTGTCGGCAATTCCGCGTATCTGTTCATCCGTATAAACATCAGCTGAAGCTACATTGATCTGTGCCGCATAAAGGTCGGGCTGCATTACGCTGGAAATGAATATTCCACGCGATCCAGCTGATAGCCCGACTCCGTAAACCCTGTCTGTATCGATATTATATCTGGCAACTACGTCATCCAATGCCTCAATGGCGGCAGCCATCGACATGCTGGGCTCAAACTTGGGGTTTTCGGCTGTGCCTGCTTGTACTGCCCATGCCGGCGTGTCGAAGTTGCTGCTCTGCGGTGCCATCACGTAAGCGGGATGGCGCGCTTGTGCCTCCGGTCGAGCGTATTCAAGGGCACTCGGATTACCCAAAATCTGTACATCGTTATTATGGCCTTTCTCGCCGCCACCGTGGAAAAATATCACAATAGGCAGAGCTTCGAGGTCCTTCTCACCTGCTTCATAACCCGGTGGAACATAGAGACGATAGTTGACCGTGAATCCGGTTGAATCCTTAAAGCTGAAGGCTTCGAAGCTGTCGGCAAGATTGTTGATCAGCCCACTGCTGTTGAATACCCCTGGCACGAGCCGGTCTCCATTCAGCAGGTCTACCGGGGTATTCAATCTCCCCAAGACAGACAAATCTTGCCGATGGTTTTTTCTGTCGAAATAGATCAGCGTCTTGCCTGTGTCGTTACCGGGAACTGGATCACGGGCAAATTCCAGGAACACATAGTTCCCCTGTGCATCCGCATCGTTCCGTTCACCGCTATCACTGACGTAAGTGCCAACTATATCGTATCCTGGCACGGAAAAAGTTTTGACACTGATCGAGGTCGCGGCAATATCGCCAGGCAACGCTACACGTATGGCGGTGACTACCTCTCCCTCTTCCAACGTGTCGGCGAAGGCAGTCGCGCTGGTCACGCTCACATCTGCAGCATATGTCGGCGCGGCGGCCAACAGCAGTAACGCTGTCGCTAGGATTTTCATTTTCACTTCGTTCTCCTCTGACCCGGTTGCGGTTAATACTCGGTACTTTTGCATTAATATGGCCTGCCGATAATCATGATTGCGTTGTATACGATTTAAGGACAGGCATTCCTAAATTGAAAAAACAATAGCACTGCTTTAACGTCAAAGCACATTTTTCGTAAAAGGAATTACGATGGCTTTACCTCGAAGAACTCTCGTCTGTGTCGATGACACACCCTTTTACCACATTACCCCGCTGTGTTCGCCGCTGGTTTCTGTGTGGGGTTAATGCCACGGGCACGGTTTACTCCTGTACACGATTTAAGGACAGAGACTCCTAAATTGTAATTTTTTAGCCTGGTAAAAGCCCCCGCCTCGTATACAAAGTGAAGCGTTGCACGGGGGTGCTTGGATTGAAACTGGCGCACCGGTTTCTGGATGGCTTGTTTGGTGGTTTTAATGTGACTGGATAGTGTGGGTTTGTCCTCTGTTAAAACACAAAAAACGTGGAAAGTTTTCTGGCAAAAAAGCGATATGAAGTGGCATCGGTATGATCCAGTTCCTGAGGTTAAACACCTTGCGGAATTCTTGTCTGTGGTTGCCAAAGATCAACATTGCTGTTTTTGGGGATAAGTATATAAAATCTAATGTGTAGATCGTGTAGATCGCAGGCTTCGTACTATTACAAGTTTATGCCCGTTGGTTAGAAGTCGACGACAAGCTGATTTATAGAAGCCAGCATGCTCAACATCATTTACGCTAGCAAGAAATAAATTAATACGTTTTTTGGGTTTTATGATGAGAAAAATAGGAACTAGATTTTGGTTAATGCGCTGAAGTCGGCCTGTGGACTATTTTCTTCCCGCCCAAAAAATTTATCCAGTTGCTCCGGCTTGGCTGAGCGCCGGCTCTCCGTGCTGATTGTATTGAAGGCTTCGTCAAATCGCTTGCTGGAATTTTTTACCGCGTGACGTTCGCCAATGACATTTCTCCAATTCATCAATGCAGGATGATCGTCTGGATTAAATCCATGTTGTTCCAGATAAAGTGACCAGGGGTAGGTGGCGATGTCTGCGATGGAGTAGCTGTCACCCGCTAACCATTGCTGCGCGGTGAGACGGTCATCCAATAGTCGATACAAGCGTTTGCATTGATTGGCGTAGCGCGTAGCTGCATAGGGATCGGCCTGCTTCCCGAGAAGCTGAAAGTGGTTATGCTGACCGAACATGGGGCCGATATTTGCCATCTGCACCATTAACCATGACATTATTTCGTAGCGTTGCATGCCAGTCTCTGGCAACCAATTGCCATAGGTTTCAGCCAGATAAAATAAAATTGCTCCGGACTCAATGATGGGTTTGCCCTGGCCCCGGTCATGGTCTATCAGCACGGGGACTTTACTGAGTGGGTTAAGGTTTAGAAACTCGGGAGAAAATTGTTCACTCTGAAAGACAGCGACGTGTTTTAGCTGGTACTCGAGTTCAAGCTCTTCCAGCATGATTCCAATTTTACGTACATTGGGGCTCTGCATTCCGTAAAGTTCTAACATTGTTATTTCCTGTCTTAAAGGTCAGTGTTATACCTGACGAGTTCTGCCAGGCAGTTTGGCCTTTGTGCCATGCTTGCCTTGCATATTTGTCATAACTCGTATCTATTGACTGATTACACACATCGAGAAAGGGCTGATGATGTCGGTACGTTTCAGGTGAAAGCCGTGCACTATTCAAGCTCGCTCTGTTAATTTATATTGATAGGCAGAAAGGTCAAAGTTAGTATTTTTATTGAATAGCGCTTGTCAGATACTAGCAAGCTATAACAACTAAGAACAAGTTCTAAGATCCGCTATTAGGAAATTAACTATCGAGTCATAATAAAACGGGAGTCTTTATTTGAGAAAAATATTAATCTTTGGTAATTCCGGTTCGGGTAAATCGACACTGGCAAAGAAGTTGTGTGAGACTGAGGGCTTGTCGCATTTAGACTTAGATACTTTGGCATGGCAACAGACTCATCCGCCTACTCGGATGTCTCTGGAGCAATCTGAAAATTCCATTCAATATTTTATTCAGTCAAATTCTGCTTGGGTGATTGAGGGTTGCTATACGGATTTGCTGGAGTTGGCAGCGCCCTTTGCCAATGAAGTGATCTTCTTAAATCTATCTGTCGAGGACTGTATTGCGAATGCCAGGATTCGACCCTGGGAGCCTCACAAGTACGAATCGAAGGTGGCACAAGATGCTAATTTATCGATGCTGATTGACTGGATAGCGCAGTATGGAGATAGAAATGATACCTTCTCCGAGCAATCGCATCGAAGTTTTTACGAAAAATTCCAAGGTAAAAAAACGCGATATACTCGCAACTTTACCTAGCGGCCATACTTAGAGACTAGACCTCGCAACAAAACCTAGCGACTATAGCGACTATGCCTAGACAATTTGTTTGCAAATATGGAGAGTAAAATGGACTGTGCTTATAAAGATGCTGTTGTTGTTGTCACAGGCGCTTCAACTGGCTTAGGCCGAGCAATTGCACGTGGTGCAGCTGAAGCAGGTGCTCGAGCCATCATAATTAACTATGCCAGCAGCGAAGTTGAAGCTGAAAAAACAGCCGCTCAAGTCAGACAGGCGGGTGCTGAAGCGATTCTCGTGCAGGCGAATGTGGCCGATGAAGAGGATTGTCATCGTATTGTAGCTGCTGCTGAGCCATATGGTGAAATCAGTGCGCTGTTTAATAATGCGGGTGTGAGTCGGGATGGTTCTCTGGATACGTTTACTGCGGATGATTTTTTATATGACTACCGTGTCAATGTAGTTGGCCCCTATCAAATGGCCAGAGCGGCACGTACCCTATTGGAAGCCTCGGGTCAGGGTGCAATTGTTAATACCTCCTCTATTGCCGGGCTAAAAGGTATTGGTTCATCACCCTCCTATACTTCATCCAAGGGCGGTTTAATTGCTCTGGGGCAATGGTTAGCACAGCAGTTTGCACCGGCTATACGTGTTAATAATATTTGTCCAGGCTTTATCGATACCGAGTGGTTTGATAAACATGATTTGGCGGGTGATGTTGATCGTGTACGCGATTCTGTGCGCAGTTCAACGCCACTAAAGCGTGTAGCCACTGCCGAGGATGTGGCAGAGGTTGCCTTGTTTCTTGGCTCGCCGGCTGCCCGGCATATGACCGGAGAAACGCTTTCGGTTACGGGCGGGCCTGCAATGGCCCGTTCAAGTTAATTAATTTGAGAGTCAGTCATCAAATTTGCTAGAGGGGGGGAAATGTGGTCCCCAAAAGCAGGGAGAGTATTCACTATGACTACTAGCTTGATTTCATCGATAGAAAAAGACTTTATCGTCTTAGATGCTGATAAAAAGGCGACGCTGGAACCTTTTAATTCAACCTTATATGAGCGCCTTAATAGACACTACGACGGGTTTAAAGGTTGCGAGTTAATTGCCTGTCACAACTTTGATCAGGACTGGCCGACCTGGGAAGCTCACCCCAATGGTGATGAAGTGGTTATGTTGTTATCCGGAAAAGCAGAGTTGGTTTTGCAGTTGGCCGAAGGAGAACAATCGGTGACCCTAGAGGAAGCTGGGGCCTTCGTCATTGTGCCAAAAAATGTTAGGCACACTGCCAGGATTAGCGAGCAGGCCAAGATGCTTTTTATTACGCCAGGTGAAGGCACGGAGAATGTCGAGGTTTAGCGGCGTCGGTAATCTTTATTGCGTAGTATTGGATTTCTGGTCGAGGTTAACAAAGCGATGAAGTAGTACTGGCAGTAGCGTGAGATCTGCCAGCAGGGCAATAAGAATAGAGAGACTGGTTAGTAGTCCGAACATAAGACTGGGAACAAAGTCTGAAAAAACCAGCAACCCAAAGCCAGTGGCGATAATTGTTGTGGTATAAACCAGCGCATAGCCGACACTGTGATGGCTGTTTTTTAATGCGGTATCGCTGGTGTGTTGCTTGCTTTCCTTAATATATCGATGGGTGTAGTGAATGGTATCGTCGACGGCGATGCCCATGGCAATGGCGGCAATCGTCATGGTCATAAAATCCAGCGGAATATTAAACCAACCCATCACGCCTAAAACGCTGAAGGCCGCAATGATATTGGGCGTCATGGCAACGAGTGCAATGGGAAGCGAACGAAAAACTATCAGAAAAGCCAGTAGTAACACCGCGAAAACGGCGCCCAGGGTCAGTATCTGTGAGGTAAATAATTGCTCCAGCATGGCCTGATACAGCACAAACAGATTACTCAGCTGATAGTTATCTGGAGCAATACCCAGTGCCTCAATCTCTTTACGTATAGTGGTTAACAGCTCTTTTCGGTCGAGGTTTTCCAGGCTATCTTTTATTCGAGCGCTAACGCGAAGTTGGGCCGGAGAATCCTCAAAAAAACTACCGATAAGATTTTCCCGAATATTGCGATCCAGCGTTTGATAAATGGCTGTCAGCTCATATTCGGTTAAGGCCTTGTTGTCATTAATTTCCTTGGCGAGCTGAGTGAAATTTACCAGCGATAGGGTCGTGCCTACGGCAGGCATTGTTTCCAGCGTCGTTTGTATGCGCTGGGTATTTTGTACGTCAATAGCGTTGAGTACCAACGAATGTTCGCTCTTATCAGCGGCTGGCGGGGTATAAATAATATCCAGCGGTGTGGAGCCTCCGAAGTGGCGGTCAATAAAACTGAGCTCACGGTGAACCTGGGTGTCCTCGCTAAAATAATTAATAAAGCTGTTTTCTACATCAAGCCGTGAGGCGCCAAGTAAACTGAAGGCCAGCACGGCGCCGGACAGGATCATGACCAGGCCGCCATGCCGCTGACAGATACTATGCAAAGCATCAATCGGTTTGCTGAATAAGGAATGAGGTTCCGTTGCCTGGCTGCGTGAAAAGAGCAGCAGTAAAGCGGGAAACAGTAATAGGGTACAGACCACTGTGACGCCCATGGCCACAATCATCATCCAGCCAAACGCACTAACCGGCTTAATATCGCTTAACAGCAAGGAGGCAAAACCAACCGAGGTCGTGATGGCAGCAAAAAAACAGGGGGCCAGTTTTTCTCGCAATGATTGAATGACCAGCTTCCGTTGACTGGCATCGGAATTTGCTGCGGCATTTTGCTGGTATTGGACAATCAAATGAATAACGATGGCTAGCGTTAGAATTAGTTGCAGGGAAATAAAGTTTGAGGAAATAACCGTCGCCTTAAGCCCGAGTAAACCAAAGGCACCGACGGTGATAATTAAACTGGCGGCGCAACAACTGGCGGTAATCACCACCCAGATCAGGCGGCGAAATAACAACAGGATCATGATACAAATGACCGCCGCAATCGTGCCGCCAAAAAACATCAGGTCATGTTTAATAATATTGATCAGTTGGTAGCCGAGCACATGCGCGCCACCGAGATAAATGTCGGCCTGATCTTCATAGTCTGTGATAATGTTTCTGAGTGTATCAATTTCCCGATTGCGGGTATCGCGAAGATTTTTTTCTATTGGTGCTGCCTGTTGCTGCAGGCTATATAGTTGCTGTTTTTCCGTATCGCTAAGTTCGCCACTTAACGTTTTTGTTTGTATCTCCACGATCCGCCGGTTAAGCTTTTTTAGCTCCGGATGATCTTTAAAGAGAATTTGGATGCCGGTGGTGGTTTGTTCGGCATTGATTATCAGGTCTTCATAAATAGGGTGACCTTTAAAAATTCTGGCCAGCTCCTCTGGTTGAAGTTGTAACTGATTTTGTGTGTAGTCCTGCGGATTTAAATTAGTTCCTAGTGAGTCCGCTTTAGACAGGAGTGGTACATTGAGCACAGAGCGTACCGACTCAACGCGTTCCAGTTGCAAAATGCGTTCGCTGATTTTCTCAAGCATTGCTAACGTGTTCGTTGAAAAGACATTGCCGTTCTGTGGCACATAGGCCAGCATTAAGAACTCTTCAGGTTGGAAGCGCTGGTTTATTTGCTGCGTGCGAACATAATCCGGGTTGTTTTCTGCAATCAAAGTATCGGCGGATGCATTGATTTCAAAGCGTTCGAGTTGTGAACCAAAAAAAATGACCAGCGCTGTAAAGGGCAACAGAATAAACCAGACATTTGAGAATAGACGGTCTAACATGGTTATTTCGGCGCTCTTATTCGGACTCTTGAATCGTTGGCTTTGAGGATGGTTCCGAAGCTAGCCTACGGCTTTTGTCACTGCGATTGGAAATGGTTTGGTACTGCTCATCGCGTAACTGTCCCTGCAGGTACATATTGCGAAAAAACAGATAAGGGTCTTCGCTTTTACTGCGTAAAATTTCATAACGCTCGGCCTGACTGGAAAAGGCCTGCTCGGCATCCACCGCAGTAATGATCGTGGTCTCTGGTTGTTCCGTCAGATAGCGCACGGGATTGACCGAAAAATCCAGCACAAAACCGCCGCTACTACGAAGGTCGCCCGGGCCAAAAAATGGCAGCACGATATAGGCGCCCTGCTCCACTCCGTATTGTTGCAGCGTATCGTTAAACCCTGTGGTGTCGGGTGACAGGTCAAACCAGTTCTCGGCCGGGTCGAAAAGACCCAGGAGGCCTATGGTTGTGTTGGTTAAAAAGCGTGTCAGTGTTAGCCCTGCCCGTTTGGGTTCACCCTGTAATAAATGGTTAATAAAAGACTTGGGGGCTTGCAGGTTGGCAAAAAAGTGACTGACACTGGTCTGTAAACCCTCTGGCGTTTTCAGATACATCTTTGCTATGGGAATCATTACATAGCGATAGCTGACATCGTTAAAGGCAAAGATAGCCCGATTAAACCCGATCAGGGGGTCTGAAAACTGTTGCTCAGGATAGGCGACGACAGTAGCCTGTTCGGGGGGCAGCACATTCTCAGAATCTGGCAGGGGCTGTGCCGAGCTTGGAGTTGATGATGTTTGATTTGACGTATGTGAGCTGCAGCTGGCGAGTAGAAAAAGGCACAGAAGAATGCAGCAGCCTTTATGTGACAGGTATCGGTAATAACGCTGTGTGTCTCCTGCCTGGTCAAAAAAACGGGTGGTCATTATCCTTTTCAATCCATTATTCGCAAAGCTTGATGGGTATTGAACGGGATTATGGTGTTCAGCCTATCGTCAACACTTCAGAGACATAAACCATAGCTCTCGCCCGTAAGCGTCCCGGGATGAAAGTTTGACATACTGTTAATAGAGATTCGGGATTAGCTAAATAGTTCGAAAAGATTTAGCCACTCAAGTACAGCCGCAGCAGAACAGGATGTGTCAGGCTCAGCCGGGACGGGAGTAATTCCCCCTGTGACTCCGGGCTTTACTCTTTGTCAGGGATTGGATTACTCTAGCTCACAACAGGGCTTGTTCGCCGTTAACACGCGGGCTGTGTTTTGCTAGCGTGGCCCGTCTTTAAGATCAGTGGTATTTAATAAAATCAGCGAGGAAAAAAGGATGGACAATGAAACAGCAGGACAGGACGTAGTCACTACCGTCTCACAGGACTCCAAGAATCTGGCCCTATTGAACTGGATTGGTACTATATTTTTTGGTTTTATCCCCGGTTTGATAATGTACTTGATTAAAACCGAGGATCCCTATGTACAGGATCAATCCAAGGAATCGCTAAACTGGTCTATCACTTTATTGCTGGCCTATCTGGCAGCGTTTATCCTGACCTTTATTGTCATCGGTGCCTTTTTATTTCCGGTTATCGGCATCTGCCATTTGGTGTTTTGCATTATGGGTGCAGTAAAAACCTCGAAAGGGGAAATGTTTCGAGTGCCCTTTGCGATACGCTTGATTAAATAGAGCTACACCTGCAGCTGCTAGATTCGTCGAAAGGTTTTAGTCCAGTGATATCCCCCCCAGGGATGGCCCGCCATCTACGGCGATAACCTGACCGGTAATATAGCTGGCGGCCTCACTGGCAAAAAATACAATCATGTTGGCCATCTCATCCGGTGTGCCGGTGCGACCGAGTGGTATGGCAGCGCCCATCTCTTCAGGTTTTAGCCCAGCCATATCCCAGGCGGCGAGTACGCGTTCGCTGGTAATCGCTCCGGCGGCAACACAGTTAGCTCTAATGCCGTAGCGCCCCCATTCCGCTGCCGTAACCCGGGTAAACATCTGCAGTGCCGCTTTGGCGGAGGAGTAATGGGCGCCGCCGGTGACACCGTGCATACCGGCCCCGGAGGAAATATTGACGATGGCACCGGATCGCTGCTCGATCATGTGTTTGCCGGCTTCGCGGGTGCAGTAATAGGCGGAGTGGGTGTTGAGTTCGAAGATGGAGTGCCAGCCCCGACTGGGGATATCTTCCAATGGCCCCATGCGTGTACCGCCGGCATTATTGATCAGAATGTCGATGCGACCGAAGGTATCAATCGTGCGTTGAATCAGTTCAATACAGGCTTGCTCCTGTTTGACATCGGTGGGTACGGCAAGACAGGCGACACCGCTTTGTTCAGTGATGCGAGTGGCCGCCGCTTCCAGCTCTGCCACTGTACGACTGGCAATCACGGTGTTGGCACCCAGTTTAGCCAGTTGCAGCGCGGTGGCATAGCCGATACCTGTGGCACCTCCAGTGATGATGGCCACCTTATTGGTAAAATCCAGGCCCTCAGTAATCATTGCCGCGCTCCTATTCGTTATCATTAACCAGCTGTTTAGATAGTGATTACTATCGTGCGCTATGGTAATACGTTGGGTGCTGGGGTCAATGTAAAGTGCTTTCCCTGTCCAAACTTTAATGGTCAAAAAGGGTTGTCCAGCGTTTAGTTTTCCGGAGTATATCCAGTGGCCATAACGGCATCGTCTTGACCATGAGGGTATCGCTGGTTAGTGTTTTGCTGCGCTGGCTTTTTATCTAAACTTTTTCTCTCTAAAGTGTGCGGTTAAATTGAGTTGAGCAGCCCTGGCTGGCTGTAGAACCGGCTCAAATCAGGTTTGTAGGGATGGATGTAGGTATAGAACATGAGCGAGATAAAATTTTCGAGTGAGGAAAAAGATCAAATCATCAAAAAGGTTAAACTGTATTTCAGCGAGGAGCTGGATCAGGACATTGGCAACTTTGATGCAGCTTTTTTGATTGATTTTTTTGCCGAAGAAATCGGGGCGTATTTTTATAATCGTGGCCTGTATGATGCGCAGCAATTATTTAACGAAAAAGTGGAAGAGCTGGGCTATACCATTCAGGAGTTGGAAAAACCAATACCGTGAATACTGGCGTACGGGATAAGATTTTATACAGTGACACCCGCAAGCCATTTATCTTTCTGGTTATTTTTCTGGTTATCTTTAGGGAGTAACCGTGACTCAAAGCAAAACTGAGGGAGGTTTACTTGAAGTTTTCCTCGTCTTCTTAAAGTTGGGACTAACCTCCTTCGGCGGACCTGCAGCTCATCTAGGCTATTTTAGAAAAGAGCTGGTAGAACATCGGCGCTGGGTTAACGACAATCAGTTTAGTCAGTTGCTGGCCATCAGCCAATTTCTTCCCGGGCCTTCCAGTAGTCAGCTGGGTTTTAGTCTGGGTTTGATACGCAGCGGCTGGTCGGGTGCGACAGCGGCCTTTCTGGCTTTTACCCTGCCCTCCGCGATTTTAATGCTTGGGTTTGCGTCTATTCTGCCTTTGCTGGAAGGACGCTTCGCACAGGCCGTGTTGCATGGTTTGAAAATCGCCGCTTTTGCCGTGGTTGCGGATGCGGTTGTGGGTATGTCACGAGCGTTGTGCCCGGACATTCGGCGCAAAATTATCGCCATTGTCGCTGCGATTATCATACTCTTAGCAGCTGAGGTCTGGATTCAATTGGCGGTAATCGTGATGGGAGGGCTGCTGGGTTTGCTGGTTTGTCAGGTGCCCGTGAAGGAAGCCAATGCAGCGTTGCCTATTCACTATAGTCGAAAGCTTAGTGTGGTGTGGCTACTGCTGTATTTCGTATTGCTACTGTTACTTCCTTTTTTGGCGATGGCAGACAAACCACTGATGGCCTTAGCGGATAGTTTCTATCGGGCGGGAGCACTGGTATTTGGAGGCGGTCATGTCGTGCTACCTCTGTTGGCAGATTCTGTGGTTGCCTCGGGTGACATATCGAAGGAAACATTTCTGGCGGGTTACGGCCTGGCGCAGATCATTCCCGGGCCGATGTTTTCCTTCTCCGCATACCTTGGTGCCGTTATGGACACTGGCTATGCGGCCTGGGTTGGAGCTATCGTCGCACTGTTATCTGTTTTTTTACCGGGGTTTTTATTGATGGCCGCGGTGCTGCCGTTGTGGAATGTTGTTCCTCCCGGTCAATCTGTACGCTGTGCTATTGCGGGCGTTAATGCAGCGGTAGTGGGGATTTTGGCGGCGGCACTCTATGAGCCGATTTTTACTTCGGCGATTAAAACCGCTGCGGACCTGCTTATTGGCGTGGCGGCGTTTATGTTACTGACCTTTGTCCGCATATCGCCTTTGTTAGCGGTGGCCTGCTGTGTGGCAGGCAGTGTGTTGTGGTCTGTATTTCTGGCGTGACTAGATATTTTTATTGTGTATCGTGTAGTGCATTTTCACTCTGCGTTTTGCAATTCTCCAACCATTGGCTAGTCGAATGTAGTGATCGATATAGGTACC
>CBFIDJ010000049.1:0-15325 GCA_965661375.1 Oceanicoccus sp. | reverse complement strand
AGGGTGCTGTCCAAACCGGGACTGCGCGACACATCCTGACGAATACGATCAGTGGGACGGCTGGTATCCTTCAGTTGCTCCAGGTCCATACAGAGGTGATTCAGCAGGGTAAAACGAAACATGGCGCGATTAGTACCGTCGATAAAAAAAGCGCTGGCTGCGGCTCGGGTTGTCATCACACCGGCTGCTGCACTAGCAGGAAAGCTGCCTCTGGCCTGGCTATCGCGGACCAGCACATTTTCATCACCAAGGTTAACAGCCAATTGTTCCAGCTGCTCATAGTGGGCGTTATTGCTTTCCGAATAGGCCGTGGTCAACCCGGGTACCGCTCCGGTATTGCCCTTGTAAATCACATCGCCGTAGAGAATTTCACGAAAGTCAGTGGTATCACTGTCGCGCACGATACCAATCACGGTTGCGGAGTAATCATTCAGCGGCACGGTCACATCCTGCGCTTCGTTGGTCCAGGGTGAAGCCCAGTTTTTGACGACCACATCGTAAAAATGACCGTTGGCGGGAACGGGGGCTGGTGCTGGAGCGCCGTCGATGGCATAGAGCCCGGCGGTAACCGCATCGCCGCCGTCTATTGCCTGCTCCATGCGATCAAGCATCGCATCGGTCGGTACTGTTCCCGTTAGTCGTTCATGGATACGCTTGGCGCGCTCACGTGCATCGGCATAAGCAAACACACTGCTAAACAGACTCAACAGGATCAGCAGCGAAATGGTATAGCGCTGATAGTCCTTCATACTCTCCCCTGGCTTTCCTCAGCCTAATTCTTAAGGCCTGATCTTAAAGGCCTAATCTTACCGGCCTATTTTCTAAAGGTTTATTTTTAAAGGCTTGGTCAAAAAAGGCTCTACTATGACAGCCTCAATAAAAATTTTTAAAATACTCACAGTGCCCAAAGTATAAATTGCTAGACTAAAACTAATTGTGAAACTACCCACAGATTAGACAGTCTGTACTCTTTCGCTAGGGAAGTTATCCCCACAACCATATAAAATGGACACTGCAATGACGCAATGGACACAGCCAAACGGGCATCTATCCGTGACTAATAAACAATACCAAAATCCTCCAAACCCCTTGATAAACAACGTTAAAACGATGGCGTTCGTCACCAAAGTACGGTTAATGGCGGCCTTTGCTCTGTTCAATCTGTCACTGGCGGGCTGTACCGGCGGCAGTGATGGCGGTGGTAATATCACCATCAGTACTGACGACCAGGCCACAGATCCGGTCGTTGTTGAAGTCCCCATTGCTTATATTAAACGCCCTCTTCCCGCGGACGATGAAATCCCAAACTTGCAACAGCCGCTGGACTTTTCTCCCGGCGCACAATTATTTGTCCGCAATCGTTCCACCGCCTCCGGCAATGAAATCGCCGTACACGATAAAATGCTGGCTATCGCCGCCGAAGAATTAGGCGCCGACACCGATGAGCTGGCCATCGACATCAAACACCTTAATACGTCCTTTGACGGCGAGCAGTTAATTTTTAGTGCGCGTATCGTCCGCGAACCCGTCAACGACAATACGCTGGAGCAAACCACCTGGAACATCTGGGTGTACGAATTTGCCACTGAAGAAGCCCGCTACCTTATCAGTTCGCAATTACAGCGCAACGAAGGATTGGAAAATGGCAGCAGCCAGGATCTTGCGCCGCACTTTCTGACCGACGATCGTGTGGTTTTCTCCTCAACTCGACAAATTATTTCTCAGGGTCGTCAATTGAACGAAGGGCGCGGACAGATTTATGCGGCACAGGCTGAGAGCGGAAACCAGCCAGCAACTGTGTTGCATATTTACGACCCCTCCGGAGCCGGCACCGCCTTTACTCAAATTTCCTTTAACCAAAGCCACGACTTCAACCCCACGGTATTAGAAAGTGGGGTGATTGTATTCAGCCGCTGGGACCGGGCACCCGGCAATAACCAGATCAGTCTTTACCAAATTAATCCCAATGGTCTCGACCTGTCCTTACTCTACGGCCACCACAGTGGCGACAGTGGCAGCCAGGATAGTAATGTGCACTTTTTTCAACCTCGGGAAATGGAGGATGGTCGCATACTGGCTATTCTGCGACGCGCTAATAGCGAGACACTGGGTGGCGATATTATCGCGATTGATACCACAAACTTTGTTGAGCGTGATCAACCGATCTGGGCAGACCAACCGGGCGATATGAGTTCAATGGGACAGCAATCCCTGTCGAGCATAGTGGTGCGCACCGATGACCAGCTATCCGAAGGCGGCCAGTACACCTCCGCCTACCCACTGCACGATGGCACCGGTCGCATTCTGGTGAGCTGGAGCCCCTGCCGAGTAGTAGAAGACGCCGCAGCGCAAGTGTATGTGCCCTGTAATATTGGCGACGTAGATGCCGAACTGGCACCGCCGCTTTACGGCATCTGGATGAACGACCCGAGTGAAGGCACACAACTACCCGTTGTGCTCGCCGAAGAAGGCTTTATGTTTAGCGAAGTGGTTGCCGCCGAACCCAGAGACTTTCCTCAGCTAGCCACTGCCATCAATGCGTTTAATAACGAACTGGCCAACGACAATCGCGGCCAACTGTTAATCGATAGCGTTTATGATTTTGATGGCGCACAGATGCCCGCCAATATCATAACCGCCAGCCGTGAACCCGGCACCACGGGCTACACTGACCGCCCCGCGCGCTTTATCCGCCTGATTCAACCGGTGCCGCTCCCTGATCGCGATATTCTGGAAGTCCCCAATTACGCCTTTGGTTTTGGCGGCCAGGGCATGAAGGAAATTCTCGGCTATGCCCCCGTCGAGCCCGATGGCTCCCTCACCATGACGGTACCCGCCAACACACCCTTTATGATCAGTGTGCTCGATAGCAATGGCCGTCGTATTGGTAACCGTCACAACCACTGGCTACAGGTCGCCCCGGGTGAAGTGCTGCACTGCACCGGTTGCCACGAGCGCGACAGCGAACTGCCCCATGGCCGGCTCGATTCGCAACCACCATCAAGCAACCCCGGTGCACAATCACTGGCCGGCGGCTCGATTGGTTTTGTCGGTACCTTACCGGATTTATTTGGTACCGAAATCGGCGAAACCATGGCGGAAATTTTTGATCTGCGCCGGCCGCTGAGCAATGCCGCAGAAACTGCGCGAGCCATCGACCTGCATCCACTTTATACCGATGAGTGGACCGATACCGCATCGATTACACCCGATGCCGATATCAACTACAGCTATGATCCGACCTGGGAAGATCCAGCGGATATTCCCGCAGACCGCGCCATAATCGTCGCCAATCTCGACCCTACCCTCGACAGTCGCATTGTCATTAACTACATTGATCATATTCAGGCGATCTGGAACCGCACTCGTACACCGGTTAACGGCGTTGATAGCTGCGTAGGTTGTCACACAACACAGGGCGATACCGTCACTGCACCCGGCCAGTTAGACCTGACCGACCAGCTCGATACCGCCAGTAACCAGTACCGCTCCTTTCGGGAGCTGCTACTGAGTGATAATGAGCAATGGCTCGATGAAAACGGCCTGTTTACCGACCGCACCCGCACCTGTACTGAAGAAGATGAAGAAGGGAACATCACCGAATTGATTGAGACCATTACCATCCGCAACACCATGAGTGCCGCCGGTGCCAATAATAGCGGGGCCTTCTTCCGTTGCTTTGAAGGCGGTAGTTGCGGCAACAATAATGCGGCCGATAGAAGCCTTGACGCTAATTGCAGCGAGGCCGTTGCGGCGATGCCCTCACCGCCAACCAGCAATACCGTTAACCATCAGGGCATGCTGAGCGACAGTGAAAAACGTTTGATTTCCGAATGGCTGGATATCGGTGCCCAATACTACAACAATCCCTTTGATCTGCGCTTGCAGGAATAGGACAGCAATCGCATGAGCTCAAAGCGAGTTGGCTTCGGCCTGCGGCCAATCACATTTCTTTTATGGTTCATTGTCCTCAGCCAGATAACACAGGCTGAGGACAAAAGATTAGCCACGGCCACAGTGAATGCCCCTTTTATTGAAATGCATACAGGCCCTGGCCGCGGTTACCCGGTGTTCTATGTGGCTGAGCACGGTGAAACCGTTGAGATTCTGTTGCAGCGCACCGACTGGTACAAAGTGCGCCACCCGCGCGGCAAGGAAGGCTGGGTCTATGTAGATGAAATGGCTTTAACGCTGGATTATCGAGGCGAACCACTGAACGTCAATCTTGCCAATTTTGAAACCTTTAAACATCGCCAGTGGGAGGCGGGGTTTATGGCCGGTGACTTCGGTGGTACCGATACACTCAGTGTTTACGGTGGCTACCAGATGACGCGCAACCTGTCGGCTGAAGTGGAATACTCAGAAAGCTTTGGCAATATCTCCGACGGACGGGCACTGACCGTCAACCTGGTGCACCAACCCTTTCCCGACTGGCGTATTTCTCCCTTTCTCACCATTGGGGGTGGCGTGCGGGAAACCAGTCCAAAGTCCAATTTAGTCTCGACCGAAGAGCGCAGTGACAACACCGCTAATGTCGGTGTCGGCGTTCGCGTTTATCTGCTGCGTCGCATCATGCTGCGCTTACAATACAAAAACCATGCGGTGCTGACCGACCGCGACGACGATGAAGAAGTGGAAGAATGGAAAATTGGTATCAGCGCTTTTTATTAAGCCCAGCACTTTATAGCCTCCCATTAAAGAGTCTCTTGTTGATCGGCAGCCTCGCCGCTCCAGCCTTCGCCCAGCAAGAGGGGCCCATCCAGGTGATCGAACCGGAAATTGACCGACGCAGCATCGAACCCGATGCGATCGATACAGAAAATATTGAGCTCACTGCGCTTTACGGCATTCTCAGTATTGAAGATTTCGACAGTGCTGAAACCTATGGCCTGCGTGCCGCCTGGCATGTCACCGAAGATATTTTCTTTGAGGCCAGTTACATTCAGGCTGATGGCGATCTGACCAGCTACGAGCAGATCAGCGGCGGCCTGCCTCTGTTTAATGACGATGACAGGGAGTTTATCAACTACAACCTCGCCGTCGGCTGGAATGTGTTTCCCGGTGAAGTATTTATCTTTGATCACGCCTTTAACTCGGCCTTTTATTTGATTGGTGGTGCAGGCAGCACAGAATTTGTCGGCGATAAATGGTTCACTATCACCGTCGGCGCCGGCTATCGACTATTACTGACCGATAGCATCGCCTGGCATATCGATGTGCGCGACCATATTTTTGATCGCGAGATTTTTACCATCGAAGAAACCACCAACAATATAGAATTCAGTACTGGCATCAGTGTCTTTTTCTAAAGCATTAGCGCACTGACAGGAGAGATTTATGGTTAGCAAAATTAACAGCGTTGCAAAGTGCCTGGCTATCGGCTTATTCGCAATGGCAGCCCTGCAAGCACAGGCCAAATCAGAATTTTCAGAGGCCCCTAACTTCACCTTGAAAAGCAATCAAGGTAACAATGTGCGCTTGAGCGAATTGCGCGGCCAGGTGGTATTGATTAACTTCTGGGCCTCATGGTGCGGCCCCTGTCGTCAGGAAATGCCCATACTGGAAGCCTTATATCAAAAATACGAGCGACTGGGTTTTACTATCTTAGGTGTTAATGTCGAAGAAGACACTGCCGCTGCCGATAAAATTGTTGACGAGCGCGGCGTCACCTTTCCGGTTTTATACGATACTCGCAATGAAGTCAGTAAACTCTATGATGTCAGCGCCATGCCCTCCACCGTTATCGTCGATCGCGATGGCAATACACGCACCGTGCACCTGGGCTACAAACCGGGTTACGAAGATAAATACGAAGCCGACATCAGAAAATTATTAAGGGAATAATCATGCGCTTTCGTTTATTGATTGCTCTACTATCCACCCTCTGGCTCTCAGCCTGCAGCATTGAGCCCTGGGTCAAACCCTACGAGCGGGACAAAATGGCCGACCCCATTATGAGCTTTGAGCGCGACCCGGTGGCCGCAACGTACACCCATCACGTCTATCAGTCGCGGGAAGGCGCGCGCGGCGCCGAGGGCAGTGGCGGAGGTGGCTGTGGCTGCAACTAACACCTTTACAAAACTGTTAGCCGCACTGGTTTTATTACACCTGTCGCTAACAGTACACGCCGCCGTTTTGCCCGAAGAACGCGGCGATATTATGTATCACCGCTACGAGGGCGGCGGCGTCACCATCGACGGCCCCTCGGTGCTGGTGCGAAAAAATTTCAAAGACACCTATTCACTCAGCGCCAATTACTATGTCGATAAAGTCAGCAGCGCCTCTATTGATGTGGTAACAAGCGGCGCCAGCGCCTACCAGGAAGAACGCACCGAGTTTTCCATCAGTGGCGATTACCTGAATGATCGCAGCCTGCTCAGCGCTGGTTTTACTAGCAGTGATGAAAATGATTACGAGGCCGAGACAATGTTTGTGGGTGTCAGCCAGGACATGTTTGGCGACCTCACCACGGTCAGCTTTGGCTATGCGCGAGGTAACGACACCGTTAGACAGACCGGCAATGATGCCTTTGAAGAAACGATCGACCGTCAGAATTACCGCGTCGGTATCAGTCAGATTCTGACACCCACCCTGTTAATGGCCATCAACTACGAATTTATCACCGACGAAGGCTTTCTCAATAACCCCTATCGCAACTATCGCTACCTGATTAACCCCAACGACCCCACACTGGGTTATCAGCAGGCACAGGAGGTGTACCCCAACACTCGTTCCAGTGATTCTATCGCTTTACGGTTTTCCTATTACCTCCCCTACCGCGCCGCACTCAAAGCAGACTATCGTTATTTTAGTGATGACTGGGGGATAAAGGCCGATACTTTTCAGCTGAATTATACCCACCCACTGGGACAGCAGTGGGTGTTCGATGTGAAGTACCGTTTATACCAGCAGGGCCAAGCCGATTTTTACGCCGACCTGTTTTTAACCCCCTCTCAGGATGAAAGAGATTACCGCGCCCGAGATAAGGAACTGAGTGAATTAACCACCGAGACCTTCAGTATTGGTATCAGCTATCAACTGCCACAGCTCACGCCGGCCATTGATAAAAGCAGTATATCCTTACAGTGGGATTATATTTTATTCGACTATGACAACTTTACCGATCTGCGCGATACCGGTAGCTCGATTGGGGAAGAACGACTTTATAGTTTTGATGCCAGTGTGGTGAAATTGTTTTTTAGTATTTGGTATTAGGTGCTTATTTGGACAACAACAACTCATCCGAATAATGCAGTTTGCCATCACCATCAATAATAATCGCATCAATGCCCTGCAGGCGATTAACCAAGGCTAGCCCTTTTTTAATTCCTAACACAAACACCGTGGTTGACAGTGCATCGCTGTCAACTGCATGGGGTGCCAGTATCGATACGCTTTGAACCTCACTCGCCGATTTGCCAGAGCGGGGGTCGAGAATATGATGATAACGCACGCCGTCTTCGAGATAAAAACGTTCATAATCACCGGAAGTAGAGAGCGCCGTATCGGCCAGTGGAATTTTTATCGCCTGCTGACTTTCATCGCGGGGATGTTTAATACCGATCACCCAGGGTCGATCCCCGCGATCACCAAGCATACGGCTATCTCCACCTGCAGCGACCACTGCCGCCTGTATACCCTGTTGCTGTAATAAAATAATACAGCGATCCACGGCATGCCCCTTGGCAATACCACCGAGATCAATGGTGATACCGGGCTGCTTAAATCGAATCGTCCGTGCTTGTTTGTCCAGCAATACACCACGATAGTCAATCAATGCCACCGCCTGACTCAGAGCTGATTCATCGGGGTGCGTACCCTCGCGGTAGTTATACAAATGCCCCGCTGAGGCGTAGGTAATATCAAAAGCGCCATCGCTGATACGTGAATACCAGAGCGATTTATCAATCAGCGAAAACAGCTCAGTAGAAATTTTTACCGGCCTTTTGGCTGCATCGCGGTTGATCAGCGACAGTTCACTCGTTTCAATATAGGGGCTCATCAAGGCATCGATACGGCGCATTTCAGCCATAACCGCACTCATCGACTGTTCAGCCTGTTCAGTGGAATCAGCCCACAGCTCCACCGACACATCGGTACCCATAATAGCTTCATTGCGCTGGTACCATTCGGCCATCACTGGTTGAACTATGATACAGAGGGCATAACATAGGACAGTGACGAGTTGTTTACTCAGGTGTTGCCGCATAAAGACCTTCTATCAACTAAGGGTTGCGTCATCATACGGTGCCAGACAGAGTCCGTCATCCTGGATCGTTGATTCTGGTATTTGGCCCTGTCTGGACCTTGTATTGTGACGCTATTCCAAGCACAGTACTTTTATAGAATAATGCCTGCCTACTAAGCCAACTGGACGGAGACCTGCCATGACTACCTTCGACGATAACAGCCTTACTATCGGCCATACCCCGCTGGTAAAAATCAATCGTATCAGTGACGGTAAAATCTTCGCCAAACTGGAAAGCCGCAACCCGGCCAACTCGGTAAAATGCCGCATCGGCGCCAATATGATCTGGCAGGCCGAAAAAGACGGCAAGTTGAAACCCGGTATGGAGATCGTAGAACCCACCAGTGGCAATACCGGTATTGCCCTGTGCTTTGTGGCGGCCAGCCGCGGTTACCCGATCACTCTGATCATGCCGCATACCATGAGTCTGGAACGCCGTCAGATCATGAAAGCGCTGGGTGCCAATATCGTGATTACCGACGCCGCCAAGGGCATGAAACTCTGTATTGAAACCGCACAGCAGATGGTCGCCGAGGCGCCGGACAAACGCTGGATGCCCAGCCAGTTTGATAACCCGGCCAACCCGGCCATTCATGAAACAACCACCGGCCCGGAAATCTGGGATGACACCAACGGCGAGATCGATATCCTGATCAGCGGCGTTGGCACCGGCGGCACCCTGACCGGCATTTCCCGCTTTATCAAAAACACGCAGGGCAAGGCGATCACCTCTGTCGCCGTGGAGCCGGATACCACTACCATGATTACCGCCGCCAAAGCCGGTGAAGACCCCACCCATGCGCCCCACAAAATTCAGGGCATCGGCGCAGGCTTTTTACCGAACAATCTGGATATGACGATGGTCGATCAGGTTGAACAGGTGACTAGCGATGAGGCCATGGTCTGGGCGCATAAGCTGATGAAAGAGGAGGGCATTCTGGCAGGCATCTCCAGTGGTGCAGCGATGGCGGTAGCCGATCGGGTTGCCAAGCAACCCGGTAATGAAGGCAAAACTATTGTGGTGATTTTGCCCGACTCTGCCGAGCGTTATCTGTCAACGCCGCTATTTGAAGGTCAGTTTACTGATAACGAAACTGTTCAATAGCGCTTTACTGCCAGCAAAACTACTTTTCTGGCCTTCGGCAGCGTCTCCAGGGCGCTGCCCCCACCACGTACGCGGTCTATGATTACCGATCCATTATTTTATCTGTGCGCTATTCCCGCTGTATTGATCTTTGGCATGGCTAAAGGGGGCTTTGGCGGTGGTGTTGCTGTGATCTCAGTGCCCATGATGGCGCTGGTTATTTCACCGGTAAAGGCAGCAGCCATCATGCTGCCGCTACTGCTAGCCATGGACGCTGTAGCCCTCTGGAGTTTTCGCGGACAATGGCACCGGCAAAACCTGCGCATCATGCTGCCAGCAGCCATACTTGGTGTCGCCGTTGGCGCACTGTTTTTCAATTATCTGTCCGAGAATGCCGTGCGGATCTTAATCGGCCTGATCTCACTGTCCTTTACCCTGGACTACATGATTAAACGCGGCGGCGGCAAAGTACAAAAGCCCAACATCCTGAAGGGCAGTTTTTGGTCAGCTATTGCTGGCTTTACCAGTTTCGGCATACACGCCGGCGGCCCACCTGCCAGTATCTACCTGCTACCCCAACAGCTGGAAAAAACTATGCTGATGGGAACTTTTGCTATATTTTTTGCCGTGGTTAATATCGTCAAACTGATCCCCTATGCCTGGCTGGGCCAACTGGATCACAGCAATTTGATGACCTCATTAGTACTATTGCCATTGGCACCCATTGGGGTTCGGCTGGGTTATTTTTTACTGCATCGGGTTGATCAGATTATGATTTATCGCATCTGTTATTTTTTCCTGGCTGTGGCGGGCATTAAATTGCTGACCGATGGCATACGAGGACTGACCGGATCCAGCCTATGAAGCCCGAGCACCGCCAAATGTTTTACCGACGCCTGTTATTAATAAGCTCCCTGTTATTGCTTACCTCCTGTGCAACGACCAGTCTTACTCCCGCCAGCTCAGCGACTGAAAAACCTTTATCAATCGAGAATTCCCCAGCAAGTACTTCGCATAAAACTCAGCCACAGAGAACCCGCACCGGCCAGCAACTCACCTTGCCGAAACAGGTTCAGTACCCCGTTCCCGCTGAATTCAAGCAATACCATGTATCGACATCCACTCAACTTTACTCGGCTTTAGCCCAAGCCATGACAACGGGTAATAGCGCCATCTATTTAACCGATGGGGTTTATCACGTTTCACAACTGATTCGAATACGCGCAGCCAATATTATGCTGCTGTCAAAGTCAGGCAATCCCAACAAAGTCGTTCTGTCCGGTCAGGGCATGCGAAAAACAGCAAGGGTTAACAACCTGATCAAGGTAGAAGCTTCCGGTTTTGTGCTGGATGGCATAACGCTTAAAAACACCGGCAACCACTTAATCCAAATTGCAGCAGAAAAAAATGTCGACTACCCCGTTATTCGCAACTGTATTTTGCAAGACAGCTATGAACAATTACTTAAAGTCAGTTACGGAAAAAATACGCCCGATACGTATTCAGATTATGGCCTGATCGAATACTGCCGCTTTGAATACACCCAGGGCATCGGCCCGAATTATTATATCGGCGGTGTCGATGCCCACGGCATTCGCAACTGGATCATACGCCACAACCTGTTCCGGGATATTGCCAGCCCCGGTGGTCGAATAGCAGAACACGCCATTCATATCTGGAGCAATTCATCCAACAACACCGTCGATGACAACATCATCATCGACTCGGATCGTGGTATCGGTTTTGGCATGCAGCAACAGCATCCCAACCTGCGCTATAGCAACTCTGGTGGCGTGATAAAAAACAACTATATCTACCACTCCGACAATGGCGACCCCTTTGCCGATGTCGGTATTATTCTGGAAGATAGCCAGGGAGAATCGGTTATAGAAAACAATAAGGTTTATTTAGGGCATCACTATCCCAATGCCATTGAATACCGCTTTCCTTCGACCAACGCCATTATTAAAAACAACCACACCAACAAACACATTTCTTCCCGCGACGATGGCAGAGCCGAACTGATCGACAATCGTAAAATGGATAATATTTCAGCCTTTACGCAACAGCTCAACCAAAAGTTAAAAACGCTGGATTTGTAATCGAAAAAGGCGGCGAAGCTTGCTCAATTTTGCAAACCCGCTTCACTTAGTCCCGGATAATCATCGGGCCTACGCCCCTCGGGCCAAAGAAACTTTCTTTCAGTCTCAGCAATCGGCAAGTCATTAATACTGGCATACCGCTCCTTCATTAAACCGTTCGCGTCAAAGGCCCAGTTCTCATTGCCGTAGGATCGAAACCATTGCCCGTTATCATCGTGCCACTCATAGGCAAAACGCACGGCAATTTTGTCGTCTGTATACGCCCAGATTTCTTTTACCAAACGGTACTCATGTTCCAGCGCCCATTTACGCGCCAGGAAATCTACAATCGCCTCACGCCCAACAATAAATTCACTGCGGTTACGCCAGCGCGAATCTTCGGTATAAGCCTGCGCAACTTTTAGCGGCTGCTTGTCATTCCAGGCATCCTCCGCCTTTCGAACTTTGGCAACAGCCGCATCGAAATCAAAAGGCGGCAAGGGTGGGCGCGGTGCATCAGCCATTGATTATTTCCTTGTGAATGTTGGGCTCCTGAGCCTGCCCCATGTACCCAAAGCACTCGCTGTACTTGCGGGGCAGGCTCAACAGAGTGAATGCTTTGGGTATACGGGGTAGACTCAGAGCAGCGAAGCAATTCATGATTATTTGAACATCAATGTCTTGCTGGATTGTTTCGTCGCTACGCTTCTCGCAATGACGGATTAATAGAGGTGCCCTAAACTGTTTTACAAACTCTTTTTTTACCAACTCTTATAGGGCAGGAATTTACCATTCATGGTGAGCAATACCCGATCACCTTTGGGATCTTCCACTTTCTCCACCTCCATAGAAAAATCAATGGCACTCATAATACCGTCCCCAAACTTTTCCTGAATCACTTCTTTTAAGGTGTCTCCATACACACCGACGATTTCATAGAGTCGGTAAATCAGTGGATCGGTCGGTACAGCCTGATCCCACACTTTAGTCGGGAAATCCTCTAACGCTGATACTACCTCTTCACCCAGCCCTAAAAATTCAGCGATTGCTTTGGCTTTTTCCGGCGGCGCGCTATTCATTCCCAGGCAGGCGGAGGTCAACCAAACCGGGGACATGCCCAACTCTTTGCCCATAGTTTCCCAGCTAAGCCCTTGTTCCAGCTTGGCGGCAATAATGGTTTCGGTCATACTCACTTTATTCATAACTCATTTCTCCTAATCGCTCTTACAGCGGCTTTATCAAATTGCTTCCCGCACCTTGATGGATGCGGATTCAGAAAGGGAATCGTCAGTATCGACAGCCGCTGTGCCACTGGGGTCAACCACTATCGTCTTAGCGCCTTCAATACCTGTTGATCCCGACAGTTCTCCCGAACGGGTCACCAGAAAATTCACTAAATAATTTCGAATTTTGTAATAGGCCGGGTCGTCGATAATATTGCCTCGATTGCGCGGCCGCGGAATATTGATCAACACCGATTCCGCCACGCGCGCGCGAGGTCCATTAGTCATCAATAAAATCCGATCAGCTAACAGAATCGCCTCATCGACATCGTGCGTGATCATAAATA
Organism: Oceanicoccus sp.; assembly: GCA_965661375.1. Lineage (GTDB taxonomy): Bacteria > Pseudomonadota > Gammaproteobacteria > Pseudomonadales > Dasaniaceae > Oceanicoccus. The sequence goes on along the minus strand of CBFIDJ010000049.1, from coordinate 2,342 downwards.
CCGTCTGCTGGGTTTCACTCCAGATCTTGATCAGCTCATCCTGAATCACGCCGCGAGTTAAAGCGTCCAAGGCACCAAAGGGTTCATCGAGCAATAACAGCTTGGGGTTGGTAGCAAAGGCGCGGGCAATACTCACCCGCTGCCGCATACCACCCGACAGTTGTGACGGTTTTTTATGGATGGAACCCGATAAGCCCACCATATCGAGAAACTTAATACTGTGCTCATCAACCTGTTTTTTAGACCACTCGGGATAACGCGCCTTTACCCCAAAACTCACATTTTGCAAGGTGGTCAACCAGGGCAAAAGACTGTAGTTTTGAAACACCACCCCGCGATCCAGACTGGGGCCCGATACCTCTTTACCATCCATTACCACCGCACCGGCACTGGGGCTATCCAACCCGGCTAACACATTTAATATGGTGGATTTACCACAGCCGGAGTGTCCAATTATGCAAACAAACTCGCCCTTATCGATGTCGATATTAACGTCTTCAAAAACAACAAGATCTTCCTCCCTGGAGGGAAAAACCTTCGACAAATTTTCTATACTGACCAAATGCTTACTCATGAGCACTCCTGAATACCACTATCCCGCATCACAGCTATTCCTCACTCCTCGTATTCCACCAGCTTCGCCACTGCCCCCAGGGCAACGTCGAGCACCATGCCGACCAGACCAATCATCAGGATGGAAAAAATAACGCTGTTCAAATCTAAATTGTTCCACTCGTTCCAGACGTAATAACCAATGCCGGTACCGCCCACTAACATTTCCGCCGCCACAATCACCAGCCAGGCAATACCGATGGAAATACGCATACCGGTTAAAATCGTCGGCGCCGCAGCCGGTAAAATAACCTGAAAGGCGGTGCGCAACGCACCCAGCTCATGGGTCTGTGCCACGCGTATCCAGTCCGTTCGCACATTGGCGACACCAAAGGCAGTATTGATCAGCATCGGCCAAATCGAGCAGATAAAAATCACAAACACCGCCGACTGCTCTGAATCTTTAATGATGAACAGCGCCAGCGGCATCCACGCCAGAGGAGAGATAGGTCGTAACACCTGAATAAAGGGATTTAGCGCCTTGTACATTAAAGGCGACATACCAATCACAAAGCCCAAGGGAATCGCGACTAGCGCCGCGCCGAAATAACCGGCCAGCACCCGATAGATGGAATAGGCCAGTTGAATCCCTATACCTTTATCGTTAGGGCCTGCATCATAAAAGGGATCGCTAAGCTCATCCCAGGCATGGGCCAGCACCTGCGAGGGTGGCGGCACCCGCGCTTCCTGATCGGCGCCACCCATCAGCAACTCAAATTCTGACATCGCCTCGGTGGCTTCAGGAGGCTGATTTAACGCCTCCCAAATACCGAGGCACAGCAACAATATTAAAATCGAGACCAGCGCCGCCCTTGCATTTAATGATGCCAAACTTCCACCACTCACCCTTACACCCTCTTGATAGCGAAGCTGTTGATGTATTCCTCGGGCTTGGTGTAATCAAAGGTTTTACCCATGATGGTGTAGTTCTCGTAGGTTTTGCTGGGCGGTTCATAACCGAGGTCTTTCATCACCTTGCCGGTTTCTGCCGCCACATAAACCTTCTCGGCAATACCGGTGTAGTCGATATCACCCTCGACATAGCCCCAGCGTTTCATTTGGGTCAGAATCCACACGGCCATTGAATGCCAGGGGAAAGGGTCAAAGTCGATACGGTCAGGCACATCGAATACTTTTTTCTCCAGGCCATCAACATAGCGACCGGTTAATACCTGCTGCACCACAATCTCTGGTTGGTTGAGATAGTTCTTGGGCGAAATCGCTTTGGCAATGTCCATGCGGTTTTCTGCTTTAGCTGAAAAATGTGTCGCATCCACAATGGCTTTAAACAGAGCGCCGTAGGTATTGGGCATTTCGGTCGCAAATTTCTGACTACAGGCAAAGGCACAACAGGGATGACCTTCCCAGATATCCTTGGTCAGGATATGCAGGAAGCCGACTTTTTCGTAGACCGCACGCTGGTTGAACGGATCGGGCGAGAGATAACCATCCAGGTTGCCCGCGCGCAGGTTGGCCACCATTTCTGGCGGTGGCACGACGCGAATTTGAATGTCCTGATCGGGGTCGATACCATGCTCCGCCACGTAGTAACGCAGCAAAAAGTTATGCATGGAGTAGTCAAAGGGCACACCGAATTTAAAGCCCTTCCAATCTTTTGGATTACGCTTATCCTTGTGTTTGTTATGCAACACAATTGCCTGGCCATTAATATTTTCCACCGCAGGCATGATGTAAGGTGTTGCCGTTGAACCGGCACCCATCGACATCGC
>CBFIDJ010000048.1:0-15406 GCA_965661375.1 Oceanicoccus sp. | reverse complement strand
TGTCGCGGATCTGAGTAACGGTAACCGGCTGGTCGATGAAGAGCCCTTTGGTCCGATCGTTCCGATTATCAAATACACTGATGTTGAAGAAGCGATTGCAATGGCCAATAACAGTCCGAGCGGATTGGGCGGCTCCGTTTGGTCAAATGATATCGATCGCGCTGTGGAAATCGGCCAGCGTCTGGAGACCGGCTCAACATGGATTAATGCGCACGGTGCGGTACAGCCCGATGCACCCTTCGGTGGTGTGAAGCAGTCGGGCATGGGCGTGGAGTTTGGCCGCTATGGGTTGGAAGAGTTTACCCATATTCAGACGTTGAAAATCGTTAAATAACACCGGGCTGTACTTTCGGTGACTGTATTGTGGTGAAAAAAACAGTCTCGGATGTTCTGAGAAAAAACAACAAGGGTTGACCATGAAATTTACATCGCTAGGTTTTTTCCTGTTGGTTGCTGGCCAGGCCTTTTTGGGTGCCGGCTGCGATTCCCAAAACTCAGCCGATAAAGCGGTGGGACCGGCCATTACCGGCGCGGATAAGGTTGAGCAGGAAAAGAAGATCGTCGCTGATCCTTCGTTACCGCCTCTGCCAATTGAAGAGCAAGGCCATATTGAGACGCTGCCGGCGGACTATCCGGATAGTTGGATACTGGTGAATGAACTCAGTTTCACCAGCATGTTCGGTGGCCGCGTTATTATTCTGGACGCCGCCGAGCCCCATCACCCCAAGCGCATCAAGGGGATGATGGACAAAGCCCTGATTGGCAATTTCACTCAGGCGCGAACCCGCAACGAAGTTTATATTATCGAAACCTTTCACGAACGCGGCAGTCGCGGCAAGCGCACGGACGTCCTGTCCATCTACAATAAATCGACGCTGAAGATTGAAAAAGAAATTGTCTGGCCGCAGCCCAACCGGATTATGGCGCTGCCGGAGCGCTATGCGATGGCGCTCTCCGGCGACGAAAAATTCCTTTTTGTTTCCAACTTCAGCCCCGCGGCCTCGTTTACGGTGGTTGATCTCGACACTCGGGAAATCGTCACCGAAATCGGTACGCCGGGCTGTGTATTGAGTTATCCAGTGAACCAGCGAGGCATTGCGTCCATTTGTAGTAACGGTGCCCTGATGAGCACGGTTATCAACGATGACGGCACCCTGGCGTCCCAGCAGTTACTGGAGCCGTTTTTCGACACCATGGAAACACCGGTGTTTGAGCACCCGGTCTATGTCGGGGACAAAATGTACTTCCCCAGTTTTCATGGCTTGCTGCATGTTTTCGATGTCAGTTCCGACGTGATCCAGTATGAAGGCAGTTGGGATATGCTCAGCGCCGAAGACAAACAGGGTAACTGGCGGCCCAGTGGCATGGTGTTAAATGACATTGATGACTCGGGTTTGATGTACACCATCTTCCAGCCCGATGGTCACGAGGGGTCACAGACCCACGGCGGCACCCAGGTTTGGGTATTCGACCTGACAAAACGGGAGCGTGTTCGGGTGATCGAGACACCCAACTGGGCGATATCCATTGGTGTGACCGGCGGTGAAAAACCACTGCTGGTGGCGGCCAATGGCGATATGAACCTGGATGTGTTTAATGCCCTCAGCGGAGAATACATTCACACCCTCTCCGACTTTGGCAATGTGACGCCATTGGCTATCGACAGAAGCTATTAACAGAAGCAATCAATAGCCAGTTATAACTGCCCATTGGAGGCCAGATAAGCATGTATTCAGTACTCAGCGGAGCGATCAGTCTCCTGGTTGTGTGGCTTTTTGCGGATTCAGCCTGGTCCAAGCTGAAGCGGGACAACCGGGCATATTATCTGCACGTATTGGCCGGTTATGGGATTACCGATGCCAGCACCGCCGTGCGCTGTCTGGTCGTTGCTGGCTCGATTGAGGGGTTGACCGCGTTGGCGGTGGTAATGCCAGCAATGCATGTGATTGGATTGATGGTCGCCAGTGCCTTGTTACTGGCGTACCTGGGCATGATGGCACTGCAAATGCTGCAGGGTAAGAGCGGTATAGATTGTGGCTGTTCCGGGCCGGCCAACCGCACGGCGATAGGGTGGCCACTGTTGCTGCGTAACTTGCTATTGGCCGTACTGACAGCACTCGCCGCCGGGTTTGCCTTGCCGTCAACCGCAACGGCCTGGTTACTGGCCGCTGTCGCAGGTTTGTTTATGGTGTTTTGTACACTGAGTGCGGAGCAGTTAATGGGTAACCAGCAAAAATTACAACAGTTGCGCGGCCCGCGCCATCTGGCTCTGCCAGTGGATTAAATTGAAAAACCACCAGGAAGATTATCGATGAGTTTGTTAGTTGTTTCCAATATTTTACTCTGGCTCGCGGTAGTTGCCCTGTCCATTACCGTGTACGCGCTGACTCGGCAGATTGGTGTTTTGTACGAGCGGGTGGCGCCTGCGGGTGCTTTAGCCATGAACAAAAAATTACAGCCTGGTGAAGCGGCTCCCGAGCTGGCGTTGCAAACGCTGGATGCCAAACTCGTGGTGGTCGGCGGCCAGCCGCAGGACGGCAAATCCCAGTTGTTGTTCTTTGCCTCGCCGGATTGCCCGGTGTGTAAAACACTGATGCCTGCGCTCACCTCGGCCGCACGACACGAATCCGATTGGCTGAATCTGGTGATCGCCAGCGATGGTGAAAAGCAGGATCACCAGGACTATGTCAGGACCCATGGTTTGGATGCCTACCCCTATGTGGTTTCGGAACTGCTGGGCAAAACCTATGGTGTGGCCAAGTTGCCGTATGCTGTGTTGATTGATGAAACGGGCAAAATTGCTTCGATTGGTATTGTGAATTCGCGGGAGCATCTGGACAGTTTGTTTGAGGCGAAGGAGCGCAAAGTAGCCTCGATACAGGAGTACCTTGAGAAAAACGCCTCCGGGCAGCCATAACGTTACCAGTTAGTGGTGTTAACAAGTCAGGTGAAAAAATGAAATTTCTTGACCTTTTTTTTGAAAAGTCAGCACGTAGAGTAGCGCAACGCAGCTCACGACGTGGTTTCCTCACCGCACTGGGAACCACCATGGTCGGCATGGCTGGTGTTCCTTTGCTCCCCGTTGCCAGAGGGGAGACGCCCTCACCCACCCCAACCCCGGGAAATGCACCGACGCACCCTCAGGAGGCTGGCGATCCTGCCAGCTGCGATTACTGGCGTTACTGCGCGGTGGATGGTTTTCTCTGCGAATGCTGTGGCGGTACCTATAACAGCTGTCCGCCGGGGACTGAAATGAGCACCCTGACCTGGATCGGCACCTGCCGCAATCCGGTGGATGGCCGCAATTACGTGATTTCATACAACGATTGCTGCGGTACCACTCAGTGCGCGACCTGTCTATGTATGAGAGATGAAGGCGACCGGCCGCTCTATCGTGCGGATAAATCCAATGATATGAACTGGTGTCTCGGTTCCTCGAGTACGGTTTATCACTGTTCAACGGCCATTGTGGTCGGTGTGGCTTTTGAAGAATGAGCACCCGATACGCACCATGGCTTGCCGTTTGCCTGCTTTTTGTGGGCAATAGTTCGCTCAGTGCGGAGCAAGGCGAACAAGGAAGCGCAGCTGCGATCAATGAACGGCGTGCAAAATTTCATTACCAGATGTTGTGTCAGGGCTGTCACACAGAGGACGGTCGCGGGTTTAACAGCGTTCCCAGGCTACAAGGTTATGTCGGTCATTTTCTCAACAGTGAGGAGGGGCGCAGCTACCTTGTCCGGGTACCGGGTTCGGCCAATGCGGACCTGGACGACGATGGCCTGGCTGAACTGCTGAACTGGATGGTGCTTGAATTTGCTCAGGGCAGTGAACCGGTGGAGTGGCAGCCCTATACCGAATCGGAAGTAGCCAATTATCGCAAAGCCCCGTTACTGGAAGTTATCGAGTACCGCAGGCAACTGGTGCAACAGATTGAAACTCTATCAACTGGCGGGAGTCGTCATGTCCAATAACAGCCGGGTATTAACCGTTTGCTTGTTTCTTCTCACGGGCTTCGCGTCCTCGTCGCTGTGGGCCCAGGATCCCGTCCTGGTTCAGTCCTGCGCAACTTGTCACGGAGAGCAGGGTATCGCCCCTTCCGGGCAATGGCCCAATCTGGCGGGGCAGAAGCGGGATTACCTGATTAATCAAATTAAGGCGTTTCGCGATGGCCAGCGTAAAGAGCCCCTGATGTTGCCGATGGTAAAAAATCTGAGTGATACACAGATCGAACAGTTGGCTGACTACTATGCCAGTTTGCCAACTCCCGCGCGGCGCGAGGGCGAGGTGAGTGCGCTTGGCCGGAATGTGCGCGCCCGCTGCATCTCCTGCCACGGGCATGAAGGGATTACGGTCAATGCCGAGTGGCCCAATCTGGCGGGGCAAAATGCTCAATATTTGCAGAAGCAATTGCTTGATTATCGCTCGGGTGAGCGAAAACATCTGCTGATGCAGGTTATTTCTAACGAATTGACTAAGGAGGAGATTGAGGCTGTTTCCACCTATTTTTAACAGGCTGTTAAAAACGTAGTTTTTTGGCAGCCTATTAAGTGCGCTGCAGGTAGTACATCGGAAGGATATACCACCCTGCAGGGGCCGTTATTATTAATAGCAACAATAAATGCGAGGGTAATGACACTATGGCAAATACGACAGAACGGCAAAGAAAAATAGCCCGGAAAACGGCTGAATCGTTAGCTGACCATAACACTCCTTTTATTCGCAACGCCTGGTATGTGATTGCAAAAGCGGACGAGGTGTCGCGAGAGCCCATTGCCCGCCGAGTACATGACACCTCCATCGTCTTGTATCGAACCACCGACGGCAGCCCTAAAGCGTTTCAGGACCGTTGTTGTCATCGCTCCTTCCCACTTTCCGCCAGCAAAGTCGAAGGGGATAATATTCGTTGTGGCTATCATGGTCTGCTCTATGATTCATCCGGTAAGTGTATTGAAGTACCCATGCAGGATAAGGCACCTGCAAATATCCGCTTGAAAGCTTATGCGGTTATCGAAAAAGGGGCTTTTATATGGGTTTGGATGGGCAACCAGGATGAGGCCGATGAATCCACTCTACCACACCAGGAATGGATGGATCATCCAGAGTGGGATATGTACATTGGCTACTTACATGTCAACGGCAGTTATGTCCATATGCATGAAAACCTGCTGGATTTATCGCATTTGAGTTTTCTGCATGAAACTACCTTTGGTACACCGGAATATGCCAAGGCACCAATAGAGGCAACCATTGATGGCGATCATATTGAAGTGTGGCGCCGCGTCGAATGTGAATTGCCGCCCATCTACGCCAAGCCCCTGGGTTGGGAGGGCATGAAAGTGTTGCGCAGTTCAGGCTCACGGTATGTTTCGCCCGGGCTGCATATCAATACCGGCATACTTAAAAACCTAGAGCTCTCGATTGAGCAGCAGAACCCGATTCCCACGGTAAAAGTCGCGCAGTTACTCACTCCCGAGTCCAGGCATTCGACCCATTACTGGTTTGCCCTTGCGCGAAATTTTGCCCTCAACGACAAACGTATCGATGAATTTATGTTGTCGCAGCAAACGGCTGCTTTTAGTGAAGACGCCTTTGCCATTGAAAGTATTGCCAGGTTCCAGCAATCCGACGCCGACCCGGAATTTTACGAAATACATATCCCCACGGACAAAACGGGTGTTGCGATGCGGCGCCACTTGAAGTCGCTGGCCGACACAAGTTCACAGGAAGAATAAGGAGAGTTCTGGTCAGCTCTATCAAAAAATAAAAAGGAGAGCCTATGGCTACATCCCTTGATCCACGAGACGTTATTGATCAGGGCGGTATGAGCCCGCTGCAAATCATGGTGGTCGCCATTATGGTCCTGCTGTGTGCGCTGGATGGCTTCGATCTGCTCTCCATCAGTTTTGCCGCACCGGGCATTGCCGATGAATGGGGTATTAACCGTGTTGAGCTGGGTCTTGTATTGTCCATGGAGTTTATCGGTATGGGGATTGGTGCCGTAGCCATGGGCGCTGCGGCTGACCGGTTTGGGCGTCGCCCGGCGATGCTGGCCTGCCTGGTGCTGATGACCGCTGGTATGTTGATGGCGGCCGGCTCCAACAGCGTACCCACACTTTCGGTATGGCGCGTGCTGACCGGGTTGGGGATTGGTGGCATGTTGTCGAGTGTCAATGCCATGGCGGCCGAGTTTTCCAATACCAGGACCCGTCACCTGAGTTGTTCTGTGGCGGTGGTGGGTGTGCCACTGGGCGGCGCCACGGGTGGGATGATTGCCGCCATGCTGTTGCAGAATCACGATTGGCGCGCCGTATTTTACTTCGGTTCTTTCGCTACCGCCTGCTGTCTCCCGCTGGTGTATTTTTGCGTGCCGGAATCAGTGCACTGGTTGGCGCAGCGACAGCCCGCTAATGCCCTGGCTAAAATCAATAAAGCATTGGCCAGCATGAGGCATGCTCAAATCAGCGTGTTGCCCGCCATGCAAAAGCACGTGTCTGATAATCGGCCTCTGCGGGAACTGTTCGTGCCGGGAATGCGAATAATAACCTTGTCCGTCACTACCGTTTTTTTTCTGCATGTACTCACCTTTTATTTCATGATGAAGTGGCTGCCAAAGATTGTGGTTGATATGGGCTTTACCGCCGCCTCGGCCGCAGGGGTGCTGGTGTGGGTGAATATAGGCGGTGTACTGGGTGGCACCTTATTTGGCCTGCTTTCTTACCGTGTTGGTCTACGGGGGCTGTTGAGTCTGGTATTACTGTTATCAGCGCTGTTTATCGCGCTATTCGGGCAAGCGCCAGCGGACCTCGCCGTGCTTTCAATACTGTGCGGCACGGCGGGGTTTTTTACGATGGCGGCTATGAGCGGTCTGTATGCCTTTATGGCACATGTCTTTCCGACGCATGTTCGCGGGATAGGCACCGGCTTCGGTATTGGTGTGGGGCGCGGTGGTTCAGTGATTGCGCCTATTATCGCTGGTGTGCTGTTTAATGCTGGAATGGGTTTGCCCATGGTTGCCACACTGATGGCAATGGGTTCGTTTTTCGCCATTTTGGTTTTGTTCGTAGTTCCGAGGGGCAGTGCCGAGGCATAGTGCTGAGGGTTAGTACCGAGGGTTAGTATTGAAACATAGCACCGAAGCGCGACAGGGAAATATCCGACGCTCTGGTAATGCGCCGTTCAGGCATTTAAGCGGTATTCCCTGGGTGTCATACCGTAGACCGCTTTAAAACAGCGATAAAAGTGGGAGACATCGTTAAAGCCTGCACCGAGGGCGATATCCATGGTTGTTCGGTTTGCCAACTCGGGGTTTTTGAGTTGACGCGCGCAGGCCTCGACGCGCTTCAGGTGAATATAGCGAGAGACGGAGATCCCTTCGCTTTTGAATAGCATATGCAGGTAGCGGGTTCCGATTCCCTCGGCCTTGGCAATGAGATCGGGGCTGAGTCGCTCATCGGCCAGATGAATTTCAATGAACTGTTTAATGCGTGCCAGATGTCCGCCCCGCCCCCTTTCTAATCGGCTGACGCTGTTGCCTTGTTGTGCTTTCAGCGCCGTAATAAGCAAGTCCAGGCTGGAGTTTTTTAAGCGCTGCAGAGAGTGTTGGTCAATTTGATTAAAGCGCTGAGTCAGAGAAGAAATAAAATTTGTCAGTATCCCATTCACGGGGTTTTTCCCGGCCATGGTTTGCCCTAAATAGTCGGAAACGCCAGGCAGCAGTTCATCCAGATACATTTGCTCAATTGTCATCACCACCTGGCAGTAATCCCCGGTAAGACTCAGTTTATAGGGCTGGCTGCTGCTGCAGAGGATGAAATCTCCCGGCTTAAGAAAGGCTTCTTTGCCGCAATGCTTGAGAGTGGCAGTGCCACTCAGCTGGAATTTTGCATGGTAGACGTCTTGGGCTGATTCCTCGATCAGTTGTTTGTCCCTGATAACTTCAAGCGGTGAGCTCTGTACTCTGGTCAGGCTTATGTTGTCCAGCATTCCCGACTGTAGGAAACCGCGAAAGTGCTTTGCGTCGGTGCAGCATCTTATAGGGTAAAAGGTTTCGGCTATTGTGTGGTTCCAGGCCTCAATACCTTCAATACACCGCCAGTTTGAAAGGAGGGAGGTCGGCTTTATGTGCTGTTCATTGTGCATAGTCTGGAACTCCAGGTTTTATCGCTGTTTTATACACATGTTAAGCATATGGCGAGTCGCACTTTCTATTTAAACGCTGTTTTCTTCCCTATTTACCACTTTTAAGTTCTCTCTCAGCCAAGATTTTGCTGTAATTTTGCGCTTATATTATTAACGTGTTATATAAAATACAAGGGATTGACTAAAAAAACTACTAACTACCGGAGAGAGTGTATGAATGACAAGGTAAGTAAGGGGCAACTACGGGCTCTTCCGTCGGCAATTTTATTGGGCGTCGCCAGCCTGACCAGTGTCAGCACCAGTGCTGCAGTGCTTGAGGAAGTCGTGGTGACGGTGCAGAAACGCGAGCAAAACCTGCAGGATGTCGGGGTGTCGGTATCGGCTTTCAGCGGCGATCAAATGAAGGCTTTGGGCGTCACCGACTCGACGGAAATTGTCCAGCAGGTGCCAGGACTGCAACTCAACCAGTTCTCCCCCAATATCACGGTTTTTAACCTGCGGGGTATTTCGCAGTCCAACTTTATGGATAACCTGGAGGCCCCGGTTGCCGTTTTTGTGGACGATGCCTACGTCGGTAGTATGAACGCTATTTCCGGTCAATTGTTCGACGTGAAGCGGGTTGAGGTGCTACGTGGCCCACAGGGCACGCTGTTCGGCCGCAACGCTACCGGCGGGTTGATTCACTATGTCAGTCGCGGGGCGACGGACGATGAGTTCAATGGCTATGTTGACGCCACGGTTGCCGATTATAACAAGCGGGCGCTGGAGGGTGCTGTCGGTGGCTCCATCAATGATCGAGTGCGATATCGGGTTTCGGGTCGTTGGGTGGAGTCCGATGGTTATATCGAAGCGACGCAGCCTGGTGTGCGCGACCTGAACGGTGCCGATGGTATCGCCCTGCGCGCCAATATACAGGTCGATTTCACCGATGATTTCACCGGTGATTTTTGGGTGAAATATGCGGAAGACGACGATGTACCAACCGGCGGCTATACGGCCTTCCCCTGCGAATTCGACGCTCTTGGCAATTGTACCGAGATAGATGCCAACGGTATCAGTAGTGGCACCACCGAGCCCGCAGATCCGTTTTCACATGACGGCGGCACGGATGGGTACCTGAACCGGGAAACCAACTCCTATATCGCCAAATTCAACTGGGCATTCGACGCCTTTGATTTTGTGTCCATTACCAATTACATGGATATGGATAAAGAGTATCTGGAAGATGGCGATGGCGCGCCGCCGCCCATCGTGGAGTTTGAAACTGTCGCGGATTATAGCCAATTTACCCAGGAACTGAGGTTGAACGGGGAAACGGATAGCCTGCGCTGGCAGGCGGGCCTGTACTATATGGATATAGACATCGATGGCCGAGCCAGAACCTTCGGTGCCCCTATCGCTGCTATTGCCGCCGGCTTTATCGACTCGGACCCACTGGGTTTTGGCCCAGACCCTTATGGTCTCGGCGTGTCCTTCCCCGATGCATCGGTGAATCTGAACCACTTTGAAGATTACCAATTGGACTCCAAAAACTGGTCGGTATTCGGGCAGGTGGAATATGACTTGAGTGAGGCATTTACCCTGATTGTGGGCTATCGCTGGTCAGAGGATGAGAAAGATCTCGATTACGAAAGTCGGCTGGTAGATCTGGGTGGCAATGGGCCCCTGGCCGGTGTATTCGGTCCTTCCGAGTCGGTAACTGAGTTTTTCGGCGGTGCACCCACCGGCGACCCGCTGCCGGGCTTTGATGTGCAGGGCCTGCAGCTCGATGACACCATCGAATACAACGACTATGCCGCACGCGTGCAGCTGGACTGGCGGGTCGGCTATGACACGCTACTGTTTGGTGCCTGGAACCGCGGTATTAAAGGCGGTAACTGGTCTGTGCTGACGGCCCCATACGTTGACCCCAGTGTCTTCCAGCATCAGGAAGAGGTGTTAAATGCCTATGAGTTAGGTGTTAAAACAACCTTATTTGATGGTGTGGCCCGACTGAACGCAACGATTTTCCAGTATGACTACGAGGATTACCAGGCCTTTGCGGTCTTTAACTTGTTCCCACAGGTGCAAAACACCGATGCCTCCAGCTGGGGTGGGGAGGTCGAGTTGTTCCTGACGCCGAACGTCCACTGGGATATCGTGCTGGGTCTGTCTGTGGTGGACAGCGAAGTCGATGAGGTGGTCGGGCCTTTTGGGGATGTTGTTACTGATACCGAATTTCCCAATGCGCCGGGCTACAGCTTTAATTACCTGTTCCGCTATAACTGGGACACTCTGGGCGGCAATATGGCGGTTCAGCTGGATGGTACCTACGATGACGACCAGTACCTGGAGGTCAGTAATAACACCCAGTCTCTGCAGGATGCAGGAGGGGTTGTTAATGCACGGGTTAAATATACTGCTGGTGATGAACGCTGGTCGGTCACGGGATGGGTTCAGAACCTGACCGATGAGGAGCGTAAATCCTATACCCTGGATTTGGGTATTCTCGGTGCGACCGGTGTTTACCAGCCACCTCGTTGGTATGGCCTGACACTCAACTATAACTTCGGTAGCTATTAAGCTTAAGTTATTAAATTTACCATCCGGGGTTGGCCGGTCGCTTTGCGACCGGCCCTTTTTATGGCCTGCAATAACAGACCTAAGGACTGGCGCTTATTACAATAGGAAGTTGCGATTAAGGTTGCCGCGATAGGATGCGCGCTGTCTCCAGAGTTGTCAGCCATCTCTATCCATTAAGCATGCTTCAATAGTCCTTGGCGTACACAAATCTGCTTCTTGTTGCTGGGCCGGGTGTTTTTGTTCCGCTTTATCCGTATAGCTGCAATTTCCGGAGTCATCCTTTCGGTTGATAGCCCACCGTAGGAGTGAAACCTAGAATAGAGGGCGTCTTTGTCAGTTTCTATGGAGTACCGGGAATGCCCACCACGATTTCTACCACTACTGCCAGCACTACAGCGCGCAGATTACTGGAACGACGCTACCGGGTATTGGGGCGCCATTCCCCTCTGTTTTACGACGAGCCGCTGCATCTGGTAAAGGGGGAGGGCGTCTGGCTCTATGACAGCGACGGCAAGCAGTATCTCGATGTCTACAATAATGTGCCCCATGTGGGCCATTGCCACCCGGATGTGGTTCAGGCCCTGGCCCAACAGGCAGGTACCCTGAACGTACACACCCGCTATCTGCACGATAATGTGGTTCGCTATGCCGAGCGCCTGACCGCCACCTTCGACGAGTCGCTGTCGATGGCTATGTTTACCTGTACCGGCAGCGAAGCCAACGAACTGGCGCTGCGCATGGCGCGTTTTTGCACCGGCGGCGCTGGCATTATCGTTACCGACTTCGCCTATCACGGTAATACCGAGGCGGTGGCCGAACTGGGTACCGCGTTCATGTCCGAAGCGCGCCATACGCGGCGGGTGCGCGCGTTTCCGATCCCTGATAGCTACCGTCCCTATCAAACGGGACTCAGTGCCGAATCCCTGGCCGACGCCTATGCCAACGAAGTGAAAAAAGCGATCGATGAATTTGCCGCGGAAGGGATTGAATTCGCTGGCTTGCTGGTATGCCCGGACTTTGCCAATGAGGGCCTGCTGAACGTGCCACCGGGTTTTCTGGAAAAGGCCGTCGCCCACGTGCGTGCCGCCGGCGGGCTATATATCGCCGATGAGGTACAGGCTGGTTTCGGTCGCACGGGTAAATATTTCTGGGCACACCAAGCATATGACGTAACCCCCGATATCGTCACCCTGGGCAAGCCCATGGGCAACGGCCACCCGCTGGCCGGGGTGGTGGCGCGGGATGAGCTGATCGATGCGTTTGGTGAATCCTCTATGTATTTCAATACCTTCGGCGGCAATCCGGTTTCCTGTGCGGTGGGTATGGCGGTTCTGGATGTGCTGGAGCAGGAGAATCTGCAGCAAAACGCCCTGCAAACCGGTGCCTATGTGACACAGGGCCTGCGGCAACTGCAGGAACGACACCGCCTGATCGGCGACGTGCGCGATCTGGGAATGTTCTTTGCTCTGGAGCTGGTCAGTGACCGCGACAGCAAAGCGCCCGCGTCGGACGCGGCGCGGCAGGTTATTAATCACATGCGCCACCAGGGGGTGCTGATCAGCCGAATTGGCCGCGATGACAATATCCTGAAAATGCGCCCGCCGATGCCCTTCCAACCAGAGCATGCCGACCGGTTGCTCACGGCTCTGGATGAGGCCCTCAGCGCCGTGAACGGGGAGGGTTGAGCCGATGACGTCAGAAGCACTCAACCCCCAACAGCCGTTGGATCATTTGCATGCCCTGGCGGCCGAGGCGCTGCGGGCCTGGCAGTTATCCGGTGCAGAACTCTCCCTGATCAAGTATCGGGAAAACGCCGTATTTCGCGTACAGATGCCCTCGGGCACGCGCTATGCGCTGCGTATTCACCGGTCAGGCTACCATTCCGAGCAGGCTCTGCACTCGGAGTTGCAGTGGGTGGATAGCCTGATAACCGCCGGTATCGAAGCACCCCGGCCCATTCCCACACCCACTGGGGAGTTGCTGGTCAAAACGACCTGGAATGGTGATGCACGGTATGTCGATTTATTTGCCTGGATAGAGGGCGAACAGTTGGGGAATGTCGAAACAGGATGCGTGCCCTCAGCGGAATCCGTCAACGCGACTTATACCACCATCGGCCGGATCGCCGCGCGGCTGCACAACCATACCAGTAGCTGGACCCCGCCCGCCGATTTTGAGCGCCATGCCTGGGACGCGGATGGGCTGGTGGGCGACTCACCTTTCTGGGGCCGGTTTTGGGAATTGCCGACTTTAACCGGCGAGCAGTTCAACCTGATTGTGCGGGCGAGAGATGCCCTGCGCCGGGACCTTCTCGCCTATGGGCAGTCGGCCACTCGCTACAGCATGATCCACGCGGACTTCGTCCCCGAGAATCTGTTGGTTGACGGCGACCATGTGCGGCTGATCGATTTTGACGATGCCGGCTTTGGCTGGCATATGTTTGAAATCGCCACCGTGCTCTACTTTATCCAGGAGGAGCCTTTCTATTCAGACGCCAAAGCGGCGCTGCTGACGGGCTACCAGGAATTTCGTCCACTGACACAGCAGGATTTGGATACGCTGCCCCTGTTCCTCGCGGCACGGGGGTTCACCTACCTGGGTTGGGTGCAAAGCCGCTGGGAGACGGAAACGGCCCGCGAAATGACACCGCAATTAGTGGTAATGGCCTGTGAATCGGCCACCCGCTATTTGCAGCTCGCGCCTGTTGTCAGCGCCGGCACCGACACCAGCTCCACGGCCAAATAAGACAGATGAGTAACGGCACTTACCTAAGCCAAGCACAGATGTGAGGCAGTGGCCGGGCAAGGAGCGTAAAAATCGCTTAAGTAAGTGCCATTCGACCAATGAGGACTTATCGATGATCACTTCATCACTGGCCGGCAAAACCGCCCTGATCACCGGTGGCGGCACTGGCATTGGCGCGGCCATTGCGCGACGCTTCGTCGCGGCGGGCGCCAACGTACTGATTACCGGGCGCCGCCAGCCACCCCTGCAGGTGGTGGCGACGGAATACGGCTGTGAGGCGTTTTGTGCGGATATCAGTGTGCTGGAACAGTGCCGACAGGCCGTGGCCCGCGCGGTCGAGTTGTGGGGCGGCCTCGATATTCTGGTTTCCAACGCCGGCGTGATTTACGAGGGCAGTGCGGTAGTGCAGGATCTCGACCAGTGGCAGCAGACGCTCGACGTCAACGTCAGCGGCGTTATGAATATGGCCCGGGAGTCGATTCCGGTCATGGCCCGAGGTGGCTCCATCATCAACATCTCTTCCGTCGCCGGGCTGGCAAGCGGGCGCGATATGGCGAGCTATGTTACCAGCAAAACCGCGGTACTGGGCCTGACCCGCTCACTGGCGCTGGACTGCGGCCCTCTGGGTATCCGCGTCAATGCACTTTGTCCGGGTTGGGTAAAAACACCGATGAGTGACGAGGAAATGGCAGCACTGGCGACCGCAAAAAACATCACTGTGGAACAGGCCGTGGCGAATAGCACCCGCTACCTGCCGCTGCAGCGCATGGCCGACCCGGATGAAATAGCCAGCTGCGTAGAATTCCTGGCTTCTGACATGGCCTCCTTTGTCACCGGAACCACCCTGGTTGCTGATGGCGGCGGGGATTGTGTGGATGTCGGGACCTTGTCTTTTGTTTAACGCTTTTAACCCAACCTACATCTTACATATCGACAAGAGGTGCAGCAGAGTTCCCACCACTCTGGTATTTCCAAAGCGGCGGTAGAATCGCTATCAGTGAGAGCAGGAACAGCAGGCTGCCGGCCCAGATAATACTATCGTATTGCCCGTCTGAAACAATGGAGGCCGCCACCGCTGGCCCCACTGCCAGCCCGAGCATCTGTCCGGCGATACCGTGCACGACAATCCTGCCGCTGCGATCGAACATGGCTAGCGCCGCCAGCAGGAAGGGGTGAGTGAGATTCCAGGCGTAATTGAAGATACAAACGGCAATACCGTAGACCAGCGGTGAAATATCACCCAGCAGAATAGCCAGGGACACAATACTTCCGCAGACCCCGAAGGTGATCGATTTTGCCCGACCGAAGCGGTTGCCAAACATTGCCGCCGTGAACGCACCGGCGATACCCAGAAACTGTGACAGCGTCAACCCGGCACTGACACCGCTCTCGCTGACGCCAGCGGCGGTACCGATTAAGAACAGATAAGCCCAGATCACGCCCTGGGCCATGAAATAGATAAACAGCGTCGCGATAGCCAGCCCCTTGTAGGCGACCGGCAGCTCACGGGCACCTTCCTCGACATGCAGGTGTTCCTGCCCGGAGGCTGGTAGATGGCGAATAAATGGCAGTGCGCTGAAATTGAGGACGGCAAAAAAGAGTAGCACCGGGCTGAAACCGTAGGCGGCGTAGGCCAGCGGCATTAGCAGAAAACCGACCGCACCATATACCAGGACCCACATAATCATAAAGCCGAAATTGCGATCAGGGTCTGAGGTCAGACCGATGATGGTAAAGGTCAGGGAAATCAGCACACCGGAGCCGAGACCGATAGCCCCCCGCAACAGGGCGAAAGCCCATACATCATTGACAAATATTGAGAGCAGATTGCCTGCCACCGCGACCATCGCGGCCGCGGCCAGGGCTTTGCGCCAATTGACTCGGTGCGACATAAAGGTCAGCAGCACCGTCATCGCCGCGATGCCCCACATTTCCGCCGCCGCGACATAACCCGCCTGCT
>CBFIDJ010000047.1:15765-16085 GCA_965661375.1 Oceanicoccus sp. | reverse complement strand
GCTCCAGAAATTGCTGAAGTTTTTCGGCAATAGTTGTGGGTGAGCCAATCGCTGAGCACGACATGATTTGGTTTAACAAGATTTGCTCAGTCTGTGGCAGCTGTTGCATATAGTCCTTTACAGGTGCTTGTAACTTACCAGGTTGGCCGCGACGTAAATTAACAAATGCCTGTTGCATGGAGCTGGCGAGATACTCCGCCTGTGTGTCGCTGTCTGCGGCAAAAACATTGAAGCCAAGCATCACATAAGGTTTGTCCAACGTGGCCGAGGGGCGAAAGCGGCTACGATAAAGCGCTATTGCGGCTAGCATTTGTTCAGGG
>CBFIDJ010000047.1:0-15755 GCA_965661375.1 Oceanicoccus sp. | reverse complement strand
CATGCAGGCCCTCACCTGGAATGGCATGAACCTTTTGGCCTTCACTTGGTTCCTGAAAGTAGTTGAGTAACTCCGTCACATCCTGTGGGAATTGATCGACATCTCCGCTGAGATTGCGACGCAAGGCATAAGCTGTTGTTTGATCTGTACCCGGCGCACGGCCTAAACCAAGATCAATCCTGCCGGGAAACAGGGATTCTAGCGTGCCGAATTGCTCGGCAATCACCAAAGGGGAATGATTAGGCAGCATAATGCCCCCGGCACCGACACGGATGCTCTGCGTACCTGCAGCGACATGGCCTATAACAACAGCTGTTGCTGCACTAGCGATACCCGCCATATTATGGTGTTCCGCCAGCCAGTAACGGTGGTAGCCCCATGCTTCCGCATGCTGAGCTAAATTTAGAGTATTACGCAATGACTGCCCTGCATCACTGCCGGCGATAATGGGGGAAAGATCCAAAATAGAAAAGGGAACCATTCAGAAAGCCTGTATTATCAAATATGTGAGTGGGTATCTGGAAGCCTATTACTTTCGCTGGCATGATTTCTGTTTTACTCATCAATAACAAGTGCTTTTGTGATAGCCATTAAAAAAATGGAGAACGTTATCCATGATAGGACTGCGCCTTGCTTCTCCCCTTCGACTTATGAGCCAATAACAATATGCCACCACTGCCAACCCTGTTTCTGATTATCACACTGAGTGTTTTTGCAGCTGACAGCAAAGCCAGTCAATTTTGTTTTTCAATAGCAAAGACCTATAACGAACAGTTGTATTGTGAAATAGAGGCCAGTGGTGCAGGGAAAAGTTTGCCCAGTTTTGATCAATTTCAAAAAAACACCCCTCTCATACAATCACTGCTGCTTAAGCCCTACGCGAGAAAGTTAGGGCTTAAGATTAAAACAGCGACTCAAACAACAGCCCCTCAAACAGCAACGCAATCGGTGACTACTCCTTCGCAGAGTGCTACTGATAACCAGGGTGATCTTAGCCACTGCCAATTCAAAACAGCTGTGATCATCTGCGACAAAAAGCACTATCGCTTTATGGGCAATCAAGGCAATGAAACTTTACGCGAGGGAGCACTTGACGCAGACAACACCATGCAGCTGCCGGTTTTCGATCAAGGCGAGCTGGGTGCCTATTTAGTCAAAGCCTATGAGCATTACTTAAATAAGATGATTGAGATTGGATTGGCGGGGGCTACTTTGCATTACGGCAATTTCGAATATATTTTTCATGATTTGCGCGCCCAGGAGATCGATTTTTCCCAGCGTTTTGAAACGATGTATCGGTATTTGAAAAAAGATAAACGAAATATCAGCATCCAAGCGTCGACGGCTCCTACCGATTTGACGGCTAAAGACTGTTTCTTGTTGGATAAATTATTGGTCTGTAGCCGCGGTCGTTACAATTATATCTACAGGCCCTAATATATCTTTAGGCCTTAGTCTGGAGAGAGTGAGGTCAGGTCTGAATAGCACTTACTTAACGTCATTGCGTACCCAAAGCACTCGCTTCGCTCGCGGGGCAGGCTCAGGAGCGGGAGCGACGTGGCAATCCATGTTTGGCACTTATTTGATGGCCATCTAAGGTTATGGATCGCCGCGCTATCGCTCGCAATGACGGTAAGTAAGAGCCATTAAGGTCAGGTTTAACTACCGAGTATTTTCATCGGTAGGCTCAGTATGGGATTCTCTGAGTCCGCAAAATTATAAATTACGGCGATATGCCCGACAACGACCAGAAAATACCACACTGCCGAGAATATTTGGCCGTAGCGATCCAGCGGAATTAAATGGGAGAAATGTCGCTGCCGCCATTCAAAGATAACTTCGAGGGCGCCAACAAACAAAAAGAATACCAGTAGCGCCAGGCCAAAGGCATAAGCCAAGCCAAGTCCCAGGGCTATGCCTGCCATACAGACGGATAACCCCACCCAGGAGCGCATGGAAAAGCTGATGCTCTTAAGTACGTGGCCACCATCTAAAGGTAAAATAGGCAGTAGATTAAACAGATTTAATAAGGCGCTCAGCACTGCGGCCCCGGCAAATAATTCTGTGTCGGTTAGCCAATAAATAAGCAAACAAGCCAGCGACATCAATAGACCAAAACACGGCCCCATGATAGAGATCACTACATCCTGCCAGCGGGTATTGATCTTATCGTCGGATACTGCCAGGCCGCCAACAAAGGGGATTAAGTAAATGCCCTTGGTTTTAATCCCAAAATATTGCATGGCTCTCACATGGCCATATTCATGAATCACCAGGCAGGCTACGATCACCAGGGCAAATTCAATGGTGAACAGCCAGGCATAACCGGCTACGGATGCCCCCGCTAACACGGCTTTTATTACCTTGGCGCTTTTAAAGAGCTTAAAGACCAGCGCCGCCAGACCCATAAAACTGTGTGTTGATTTTGCTTTGACGAGATGTGCCGAGGCGACTAAGGGGAACTCCCCCGTTGCTTGCTGACGTTGATTTACCCAGAGCTGATAGGCGACAGTTTGATCTTTGGCTTGCAAATTTAAGCTGATTTCTTCGTTGTTGTTGGCTTGCAATAACTGAAATCTATGGACGATTTCACTGGCGGTGACGCCTTTTAAATCGACCTTGCTTACCAGCTTATCGTTCCAGTACAAACACTGTGTGCCCGCTCCATCGTTTTCAAGTTTCAGGGTTTTGCCAAATAGTTCGAGGTTTAACAACGGTCGTTCTCGCAAAGTTATTAGTTAAGCCGTTTATATTACCTGAGTTCAGGTCATGCTGCAGAAATGGCTCAAGTTACAGGGGGAAGTGAGCACCCCCATTAACGCTAGCCGCTTAATGCTTTTTTTCGTATGAAAATCAAAGACTAAGCCGGTTTAATCAGAAAATCCCTGGGTTAATATCGGGAAAATATTTGGGTGGCAAAGCCAAATACCTGCTAGCGCAAAGGGCCGTCATAGTTGATACTGTTTCTTTATTGATCACATCAAATTAACGCCCTGTTGTAGAAAAAAGTGGTGTTAGGGAGTGAAGGTTATGGCCACATCGACGATCAATTCTTCTGCACCGGTAAGTTCAAATATCCAGCTTGGCAGCAAGCCGTCAAATAAAACCTCAGCGAGTAATGCACAGGCGGAGCCATCCCCTCTATCCCGTACAGAACTTGGCAGAAAGCAGCAAAATCTGGCGATTTTGGAATCACAGCAGCAGGTAAGCCTCAGCGCAAAAAATGAGCCCTTAGCACTTATATTAAAAGCGGCTATTGAAGGTATTAATCAAGAGCTGGAACCTTACCTCGGTGCGAATGCTATTGAGTCTGCTGCCGAGAATAAGGTGGATGTCTCTCCCGAGGCGACCGCTGAACGCATCGTGAGTCAATCGACCGCGTTTTTTTCAGCCTTTCAAGAGCAAAATAACAAGCTAAGTTTTGAGGAGCAGCTCGAAAAATTTCTCGGTGTGATAGGCGGCGGTATCGATCAGGGTTTTGAGGAAGCGCGAACGATTCTCGAAGGCTTACAAGTCCTGGAAGGTGACATCGCTGACAATATTGATAAGACCTATGATTTAGTGCAACAAGGCCTTGAGGGTTTTCGTCAGCGGCAGTTGCAAGAGCAATAGGGCCAGAAGATCAATAGCGTCACAAGATCAACAGGGACAGAGTCGAGCGGTACTGACTTTAGGCGAATATCCTCTGGCAGCTTTTTTAAAAGAGTAATTTTGAGCGGCTAGGTTAGAAACTTCGGCATGTCACGGTTACCGTGGAGAATTCGTACAATACGAATACGGTCTTTTAGAATCCGATAGAAAACAATATGGCTCTCTTTTGCTATGCTGCGTAGACCCTGACGAATTTCAGGCCGTCTTCGGCCCAGTTCCGGATTGTCCAGTAATTCCGTAAAAACATCATCAAATGCGTTCACATAGGTCACGGCCTGATCAAGGCCAAATTCTTCTGCGGTGTAATCCAATATTGCTTCGATATCCTTATCGGCTTCGACCGACAGTTCATAGAACAAATCGGTTTTTGTCATTAGCGTTTCCGTTTAGCTGTCTTGGTGTTGATAATGTCCTGCACATTACGCTTGCTGGGGGGGCCTTCCCAGCCTTTAGCAATCTCGGCGCGTAGCTCTTCGATAACCCTGTGGCGGTAGACTTCATGCAGGCGCAAGGCATCGCGTACAACCTCGCTGGCATTTTGATAGTCGCCCTGTTTGACCTGAGAAGATATGTATTCTTCCTGTTTTTGAGTAAAACTGATATTCATGGCCTACGTCCTAACATAGAGAGAGGTCCAGAATACCACTATGTCCATATTTATCAAATATAGACATAGTGGTATTCTGCATTTTGCTGAGCCTCACCGTATCTATCTTCAAGATGAGCAGCTATAGTGCGACACACCACCTGCATAAAAAAACTCTTTTGGTTTTAGGCTGTAATATTTCTCTTCTATAGCCTTTGATTGTTCCTCATAGGGATGGCTCAACACTTCCTGAAGTTCTTTGATCAGCGTGTAATCACCCTGCATAGCTTGTTGGTAGGCAGGGACGACCAACCACTCGCGCCAGGTGTATTTGGGGTTGGTTTGTTTCATGGTTGCCGATACCGTCGATAAATCGCTACCCGAACTGAGCAGCAGCTCGCGCCAACTGTTTAGCCACGCTTGCCATTGCTCGTCCAGCTCTTGAGTGGTATTGACGTAGAAGCTCTTTTTTATCGCTGCAATATCGTCGGGGATATGGGAAAGCTCGCGGAAGAGCAGGGTGTAATCCACCTCAGAACGGCTCATAAGTTGTAGTAAATTCTGGAGCAGTTTTTTAAATAAGGCTGGATCATAGTCAGCCAAACCAAGTTTCATTGCCCACATGTTTTCCACTGCTTTTTGCATTTCATCTGCGAAGCCACGGCGTATATGGTCAAGTTGCTCTAAGGCTTCGGCATGTTCTTCCCCCGCAGGCTCGTTTCCTGTAAGCAATGTTCGCAGGGCCGTCCAGAACATATGAAAATTCGCTTCCGCAGCAACGGGTTGATTGAAGAAAGCAAAGTGTTTACCGCCACCCGTCCAGGGTTGAAACTCGGCATCAAAGATTTCGCAAAAACCAAAGGGGCCGTAATCAAGGGTGTAACCGCCTGCTGCGCAGTTGTCACTATTAAAATTGCCCTGACAATAGCCAACACGAAGCCAATTGGCCACCAATGAAACCAGACGCTGACGAAACAATCTCGCCAACTCAACTACTTGATCCGCAAAAGCCAGTGTTTGATCAATCTCGTTTGGGTATTCCCTGGCGATTAAATGGGCCACTATCATCCGCAGCTCTTCATCGGCTTTACTGTGGGCATGGCTGCGGGCGCGGCGGGCAAATAATTCCAGTTGGCCAACGCGTAAAAACGAAGGTGCCACCCGGGTAGAGATGGCGACCGGGTTGTCTACCACAATATCCGGGTCGCTGGACTGTGAATCCTGGGAATACCAGGGCCGAGCCACGGTCTCGGATTTAGAAACGAACAGTGTAAAAGAGCGCGATGTGGGTACGTTTAAAGCGTGCATAAATTCTTGAGCCAGAAACTCACGCACGCTTGAGCGCAGCACTGCCCGCCCATCGGCACCACGGCAGTAAGGCGTTTGGCCGCCACCTTTTAGTTGCATCTCCCAGCGTTGGCCGTTGATCACGGCTTCAAGCACGGACACGGCTCGGCCATCACCATAACCATTGCCAGTACCAAAGGGGCATTGCTGAATGTATTCGGTGCCGTAAATCGATAGCGCATAGCCCGTGGCCCAGCCAACGTCGCGCATAGGCGGTCGAGCGGCCGACATATCACCAGAAAATATCCGGCAAAAATGGTCATCCAGTACCAGTTCGTTGCTTAAGCCAAGCTCATTAAAAAACGTGTGGCTATGGGTAATATATTCAGGCTGCGCCAGTGGCGTGGGTTTGACGGGAACGAAATGACCAGAAAACACCTGCCGGGGACGGTGATCCTTGCCATCGCTCTTGGCATCAGGGTCGGCATTGAGCGTATCCATCAGCGAATAATCCGCCAGGCGTACAAATTCCTCGAAGGTAGTAACGCAGGTGGGAGCGCTGGGTTCGTTGGGATTGAGGGATGACTTAGAGGGATGTGCCATTGGCGTAAAAACCTATGTCTAAAGACTTATGAGCGTTGATATTGAACGACACTGCATTGTGCAGTTAATGCTTTAGACAGTCCACCGGGGACCTTGTTGCAATCACGTTGTTCAGCTGGGAACAGAGTCAAAAAACAGGCTAAGGCTCGTTTTGCCCCTTTGGGCTTCGACGCGCCTCGTAGCAAAATGCTACCGCATTTTGTGAACCTGTAGCCTTTAACGAACAAGTCCAATAAAACAACCCAATAAAAAAGCCACCCTGTTCATGACGCCATAGAGGCGTAGATTTACGATGTATACCTGCAAACGCAGGGTGCCCTGGCAAGGTAATAATACTTGCTGATGTTTTTGTCTCACCGGTAGCTCTATTAGTCCATTCCTTGAATAGCCAACCAAATGCTATGCCACCATCATCGGCAGGTTCCAGTAGGTGATTTTACAGACTGGAACGAAGCGATAGGGCTGGCTTGACGGCAACAGTTTCCCCTCTGCGTGTCCGACTTATTTCGCAAAGCACCCTTTAGAGCTTACTGCTTAAAAATATATGTAATCGATCGATCATAAACCTCTCGCCATTATGTAATCAATGGATTACTATTGTAATCGGCTGGTATTGTGATCGTCTGGTTACAGTCTCTCGGCAGGCAGGCGAGCTAACAAGCCAGGACCGCTCACCTGGTTAAATCACGAAGGATAAACCAGCGAAAACTGGAGGCTGAAAGGGATGAATAGGACATTTTAAACCTTGCGCATCGCTACGCAGGCTATATTCGCGACGGCTCTGCTACGCAGTTATGCAGCATAGTGACACGCCACCAGGTCAGCACGAAAACACCAGTACAGAATTACTAACCAAAATCAAAATTTTTGTTGAAGAGCATCATGATTATGTCAGATTACCCGACGCTACTTTCAACCGGAAATATTGGTTCTCTGAAACTTCGTAACCGTTTATTTCAAACAGCAATGGGTACCAACCTGGCCAACAGTGATGGCACTCTCAGCGAAGAAATTATTGCATTTTACGAGGCTCGAGCTGCAGGTGGTGCCGCCATGCTTACTATGGGCGCTGTTGGCGTCAGCTACCCACGAGGTCAAGTTCAGGCGAATCAGGCAGGCATTTCAGATGATCACTTTATTCCCGGATTAAAGCGCATTACCGATGCCGTTCATCGGCATAGAGCCTGTATCTCAGCTCAGCTACATCATGGCGGTCTCTCCGCTGCCTGCGACATGGCCGCCGGCCGTAATATTTCACTTCCGTCCATGCCGCAAATGATGGGCGGGAAAACTATGAAAGACTTCATGCTGCCCGAGGAGTTGGCCAGCTCACATTTTAACGGCGGTGTCATGCCCTCGTTTAAAGAGATGGATCACGAAGATATTGCAGTATTGATTGCAGATTTTGCCGCCGGTGCTGAGCGTGCTGTAACCGCAGGCTTCGATGCCATTGAAGTCCACGCAGCGCACAGCTATATCCTTAATTCATTCCTGTCACCTGCAGAGAACCGCCGCACCGATCTATACGGTGGCTCTCTTGAAAATCGCACACGACTATTGCGAGAAATTCTCGAAGCGATACGGCAGCGAATAGGCCCTGATTTTCCGATGCTTTGTAAAATCAATGCGACCGAATTTTACATCAAAGATGGGCTTAATCTTGACGATGCCTGCGCCATCGCCTGCATTGCAGAAGCCGCCGGTGCCAGCGCCATCACCGTCAGTGCGACACACAACTACGGTATTCCTAAAGCCCTATTCAGCTCTTACCTTCCTCATGAACCGGGCAAGCTGATCCCTTTCGCAGCCAAAATCAAATCAGCTGTTTCAGTACCTGTGATCGCTGTCGGTCGTATAGATCCGGGCGTGGCTGATAAAGCTATCGCTAACGGTAAATTTGATTTTATGGCCATGGGGCGCAAGCAGCTTGCCGATGAAAACTTCACAAAGCACCTGGCCACAGGCGGCGAGAAGACGGTTAGGCCATGCATCTATTGCTACACCTGCTTAAGTCAGGCGATGCTCCATCAACCATTACGCTGCGCTGTTAATGCCGATGTTGGCTTTGAAAAGGACAACTTGCTGGCAGCCACACGGATGCCAAAGAAAGTGGTTGTGGTCGGTGGTGGCCCCGGCGGAATGGAAGCAGCACGTCGGCTAACGTTACGGGGCCATCAGGTCACTCTGCTGGAAAGCAGCGGCCAGCTCGGTGGTACTGCCCGTATTGCTGCCATAGCCTATGCACCCAACGGCGACTTTGTAGAATGGTTAAAAAACCAACTTGGAAAATTGAAAGTGGATGTCCGGCTAAATCATCAGGCCTCGCTGGAAAGTATACGCCAGTTGCAGCCGAGCGCGGTCATTGTCGCCACAGGTGCCATACGCCGCTCACCGGAGATCGAAGGTAAACATCACACCCATGTCCACGACGGTTTGTCATTGCGATCGTTGCTACTTGGCGAAAACCATCAAGACACCTCGTCCCAAATCAGCGCGGTAGAGCGGTTTGTAGTCGGCGCTGCCCGCAAACTGAGGTTGACTAACAATCCCGCACTGGTGCGTAAAGCCAGTAAATTATGGATGCCGATTGGCAACCGTGTCGTCATTATCGGTGGCGAATTGGTGGGGCTTGAGCTCGCCGAGTTTTTACATGAGCGTGGGCGCGAAGTCACTATTATCGATACTGAAGAGAAATTTGGACGCGGCCTGTCCGTCGCCCGTCGCTCAGTTATGCTGGACGAAATGCCTGATGCCGGGATTATTCTCTACCCGGATTGCAGTGAGATACGCATCGACAAACAAGCTGTCTACTTCACCAATGAATCCGGCCATTCTGTCACCTCTCCAGCGGACACCGTCATCATCGCCAAGGGCGCTGAGCATAATACCTCACTCTATGAAGAGCTAACTGCAGCAAGCCTCAAAACGCATATGGTGGGCGACTGCAAAGGGGTAGGTTACATCGTTGGTGCGATACGTGACGCCGCCGATATTGCCGCAACCATTTAATTCAGGAGTACATAGCTATGCAAGCCAAAGCATTAACAAAAGGGGTTGCCATCGTCACTGGCGCAGCGGGTGGCATGGGGGCGGCTACGGTCCGCCAATTATCAGATGCAGGCTATCTGGAATTTATTCTCTGCGATGTAAACACTGAAAAACTTGAAGCACTGGCTACCCCTTTACGCAAGCAAGGCATGACCGTGAATATTATTGCCGGTGATATCGCTGACGTTACGTTTCCAGACCAACTGCTGGCTGTATTGGCAGAAAGGCCGATAGCCGTTGTCGTCCACACTGCAGGTATTTCACCGGCCATGGGGACCCCGGAACGTATTCTTGCCATCAATCTGGATGCATCCATACGCTTGGTTGAAGCCATTTATGATTACATGGCACCAAACTCAGCGGCCGTATTGTTTGCTTCAAACTCCAGCTATTTTCCGATGCCGCCAGACGCTGCCGAGGCCTTTACCTCACCTCTACCGAAAGACGGAACCTCCGCACTGTTACAGCTGGCTCCGACACCGGAGCTTGCTTACCCCTTATCCAAGCTTGGTGTACGTGCATTGGTAAAAAGAGAGGCCAAGCGTTTTGGTGAACGCGGTGCCCGGCTGGTTTCGTTGTCGCCTGGTGCCATCGATACTCCCATGACACAAAGAGAGGGCCTCAGCAGGGGGACCACGCTGGAAGCCAGTATGGTCGAGACTGAAAGCATAGCCCAGCGGATGATCAGAAACTCTGCCACCGGACGAATGGGAGATGCTGAGGAGTTAGCCGCTGTGGTTGTTTTCCTATGTTCTCCTGCTGCCAGCTTTATTACCGCATGTGACATTTTGGTAGATGGTGGACAGACCGCTGCGATGGGGTTTTGAAGCCGTGTAAGCATAAAATTGTAAAAAACCGAGCGGTGAAAGGTCCTCAAGGCACACTGTTCGGTCGCAATACTACCGGTGGAGCTGTATTACTATCACCCAAACGCCCCACCGAAGAACTTGAAGGATACGTTGAAGGGTCAGTAGGTAATTATGATATGCGCCGCACACAGGGCGTTATCAATATTCCGGTCAACGACTCCGTGCGAGTGCGTTTCGGCATCGACAGTCAAACACGCGACGGCTATCTGAACAATATTACGGGTATTGGTCCGGGTGAATTCGCTGATATTGATTACACCGCTTTTCGAGGAAGCATTGTTTGGGATATCACCGACAACCTTGAAAACTACACCATTATCAAATACAACACGTCATCCAATAACGGTAGCCCTTATTCTGTACCTTACTGTAATCCAACCGCACAACCCTTTGGTAGTTTCTGTAGCGCCGATTTAGCAGCGCGCGATGCAATTGGCGGAAACGGCTTTTATGATGTCGCAAGTACCGTTGAGAAATCATACAGCGATCAAGAGCTGGCCCAAGCAATCAATACGACTACATGGGAGGTCTCGGATAACCTGACAATAAAAAATATTATCTCGTATGCGGAACAAACGATTGAGCAACAATACTCCATCTATGGCACCGACTGGAATCTTTCCGCACTAAGTCCAGCGCTTGCCCCTTTGCCCGTCACGTTTCAGTTCTTAGGGGGAAATGACAACATGCCCATTGCCGATTCCAGCACTCTGGTTGAGGAGCTGCAATTTCAGGGGACCGCATTGGAACAGCGGCTCACTTGGCAAGCTGGCTTGTATTACGAAAAAACTAAACCCAAAAAAGATTATGGGAGTCAGGGACCTGCAACCATCGCCTGCGACACAAGTACTGTTAGCTCTTCCAACCCCGACGACTTTCGTTGCAATGATGTGTTTGCATCGCTGTTTGGACTTCCCAACTTTGGCAGTATTGCAAGTAACCCTGGGGGCGTGGAGTACACAAACCAGGCTGTATATGCTCAAGGCAGCTACGCATTTACTGATCAGCTCAGTCTGACACTTGGCTTGCGTTACACTAATGATGAAACCAAGGGCTATATTGAAGAAAGCATCTATTATTTTCCAAGCAACCCAGTTGCAGCGACTTATTATCCTTACTCCTCCAGTTATACAGAGGTTCGTACTCCGGAGTCGTCCAGCGAAGAACCGACTTGGTTGATTGGCCTCGACTACAATCCTACTGAAAACACGCTTCTATTTGCTAAGTATGCAAGGGGCTATCGCCAGGGAAGCATTAACCTCGGCGCTCCGGCAGGCCTTGATACACACGAACCCGAACAGGTTGACACCTATGAAGTGGGTGCCAAGACAAGTTTTGTTGCTCCAGTACCAGGAACTTTCAATATCTCATTGTTTTATAATGATTTCGTAAACCAGCAGGTTCAGCAGGGAATCTATAGAACCTCAGGAGTAGGTTCAACGATTATTCTCAATGCAGGCTCCTCCGAGATCTGGGGTGTTGAGGCTGACACCGTGCTGCAATTGACTGAAAACTTTACACTTACAGCTGGTTATGCCTATCTGGACAGTGAAGTCAAAGAGCTGAACTCACCATTGGAAGGTCTTAGCCAAGGTGATCTTTTTGCTCGCGGCATCGCTATTCTGTCTGGATTTACCACAGCAGAAGGGGAGTCTCTATCCTACACACCGAAAAACAAATTGGTGCTGACGGCGGCATACACATTGCCTGTGACAGAGACTTTGGGGACTATCAGCGCAGCGGCAACCTTTGTATACACGGATGAGATGCAAGCGGTATCTGAAGCTACGTCCCCGTATGCGATTCTTCCTGACTACGACGTTGTTAATGTTAATCTCAATTGGAAAAATGTTGCGGGAAGCTCGGTAGATCTGGCCCTTTTTGGTACCAACGTCTTCGATAAAGAGTACTACACGTATCTATCTGGAAACTGGAATAATGGCTTGGAGGCAGTTCGCACAGGCCAACCCCGGATGTACGGGCTGCGTGTAAAGTATAATTTCTGAGCTACGTTAAATCGAAACGATAAGTCCGGGGCGGTTTCTCCGCCCCGGAACGCTTGAAAAGGCGGAGCTTATTCTCTATTTAAGCTTGAATTTCTTATGCAAAGGAAGAGTCGTCTTGATTTGAAGTTTCGATCACACTATCTCTTCAAAAACGTCCAGGCCGCCCTCCATATAATTCCGGACTCACGTCCGCTCTGCGGTCCAGCTGTTAATGTTTATTGTTTGGTGGATAGGGTAGGCGATTGATCGACAACGGCTTGCAGGCTATTGGCTAACCATTCAACCATGTGTGGATCACTGACTGTAGAAGTGGTCAGCTGAGAGTTGTAGAGAACAAACCCTGCACATAAGGCTAAAATTTCGCGCGCACGGCTTTCAGCATTCGGTGATCCTAGCCACTCTGCCAGTGGAGCAATACCTTTCACTTGAAGCACTTTTATTACGATTTGACGGGCCTCTTCATTGCCAATAGCAAGTAACGTCATAGAGTGGGTGCCCAAGTAATCCCCCGGGTTTTCTAGCCTTTTGGCTATAAACCAGCCAAACTGATCTCGGTTTTCCGGAAATAACGGCTTTTCAAGAGCGGTGTTAAGAGCTACTTCAAAAAGTGTGGCTTTACTCCCAAAATGTCGATTGACGAGGCCTGAAGACAGGTTGGCTATTTCTGCGATCTTACGGGTACCTGACTCAGCAAAGCCAATTGTTGAAAATGCCTTTTGGGCAGCAGCTAAAATTCTGGATTTTGTGGGTGAAAAGTCACCACTTGCTTCGTTCTGATCTGCTCCATTGTTAGATGAATTGAGCATTGAAGAAGGCTTGGTGTGGTTACGCGAATGGTGGCTCATATCACCGAATGCATCACGCAGTGAATAATCGCGGAATGAATAACGCCATTCACCCTTTATCCTGACAAATTCATCGTAGTATCGGCCGGAGGCTATCGCCTGTAATGGTAGTGTGTCAGTACTTTGCATAACCGTGTAATAAGAGCAACAGGTTGCGGTTCCCTTTGTTATATTGATATTTAGGATTGGATTGGTGATGAGATGCTTCGTTTTGGGTGTACCATCAGAATAGGTAATGATCGATTTTTTCCATAGCGTGAGAAGCTCTTTATATGTTACAGGCCCGCTTTCGTTATCCAATTTGATTTGCGCATTACTGAAAAGGTTGGCCGCTGAATCAAAATCGCCGCTATCGATATATTGCGCATAGCTGTATAGCAGATTGGTAATTTCTTTTTCATTCATCTCTGTCATGTTTACAACTTCGTCTTATTAGAGTTTTGTGTAGGGTGCCTTGTTGTCCACATATGAGCATTTCTGTGGCTCATTTTAGAGCAGTGTAATCTATTGATTATACTGTAATCGACTGGTTACAGCATAATCAACTATTTTTATCTATCGGTTACAATTTGTTTGATTGTGAGTGGGGGAACTCACCGCTCATTGAATCAGTGATAACTGCTGGCATGGCAATTATTTACGATGAGGACCCCAGAGGGATTTCAGATATCGGGGCATAATTTTATTCAAATGAAATCAAAGCTGACACTGGATTCATTAGGGGAGGGAGCATCGCCCTTCGAGCTGGTGGCGAAAATGGTGGGCCTTCCCAGAGTTAATTCAAATACCCTAAGGGGTATTTGAATCCTGTCGGGCTTCGTCGTTTCACTCCTGGTTCAAATTGCATTGGCAATTTGTGAACTGGCCAGAGCGAGCAAGCTTTTGGAAAGCATCGTGTTAAATAGAAAAGGCCACCCTTTCGGGGTGGCCTTTTCTATTTAATATGGTGGGCCTTCCCAGACTTGAACTGGGGACCTGCCGATTATGAGTCGGATGCTCTAACCAACTGAGCTAAAGGCCCTGTTTTTATGGTGCCTTACCGGCACAGGCCGCGCATTATATAGAGGATGATCCGGTTTGACTAGGCAACGGCACTATCCCCGGTTTTGAATAAGCGGGTATCAATGCGGAATTTCTTGATCTGCGAGGCGAGGGTGGTGGGTTTGAGGCCCAGCAGTTCGGCGGCGCCCTCGGGGCCGAAGATTTTGCCTTCGCAGTGATCCAGTACCCGCAGCAGGTTGCGGCGCTCCTGTTCCTTTAACTCGGCGGCGGTGAGGATGCTGTCTTCGCTGGTCGGGGCTTTGCTGCTTGGGGTGTTGGGGCTGTGTTGGACCAGTTCGGGAAAGCGCAGGGTGTCGCCACGGGCGAGGATGACCTGGCGCTCCAGGACGTTTTCCAGTTCGCGAATATTGCCAGGCCAGTCGTAGCGTTGCAGGCGCTCGATTTCGCTGATGGGTATTTTCAGACCGGGTTTGTTGGCGCGCTGGCAGGCGCGTTTGAGAAAGTGCTGGGTGAGCAGGGGGATGTCGTCCTTGCGCTGGCGCAGGGGCACGGACTGGATGGGGAAGACGTTGAGGCGGAAGTAGAGGTCTTCGCGGAATTCACCGGCTTGCATTAAGGCTGACAGGTCGCGGTTGGTGGCGGTGATGATGCGTACATCCACCTTGCGGGTGGTGGCATCGCCGACGCGTTCGAACTGTTGCTCCTGTAATACCCGCAGTAGTTTGCCCTGTAATTCCAGCGGGATTTCACCCACTTCGTCGAGGAACAGGGTGCCGCCATCGGCCAGTTCAAAGCGTCCGGGGCGATCGCTGGTGGCGCCGGTAAAAGCACCTTTGACGTGGCCGAAGAATTCGCTCTCGAATAAATCCTTGGGAATAGCCGCGCAATTAACTCGTATCAGCGAACGCTCGGAGCGGTGGCTTGTGTCATGAATAGCGCGGGCGACCAGCTCTTTGCCGGTGCCGGATTCCCCGTGGATCAGTACCGTGGTATCGGTGGGGGCCACCAGCTCAATTTGCTGGAGCAGGGATTGCAGGGCGGCGCTTTTGCCGATGATCTGGTGATGGTTGAACTCGGAGTTAATCTCTTCCAGCAGGTAGGCGTTTTCCATTTCCAGCCGGTTTTTCAGTTGTTCCACTTCGTCCAGTGCTTCTAATAAGCGCTTTCGGTCAGCCTTTTTCTGCGAGGTATCGCGAAATATCACCACCGCTCCGATCAGACGACCGTTGTCGCGAATGGGGGTGCTGGTGTATTCGACATCAATCGGTTTGCCGGATTTGGACCAGAACACATCGTCCTCCACGGTGTGTACTTTACCGTCGTTAAAGGCCATAAAAATCGGACAGTCCTCGGCGCCAAAATGTGAACCGTCGGCGTGGGAGTGGTGCACGGTGCTGTGCATATTGCGCCAGGCCAGTTCCTCAGCGGTGTAACCGAGGATGCGTTGCGCGGCCGGGTTCACAAAGGTAGTGATGCCGTTGGTATCGACGCCGTAAATACCTTCACCGGCGGCGTCCAGTAACAACTGATTTTCCCGCTCGAATTCCTGAAATACGCGGGAGACTCGATTCCAGTGACCAATGCCTGAGCGGTAGTGGCGGTCGACATTGGAGCGCTCGCGATATTCTTCCAGTTCCTCGGATTTGTTCAGGGTGAGGTGTAGTAGCTTTTCTTCACCAGCGGTGGTGTAGCGGCCGTTGATTTCGACGGGGAAGGATTCTTGCACGTTACTCAGCATTAATTGATCGCTCCAGCCGCGCCCCTTTTCCATCAATTCCTGGGTAAACACAATCAGGCCTGGCACACAGTCTTTGAACAGGGCGGTGGCAGGGCTGGATTCCAGTTCGGTGAGATTGAG
>CBFIDJ010000046.1:0-17999 GCA_965661375.1 Oceanicoccus sp. | reverse complement strand
CCTGTAAAGTTTATGTTTGCCATCCACCTGTGTCTTAAATCGACGGTGCACCCACATATACTGCTCCGGTGCTTTTCTTACTGAATGCTCAATCGCCTTGTTGACCGCTATTGCATCTTCGGTTTCATCGCCGGTCGGAAAACCGGGCACCTCTTCTATCTCGATGGTATAACCATAATCATCCGGGTCGCGATGCATACTGATTAAAACCATTGGGGAATCATTTAAACGCACTATTTTTGAGGTGGCCGTGACGGTCGCGGCTGTTTGCCCAAAAAAAGGGACGAAGACAGCGCCTTTTTTCCCCAGATCCTGATCCGGGCCATACCAGATGGTTTCGTTTCTTTTTAAGGCTTTTACGACAGCGCGAATATTTTTACGTTCATAGGTTTTACCGTAGCTGTTGCGGCGGTTATTTATAACATATTCCATCACCGGGTTGTTATGACGGCGATACATGGCGCTATAGGGCCTGCCGTAGAGGGAGAACAATCTACCCCCTAAATCGAGGATGCTGTGATGGGCGCCCAGCATAATCACACCATTGCCTTGTTCAAGGGCTTTTTCCAATATGTCGAAGCCTTTATGGGTGACCCGACCGGCAAAAAAGCTGTCTGGCCGCCAAAAGCCCCAGGCGGTTTCTATGACGCCCGTGGCATTGGCACTAAAGGTTTTCCGGACCAACGCTTTTTGCTCTTCAGGCGACAATTCGGGAAAACAGAGTCGAATATTAACTTCTGCGACATGGCGGCGTGATGAGGCCCAGCGATAGAGTAAACCGCCAAGCCAATGACCAACCTTTATGCCTGCGCGCTGTGGCAGCAAGGCCAGCAGGCGCCAACAGAACACCAGCAGCCAGGTTCCCCAATAACGCGGTGACCACAACTCAGATGAGCTGTACTTTGGCTTCTTACGGCTGGGCTTTTTTTTCATTGAAACCAGGATGGACCTTGACTGGCAATACACGCTTGCCAGTTGATATCAAACAAGCCAAGGTCTGATCTATTTGGGAGCAGAATAGTCAAGCCGGCGGTTGATTGGCCGGCTGTTTTAAACGCGATGTTTCTCACAGCCTCGACTCCTTCCACACTATCATCCCTTTTCATTGGCCATTCAACATTCTAGTCGGCGACGGGCGTCAACCACTCGGGATGCTGCTCACGCTTTCCGGTTACGGAATCAAAGTACATGGTCTGCAGCTTTTCAGTTAACGGCCCACGCTTGCCACTGCCGATAATCCGACCGTCCAGCTCTCGAATGGGCAACACTTCCGCAGCGGTACCGGTAAAAAAGGCTTCGTCAGCCACATACACTTCATCGCGGGTAATTCGCTTTTCACGAATGCTGTAGCCAAGCTCTTCGGCCAGGGCAAAGATCGTATTGCGGGTGATACCATCGAGACAGCTGGTCAGCTCGGGGGTATAAATCTTGTCGTCATACACCATAAAGAAGTTTTCGCCGGAGCCCTCCGCGACATAGCCTTCGTTATCCAGCAGCAGGGCCTCTTCGCAGCCGCTCTGGATGGCTTCCTGTAGTGCCAGCATGGAGTTGATGTAGTTACCGCAGGCCTTGGCCTTACACATGGTGATATTGACGTGGTGACGGGTATAGGAAGAGGTGCGAATTTTAATCCCCAACTCTTTGGCTTCGGGCGACATATAAGAGGGCCAATCCCAGGCGGCAACCATCACCCGAGTACTCAAACCCGTAGCGCGCAGCCCCATGCCTTCATCCCCATAAAAAACCAGCGGACGAAGGTAGGCTTCTTTCAGACCATTTTCACGAACCACGGCGCGCTGTGCTTCGTTAAGCTCATCTTTACTAAAGGGCATTTTCATATTGAGGATATGAGCGGAGCGGAACAAACGGTCGGTGTGTTCCTCCAGACGAAATATGCAGGTGCCTCTATCTTCAGAGTGGTAGGCGCGCACACCTTCAAAGACACCCATGCCGTAGTGCAGGGTGTGGGTGAGCGCATGCACCTTGGCCTCACGCCATGGCACCATGTTGCCATCTAACCAGATAAGACCATCGCGATCAGCCATGGACATAATGAACTCCTCAAAACTTACAATGCCCATCCCTCTCAGAGTTACTACTATAAAGAAGGACAAACGATTTAATCTTTATTTGTCTTAAGCGTTGATAGACCCAATCAATAAAGCCTTCAATGCATTAATTCCACCCACTTAGCCATCACCGCATCGCGATGGGGCTGAAATTCTACCAGAGGTACCTGACTTGGCTGCTGTTGCAGGCTCAGGCGATGCCCATGAGAACGATAGGCCTTGTACGCTGCCACGAGGGATTCAACATCAGCGGCACTGAATAACCCTATACTACCAAGGGTTTCCAGTATCCGAATGTTGTCCGTAAACTCTGCTAAAGCAGGGAATTGGTGCGACCAGGCCAGAACCGCGTATTGCACCATAAATTCGATGTCAACGATAGCTCCTGTGTCATGTTTGAGGTGAAATTGTGGCGTATCACCAGACTGGAGATCCTTGGGTAGCAGGTGCTCACGCATTTTCTCACGCATTTCGACTACCTCCCGCTTCAGTGCCGACTCATCACGCGGCTGGCAGAGTAGTTCGCCGCGTAGCTGTACGAAGCGGGCCGCCAATGCCTGATCCCCGGCTACCGGTCTTGCCCGCACCAACGCCTGGTGCTCCCAGGTCCAGGCTTCGTTGCGCTGGTAGGCCTCAAAGGCGGCCAGAGATGTCACCAGCAACCCGGAGCTGCCCGAAGGGCGCAAGCGCATATCGACCTCATAGAGTGCCCCCGAGGCAGTGACCGCCGTCAAAATGTGGATGATTTTCTGCCCCAGCCGGGCAAAGAACATGCCGTTATCAATCGAACGAGGACCATCTGTTGCCAGATTTGAGCCGGCATCGTGGACAAAGACCAGATCAAGGTCGGAGCCATGCCCCAGCTCAATGCCCCCCAGCTTACCGTAGCCGACAATAATAAAATCCTTGTCGCAGGGCTGATCAGGGGTTTTCATCGGCCGGCCATGCTTGGCAATCAAACCCTGCCAGGCCAACTCCAACACATGCTCCAGAATCACCTCGGCAATCATGGTCAGGTAGTCGCTTACCCGCATCAGGGGCAAACGATCAGTCACCTCTGCCGCTGACACTCGCAGATAGTGCGACATTTTGAAATAGCGCAAGCCCTCCATTTGGGCATCAAGATCCTCCCAGCTGATACGCAGCATGTGTTGTTGCAACTCATCGCGTAGCTCCTGTTTTTCCGGGACATGATATAGCGTCCGCGAATCCAGTAGCTCATCGAGCAATACCGGATAACGCGCCAGTTGAGCGGCGATCAGTGGACTTGCCGAACAGAGAAAGACCAACTGGCTCAGAGCACCCGGGTTTTCGATCAGCAAGAGTAAATACGCCGTCCGCCGCAGCACCGCCTCCACCAGAGGGATTATTCGAATGAAGGTTGCAGAGGGCTTCTGCGCCTCATTCAGCACCTGCAATAGCAGTGGCATAAATTGATCGAGCCGCTCCCGGGCGATGGGTTGCAGGCGTCGGGTCAGGCCCTGCTCGCGCAACACCGTCAGCCTGTTCAGCACCTCCTCAGCCGCTTCGTGTCCGGTCGAGCTTAACAGCTCCAACGCCGCCTCCTGCTGCAGTTCGCCCAACCACAGCTCCTGCCAATGACCGTCTTGATCATCCGCCTGTATTTCTTCCGCCTCATCAGCAATCAGGTGGGAAAAATGGTAGCTTACCTTTGCACGATGCTCGCCCAGTGTTTGATAAAAACTCTGCCACTGTTCAAAGCCCATCACCCAGGCCAGAACAGCTCGCTGCTGTTCGTCACCGGGCAGCTCTTGTGTCTGTTGATCCCGGTAGGCTTGAATCGCATGTTCAGTGTTGCGTAGAAAGCTGTAGGCGGCTTTTAATTCATCAACCGCTTTTACCGGCAAACAAGCGGTTGCTGCCAGAATATCTAATACCTTTAAAATGCCGCGCTCCTGCAGCTCCACATCTCGACCACCACGGATCAATTGAAAGCACTGGCCAATAAATTCGATCTCGCGAATGCCACCCGCCCCAAGCTTGACGTCATTGTCCAGTTGTCGTCGTTTGGATTCCTGCTGAATCAGTTTTTTCATGGTACGCAGTGAATCTACTGCAGAAAAATCCACATAGCGGCGATAAGTGAAGGGACGTAACAGGGTCATCAGTTGTTCGCCCTGCGCGGCATCTCCGGCGACATCCCCAGCAACAACCCGCGCCTTGATCATGGCATAGCGCTCCCAGTCGCGCCCCTGGTCCTGGTAGTACTCTTCCATGGCATCAAAGCTGAGCGCCAGCGCACCACTTTCGCCGTAGGGCCGCAAACGCATATCCACGCGAAATACAAAACCATCGGCGGTGACTGTGTCGAGGGATTGAATTAACTGGCGAGCCAGTCGAGTAAAAAACTCGGAGTTGTCCAGGGTTTTGCTGACGGATTGGTTTTTATCGGCAGTGGTTTCTCCCGCTTCGGGGTAACAAAAAATAAGATCAATATCCGAGGAAAGGTTTAGCTCCCAGGCACCCAGCTTGCCCATACCCAACACTAACAAGCCCTGCTCATGGCCTGATTCACGCGAGCAAGGCGTGCCATATTTTTCGCACAGGATTTGATGATGAAAGGTCAGCGCCTGCTGAATACTGGCTTCTGCCAGATGCGATAGATCTCGCGTAATTTCAGTTAATTTCGCCAGACGATTTAAGTCTCGCCAGATAATACGTAGCATTTCTCGGTTGCGGTTTTGGCGCAATGCTCGATCAAACTGTTCAACGCTTAAATCCTTTTTTTCATCGGCAAAAAGTCGCTCAATCAAATGCCGCTCAATTATTCCGTTAGAATAGAAATTATTTAAGTCACCACTTTCGACTAACTGCTGAAACAACTCGGGCTGGCGAATGCACAACTTGGCCGCAAAGTCGCTGCCTAGCCAACAATGGGCGAGCTGATCAGCAAATAGCTGATCCTGCAAACACTGCTTGAACCAGCTCTGAAATTCAGGGTTTCGATCTACAAACTGTTGCTGGTATTGGTTGAATGCCTCCAGCAATACATCTGATAATGAGGATAAGGAAAGTGGTTTCATAGGGCTTCTAAAAAACAGGGGGATTCTAAATAAAGGCCTCTGGATCCCCGCCTACGCGGGGATGACTTTGATGTCTCCCGGCCAACACAGACGTTCTTATGCTGAGCAATTTACTTTATTCGCAGGAGCAACCTTTACACCATCATGTACTAAAATTTCTATTTTTGTGTCGGCGCTACACGCAGCACTTCGGCAATGGTTGTGTCGCCTGCAGCGACCTTCTGCGCTCCCGACAGGCGTAAAGTACGCATGCCCTCTTTCATTGATTGACGACGAATATTTTCAATATTGACCTGTTCATCGATCAGTTCTTTGACAGAATCGCTCATCGATAAAATTTCGTAAATACCTTGCCGCCCCAGATAACCGGTATTGCGACATTCCAGACAACCCTGAGGCTGATAAATGGTTTGGGGTAGAGCGACCTTCCAGGGTTTGGTTAACATTTTCCAGTCATTTTCGGTGACGGTATCGGGCTGCTTGCAGTGTGGGCAGAGGGTTCTTACCAACCGCTGCGCCATCACCCCCAGCACCGTCGCTTTTAATAAATAAGCAGGCACTCCCAATTCTAACAAACGAGTTATGGCGCTGGGTGCATCATTGGTATGCAGGGTTGATAACACCAGGTGACCGGTCAGTGCAGCCTGTATTGCCATCTCCGCTGTTTCCAGATCGCGAATCTCCCCGATCATAATAATGTCAGGGTCCTGCCGCATTAATGCCCGCACACCGCTGGCAAAATCCAGGTCAATATTGTGCTGCACCTGCATCTGGTTAAAGCTGCCCTCCATCATTTCGATGGGGTCTTCAATGGTGCAGACGTTGACTTCCGAGGTGGCAATCTGTTTCAGGCTAGAGTAAAGGGTCGTGGTTTTACCGGAACCGGTTGGCCCGGTAACCAGCACAATACCGTGCGGTTTTTCGATCATCTCCTGCCAGCGTTTGTAATCCTCATTGGCCAGGCCGAGCTGTTCAAAACTTCGCAGCAGCACGTCAGGGTCAAAAATCCGCATCACCAGTTTTTCACCAAAGGCGGTGGGCAAGGTGGAAAGACGCAACTCTATCTCATTACCTTCAGGGCTGACCGTTTTCAGGCGACCATCCTGCGGCCGGCGCTTTTCAGCAACATTCAAACGCCCTAATATTTTCAATCGGCTGGTAATTGCGGTCGCCACCTGTACCGGGAATTCACTGACGTTATACAGTACACCATCGATGCGAAAACGCACATTGCCCACGTCCCGGCGGGGCTCGATATGAATATCACTGGCGCGCTGCTCAAAAGCATACTGCAGAATCCAGTCCACGATATTGACAATATGCTGGTCGTTAGCATCGGGATTTTTCATATCCCCCAGTTGCAGCAATTGCTCCAGATTGCTTACGCCCCGGTCCAACTGCGGCGCGCCACTGCCGCTGGCACCGCGCACTGATTTGGCGAGGGTGTAAAACTCAACGGTATAACGCTTTAGATCAGCGGGATCGATCAACACCCGTTTAATCGGGCGGCGCAGCACATGTTCAAGATTGGCTTGCCAACCGTGAATATACGGTTCGCAACTGGCAATGGTTACTTCATCTTTGGTGACATGAACCGCCAAAATATTGTGACGCTGGGCGAATTCAAAGGACATCACCTCGGTGATGGCAGGCACATTGATTTTCAGTGGATCCAGATGATAAAGCGGCTGCTCGGTTTTGGTCGCCAGCCACCCCATCAGGGTGTCGATACTCAGGCGGGAACCGGGGCGCGCCACATCCATTAAGCTCTGATCGGCAATATACGTCAGCGGGTGCTTGAGTGCTTCGGTCTTGCTGCGCGGGCTGTTCAGTACCTCGCTGTG
This sequence comes from Oceanicoccus sp., assembly GCA_965661375.1. Lineage (GTDB taxonomy): Bacteria > Pseudomonadota > Gammaproteobacteria > Pseudomonadales > Dasaniaceae > Oceanicoccus. The sequence goes on along the minus strand of CBFIDJ010000046.1, from coordinate 11,042 downwards.
CGCCTCCGGGCTGATCCGCTTGTCCTTGAGCAGATCGTCCATCAAGCTCCGCAAATCCAAAGCCCGCTCTGCCTTTGTCGCCACTGTATCCACCCTGTTTCCCCAATAAATGTCGTAAATCAATAAGTTAGTATAGCCATGAAGATTGAAGTCACCGCGCTGAACCATACACTTTCACGTCATCCCGAACGAAGTGCCGCGATCCAGCTGCCTTTGCCGCTCCGGAAGTGGAAGTCACTGGATTGTTGCGGGGCTGGGTCTGCCCCGCGTACCCAAAGCATTCACTCTGTTGAGCCTGCCCCGCGACCGCAGGGAGTGCTTTGGGTACACAATGACACATGGCCTAATGTGTTAAAAGTATGGCCCAGTATGCGCAGGCCGCCAGCGGCAATCAAGGGCAACACCGAGCCAACGGGGTGCAGAGTCGGATTAAGGGTGGCTTCGCCCGGCTGATATCCCTATACTTCGCCTGCTTTCAATTCTTACAGTTATATGACAGGAGCGCTCTATGGCGGGCAACCCCTTCAGCAATCTGTTCGGCCAATCTCCAATTCGACCCATTCAGGAGCATATGGCAATGGCACATAGCTGTGCCGAACAGCTGATCCCCTATTTCGAAGCTGTACTAAACAACGACTGGGACGCCGCCAAGGCCTGCCAGAAGAAAATCTCCAAACTCGAACGCGAAGCCGATAAGTTAAAAAAGGGCGTGCGCCTCAACCTCCCCAAAAGCCTGTTTCTACCAGTGCCCCGCTCTGATTTGCTGGAGTTGGTAGCCATGCAGGACAAGGTCGCCAACTGCGCCAAGGACATCGCCGGCATTATGCTGGGGCGCAAAATGCAGATTCCGGAAAAAATCTCGCCGCTGATGACAGAGTACGTCACTGAGGCCGTGGCCACCTCTGCGCAAGCCCTCAAGGCCATTCAGGAAATGGACGAACTGCTGGAAACCGGCTTTCGCGGTCGCGAGGTCCAGGTTGTTGAAGCTTTGATCAAAGAGCTGGACCGACTGGAAAACATTAACGACAAGCTACAGGTAAAAGTGCGCGCCCAGCTGTTTAAGCTGGAAAGTGACTTACCACCGGTTGATGTCATGTTTCTCTATAAAATTATTGACTGGGTGGGTGATTTGGCCGACAGGGCGCAGAAAGTTGGGTCACGCCTGCAGTTGCTGATTGCCAGCTAAACCCGGTTTCTAACGTTTTAACTCTAAGTAGCTTGTTTCAAGGTTTTTGGTAATTCTTTATGTCTATTATTGCTGAACACGGCCACATCTTACTCATGATGGCCTGTATCTTTGGCTTCTTTATGGCCTGGGGCGTTGGTGCCAATGATGTCGCCAACGCTATGGGTACATCGGTCGGTGCCAAGGCGTTGACCGTTAAACAGGCGATTATTATCGCCATGATTTTTGAATTCGCTGGAGCCTACTTGGCCGGCGGCGAAGTTACCTCGACGATCCGCAAGGGTATTCTCGACCCCTCCTTTATCCAGGATACCCCCGAGTTATTGGTCTACGGCATGATGGCAGCACTGTTAGCCGCCGGTACCTGGCTGCTCATTGCCAGCATGATGGGCTGGCCAGTGTCCACCACTCACTCCATTGTCGGGGCCTTAGTCGGTTTTGCCGCGGTTGGTATTGGCGTTGATGCGGTCAACTGGGGCAAGGTTGGAACCATTGTCGCCAGCTGGGTGGTGTCCCCGGTGTTGGCCGGCTCCATCTCCTACGGCCTGTTTATGAGTGTGCAACGGTTGGTACTGAATACAGAAAACCCCTTCGAGAACGCCAAGAAATATATCCCCATATATATGTTTGCCGTGGGCTTTATGATCTCTATGGTCACCGTGCTGAAGGGCCTTAAGCATATTGGCGTTGATCTGGATTTTGGTCTGGGCAGCAAGTTCGCCAACGCTATTCCTCCGGCAATCCTCATCGGCCTCGTTGTGGCCTTTATCGGCAAGCTGTTTCTCAATCGGGTAAAAGAAGAAAGCATTCCCGCTAGCGGAAACCGCTTTACTAATGTGGAAAAAATCTTCGGCATTCTGATGATTTTCACCGCCTGTGCCATGGCCTTTGCCCATGGTTCTAACGATGTAGCTAATGCGGTCGGCCCACTGGCGGCGATTGTCAGCGTTATTCAAAGCGGTGGTGCGATAGTGAGCAAGTCTGCACTGCCCGCCTGGATACTGCTGCTGGGTGGTGGCGGTATCGTGATCGGTCTCGCCACCTATGGCTTTCGCGTGATGGCCACCATCGGCAAGAAAATTACCGAGCTGACCCCAAGCCGTGGCTTCGCGGCTGAGTTAGGCGCTGCCACCACGGTGGTACTGGCCTCTGCTACCGGTTTACCGATTTCCACAACCCACACCTTAGTTGGTGCGGTATTGGGCGTGGGCTTGGCTCGCGGAATCGGTGCATTGAACCTGCGCGTGATCGGCACCATCTTTATGTCCTGGATTGTAACGCTACCCGCTGGTGCGGGGCTGGCCATCATTTTCTTCTTTACCTTTAAGGGCATGTTTAGCTGAGCCTGTTGCGCTAACACATACAAACATCCTGATCTGCGTTATTATTTCACTTAGTTAGGTTATTATTTAAAGGGCGGTTATTTAACGATAACCGCCCTTTTCTTTGCCCAAACGTTTAGCCTCTAAATTAACCTGAATCAATAACACTATGGTCGCCAAGGTCCCCCCTCTTCTCACTATGATGCACGAGCTACTGAGCGAAATTTCCGTCAGCTCAACTTCGGCAGAATGGGATACCGGTAATCTGCGCGTGATTGAGAAGCTGCAGAGCTGGCTTAACGCTCTCGGCTTCCACTGCGAGGTGATGCTGATCCCCGACAAACCTGACAAAGCCAATTTGATTGCCACACTTGGCAGCGGACCCGGCGGGCTCGTGTTATCGGGCCATACTGACACGGTGCCCTTTAATGAAGAGCGCTGGCAGGTAAATCCGCTGGCTATGACAGAGCGGGATAACCGCTTATACGGTTTAGGCGCCACGGATATGAAAGGCTTTTTTCCTATTGCCATTGAAGCAGCCAAATCAGTACTGGGGCAAAAACTCAAACAACCCCTGATTATTCTCGCCACCGCCGATGAAGAGAGCTCGATGGATGGCGCGAGAACGCTGGCCCAGCTTGGCTACCCTAAAGCGCGGATGGCCGTCATTGGTGAACCGACGGATTTAAAACCGATTCGCATGCATAAGGGCATTATGATGCAGGCGATTACCGTGCAGGGGCGTGCCGGTCATTCTTCTAACCCAGCGCTGGGTAATAATGCCCTGGAGGCCATGCATCGGGTGATTGCCGACCTGTTGCAGTTCCGCCAACAAATGCAGCAGCACTATACCAACCCACTGTTTGAAGTGTCGGTACCGACACTGAACCTGGGCTGTATTCATGGCGGCGACAATCCCAACCGAATCTGTGGCCAGTGTGAATTGCATTTTGACCTGCGCGCCCTGCCCGGTATGGATAACGATGAATTACAGGCGCAAATAAAACAGCGGTTACAACCGCTCGCAGAGCAGTTGGGAGTGAACATCAGCCTGCGCTCACTGATCAATCATGTACAACCTTTCGAACAACCCGCCGATTCAGAGCTGGTAACCTTTGCCGAGCAGCTAACCGGTCACAGTGCCGCCCCGGTCGCCTTTGCAACTGAAGCGGCTTTTATGCAACAGCTTGGCATGCAAACCCTAGTGATGGGACCGGGCTCAATTGATCAGGCCCATCAACCCGATGAGTTTATGGCCTTGAATCAGGTGCAGCCCGCCGTGGATATTTTCCGGCAATTGATTGCTCAGTATTGTTTATAACACCACCATTAACTTCAGCATAATCAGGCAGCTTGCCCTTACTGGTTTTTATCCGCACAATAACTGCCATCATTAGCAAAGTGATTTTATGACCGTGCATACTCAGGATTACGTTAAATGGTTCCGCAACTCAGCGCCCTATATCAATGCGCATAGAGGGAAGACCTTTGTCTTGATGTTAAGTGGCGAAGCCATCGACCACCCCAATTTTGCCAACATCATTCACGATATTGCCCTGTTAAATAGCCTCGGGGTCAAACTGGTATTGGCCCACGGTGCGCGGCCACAGATTGAAGAGCGCGCCAGCTTAAGAGGCGTAGAAAGCCGCATTGAACAGGATATTCGCATTACCGATGCGCAGACGCTGGAATGCGTCAAAGATGCCACCGGCTCCGTGCGTGCACAGATCGAAGCACTGCTCAGTATGGGCCTCGCCAATTCACCTATGCACGGTTCGCAGATCAGAGTTTGCTCGGGCAATTTTATCATCGCCAAGCCGATAGGGGTGCGTGATGGTATCGACTTTGAACATACGGGCATGGTGCGGCGAGTTGATACCACCGGCATTAAAAAGCAGCTCGATGACGGCTCGGTAGTACTGCTCTCTCACACCGGCTATTCACCCACCGGTGAAGTATTTAATTTGTCTTTGGAAGATGTAGCCACCCGCACCGCCATCAGTTTAAAAGCGGACAAACTGATTGTGTTTTCCGAGCAAGATGGATTGTTGGATAACGACGGCGAACTGATAACCAACTGTGTCGCCAGCGATTTAAAAAACTTACAGACCGATAGCAGCGATACCGAAACCGCCAGTTTATTGCGAGCCATTATTCACAGTGTAGAAAACGGTGTCAGCCGCTGCCACTGTGTCAGCTACTCTAACGATGGTGCACTGCTGCGGGAATTATTTACCCGCGATGGTGTAGGCACATTAGTTGCCCAGGACTCCTATGAAAAACTTCGCTCAGCGACAATTGAAGATGTCGGCGGTATTCTAGAATTGATCGAACCGCTCGAAGCCGAAGGCGTATTGCTAAAACGCTCAAGAGAATTACTAGAGAACGAGATCGGTCAGTTTATGGTGATTGACCGCGACGGTATGATCATCGCCTGCGCCGCGTTGTATCCCTATCCGGAAAGTGGCTCTGGAGAGATTGCCTGTGTCGCCACGCATCCGGATTACCGTGGTGCCGACCGGGCAGATCGTATTTTGGAAGCGCTTGAGCAACTGGCTAAAAAACAACAGCTAGATACCGTGTTTGTGCTAACCACCCAAACCGCGCACTGGTTTCAGGAACTGGGCTTTGTGAAAACCAGCCAGGATCAACTGCCTGAAAAGAAACAGCAACTGTATAACCTGCAGCGGAACTCGAAGGTGTTTATCAAGTCCATTTAATATCTATTATTCAATGTACCACTATTCAATACTCCACTTGAAGGCGAATACGCCCGGCAATTGATGCTTAATCTTTGTATTTCAATTCTTTCCAGCCTGTTTTTATTAGCCGGTTTGGTTCTGTTGGTATCACCCCTGCCAGTGGGCGTGATCTTTATTGCGATCGGTTTATCGGGTTTGATTTATGCCAACGCTACCGCACAGCAATGGGTAAAGGGCTGGAGGATAAAATACCCATCCTTCAATGGTAGGCTGCATTGGCTGGAAGCCAGAATCGCCGGAAGAATCGCTTTTGTCAGTCAGGCATTGCAGCAAACCCACCCTGAAAAGCATTCGCCACAGGAAACTATCGATAAGCTGCTTAAATAATCGGTGGGTAAAATCGAGTTCACGCGTGGAAAGGTGTTGAATCGTATATCGTTGAAACGTAAAGTCACTGGATAGGAACGGTGGTTTTCTTTTCCGGCAGCGGCAACTCAGGTAAGTTGTTAGTTGCCAGCATTAATCCACGCTGAAAATACTCATTGCTTTTTTCATGCTCACCGAGTTGTGCCAGCAACCGACCCAACTCGGCACAGACCTCGCCGGTTTGCTCCAGCTTTAAACTGACTTCAAAATAGTCCCGTGCTTTGCCCCACAGAGAATTTCGCAAACTTAACCGCCCCAAGCACAGCAACAGCGCGGCATCATTATTGCGCTCCTGTAACCAGTTTTCAGCATAGAGTAACTGCTTGCTGACATCTTCGCCTTCAATTCTACCGTAGAGGTTAATCAGCTTTTTATTCCAGTCTTTTTTCAATTGATCGCGAATTAATTTCTCGGCGGCCACCGCATTACCAGCCGTAATCATTTGCTCTGCATAAAGGGCTACTATCTCACTGTTTTTGGTCACGTTTGCAGGCAGGCTCTGCCACAGATTTTTTAGCTCAAGCAGCACATCACCCCGCACCTTGGCAGCATCGAGAATACTGTGCCAGCTCGCGGTGAGTTCCAGTGCTTCCAACTCTTCAACGGTTAACACCTTGTGCTTTTTTAAATCGGGCAACAGGGCTAACACTTCCCGCCAGTCATTCAAACCGACGTAAGCTTTTCTCAACAGGTCTAATACATAGGGATGTTTGTTAACGTTGCGACGCACTCGCATCAAGGTCGCCAAACCCTGCTCGTAACGGCCGCTTATTAACTGCATTTCTGCCTGCGTAATACCGACAGCAACAATGGCTCCACTGGTGCTCTCTTCGGCTTTTTTCAAAAACTCTTTCATCTGCTGGGTATCACCCAATGCATGGCTGGCGCGCGCGGCCACCAGATAATTAAGCAAGGGCGTTTCCGATTTAACAGCCGCTTTGGTGAGAATACGCCTCGCTATTTGCCAGCGCCCTTCGATAAAGGCGATTAAGCCCTGCGTAGTCTGTTGCTGGCTGCGACGATAACCCCGGCTCTGCAACCAGGAGCTGACTGCGTTGCCGCCACTGAGTGTTCGACGTAAAAGGCTGAACACCAGATAAACCAGAAGAAACAGCACCACGAAAACCAGCAGGCCAACCCAGATACTGGTTTCCAGTGTGTAGTGGCCATAACTCAGCAGCAGATAACCCGGGTCGTATTCTATCGCGGCCACCAGACCCACAGCCGCTAACAGAACAATTAAAGCCGTCAGAAAAAATCGTTTCATTCAGCAACATCCTCAGCTTGCGCATTGGTGGATGGTGCTGTGGGTACAGCTGCCGAATTTGAACTTTCATTTTCAGGGGTGACAGTGCTTTCCTGCCTATTGTTTTTGTTTGATCCCTGATTATTGTTTGCTGACTCTGGCGGGTGAATCTTTTCGATATAATTTTTTAACGCACGCAATGAGCTGGAGATATCCGGAAGATTCACTTCGACCCGCTTAGTTGCCACCTGTTCGATAGCCTCTAACATAGCCGTCGTGGTTTGTTGATCGAGGGTATAGTAAGTATCCAGCCATTGTTTGGCTTTGTTCAGACTGTTCTCAAATAATTGCTGCTTGCCAGAAAGGGCTGCTATCTGCGCCTGCTCCAGCATCAAACGAATAGTTTGGCGCAAGGTTGCCTCGTATTCCGGCGCCAGCATTGGGGTATAACTCTCTTCACGCCGGCTAATTTTGATATAGCCACTGAGTTTTTCGATGGCTGCATCCAGTCCGGATTGCAGACGCTGCTGCCAGCTTTCTAGCACGGGCTCAGTTTCAGTGGGCATTTTCAACGAGGGCAGTGTTTGTAACTGGAGTTTTTGCACCCGGCCTGCCAATGCTTCCAACTGAAGATAAATGCCATCAAGATCGATACTGCCAGCAGCGCGCAATGACTCCATATCTTTTGCCAGCGCTTCCCGCACCGGAAACAGGGCGCTGTCATCCAGTTCACGCACAATGCTGTCGGCGGCTTTCAGCAATTCGAGGGCGCCCTGTACTTCCTTACCCATCAGCAAGCGCTGGTTGGCAAGGCGCATCAGATATTCTGCTTCGGCCAGTAGCCAGTCATCACGGTCGGTGGTGGACATCGCTAATAGGCGTTTTTGCTGACTCGCCAGTTGCTGTTGCAAATTGTTCAGCTCCTGCTCAAGAGCCTGTCTGTTGTTGTCTGCGGAGAGTGATTGCAGGTCCAGCTGTCGTTGCAGTTCGCGATTCTGGTCAACGGCCCCGTCCACCCGCTGCAGCGCCCCGGCCAGATCGACCCGGTTTTGATCCAGCACCAACGCTTGTTTTTCAGACTGCTGCCAGAGATAGGCACTGCCGGCAAGGGCGACTATGGCTACTGCCAGACTAAGCCCAGCCAAAACGCCGACCGCTTTATTGCCACTACCCGTCGTTTTATTAGCACCAGTGGCAGCCGCGACGGCTTTTTTATCGGCGGGAGGCGTAGCTTGATCAGGTGCTTTGCCGGATTCCTTAACCGCCTTGTCAGTGGTTTCAGCGGGGGGCGAGGGTGGCTTATCCAATGAACTATCCCGTTTGTTTAGATGAGAATAAGGTATCTTACTGTGATTTAGCCCAGTCTAACAGTGCCGCCAGCATGGCCGAATCGCTGGCATTGTCCGCCACTTGCAGCTGTTGAAAGCCTGTCTCTCTGGCGATAGTCGCCACCCTCTCGCCGGGCACCAGTAATACTCGGCTTTGCAGATCAGCCAAACCCCGGTCACCAGCCAGTGTTAACAGATTGGACAGACTCTCGGCGCTGTTCACGCAGCTAATATCAATATCATGCTCTGTGAGTAACTCACGGAGCTCCGCCTCAGGCCGCTCAACACAGGCACGACGATAACACTCAGCATAGCTGACCGCTGCGCCGCGTGCGCTCAACTGCTCTGACAGAAACTCCCTGCCGCCAACACCTCGCATAATCAAGACTTTTTGTCCGGACAAGGCCTGTAACAGGGGATGCTGCAATAGTGCCTCGCTGTTCATGGCATTACTTTTCAGTTCAGTTGTTGCAGGCCCGTCATCAACCAGCGTCGCCACCTCAACACCATGATTTGCCAGTTGCTGACTGGTCTTGCGACCAATGCCATACCAGTGGATACCGATGGGAAGCTGCGGCCAGTACTGGTGAATCCACGCCATTCCAAAGGCAACAGCATTAGCGCTGATAAAAATGATGTGCTGGAACTGGTCAAGATCGAGGATTAACTGTTTACACTGCTGCCGCCGCTGGCCGTCGGTCGCCGGATCCAACTCGGTAATCGTCAAAACAGGATAGTGGAAAGCCTGACCACCTTCGGCCCTGATAGCAGCCATTAATGGCCCGGCCTGCCCCGCGGGGCGAGTGACTAGTATGTTTAGAGCCGCTAACGGCTTTTTCGAAGAGCTGGTTTCCAACGGCTCGGCCCCTGCCATAATTCTATTGAACGGAGGCCAGTATATGGAATTTCACTCAGAATGCACGGCAAGCCTATTCGGCCATCAACCTCTATCAGAGTTCTGCCGGGACCAGCTCGGCCGGTTGGTTTTTGTGCCTGAGAGCAAAGACAAGCAATCCAATACCGCCAAGCAGTAACAGACTATTGAAGCCCAGCACGAACTGTGTCATCGCGCTAGCGTGTAAATAACAGTGACTGACGGCTAGAACCACCAGGCTCAAACCCAAACCCAATTTCATTCTCTTAGCCACGGTCTCAGCCTGGGCACTGAAGCCGCTACCGAATAGCATTATCAGTAGACAGGACCAAAACAGCCCAGGCGTTGGCAACAGCGGAAACCAAAGCGGGATCAGCGCGGTCATCACCAGCGCCAGCGGCGCACCCCACACCACTGCAGCCCAGAGCGTATTGAGCCTGGTAATTATTTTTCGTTTGGCAAACCAGATGTTGATACCACTGACACAGACCGCACTCAGCGCCAGTCCGAAGATCAGGTAAAGCACCTTAATCGCCCAGCCATCAAAGGCTCCAAAGTGAAGGCGATACACTGAGTAGGCCACCTGCCGACCCATTGGACCATCGGAGAAGCCTTGATGATTAATATAATGCCCCGCTGCATCGAAACGGTAAATTTCAGAGTAGATCAGGCGATCGGGTGATGCAGTGGCAATTTCCAGATAGTGCTGATCGCTGCCAGTCTGCTGAAAGGCAAAATAAATAGGTTGATCATCAGGTGCACGCTGCTGCAACTCCCGCACCGCTTGCTCAATATTAAACGATGGTTGCTGCGCCCTTAAGACCGGATCCTCACCATAGACTGCATGTACTACCGCCTCTCGATCACCTTCGTAGAATACCGGTGCTGCTACCAATATCAGCAAGCTCACCACGCCGATAAAGGCCCCCGTCAACGCAATCATCAGGTTAAAGGGCAACCCCCAGACACCGAGCCGATTGTGCAGATCGACCTGCGACAAACGATAGGATTTGCTGCGGCGGAATTTAAAGGCATCCTTGATAATGCTCGGGTGCGCCAGGACGCCAGAGATCGACAGGGCAAGCAACAGCACGCCAAAGATACCGACGATAATCATGCCTATGTTTTCTGGCAGATGCAGGTAGTAGTGCAGATGGCCCAACATCTCCAACCAGGGCACCGCCGGCTGGTCGATAAAATTGCCCTGTGGATCCAGATACCATTCCTGATCACCGACACTGGCATGGGCTCTGGGCAGCGACTCCGTAGGCAGCACCACCCACAGTGTCTGCTCGGTTTCTGTCTGGTATTGCCGCAACTGCTGCAGGGCATTAGCCACTGCCGCTGTGGGCAATGTTTCATATTCGGAAATCCCTGGCTGCTCCCAGCGTTCAATCTCCTGCATAAACACCAGCACAGTGCCGCTCAGGCAGATGAGGTACAACACCGCACCCACTGTCACGCCCAGCCAGCCGTGCCCTGCCAACAGTTGTTTGATCACATCCGCGTTTTTTAGATTCGCCTTCAACATTATTGTGTTACCCATAAAACTGACGCGGCCACAGCCCCGAGTACAAACATGGACAGCGGTGGCCGCCATGGCAACCGGTCCGCGCAGGCCCACACCACCAGCAACGCCCATAACAGCGGAAAAAGAAAGGCCGCCAGCACCAACCGCGAAGCTTCCTCAAGAGGCAGCAGGGGCATAACCAACAGGCTGAGCAGCACGCTGGTCAGGCTGGCTGGCAGTAAAATAATCAGCAGATAAAACAGAGAAGTTAACCAATGTCGGAGTGGTTTCCAATTGAGTGGAGCATCAGGCCTGGCGGGTACGCGCGCCGGTTTTAAGCCCTCACCGCGATTAGCGATCAGGATCCACAGCCAGATCAATAGCGCTTGCACCAGCAAGGCATAGACAGTGCCATATTCTGCGCCTCGGGCCTGTATCCACAGATACC
>CBFIDJ010000045.1:0-18540 GCA_965661375.1 Oceanicoccus sp. | reverse complement strand
AGGGGTAGCGTCAAAGATAGAACTCGAGTTGGCAAAAGATTCAACCAGTATGGTGTAGTCCGTTACTTCTTTATCTTCGCGAGTGTAGCGACCCCCTACAGAGATTTGAACCTGGTCATTAATGTCGTACATTAATTGGGCAAATGCCGAGTAGGTTTGTTGCTCCTGACTGGTTGCTTCAAACGGTAACTCTAGACAGTCCGGGCATGCTGTTGCTGCGGGAACTGTTGGAATGACAATATAGGTATCGGTGTACAGCTCGCGATCTTCATAAAAAGCACCGACCAGAAAGTTCACCGGCCCTTCATAGTTTGACGCCAAACGCAGCTCTTCAGAAAACTGTTCGTTTTCATAATTCACCGCATAAATATTACTGGGGGCGAGACCATAGCCGCCGTGAGAGGAGATTTCCTCTTCGGCATCGTAGTAACCCGTTACCGAGGTCAGGGTTAAGGTATCGCTCAGTTCATACTCCACGGTACCGGAAAATAACAACTGGTCACTGTAGCGATGGCCATTGGGTTTCAGCTGGGAATTCATCGCCAGTACAACATCGGGAATTTTAGCGGCAATAATTTCCTCATCGTTTTTACAGTTGCTGGCAACTGGGTACAGTTCCTGCGGGTTGTCATAGGGGCAGTGGGTAATGTCACTAAAGTAAGAGGTTGCGCCGTCGACTTTTGTATCGGCATAGGTGCCCTTTAAGGTGATTCTAAAGCGGTCTGTGGGGTCAAAAAGGAAGGTGCCGCGTAAGAAAGTCTCCTCACGATTGGGGAAGGCATCAAGGCCAGACTTTTCAATACCGTAGGGGTCAGTATTAGGAATCACTTCAGTTGGCGATTTAACATCGAAATAACCATCCATATCGGCGTAGTGCGCTGCCAAACGGAAGCCCATTTTGTCAGTGATGGGGCCAGATATAGCACCGTCCACTGACCACTCTTCAGCTTCAAATTCGTAGCCGCTGCGCAGCATCATTTCAAATTCATCGCCGGGGCTAGCCGTGACCAGCGAAATAATGCCGCCAGGGCTATTTTTTCCGAAGAACAAGGCCTGTGGTCCACGCAGAACTTCAATCTGCTTCAGATCCATTTGTGCCACCCGCAGAATTTGCGCGGTACTGATAGGAACACCATCAATATTAATCGAGACAGCCTGGTCAATAAACGCCTGCGATTCCCCCGAGCCAACACCGCGCAGAGAAATACTTCCGCCGGCGGCACCCCCTGTCTCACCCGTGATCAGCCCTGGTGTCATGCTGGCGATACTGTCGATACCGGTCACACCGTAGCGGTCGAGCAGAGTGTCATTCAGTACCGTTAAGGGTACCGGTGATTCCTGTGCCGTCTCCTGTCGACGACGAGCCGTCACCATGATTTCTTCTAATGCGGTGATTTGCGCGGTACCCGCAGAGCTCTGCGAGAGTGCTGGCATACTTAGGGGAAGCCCTATCGCAGCAGCCAGTATTACATTTGTTGTTTTCATAACGTTTGCCCTTTTCGGTTTTTATAGTTAGGTTGAATCTATTTGTTTAACAAGGCCTGAGTGGTGTTGCCTATTGGAAACATTGTGTTCCAGCAGGGTGCCGGTACAACAACAAACAGGGTGAGCGCTGTAGCTGCTCGATAGAGGGAATATCCGGAAATATCTCGCCTTATTTCACTGGTTCGATGTGGTGGGTGGTAGACCGGTCACAATGATCAGTTAAAATAATCTGAGAAAATATCTTCTAATTTAAATTGCCCTCAAGATGTGAAAATTAAATTTACACATAACTTAAACGAGCTGGCCGTGAAATTCCGCCATTGAAAAGCTGTTTTAAATGTATTTATTATTTATGATACATACTAGTACATTTTGAAGCGGTGAACCAAGCCTGCTGAACCTAGAGGGCGTGGTTTTTATCATTGGTCCGGACATATATTTTTACCGGTTGAAAAAGGTGGAAGTCTTTTGGCGAAGTTATTACATACAGCGTATTTCTGGCTAAATAATCCTGCGTCTATAGAAGATAAAGAGGCGCTAATCGCAGGTTTAAAAACACTGGCGGAGGTGCCTTCAGTCAGGGCTTTGCATATTGGTGTGCCGGCCTCCACTGAACAGCGTGATGTGGTTGATAATAGCTTCGATGTTTCGGAATTGATGTGGTTTGATGATGTGCAGGGGCAGGATGATTATCAGGCTCACCCGATACATTTGAAGTTTGTGGAGGAGTGCTCTCATTTGTGGGCGAGGGTTCGGGTTCGGGATTCTGTGGAGATTGACCAGGAGTGAGCCTGGTAGGGATGACGAGGCAGATTGTATAAAAACAGCCTTTGGGCTGTTTTTACTCTCCTTTATGAAAGGAGGGCTTCGCGGCTTTTGCCGCTCGTAGCTAACTTTGCCTGTGGGTAAAGTTGGTGAACTGGGGGCATTGACCTCGAAAGCTACCTTCTTACTGCCCAAATAAAAAAAAGGCCCATCCTTGTGGATGGGCCTTTTTTTTATTTGGTAGCGAGAGGCAGATTTGAACTGCCGACCCCATCATTATGAGTGATGTGCTCTAACCAACTGAGCTATCTCGCCAGAAAAGAGGCGCGTATTCTGGCGATTTGGACCACTGCTGTCAAGCTTGCCGTGGGCTTTTTGCCAAGGCAACCACTGCTGAGCTGGCGATGACCAGCAGACCGCCAAACCAACTCAGGGCGTCGAGGGGTTCGGTTTCCAAATAGCCGGGTTTTAACCAACTCAGCAGACTAGCAAAAATGAGGGTTAACAGGGGGGTGAGAGTGATAATGGAGCTGACGCGGCTGGATTCCCAGTGAGTCATAGCGAGACCGAAGCAGCCGTAGGAAATGATGGTGTTAATCATTAGAAAGGCTAGCAAAGCTGCACCGATGCCATCTAATTGTTGGATCTGGCTTGGCTCGGACCACGGCAAAAAGAATAGGGTGCCGCTGAGATAGATAATGAGCAGAATGTTTTTGGAGCTTTCGCTGATGATCAGTTGTTTCTGCGCGAGCCCGTAGGCCGCCCATGAGATGGCGCCGGTCAGTATCAGACCGATACCGAGTAGATAGTCGGGATCGGTGGGAACCAGCGCTCCGAGCCGGTGGTGGAAGAATAGCAGGATTCCGCTGCAGACGCCGATAACGCCAAGCCACTGCCAGTGGGAAAAGCGCTCTTTAAAGATCAGAACGCTACCGAGTAAGAGCAGGAGTGGAGCCAGTTGGGTAATAATCTGGGCTGCGCTGGGCGTAATAAGTGACAAGCCAAAGGAGAAAAACTGGTAATTGGCCATCAATCCCAGAACTGCCAGGGCAGTTAGCGGTAAAAGTTTGAAGGAGAGCAGGCTTTTAATCGCTCGGCCGCTGCGGTGACCGTACCAGGCCAGTGCTAACAGAGCCGAGGCTCCAAAGCGATACCAGGATACGGTGACCGGATCCATATAGGCCAACATTGCTTTCAGTGCCAGCGGTTGTACGCCCCACATCATCGCAGTGATGAGGGAGAAACCGAGGCCTAAACGCCAGTTTGATTGCATATTACAGCTTATGTGTTGATTTAAAATTTAAGGAAAGCGTTGATTTTAGTGCTGAAGGCCGGGCTGAAAAAATTCAACCCGGTTGTGTCGAGTGTCTGTCGACTTAGACATTAAACTTAAAGTGAATGACATCGCCGTCTTTGACGATATAGTCTTTCCCCTCTAGTCTTAATTTCCCCGCTTCTTTAGCACCCTGTTCGCCGTTGTGTTCCACAAAGTGATCGTAGGAGATGACCTCGGCTTTGATAAAGCCGCGCTGAAAATCCGTGTGGATAACGCCTGCTGCCTCCGGTGCAGTGGCGCCTAACGGAATGGTCCAGGCTCGTACTTCTTTGACGCCAGCGGTGAAGTAGGTGTGCAGGCCAAGCAGCTCATAGCCAGCACGAATCACGCGGTTCAGTCCGGCCTCCTCCATGCCCAAATCTTCCAGAAACTCAGCTTTTTCCTCATCGTCCAGTTCAGCTATTTCCGCTTCGAGTTTATTACAGATGGGAACAACAACGGCACCTTCGGCGTTGGCAATTTCACGGACCGTGTCGAGGAAGGGGTTATTTTCAAAACCATCTTCATCGACATTGGCGATATACATGGTGGGCTTGGTGGTGAGTAGGTGCAGGGCGGGCAGCAGCTCGCGTTCGCTTTCGTTCAGCGTCAGGGAGCGAACTGGGAGACCCTCGGCAAGATGTGGGATCATTTTTTCGATTAATGCTTTCTGTGCGATCGCCAGTTTGTCACCACCCTTAGCACTGCGGGTGACTCTTTGCAGTTGCTTCTCGACGCTTTCCAGATCAGCCAGAGCCAGTTCCATATTGATGATTTCAATATCATTGGTCGGGTTAATGGCGTTGGCGACATGGATCACGTTGTCGTTTTCAAAGCAGCGCACAACGTGTGCAATGGCGTCGGTCTCGCGAATATTGGCGAGAAACTGGTTGCCAAGCCCTTCGCCCTTGGAGGCTCCTTCTACCAGTCCGGCGATGTCGACAAACTCCATCGTAGTGGCGACAACCTTTTCCGGTTTGACGATGGCGGCCAGTTTGTCCTGACGGGGATCAGGGATCGGCACAATGCCAGCGTTAGGCTCGATGGTGCAGAAAGGAAAATTTTCCGCATCGATACCTGCCTTGGTGAGGGCGTTAAATAAGGTCGATTTGCCAACATTGGGCAGACCTACGATTCCACAGTTAAATCCCATAATGTTATCTCGTCAATGTCGTATGGCTTGGGGCTGATGTGCTCACGGTGCCAGGGTTTTTAAAGCGATATCTTATGCTTTAAAGGTATGTAAATAATTCATCGCTCTGGGCCAGTCGCCCGTTACTGCTTCTGGTAAAACCTTAATGGCTTCATCGATTGCGTCCAGCATTTTTTGATGATCGTTTGTTGGGGCTTTGCTGAGGACGTAACCGGTCACTTTATCCGCTGAGCCGGGGTGTCCAATGCCGATACGCAGGCGATGAAAGTTTTTATCATTGCCACATTTGGCAATGATATCGCGCAGGCCATTATGGCCACCATGGCTGCCGCCCTGTTTAAAGCGGGCCGTGCCAATTTCAATGTCGAGCTCGTCGTGGGCAACCAGTATTTCATCGACCGCGATTTTATAAAAGTTACACAGCGCTGCCACCGATTGTCCGCTGCGATTCATAAAGGTGTTTGGGATCACCAGACGAATATCATGACTGCCCAAAAGCATTCTGCCGGTTAATCCGAAAAATTTGCTTTCTTCCTTGAGGTTTATATTGTGTTGGCGCGCGAGCTCTTCTACAAACATGGCGCCAGCATTGTGGCGGGTCTGTTCGTATTCGCGTCCGGGGTTACCCAGGCCAACAATAAGTTTTATGGTGCTCACGGTTGATATCGGGTCTTGGTCAAGTTATAGCGCGTTAGCGAAAGTGCGGAATCATAAATAAAAATGGGGACAGAGTCCCCATTTTTTAATCGATTTTCCAGAAGTGGAGACCGGTGTTACTCTTCTCCAGACTCTTCTGCTGCGCTGTCATCTTCAGACTCTTCATCACCGCCGCCGCGTGGTGCATTCACTGCCGATACCAGCAGGTCGTGGTCTTCGCCATGAGTCAGCGCAACGCTTTCTACGCCTTCTGGCAGCGTCAGGTCAGACAGGTGAATGTTATCGCCAATTTCCAGAGCTTTCATATCGATTTCGATAAACTCAGGCAGGTCTTTTGGCAGACAGGTGACTTCGATGTCGTTCAGTGCATGTGCGATGGTGCCGCCCTGCATCTTGACACCGTGACAGCTGTCTTCGTTGATAAAGTGCAGTGGAACATGCATGGTGATTTTGGTCGTGGCATCTACGCGCATCAAATCGAGGTGCATGATTTCTTCTTTGGCTGGGTGGCGTTGCATGTCTTTCACAACAACCTTTTCGGCCTTACCGTCGAGATCCAAATCGATAATGCTGGTGAAGAACGCCTCGTTCTCGGCCAGTTTAGCAATTTCGTTATCGGCAACACTGATGGGTGTTGGCTCGTCGGTACCACCGTAAACAATTCCCAACACTCTGTTTTCCAGACGACGCAGGCGGCGGCTCGCACCTTTCCCCAAGTCGGTTCTGGTCTTGGCATTTAAAGCAAATTCGCCAGACATAATAGTCTCCTTTAGTAGCGAAACACGTTGTTGCCTGCGACCGGCAAGTAACGTGGGTTTTTGAAGTGCTTACCCGTAGTTAGCAATAAGTACTTCTGGTATGCCTGTTTTTATCAAGAAACAGGCGGTTAAACGGTATTTCCGGTTAGCAACCGGCAGGACGCTGAGTCAATTTATCTAAACAGCGCGCTGATAGATTCTTCATTACTTACGCGGCGGATAGATTCAGCCAGCAGCGTGGCCATAGTGAGCACGCGAATTTTACTGCAGCTTTTGGCTTCGCCCCGAAGAGGAATGGTATCGGTAACCACCAGTTCATCCAGTTGAGAATTGCTGATATTCTCCAGCGCCTTGCCAGACAAAACCGGGTGAGTCGTGTAAGCAACCACCTTGCTGGCACCATTTTCTTTTAGTGCCGCTGCAGCTTTGCAGAGTGTGCCTGCGGTATCCACCATGTCATCGACGAGGACACAGGTGCGGCCCTTAACTTCGCCAATAATATGCATGACCTGGGCTTCGTTCGCCTGCGGACGACGCTTATCGATAATGGCCAAGTCGCAATCGTCCAGTTGTTTAGCCACAGCCCGAGCGCGTACTACGCCGCCGATGTCGGGAGATACAACCACCATATCGGGGTAGCTTTGCTTGTTGATATCGTCCAGCAATACCGGAGAGCCATAGACGTTATCGACCGGTACCGCAAAAAAGCCCTGAATCTGTTCAGCGTGTAAATCGACCGTCAGTACTCGGTCTACGCCGACGCCGGTCATCATATCCGCCACTACTTTTGCGCTGATAGGTACCCGAGCGGAACGCACGCGGCGATCCTGGCGGGCATAACCAAAGTAGGGGACCACGGCGGTGATGCGTCCAGCTGATGCGCGACGCATGGCGTCTATCATCACAATGAGTTCCATCAGGTTGTCATTGGTGGGCTGGCAAGTTGACTGGATGATAAACACATCCGCGCCCCGCACATTTTCATTGATTTCGACGGCTACTTCGCCATCGCTGAATTGGCCGACATCGGCATCACCTAATGGCAGGTGTAGTTGATCAGCAACCAGCTGGGCTAGTTCAGGATTGGCGTTGCCTGTAAATACCATCAATTTGGACACAGTTGTTTCCTGTTTTGTTGGCGTTGTTGTCGAGATGTTAGTCGTCGATAATAATAAGGCTGGCAGGAGCGAGAGAAAAGGTGGCTGGGGTTACCCTTGCGCTGTTTTCGGCTGCCCTGGGGTGCCAGCTAGTTTCTTTACTTAGAGCTTGATAGTCCGTTACAGAATTGGCCTGTAGCACTGAGGGCGTGAGGATTGGTGAACTCCAGCTTTTGGGCTGGCGTTCAGGGCTTTGCCCCGTCGCCTGTAAGTAGAAAACAGGACTCCGCCCAAATTGCTGTTGCAATTTGTCGAACCTGCCTTTTATTGAAAAGCATAAAAGGGGTTCGAACCCTCCCGGGTCCAGCTGGTCAATTCTAATTAACACCCTCTCAATGTGAGCCATGGTGCCAATTTAATAATGGCTGGGGCGGGAGGATTCGAACCTCCGAATGCCAGGATCAAAACCTGGTGCCTTGCCGCTTGGCGACGCCCCAATAAAATGGTTACAGCATGAGTGCCTGATGGGTTGGGGAGATGTTGACTCCGCGTGCCAGGAAGGCCTCACAATTCGCCGGCAGCCGGGTCAGCAAGTTCTCGCCTGAGACCCTGTCGGGTAGAGTGGCGAAAACGCATGAACCGGTACCGGTGAGTCGAGCTTTGCTATGCGTGGTGGCCTGTTGTTGATCAAGCCAATTGAGTGCTGAATCCACTGCGGGATAGAGCTTTCGCACCACAGCCTGGCAGTCATTGAGACTCCCCTGCTCGAAAAAGGCGGCTATTGTGATGGGAGAGGTGTTCCGTGTCAATTGTTTGTGGGAAAAAATTTCCGCGGTAGAAACCTCGCAGTCTGGCTTCAGTACAAAGTACCAAGTTTCAGGAATATCAATGGCTTGCAGCTGTTCGCCGACACCCTCTGCCCAGGCTGTGCGACCCCGAACAAACACCGGTACATCGGCACCCAGCTGCAGACCCAGCACGGCTAGTTGATCGATGGACAGACCCAGTTGCCAGAGCCGATTTAGGGCCAGCAGGCAGGTGGCGGCATTAGAGCTACCTCCCCCGATACCACCCCCCATAGGCAGAATTTTGTCCAGCTGAATATCGGCGCCGCAGGGTTGGACAGTTTGGGCCTGTAACAGGCGAGCGGCTCGGATAATCAGGTTGTCCTCGTTGGCGACTCCAGGTAGCGCGGGCGATAGCGAGACTTCATTATCGTCGCGTCGCTGAAAATGTAGCGTGTCTCCATATTCCAGAATCTGAAACACGGTTTGCAGCTCATGGTAACCATCCGCGCGCCGGCCAGTAATATGCAGCATCAGGTTCAGTTTGGCGGGCGAAAGCAGGCTGATACGGTCACCTGGGTTGTTAGGGGGCAGAGCACTATTAGTCATTGCAGTGGGCAGTCGGGTTGGAGTTGCCAGTCCTTGATTAATAGGCTGACTTTATAAGGAGCCTGTTCGGCAGTTGTTTTGCTGGGTAGTTGGTAGCCGTCAATTTGGGTTAATTTGGGGAAGTCCAGCTGCCAGCCCTGTTGGCTAAAGTGCTGGCCGGTGTCGCTCGCCTCAAAGGTGAAATGGGGTGAGGGTATACCTCGCATCCAGTAGGCAAGCTGCGATACCGGTAGCGACCAGCCCAGGTATTGCTCCATTAACTGTTCGGCGCTAGCGGCGTATATTGCCTCTTCCCCCTGAGTTTGCAGGCGCACACCAATTCGATTGCCAAGCAGGCGTGCACTGCCCTGCCCAAGGGGACCGCTGAGTCGAATATCAAAGCTATCGCCGCATTGGTGCCAATTTATATAGGCGCTGTGGGCATCGGAATTTGTGCGCAGGCCGATTTTGCCACTGATCTTCCAGTTTTGCAGGGCGCTATTGGCGGCCAGCGGTAACAGCGGTTGTGGTATGGTGTGCCGACTGCCACTACAGGCACTGAGCAGCAGGCAAAGCGATATAATAGCGAAGAGCGATTGCAGCTGGCTCAGATGCAGGGTAGCTGCGCTGGGTGGTTGGGCAATCATTCGGTTGAGTTCAGTTGAGTCTCGTCGAGTTCGAGCAGTGCGGGGTTAAAGCGCAAAATTGTGGCACGCAGAATCGGACTTTCCGGTTGTTTTTGCAGGGCTTGCAGCCAGATGGCGGTGGCCTCTTCAGTTTTACCCAGTTGCCAGTAGACCTCGCCCAGATGGGCAGCCACTTCATGGTCCGGGAAGGCTTTATAGGCCTGTTGCAGTAACGTCAACGCCTGTTTCAGATTGCCGCGACGGTACTCAACCCAGCCCAGACTATCCAGAATCGCCGGGTCACCTGGTTTAGCGGCCAGTGCCTGGGATATCAACTGGTAGGCCTCATCCAGCCGGTCAGTCCGGTCGGCCAGCACATAGCCCAGTGCATTAAGTGCGGTAGCGTTATTACCGTCCTGTTGCAGAATCAGGCGCAGGTCCTGCTCCATTAAATCCAGTCGGTCGAGCTTTTCGCTGAACATGGAGCGGGTATAGAGCAGACTGGCCTGGTGCGGATTGGCCAGCAGCGCTTCGGTCAGTAAATCATGGCCCGCTTGCAGCTGGCCGGTTTTCATCAATAGTTCCGCTTCGAGAATATACAGCTGCACCGAGTGCTCAGGATATTGCTGGCGCAGGCCGGCGAGATAGTCTCTCGCTGCGCTTTCGCGCCCCTGTCTTAAATAGAGCAGAGTGATGCGGTTGATGGCTGCGAGAAAGTCGGTTCCGGGTGGAATCTGTTCATACTGTTCGATGGCGGTTTGCCAGTCTTGCCTGATTTCAGCCAGTTGGCCCAAGTAGTAGTGTGACTCCGTGGTGCGATCACCGGTGGCGAGCAGGCGTTCGAAATACAACTGAGCATCGTCCAGTTGCCCGGTTTCTTTGCTGATTAGCCCCAGTGATAGCAGTAAGTCCGGATCTTCAGGTGCCATGCCCAGCAGGATTTCAAACTGCTCCTTGGCGGCTTTCATATCCTTGCTCATCAGCAGGCGAGCATATTGCAAGCGCAGGCGGCGGTTATTGGGAAATACCAGCACGACTTTTTCCAGCCGGTCAAAGGCCTCGTCATCGCGGTTAAGCTGCTGTAACAGGCGTGCCTCGACAACGACGGCGTGTAAATCCTTATTGTCCAGCGTTAGCACTTTGCGGATGGTGGTAAGGGCCTTTTCCTCTTCATCCCGCTGCTGCAGTAACAGTGCTTTGGCAGTCAGCAGTTGGGTATTGTCGGGGTGCGAGAGTAATAGCTGGTCCAGCTTTTGTTCGATAGCATTGCGGGTTAGCTCGGGCATCTCAAGCGCACTGGCAGCAATGGCGGCAAAATTGGTTTTGCCACCCTGCTTTAGTGCTTCAGCCATATGGTCCATCGCTTCCAGTGGTCGGCCACCCTTGGCCAGAATGGTGGCGGTGGTATATTGGGCCTCGATATTTTCTGGCTCCAGTTCCACCCAGAGCTGGGCGGCATCGAGGGTGGCATTATCGGCGCGAAGGAATTGAGCCAACCGGGTAGCGCGGGCGGTAACACCGGGATCACGGGTCTGGTGGGCCTGTTGCAGATAATTACCCAGAGCCAAGTCATAGCGGCTGCGCCGGACGGCAAATTCAGCGACCAGTAGGTCGTAAAAACTATCGGCGGGAAAGGGCCGGGTAGGGATGACCTGTTTTTCCTCTTTGACCTCCTCGACGGCGACTTCAGCGGGGTTCGGTGCGGGAGCCTCCGGTGTCGTGGCACAGCCGACAAGAACCGCTGTAAGCAGGCTCAGCAAAAAAACCGAATGGAAACCAGTGCTGGTCGGGGAGCTGTTTTTCATACTACATCTATCCTTATTACAGGGGCGCTATGATGACATAAAGCTCAGCCTAATAACTACCCAGTAGTCAGTGCTAAGCCTCAGGCTGAGAATAATTCCCGGATTTCAGTACCCGGTGGAGTATTCATCCACTTTTTGGTGCTAACTTGTTAGAATTGGCGGCTTTTTTGAAAGCTGATCGTTTATTAATTTTTAAAGGGTTGCTGTGGACGTCTTGTCGATAGTGACTTCCGGGGACAGAAAGACCGCTATATGGCCTTGATTGCATTAGGTATAAATCACAAATCGGCACAGGTTGCCCTGCGTGAGCGTGTTGCTTTTGCCCCCGAGCAAATGACCGAGGCGCTGCAGGATGCCTTGAACGATACCTCGGTGTCAGAAATCACTATCCTGTCGACCTGTAACCGGACCGAGGTTTTTGCCATCGTACCCGATGAGCATTTTGAAAACCCGGAAAGTGAGCTTTCCCTGCTGGGTTGGTTGAGCGGCTACCATCATATTCCCTTGGCGGATCTTAAAAGTTGTTATTACTGCTACCAGGATCAGGAAGCGCTGCATCATATGATTCAGGTCGCCAGTGGTCTGGACTCCATGGTATTGGGTGAACCGCAAATTTTTGGTCAGATGAAGTCTGCCTTTTCGGTCGCGCAGGAGGCCGGTTCCATTGGCAGTGAGTTTTCGCGCATCTTCCCTCATGTGTTTTCCATCGCCAAGAAAGTCCGCACTGATACGGCAATTGGTGAGAACCCGGTCTCCGTTGCCTATGCCGCTGTCAATTTATCGCACCATATTTTTTCTGATCTGAGTACCACTCGGGCGCTGTTGATTGGCGCGGGTGAAACCGTGGAATTAGTGGCACGGCATTTATCGGAAAACGGTGTCAAGGATATTGTGGTGGCCAACCGAACGCTGGGACGTGCGCGCGAACTGGCCCGTCACTTTGGTGCGGAGGCGGTGTTGTTGTCGGAAATACCCGAACAGTTGGTGCATGTCGATATTGTGATTTCCTCCACAGGTAGTCAGTTACCCATTTTAGGTAAGGGCGCGGTAGAGCACGCGTTAAAACTGCGCAAACACCGACCGATCCTGATGGTGGATATTGCCGTACCGCGCGACATTGAGGAACAGGTTGGTGAGCTGGACGATATCTATCTTTATACTGTCGATGACCTGACTGAGATAGTCGATGAAAACAAGCGCAATCGGGAATCGGAGGCGCGCAAGGCCGATAAAATTATTGCCGAGGGCATTGAAAATTATTTGCAGCAACTACGATCACTGGATGTGGTTGAAACACTGAAAAACTATCGCAGTCAGTATGAAAAAACCCGAGATATTGAGTTGGAAAAAGCGCTTAGATTACTGGCTAAGGGAGAACAGGCTGAACAGGTGCTTGCCCAGTTGGCGCGCAATTTAACCAACAAGTTTTTACACAAACCCAGCATAGAAATGAAAAAAGCCAGCATCGAGGGGCGCGAGGAATTGATCGGCTGGGCCCATGAATTATTTGGTTTGGGGTCGGTTGATAGTGCTATTGATAATGGTGCTGGAACAACTCGGTCAGACAAGCCGCCTGATACTAACAAACCAAACGTGCAGGAGTGAGTTAATCACAATTTATGAAAGCATCTATTGTTAATAAGCTGGATAATTTAGCCGATCGTTACGAAGAACTGGGCGCGTTGCTCAGTGATGGCGAAGTCATTGGTGACCAGAATAAGTTTCGTACTTTGTCTAAGGAGTATTCAGAAGTTGAGCCGGTTGTTAAGTGCTACGAAGCGTATTGCCAGACGCTGGAGGATATCGAAGAGGCTGAGTCACTGTTAAAGGATGGCGATGCCGATATGCGTGAAATGGCGCAGGATGAGCTCAGCGGCGCCGAAGATCGCAAAGAACAGTTAGAAATCGAATTGCAGCGACTGTTGCTGCCGCGCGATCCTAACGATTCCAATAATGTGTTTCTGGAGGTTCGCGCGGGAACCGGTGGTGACGAGGCAGCCATTTTCTCCGGCGATCTGTTTAGAATGTATTCACGTTATGCCGAGCGGCAAGGTTGGAAAATTGAAGTGATTAGTGAGCGAGAGGGCGAGCACGGCGGCTATAAAGAATTAATTGCCCGCGTCTCTGGCCATGATGTTTATGCCAACCTGAAGTTTGAGTCCGGTGCCCATCGCGTGCAGCGTGTGCCGGAAACCGAATCGCAGGGGCGGGTGCATACCTCTGCCTGTACGGTGGCCGTTATGCCGGAGGTAGACAGTGTCAATGAAGTTGAAATCAATAAAAATGATATTCGTGTCGATACCTTCAGAGCCTCCGGTGCTGGTGGCCAGCACGTTAACAAAACTGACTCTGCCATTAGGATAACGCATCTCCCGACCGGAATCGTGGTGGAGTGTCAGGACGAACGCTCGCAGCACAAAAATAAAGCGCGGGCGATGTCGCTGTTGCAGTCGAAAATATTAACCGGCATACAACAACAGCAACAGCAAGAACAGTCGGAAGAGCGTCGCAATTTAGTGGGCAGTGGTGATCGCTCGGAGCGGATTCGCACCTATAATTATCCGCAGGGTCGTATCACCGATCATCGAATAAACTTAACCCTGTATAAATTGAGTGAAGTGATGGAAGGCGCGCTGGGCGAGGTGATTGATCCACTGCGCAACGAATATCAGGCGGATCAGCTGGCGGCGATGGCGGCGGAATAAATGCTGGGGTTTTGGCAGCATTACTAAAGATGACTTTAGTCTTTGGTGAAATAGAATTTAGCGAGAATTTCTATGGCCACGGTTGCCGACCTATTAAAGATGAAAAAAAAGCTGAAGGACGTTAGTGATACTGCGTCTTTAGATGTGGAGCTTTTACTCTGTCATTGTCTGCAAAAAAATCGCAGCTTTTGTAAGGCCTGGCCCGATGCGGAAGTGCCGGAGGTTGCCGAGGAACAATTTCGGTTATTGCTTAAGCGTCGCATAAACGGTGAGCCCATTGCCTATCTGTTAGGTGAGAGAGGTTTCTGGACGCTGGACCTCGCGGTGAATGAATCAACCTTAATTCCTCGTCCTGAAACCGAATTACTGGTTGAAAAGGCGTTGGAGTTGATGGCGGGTAAGGACGATTCAGTGGTGCTGGACCTGGGAACAGGAACC
This sequence comes from Oceanicoccus sp., assembly GCA_965661375.1. GTDB lineage: Bacteria > Pseudomonadota > Gammaproteobacteria > Pseudomonadales > Dasaniaceae > Oceanicoccus. Next base: position 4,363 of record CBFIDJ010000045.1, on the reverse strand, counting down.
GGTGCTATCGCTTTGGCGCTGGCAGTCGAACAGCCCGGTTGGACTATTTCCGCCTGTGATGTGCAGCAACAGGCAGTGGCGCTGGCTGAGAAAAATAGTCGGCGTTATAAATTGTCTAATGTGCGGGTATTTCAGTCTGACTGGTTCTCTGCCATTGAGAATCAGCGTTTCGATTTGATTGTCAGCAACCCGCCCTATATAGATGAAATTGATCCGCATCTATCGAAAGGTGATGTTCGTTTTGAACCGCGTTCTGCACTGGTTGCTGATAAGCAGGGGCTGGCGGATATTGAAAAAATTGTGGAACAGTCGCCAGCTTTTTTAAAGCATGCGGGCTGGCTGGTGTTTGAGCACGGTTATCAGCAGGGGGCTGTTGCTCGGGGCCTGTTACAACAGCTGGGTTTTTCGAGGGTATTTACCGATAAAGATCTGGCCGGACATCAGCGCATTTCCGGTGGTTGTTGGCTTGGTGACACTGACAAAGGGGGCGATAACGAAGGCACCATGAACGGAGAGGCACCATGAACGATGAACAGCTACTGCGTTACAGCCGCCATATTATGCTGGAGGGGTTCGATTATGCCGCGCAGGAGCGTTTGCTGGCCAGTCGCGCACTGATTATTGGCATGGGCGGACTGGGTTCTCCTGCGGCTATGTATCTGGCGTCGTCTGGCGTCGGCACTTTGCTACTGGCGGATTACGACGCTGTTGAATTGTCTAATCTGCAGCGACAGATTGCCCACGGCATGGCGGACCTTGACCGCCCTAAAGTCGAATCTGTATATGATACCGTCAAGTCCTTAAACCCCGATGTAACGATTGAAATTCTGAATCAGAAACTTGAAGGGCCGGCATTGAAGCAGGCCGTGGCGGCGGTGGATATCGTACTGGATTGCAGCGATAACTTTACTACCCGCTTTGCCATCAACCGGGCTTGTGCCGAGATGAAAAAGCCGCTGGTATCCGGGGCCGCGATTCGCAGCGAAGGGCAGATTATTGTGTTTGATTCAAGACAGGCCGAAAGTCCCTGCTATCGCTGTCTGTTTGATGACGCCAGTAATGAGGACCTTAGCTGTTCCGAAAATGGCGTACTGGCACCTTTAGTGGGTGTGATCGGTTCGATGCAGGCTTTAGAGGCGCTAAAAGTTCTGACCGGTTTTGGTCAGTCGCTAACAGGGCAGCTATTGGTGTTTGATGCGGCCATGATGGAGTGGCGTAAATTGAAAGTGCCAAAGGTGTCCACTTGCCCGGTCTGTGGCTAAAGGCATTTTTGTAAACTCCTTACATTCTTACCCATTCAAATTCTGCAACTTCTGAATCCTTCCATAGTCCTATTGTTAGCTTTAAAACAGGGGCCGCAGGGGTATTGGTTAGAGCTCGTAGATTATGAAGATAGCTAAGGAGAATAAGAATGACATCATTGATTGCACAGCTTGAGGGCTATCAACGGCAGTTTTTTAACAGCGCCAGTGTGTTTGAAGGGCTGGCGCCTTTGCTATTGCGCCTCTATTTAGTGCCCATTTTATGGATGGCAGGTACACATAAAATTGATTTTGCCACCATGTTGCCCTACGAAAGTATCGTCAGCTGGTTTGGTAATGCCGAGTGGGGTCTGGGTTTGCCCTTGCCTGCTCTGATGGCTTTTCTGGCGGGTTGGACGGAGATTCTGGGTGCCATCTTTTTAGCGGTGGGTTTCGCCGTGCGCTGGATATCGATTCCATTGATGATCACTATGTTGGTGGCTGCTATTGCCTCGCACTGGGAATATGGCTGGCAGGCCATTGCCGATGCCAGTGCGCCCTTTGCCAATGAGCGAGTGATGGAATCGGTAGAGCGATTGGATAAGGCCAAGGATATTCTGCGTGAATATGGCAATTATGACTGGCTGACTGGGCGAGGCTCTCTGGTGATCCTGAATAACGGTATCGAGTTTGCCGCTACTTACTTTATTATGCTGCTGTCGCTATTTTTTACTGGTGGTGGTCGTTATACCAGTGTGGACTATTGGTTGCAGCGAAGCCTGTGCGGCTCCAAAGCGGAAAGCGAGTAAAATTTCATCATCTGTAAGTGATTAATGCTAGAATGCGCTCCGAATTTAATAGCAGCATTTAAAATAGAGTACTAAAGCATTGATTGGCAGGTTATTTGGCAAGAAAAAATCCGACAGCAGTGGCAGCAACCCTGCCGCTGTTAATACCCCTAAACCCGCTCAGGCCGACAAGGCTCGGAGCGCGGCACAGCCAAAATCCAGTAAAGCGCCGTCTAATAAAGACAAGGGGCAGAGCAGCTCCGCTTTAAAGGGTGGTAAGTCCAATTCGCGCCGACGCAATCATCACGACAAGTCTGCTACTAAACCGGCAGCGGCAGAGTGGTCCGTGGATGAGTTCAAAGTCCCAGCCATAGAAGGTAAAACCCGTTTTCATGATCTCGGGCTGGATGATCGCTTGATGCACGGCATAGCCGATCTGGGTTTTGAGTATTGTTCTCCGATTCAGGCAGGTACCCTGCCGCAAACCCTGCGGGGACAAGATGCGATTGGTAAGGCTCAGACCGGTACTGGTAAAACCGCGGCCTTTTTGATTACCATCATTAATGATTTACTGAGCAACCCTATTGAAGATGAGCGTTATGCCGGTGAGCCGCGCGCTTTGGTGATCGCGCCCACGCGTGAGCTGGTGGTGCAAATAGGCGAAGATGCCAAACTCCTGACCAAATATACCGATTTAAGCGTTGCTACCCTGATTGGTGGTATGGATTACCAGAAGCAGCTGCACCAGTTACAAAATGCGCTGGTGGATATTGTCGTGGCAACTCCCGGGCGTTTGCTGGATTTTCAGAGTCGACAAGATTTGTATCTGGATCAGGTGGAGATTCTGGTAATCGATGAAGCTGACCGGATGCTGGATATGGGCTTTATTCCGCAGGTGCGCCGCATCGTTCGCAGTACGCCACGGCGGGAAAATCGGCAGACTTTGTTATTCAGCGCAACCTTCACCCCCGATGTGCTGAGCCTGACCGAACAGTGGACCTACGAGCCTTTTTCGCTGGAAATCGAGCCGGAAAGTGTGGCTACGGATACCGTCGATCAAAAGGTCTATCTGGTGTCCAGTGATGAAAAATATGCGCTGCTCAAAAATATTATCAAACAGCCCGAAGTGCAGAGCGTTATCGTCTTTGCCAATCGACGCGACCAGACCCGTACCCTCTATGAGCGGCTGCGTAAAGCGGGCATACGCTGTGGTATTCTATCCGGGGAGATTCCGCAGAATAAGCGCTCACAAACCCTGCAGCGCTTTAAAGACGGTGATTTGAAGGTCCTGGTGGCCACCGATGTAGCGGGTCGCGGTATCCATGTCGATGGTATTAGCCACGTGGTGAACTTTACCTTGCCAGAAGACCCGGAAGATTATGTGCACCGCATCGGTCGCACCGGTCGGGCGGGCGCGCTGGGTACATCAATCAGCTTTGCCTGTGAAGACGATGCTTTCCTGCTTGGCCCGCTGGAAGAAATGCTGGGTAACAAACTACCCTGTGTACAACCTCCGGCTGAGTTACTTGCCTAGCATTCCAGCTCTATTTGCTCTGAATAGCGTCCTACTCCCTCGGTAATTTTTTTGCTGGGGGGATAGTGCTTACAGATTGACTCTGTTTCAGTCCCTCAACCCAGTAGATGGTCGCGCCACAGACTGCCGCTGGCATAATAAAAAAATTGAGCACAGGTATCATCGTGCCGAGCATCACAATCGCACCAAAGCCCCCGGAGGTCAGGCGCTGTTCCCGAATGGCTTTTTTCATCGTGGTAAAACTGTGCTGGTGATTATCCATGGGGTAATCACAGTATTGAATTACCATCATCCAGCTGCCGAGCATAAACCAGAGCACCGGTGCGATGGCGTTAATCAGAGGAATAAAACTGATAACCAGCACAGCCAGCGCCAGCGGCAGGTAATACAGCAGTTTGACAATTTCCCGGCCAATGCTTTTCGGAAAAGACAGTAGCGCCTTGCCAATGGTTTCAAAGCCGGGCACTTCCTGGCCGGTTAGCAACTCCTCCACTTTTTCTGCCAGCAGGGCATTAAAGGGCGAGGCGATCAGATTAGCGAGCACACTAAAGCTGTACATCACTACCGTGAGAATCAGCAAAATCGCCAGCGGCCATAAAATATATTCCAGAAACGATAGCCAGCTTGGCACCGAATCCATAACAGCATTAATCCAGTCGCTGAACTGGTTATAGGTGGCGGTAATCAACACCGCGAAAATCACGATATTAATCAGCAGTGGAATAACGACAAACAGCCGCAGGCCGGGTCGGGTGATCAGGTCAAAGCCTTGCAACAGATAGTTCACACCAGTAACAGGA
>CBFIDJ010000044.1:0-19110 GCA_965661375.1 Oceanicoccus sp. | reverse complement strand
AGTAGGCGGCTGTATTACCGGCGAGCACGGTGTCGGGGTGGAGAAGCTACGGCAGATGAGCGTGCAATTCAATCCCCTCGAAATCGATCAGTTTCACCGGCTGAAGGCGGCCTTTGACCCGAAGGGTACCCTCAACCCCGGCAAGGGCGTGCCGGTGTTAAAAAACTGCCAGGAATACCGGGCTATCGATGCCAGTCGGCAACCGGAGGGTCAAGGTCATGAGTGACAAAACCCAGGCTCTGGTCGAACAGGTCAATCAAGCCCGCGCCAGCGGAACCACGCTTGAGATTGTAGGTGCCGGTAGTAAGCGCTTTATGGGCCGAGAGGTAACCGCCGATGCCGTGCTTGACCTTAGCGAGCACCGGGGCATTGTCAGCTACGAGCCGATAGAGTTGGTCTTGACTGCCCGTGCGGGAACACCGCTGCAGGAGATCGAAGACACGCTGGCAGAACAGGGCCAGAGACTGGCCTTTGACCCGCCCCGGTTTAGCGGAGTCGGTGCCCTGGACGTTACTCTTGGCGGCACTCTTGGTGGTACTCTGGCCTGCAATCAGTCGGGACCTTCACGTCCCTGGACGGGCTCGGTGCGCGATGCCGTACTGGGTATTCGACTGATCAATGGTCAGGGTGAACATCTGCGCTTTGGCGGTCAGGTGATGAAAAATGTGGCGGGCTATGATGTATCTCGCGCCCAGGCCGGTGCCCTCGGAACACTGGGAGCGATAACGGAAATTAGTCTGAAGGTAATGCCCAAGCCAGCCGCCAGCCTGACCCTGATACAGGAGCTATCGGCGGATCGGGCCATTCAACGGATGAACGAACTGGCCGGACAGGCGCGGCCGCTGGCAGGAGCCTGCTGGCAGGCAGGGCGCTTGTATCTGCGTCTGGCTGGCGTATCTGCCGCAGTAAAGGGTACGGTCAAACTGTGGGGAGGGGAGGTGCTGGAACAGGACAAGGATAAGGATTTCTGGCTCTCCCTGAGAGATCAGCGGCAGGCCTTCTTTGCCGATGCAGAGCCCCTGTGGCGTTTCTCCATTAATTCCTCAGCACCTCACTGGCGAGCCGACGCCCATTGGATGATCGATTGGGGCGGTGCCCAGCGCTGGCTGCGCGCTGCAGCAGATCGCGCTGTACTGGAGCAGGAAGCCGCTCAAGCTGGAGGTCAGGTTTCACTGTTTCGCCACGGCGACAGAACCAGTGACGTATTTGCAACGCCGTCGCCGCTGGTTCAACAGCTACACCAGCGCCTAAAAGAAGCCTTTGATCCGGTGGGGGTTTTCAACCCTGGCCGACTATACAGTTGGATGTGAGCCTCGCTATGCAAACTCGAATTCACCCCAAATACGCCAACCGTGCCGATGTTGAGGAAGCCGAAACAGTACTTCGTTCCTGTGTACATTGTGGCTTCTGTAATGCCACTTGCCCCACGTATCAGGAACTGGGTGACGAGCGTGACGGGCCCCGTGGTCGTATCTATCTGATTAAGCAGATGCTGGAAACCGGCGATATTAGCGATAAATCCCGGGTTCACCTGGACCGTTGCCTTACCTGCCGCAGTTGTGAAACCACCTGTCCCTCGGGTGTGCGGTACGGCGTATTGGCTGATATCGGTCGCAACATCATGGAAGAGCAATTGCCGAGGTCTGGTGTAGAGCAATTAAAACGTTGGGCATTGCGAAAAATTCTACCCTTCCCGGCTCGCTTCAAACCCATACTGCGATTGGGGCAGTGGTTTCGGCCATTGTTGCCCGCAGCTATCAAAGCTAAAGTGCCCGCCACCCAGCCGTTGATGAGGTGGCCAGTTAGTTCGCACCCACGTTGCATGCTGGCCCTGCCGGGTTGTGTGCAGTCCGCCGCTACCCCAAATACCAATGCCATTGCCGCGCGGGTGCTGGACAAACTGGGAATTACACTGACAGAAGCCGCCGACGCTGGCTGTTGCGGTGCCATCAGTTACCACCAGGCTGAACACCGCGAAGGCCTGGATTTTATGCGCCGCAATATCGATGCCTGGTGGCCTGCCATTGAAGATGGTGCCGAAGCCATTGTGGTCAGCGCCTCGGGCTGTGGGGCAATGGTGAAAGATTACGGACAGCTGCTGCGAAACGATGCCCTATATGCGGAAAAAGCGACGCGGGTCAGCGAAATGGCCAGAGACCTGACGGAAGTTTTGCTAGCGGAGGATTTGGCGAAACTGGCACCGACAGTAGGGGGTAAAACGGCCGTTCACTGTCCCTGTACTCTGCAGCATGCACTGGGTCTCAATGGTGCCATGGAGACGGTGCTGCAACGTGCCGGAGTTGAGTTGGTCAACACCAAAGACAATCATCTTTGCTGTGGCTCGGCCGGTACTTACTCGCTATTGCAGCCTAAACTGAGCCAACAATTACTCGATAACAAGCTGAAGGCGCTGACGATTGAGCGGCCAGATCAGATTGTCACCGCTAATATCGGCTGTCAATTACACCTTGCGAGCAGGGCCGATGTTCCTGTGCGGCATTGGATTGAACTGCTTGATGCCGAAGCAGGCTGAGTTCTGGAACGTCGCGCAAACAGTGGAGTAGATCCCTCCCGCTGCAGTTTGGAGTGACCGAGTTGTCGCTCGCCCACACAACGCGTTCTTCAGTAACAGGATAATGGCTGTGTCTAGTGGGTATTTCTCGATATCGAAGTCAGCTAATAGTAAGGTACCCCGCAATGTAAAATTGACCGTTATGTTCATACAGTGATGAGGGCATGCACCCACCAAATTTGGCAGCACTTTCGGCAGTCTGGAGCGTACATTGAGGAACCGGATCAGCCGGTGTAAGACCAGTTAGACAATAATATTTTCAAACCTAAAAGAAAAAATCGCGAGGTTTAAGTGAGTAAATTACCAAACAGGTTCTACTCGGGGTGGCTGGTACATGCCGGCCTCTTTTTCTGCGCTGCGGTGGTGGTCGGCACATCGTCTTACACCTTCGGTCTCTTCGTGTTACCCGTGACTGAGGAGTTCGGCATCAGTCGGGCCAATATAAACAATGGGTTTATTGCCCTGTTACTGGGAGTGGCGCTGATGTCGCCTCTTGTAGGGCGACTGCTTGATCGCTTTTCCGCCCGGTTGGTAATCCTCTCCGGCGGCATCAGTTACGCCTGTGGATTGGTGAGCCTGACGCTGATCGAGTCCAAGCTGCTAATGTTGCTGATTATCTTGCTGCCCATGGCCTACGGCTACGCTTCCTGCGGCACCTTGGCGGTCAACACCGTCATCGTGCGCTGGTTCAAGCGCCGGCGCGGCACGGCGCTCGGGATCATGGCGGTATCTACCTCCGCTGGCGGGTTTTTCTTCGCCCCCTTCACTGCCGCCATGCTGGAAAATTTCGGCTGGCGTGGCGCCCTGCTGATCAACGGTTCCATCACCCTCTGCGCCGTTGCTCTGATGACTCTTCTGGTCGTTCGCAATTTCCCCAAGGGAACGGAGCCGGGATACAACCTGGAGTTCAATGTCGCCGATACCAGCAGTGCCGATCATGCTGCCGAAGCCGAAAAGGAAAAAGAGCGGGAAAAGGAGGAAAGACAGCAGACCTGGACCTACGGGGAATTGTTCGGCAACCGCAACTTCTGGTGCCTGACCCTCGCCATCGGTCTGATGCTGGGTAGCGACCAAGCCATGGTGACCGCCAATATCCCCTATTTTCAGGGATTGGGTATCGACGTCCAAGCCGCGGCTTTCATCGTCTCCTGTATGACTATGTCCGCGATTTGCGGCAAGCTCCTGATCGGCTACCTGGCCGACAAGGTCGATCTGCGCTACATTTTTTACGGTGTGGCCCTCGCCCACATTGCCTTGCAATGTGTCTACCTCGCCCAGCCCGGCTACTGGCTGCTGCTGACCCTCGCGACCCTCTTCGGCATCGCCATTGGTGGTGTTTTTCCCGTCTGGAGCACCATGCTGGCATGGATTTTCGGCACCAGGAACTACGGCACGGTAATGGGCGCGATGACCATCGTCACCAAGGGAATGGCGATCGTGGCGATCCGCATCATTGGTGAGATCTACGACTCCACCGGCAGCTATGTTCCCGGCTTCATTGTGTTTATGGGGGCAATGGCGCTTTCAATAGTACTGGTGGCGATGATAAAACCGGAAGGACCACAACCGGAACCGGAGCTCGAAACGGCGCCAGCGACCTAGGTCTCAGCCTTTACCGTATGGGGCTGTGGTGAATGGTAAAGGGCTACCGCCACCTTTTGCGACATATGCGGAAAAAGCGGCCCGGCTCAACGAAATGGCCAGAGACCTGACGGAAGTTTTGTTAGCGGAGGATTTGGTGAAGCTGGCACCGACGGTATTGGATTGAACTACTCGATCCGGGTGTTAACTAATGGCTGTCTTAATGGAGTCATGCGGCCGGCCATAAGGCCGGCCTGTGATGGCTTTACTACTGATCGCTCAGTTCTAGCCTGTCAGTTCTACTCAGTCGGCTCTAGAAGAAGCAGGTAAATTGCGTTCGGCTCCAGTTCGACTGTGTCGCTGTAAGTCTTCCCAGGGGTCACCTCAAGCTCGCCAACCTGTTGCAAATTGGCCTTTTTGGGATCAGCCCAGTAATTACTGGTCGATTGGTCGATTCTGTACTGTGTCAGGCGAACCGGGCCGTCACTGAGTGTTGACGGCAGACTGGACAAGTTGATGGTGGTTTTGAAACGGCCTTTGTTAATGTGCTGGTAGTTCCAGACCATGACCGAGGCGCCGGACTCATCCATCGACGCAACCGCATAGATACCATGGCCGTCTTTTAGCGAATCTGAGAACGCTTTCACTTTGGTGTCCTTCATTTTGGACTGCATCAACAGCATGTTGCCGTAGGGTGAGAAGGTGTCGGCAAGCGGGCCCTCCGGGGTACGGGTCATGAGCTGGTCCTTACGGCCCTGGGAACCGTGGCGAACGACCCAGTTGAACGGGTAGAACTCAGCCTGCTCAGCCCACCAGTAGTGCAGCGATGCCAGGCCTGCTGCCTGACGAAGATAGTCATTCTTGCTAGGGTCTTTTTCGTCAAATGACGGGCCTGGGTAGATACCGGTTTCGGTCAACAGAACTGGAATGCCCGCGGCGATATCACGTTCCTGCAGCCATTGATCAAGACGTGCACGCTGTGTACTGACAGCGCTTGGGTCGGTTTTATAGGGGCGATAGTCTTTAAAGTCGTCGCTGAACTCGCCGTAGCCGTGGTAGGAGATGAAATCCAGACGTTTGCCAGGGTTGTTATCGGCTGCATAGCCGTCGAGAAAGGCTGTCATCCAGGTTTCGGTCATGCCGGTGAAGCCTGAGCCGCCAACCTTGATACGCTCCGCTTCGGGCAGCTCGGCATTGACCTCGTTTACCGCCTGGTAGAACGGCACATAATAGGCGTAGACCTCTTCCGGTTGCAGCAGGGGTTGCTGGCGACGGTAGATCTGGGCGCCGTGGAACACCCAGTCGGGTTCGTTCATCGCTTCGATATACTTGAGCTTGGGGAATTCTCGCTTTAACTCTCTGATGGTTAGCTTGAGCATTGGCTTGATGTCAGCAGGCGAACGCTTATGTTCAATATCAGTTTCAGGAGTTAAATGCACCACGAGAGAGTCGGTGCCGGCACTGATATCATTGAGCCAGTCAGCTATCGACGAGAAATCGCAGCTGTTGGTTTCGACATTACAGAGAGGAACGCTTTCTTGTCCCACGCACCCGGCGCCTGTGGACATGGACTCACAGAGACCGTCAATGCCAAAGCCAATACGAAACATGTCGCCGTGCAGGCCCTGTTCGTTCAGGAAAGCGACATCATCAGCGCGCAGTTCCGGTACCGGGTCACCGTTGTCCCAGGTGTTGAACCGTTCTGTGCGTACAAGTTCACCTTGCGGGGCGCTAAAATCGACAGAAACTGATGCCGGTTGAATCGGTGCATCGGCGGCTGGTTTCGTTGCTGTTTCAGCATTGGTGAGCTTGGACCCTGGCTCCGCTGAGGTAAGTGTGGAGCCAGGCTCCTGGCCGTGGTCACTGCTTGTGCAGCCTCCCAGTGTGGCGGCAGCTAACAGCACGGTGAAAACCGCGGTCGCCGCTTTTAACCACCGCCAGCCGCTAGCAGCAAATATGCCACGTCTGTTTATTGTTGGTCCATTATTCATTTGGCTTACCCCTTCATTATAGCTTCTTTGGTTTGGTCGTTTATCCACAAAAAATCATGATAAACCGAACAGTCTCACAGGCGAAGCTGAACCTTACCTTAAATGTAGATAAGATTTTGTAGTTTCGATAAACGCGTAGGGAGTGCTTATAATGGCTGGTTATGTGGCGGCAAAAGGCAAAACTGCCAAGAAATAAAAGCTACCAAGAGCTAAAAGCTTTCGGGCCATCAAATCTGCGGTCTTCAGGTGCGCTCCTGTTCAGTAGCGGCTGAGGATAGTCCCGGTGTAATCCTGTTATGTGTGAGGGCCAGTGTGCAGCCTTCGCTGATATTCAATATTTTTGTGTTTAGAGGGTGGTGTGCTATGACGGTAATTGACCGTGTTTTATCGATATATCCGGGATGGAAAGTATGGGCCGGATCATTTCTCTGTGCGGCGATGGCGCTGGGTTTTACCGTTTACGTGTTTGGGTTGTTTGTCGTACCCGTCAGCGAAGAGTTCGATCTCTCACGAGCTAATGCCAACAATGGCATGATTGCTCTACAGCTTGGGGCCATTTTTATGTCGCCTATTGTCGGCCGGCTGATGGACAGGTTTTCAGCTCGTCACATTATGATAGCCGGTGGCGTGGCATTCGGTGGAGCACTCATGCTGGTGTCCCGAACTGATTCTCTGTGGCTTATGCTTTTTTTGTTAACGGTTCCGCTGACCTTTGGTTATGCGGCCTGTGGTGTATTGGGGGCTAACACCGTAGTGGTGCGCTGGTTCAGCAAGCGGCGTGGGCGAGCGCTGGGCACGTTGGCGCTCAGTACCTCTGTGGGGGGCATTCTGTCTCAGCCATTGACTGCATTTCTCATCGAAACCTTTGGCTGGCGCATGGCCTTATTTCAGATTGGCGCGATAGCCATGGTTGGCTTTTTGTTGATGGCTATCCTGGTCATCCGCAACCGTCCGGCCGGCGATGAGCGTGGTTACCAACACGAATTTCCTGATGCTGAAACGTCGGTTGAGCAACACGAACAGCAGGGGCGCTTGTGGACCTATAAGGAACTGTTCCGCAATCGCAATTTCTGGCTTTTATCAATTGGGATAGGCCTTATGCAGGCGAGTGACCAAGCTCTGCTAGCTTCTCAGGTGCCGCATTTTCAGGATCTGGGTTTCGATATAGGAACGGCTGCACTTCTGGCTTCGGTGAAAACCTTCTCTGCCATCGGCGGAAAAATAATCGTAGGTTACCTGGCAGATAAGGTCGATTTAAGATGGCTGTTTTTTTTCGTTGCATGCTCAAATATTGGCATTCTCACGGTTTATATGAGTCAGCCTTCTTTTGAACTGTTACTCGGTTCTGTTGCGCTTCTGGGGGTGGCAGTGGGTGGCGTGTTCCCGGTCTGGACGACGATGATCTCCTGGCTTTTTGGCCCCAGGAGCTTCGGTACCGTCATGGGCGTGATGATGGTGATTACCAACCCCCTGGCTATCGTCTTCCTGCGAGTGATTGGCTCGGTACATGACTACTATGGGAGTTATGTACCGGCTTTTGGCGGATTCATTGTGATGGTTGTGATCGCCATGACCCTGATAGCCATGCTGAAACCGGCAGAGGATGCTGGCAAACCGGTCACCAAGGATACAGTGGTTGAGATTAAGGGCTGACTCCGCGAGGTGGGTTAATAAGGATTAACTGAGATCAAATAGTGGTAATAGCAATGAGTCCAAATTATCAACCGGTTTTTGTTTGACCAATTGCTCGCAGGCTTTGTGCAAACTTTTTTGATCGGATTTTTTCAGCGTGTCTACTTTGTCCTGGAAATCCGTTGCCTGGAAATCCCTCGCTTGGAAATTCAGAGCCTGTCGATTGGCGTGGTTTAATTCAGCAATTTGTCGGTATAAATGGATAAAGCGGCCAATTACCACGTAGGGAAAGTTTCGATTTTTTATTGGGCCAATGCTGGCGTTGTACCCGCCTAACGGTAGCCCTTTGAGTTTTATCTCCACTAATTTGTCAGCACCAAACCAGGCGCTGCCAGCGCCAATCAGGCCGCCGCCGATAGCGCCTATCATGAGGCTGTGTCCGGCGACAGCCAGGTCAGCCGCGGCACCACTGACGGCGCCGGCTAGTGCTGCGGCTGATAACAACTGTTTTTTATTCAGGCCCCAGGCAAACCATTCATCACAGTCAAACAGATCGGGTGGTAAATCAAATTGGTCTAGGTTGATTTGAGTTTGGAAGTGTGCGTAATTGGCCAGTAATTCTGCAACGGCTTTTTCTTCCCGTTGTTTCATCCACTGTTTGTATTGTTCTTCCAGTAAAGGTTGAACCTGTTTTGCCTGATTGCGAGTCAAGACTTTCTGGCATTGTTGATACTGGCATAAATCATCGACCAGCCGCGCAAGAATAATGGCACTGTCGCGTTGTTGTTGAAGTCGTTTGTCTTTCAGGTCACGCGTTATCGCATTAAGCAATGGTGCCCAGTCGGGATTGAGGTGAGAGAAGGTTTGCAGCAATTCAACCTGCTTCTCGAAATCAGCTTTCATCGGGTTAAACACACGCACCGATTTAAAATACTGTGCCAACGCACTTTCCCATTCCAGGATATAGTCGGCATTTTCAATCGGGTTGATAAGTGCCATTGAAGGTCGACCCGTCCAGCGTAAAATTTCCATTTCTGCTTCGTATTCGGAACCGTAGGGCCGGGAGCCGTCGACGACATAAAGGATCGCAGAACCTTCAACGATCGGCCTTAGCAAGGCAATTTCATCGGGAAATTTGTGTTGGTTTTCGGGGTCATCAATGAAGGCGGCGACTGTGCGGGCACGATCACTGGCACTGCTACTATGTTGCTTTAACCATTGCAGTACTTTTACCGGGCGTTGGAAGCCGGGTGTATCAATCAGTTCGTATCGACCGTGGGCGGTTTCTATCTGGTAGCTGGCGGCTTCGGTAGTGGTTCCGCTGCGACTCGAAATCTCAATGTTATCATTGTGAGATAAGGTTGCGACGATGGATGATTTGCCTTTGTTCGGATGACCAACAACTGCAAACGCCGCATGGGAGTTACGACTCATCAGCTTGTATCCAGTCAGTAGGGAGATAAATTTTCCAGTCAGTTAAAGTGTTCACAAATCGCTGCCATTCCTCAAGGTGTTTGGCCTCCGGTGCGGTGAGATGATTATGCACAAGATTAATGGGAAACAATAAACCCTGACCATGCTGCATGTAGTCCTGAAGTTCTCCCATCGGGGGTTCCCAGGATTTGACTAAGAGTAGTTGATCCCCTGAGAACTTTTCAGCTTGCGATAATACTGCTTCATCGGCAATCGGGCTTGCGGGCAAGTATTGCTCCGGAGTCCACTGAAAACGAGCAAGCAAATCGGAATCAAATCCAGCCCAGTTAGTCAGTGCAAAGTTAACCGGTAATGCATCCGTTATCGGCGCGAGCGCCGTTTGATGCGATGTTTGCCGTGGATGTTGGTTAAGTTGCTGCGAGAGCTTTAGTTCAACATCGCTTTTCACACCGTGTTGAATCCAGAGCTTTCCGGCGGCCAATAACAGACCACGTAACAGAAAGGCGTACAACAATTGGGTAGCCAGAATAAAGCGCCACCATTGTCCAAAGGCGGTGGTGTCCTGGTAACTTTGGGTCAGTCGGGAATCCTGAGTGAATTGCAATAGTTCAAGGCTGGGTTGTGCCGTATTCCAGAATTGCCAGGGGGTGGCAATTAGCTTAAGTAACGGCAGTAATTGATCGGCTTCCAATAACGTGCTGCGCCAGACAAAGTTAATATCGGTGGTCAGCAGTAACAAAATCAATACCAATAAACCGGCGGCGGCATAAGCTAATGCGGCGGCCTGGCTTTGTAAAAAACACCACTGTTTATCGAGGTGCATTTGCCGTAGTTTGTGCAAGTAACGTTGCTGGCCATTAGACCACATTGGTAAGTGGCTCATCAGCCGCGCAAAATTAATACCTTTACCTTTAATTAAGGACAGCAGGGAAATGATAACGCTGGCAACCGGAATAAACAGGAAGATCAACAGCAGGTAGAGTAAATTTACTCGTCCGGCATCGTCACCACTCAGAACCCCAAAACTTAACAATAATCCGACAATAAAACCCGCGGCCACTATCGGTTTGGAAATTTGAGTCGCTTTGTCAGGCGTAACTTTCTCAAGCGTATTCTCAGGCGTAAATGCTGTCACTCCGTCCCCTGTTTATTGGCTTTACGGGTGCTCAATAGAGCTTGATCAGCCGCAAAAACTCTTATTATAGAAGGATTTAGGAGGTTTGGGCCAACAGCTGCAGTTAGGGCACACTGGAGGGTGGGTTGCCGGTAAAGCATTGCCAGGGCGTTTTCTGACATGCTGGTTGAGTTGATCTGCAGTGATGTCATAGAAACGAAAACACTACACCCCACCGTTTAAGGCTGTAGCAGCGCTTTATTTAATCGTTTACTCTGAACCTTCTTACGGGGTAAAAAGTTGTGATAGTCCTCTTTCCAAGGGCAAGAAATCAAAGTTTCTATCGTTTGTCCAGTCGTCGCTTCTAGCGGCTTTGAAAATAAAGCTCGGCTTAACGGGAGCTACTCATTTTAGATACGAGGGAAAATAATGAAACGCCTGACGCTAAAACAATCGTATTTGTTGATAAGACTGAATGTCTTGATATCCATTATCACTTTTTCAATCACAGTTAATAGCGGGGAGGTTAATAGTGTGGAAACAGAAGCCTGTAAGGTGACAAGTTTACAGGTTGCCGCACCCAAAGACTCCATTGTCGTCTCCGCAGAATTAAAACAGGATCCGGTCCCGCACTGTAAAGTTGTGGGGTATACCATTACGGATAACCCAGGCCCCAATAAAGTGGGCTTTGGTTTGCAGCTGCCGAAGAAAAAAAGCTGGAATAACCGGTTTTATTTTATCGGGGTTGGTGGTTCTGGCGGTGGAAAAGTTCCAGATGATGAGAGCTTCGCTCCCCGCGTTGCGGCTGGTTATGCCACGGCCGGAACGGATAAAGGGCACCCGGGTATAGCCGACTGGAGCTTTTCAAATAATCCGGCAATGGCGCTGGATAATGCTCATCGTGGCGCACATGTGAGTACTGTTGTTGCACAAGCATTGACCAAAGCCTATTACGGGGTCTCAGAAATGTATCGCTACCACACGGGTTGTTCTGGAGGCGGCGATATGGGTATGAAAGCGATTCAGGTTCACCCGGAAGATTACGATGGCGTCCTGCTTGGATGGGTGGGAGGGCCGCACCCGGATCCCCAAAAAGAAGGCACAGTTCGTACCTTCAACGCCATGGTCCGGGAATCGCTTCGGGAACCCGGCGCGTGGCTTTCTCCAGAGACACTTCTGTTTGCCGACGAAAAGGTTCTGGAGGCTTGCGATGCTGCTGACGGCGCGAAGGATAATCTTATTCAGGATACGCGGCAGTGCGAGTTCGACTTCAGTACGCTCGTCTGTGAAAGCACAAATCAAGCGAATTGTCTGTCGCAACCGGCGGCCACCAGTTTACAAAATATTTTGCGGGATTCGGCATCACCGATCTCCAACATTCGAAGCTGGGCGACTTATCTTGGCAGTAAACCTCCGCCATGGACGCCACCGGAGCCCGGAACATGGGGTGACGCTAGTCTGTCGCTTGCCTATAAAATCCTGCAGGGGTGGGCGCAGACTTATCTCAATCAACCAGACCGCGACATTGTCAAACAGCCGCTGACGGAAGCAGAGGTTGAAAAAATTTATATCGAGCAGCGAAAGGCCGGGGACAGCCCGCTGGAAACCCATCATAATGTGGATGGGTTTGAGCAAGCCGGGGGCAAGGCAATCTTCTATGTCGGTGTCGGTGATCCAGCTTTCCCGCATGTGGGCATGGAGAATTACTTTAACATTTTGACCAACAATTATGGCGCTGAGCGTGTCGACGGTATGGCTAAGCTTTATCAGGTTCCAGGCTGGGGGCATTGTGGAGGGGGGACCGGGCCGTCCGATGGTACCGATGTTATGCTCGAGGCGTTGATTGATTGGGTTGAGAACGACAAGGACCCTGAGGGATTGGTGATGCATCGTGGCGCTGACCGTGTTCGAACGCTATTCCCCCGCCTTGACAGCAGGGCAGGAGAGGAGGAAGCCGGGGCCAAAGTTCCTGTGTCAACGGTTCTATCGCGCGACTTTCTTGTTTGCCCTTATCCGAATATAGCTGTAGTCGATCAATCGAAAATAAAAACGCCAGGCGCTGTGTATGAAGCTGAGAATTGGTCGTGTAAACCTTCACCCTACGTTAATTAAACGCTTATTTTTAAAGTGCGTGGTAAGGCTGGTTATACATCTTCTTGCCTTTCAATAATTAACCCTTCTGACAGAATAGCTGAAGGGGGCGTTGCTGGACTCCAAGAATAAACACAGACAGGCACTGTTGTGGTCTAAGTAGTGATCTAACGGAACCGGACTCTTTTTTTGGTGGATATAAAATGAAAAAATTTATCGTTATCTTTATGGCACTAATCGGTATGAGTGCCCTGTCGGTCGCGCAAGAACAAGTCGTACCATCTCAGGTAGAAATTGCAGGCCCTGTACTGATGGTCACTGATCTCGAGCAGTCGTTGAAGTTTTATGTCGAGGGGCTCGGGCTTGAAGTTGGGACGCGTCTGCCCGGAAAGCCGGGGCCGGGCGCGACGATCACCAGTAACAAACAGCAGTCCTCGCCATTCGTTTTACTGCGCCAGCGAAGTGCGGACATCGCATCAAATACTCAACCATTGACGCTGGGCAATGGCCTGAGTCGGATTATGCTGGTGGTTCAGGACCCGGCGGCAACGGCAGCACGGCTTAAATCTGCCGGCTTCAAACCTAATGCACTCTCCGCTCGCGGCATTTTTTTCGTAGATGATCCCGACGGTTATCGCTACGAGGTCATGCCCCGCCGCAGCCCTTAATATACTGACTCAGTTCTTCTGTGTGCTTTCACCTCAAGGTGGTGCCAAAGAGTACGTGGCCCTCGTCTAGCGTGTGAATCGCATAATCAGATCGCAGGCGTGCCTTGTTTAGGTAAAGGCTAATTATCCTAAATTTAACTTTACGGCGTATAGCTTAATTGTTATACAGTGTATGGTCGATTGGTTATACGGTGTAAAGTTTGTGGTATAGGACTCTTCTCGGCACGGGTGTCTTGTGGAAAATGCGGGTCACAAGCTCTGAGATAAAATAATAGCCGCATAACAATAATATTAAGGGGGATTTATGAAGCCCACCGTTCCATTTGCTGTTTCTACTCTTGCGCTGGCGATCTCAATGCTGGCTGCCGGTTCTGCAACAGCACAGTCCAGCGACACTGAAGAGCCACGCTACACCCTTGAAGAGATTGTCGTCACCGCCCGCCGACGGGATGAAAGCCTGCGGGATATCCCGGTGGTGGTTAACGCGGTCACTGCCGAAGCAATTAAAGAACTGAATCTGCTTCAGTTTGAAGATATTGAATCCACCGTACCTGGACTGAGTCTTTCCAGCGAGGGGGTACTTTCGCGTGCCTCCCTGCGGGGGATAACCTTTCAGCCGGAGAGCAGAACCACTGCCACGGTTGAGTTTTACATGAATGATGCTCTGGTAGAGTCGAACTTCCTGTTTAAGTCCTTGTTTGATATTCAGCAAATCGAAGTATTGAGAGGGCCTCAGGGCACTTTACGCGGCCGGTCTGCACCCTCCGGGGCAATTACTGTCACCACCGCAAGGCCCAATTTGTCAGCGGTAGAGGGCTATGTTTCGGCCAACGCCACTAACCGGGATGGCACTAATTTGCAGGGTGCAATCAACGTGCCTTTGATTGCCGATAAACTGGCTGTTCGCATCGCGGCTATTATCGAGGAGGATGACCTGGGTGGTGTAAAAAGTGTCAATAGCAATACGGATCCAGAGCTGGAAACCAAGGGTGGCCGAATCAGTATTCGCTTCGAACCCACGGAAAATATCGACGCTACACTTTTCTACCAGAGCCTGGACGTGGATCAGGTCTTTTTCCAGTCAGTCGCCGGGCCAGGGGCTGGGTTCAATGGTCCGGCCATCAAAAGCGCCGACCGCTTAGCGATAACTGATGAGCCGTCTCGCGTTTATCAGGATCACGAGATGCTGGTGGGGCATATCAATTGGCGTTTCGGTGGCCATGAACTCAGTTACGTGGGGTCCGACTCTAATAAGGATGACGAGGATGTCCAGCCACTGGACCGAGGTAATCTATTGCCTGATTCAGAGGTTTATCTGGTCCGGCCTAACGAGAATACCTGGGATACCCACGAATTGAGATTGTCATCCACAGAGCCGCTGTGGGGCAAATTCGACTATACGGTGGGTGCCTTCTATGCCAAGACCGAGATCATCAGTTCGTTGACTCAGCCAGCAGATTTTTTACCAGGTGCCTTTGGGTTCCCCTTTGCGGCGCCCGATCCGACTGCCTACGACCCTCGTTACTTGCTTGAAACAAAAGCGACACTCCATGAAGTGCGGCGGGAGACCTCATACTTCGCCAATCTGACCTGGCACTTGAGTGATCGTACCGAACTCACCATTGGCGGGCGCCAGATACATGCCGAAAATGATGGGCCCGTAGCTGTCGAATTAGGCTCGGCCCTCGCCGCACTGCCACCCGGGCTTCTGGGGTTGCCCTCCTGTGCGGCGGCGGGTCTCGGCAGCACTTACCCAGGCACTTGCGATATTCCAACGCCACTACTGGGGGTCACACCGGGCCCGTTTCAGACGCTTCAGTTTCCTTCGGATGATGAAGATCCTTTTGTGTATAACGTTTCACTTTCCCACCACGTTAACGACGATCTGATGGTTTATGCCAGCGTAGGCAGCGCCTGGCGGCTGGGCCTTGATGTCTCCGCTGAACTCAATAATGCCTCCAACAACCCGCTGCTAAATGAGCTGTCGGTAGTTGACCCGGAAGAGTCCCGCTCCTTTGAGGTGGGTTTTAAGTCGGCCTGGCTCGATGGTCGCGCAACTCTGGATGTGGCGCTTTTCCACCAGCAATTTGACGGGCTTATCACCAGAACTCAGGCGGCACCTTATCTCTCTGATAACGGGGTTGCCGTGCCCTCCGTTTCAACTCGCTCCTGGACAGTCAATGCCGATGCGATCGTGGATGGGATCGACGTGCAAGGGTCATTTGCCATCACACCTAACTGGAGTTTTTCCGGTGCTATGAGCTATGCCGATGGTCACATAGATGACGATGAGATTCCCTGTCGGGATTCGAACTTTGATGGTACCCCTGATCTCGGCGACGTTACTGCGGCTTCGTTCCCGGCGGGCACTGTGATTGCACTCTGTAAATCCGATGCTTCGGTTTCACGGGCGCCGAAATGGAATGCCAACTTGCAATCCGAGTACTCCCTTGGGCTGAGCAATAACCTGGAAACCTATATCAGAGGCTTGCTCAATTATTACCCCTCCAATGACCGTCAGAACGTCGACTTCACTGTCGACTCGTACAGCTTGCTCAACCTCTACCTCGGTGTAAGAGATGCGACCGGGGCATGGGATGTATCACTGGTGGTGAAGAATGCACTGAATACTGGAGAGGTTCTGTCTCGTTCTTTCTCCGAAGTCCAGTCGCCCGGTGCCGTGCAAACCAATTTTGGCCCTTCTGGTTACTACGCCACCAGTTATACCGCACCCAGAGAAGTGGGGCTAAGCGTTCGCTATAACTTTGGCGGAGGTTAAGCTTATATTGAGCGTGGTTGCTAAAAATTCTTGAGGTTTGTGCTTCGAAGAAACAATTATGGAGAATAAAATGCTTAAACCAAATTTTGTCGCCTGGTTGAAAGATCCCCGTACTTTTTTCACTCGCTATCCTTTGGCGGGAAATGCGAAGGCCACAGCTATTCTGGCAGCGATAGCATTTCTGGTCGGGCAGGCGCCACTCGCACTCGGTATGTCGAAATCACCACCCACATCTGCAGAGTGCTCAGGAGAGCCCATGTATATTACGGAGGGTTGCGTGGATCCGAGGTTTTCCAGTCCGGTAATTGAGGTTAACGAAGAGCGGAAGGAACCAGTTCCACATCGATATGTAACCGGCCATTTTGAGAATACCGATGCCCGTTTTTCATTTTATTTTCCGCTGGATAATTACCAAGGTCGCTTTTTTCAATATACCCACCAGCTGATTGTGAGTGAGAACGCGGGTGAGGAATACGTGAGTTTTGCGCTTAGTAACGGTGCTTATTTGGTGCAGACCAATATGGGCGGAAAGGATGCGGTACGCACCGCGACGGCAGGGCCAATCCAGGGGTTGGATCCTTCCGTTAGTGGTTATCGGGTTAACGCGGCGGCCGCTAAATTTTCGCGCAGCGTGGCACAGGATGTCTATCACGAGCATCGTCCCTATGGGTATATTTCCGGGGGTAGCGGAGGGGCTTACCAAATTTATGCGAGTATGCAGAACACTTCCGTTTGGGATGGTGGTGTGCCGTTCATAATGGGTACTTGGGTGGCAACTCCCAATGTCTTTACCGTTCGTATTCATGCGCTTCGCATATTGCGCGATGGTGGCGTCAACAAATTTCCGGAGATTCTTGATGCGATAGCTCCCGGTGGTAGCGGTGATCCCTATGCCTCACTCAACCAGGAACAACGTGAAGCGTTAGAGGAGGCCACCAAGCTGGGTTTTCCCATGCGTGGTTGGTTCGATTACAAGAGCTTGAATGTGGGCCCCCTGAGGTTGGTTGCAGAATACGTATCGCTGATCGATCCCGAATATTTTAACGACTATTGGAATGTTGAAGGTTATCTGGGTCACGACGACCCTTATGGCTCCGTTGCCAAAGCAGTGGTTGGGGGCCACACAGAGGTGAGCTTTATTCAGCCTGCGCCCAATCAGAATAAGCGCTTGGCGGTACCGCCCATGTGGGTTGTAGGATTCAAACAACCACCAGTCGGTCAGCTGGCGGGTGCCACGATGGCCATTAACACTGGTGCTGCGGCTGGATCGCAGTTATCCGTGCTATCACAGGCAATGCCTGGAACCTTCGTGCTTTATGGCGATGGCAGCAAACTCAAGCCGGGCGATAATGTCAGTTTTTCTAACCGTGATTATCTTGCTCTGCAAACCTATCATCGCCATCAGGTCCCCGATATGGCGCGTTATGCCAAGCACTCTGCACCCCATCCATATCTGCCGGACGAATTGCCTCAGCACTTTCCGCATATGGCGGCGTGGGATCAGTTTGTAGACAGCAAAGGTAAGCCTATATACCCTCAGCGGAAAATGCTGGTGGGCCTGGCATCAACCTTCTATGGTGCTGGCTCGGTGCCCAATGGCGAGTTCCACGGCAAAATGATCGGCGTCCAGACGATGATGGATATCGACGCTTTCCCTTGGCAGGCAGACTGGTATAAGCGGTTAATTGAAAAGGCTGGCAATAGTGATCGCTATCGCCTTAACTATATTGATCATGCCGATCACGGCATGGATGTGACGGGAAAGCCCGGGGTATCGTCCAAAGAGCGACAGGCACATTTAGTTTCATTTCGAGGTGCTCTTGAGCAAACCATGCTTGATCTGGCTGCCTGGGTAGAAAAGGGTGTGGAGCCACCGAAGCAGAGTCAGTACACGCTTGATGGGGCGCAGGTTGTTCTGAAAGCCAGTGCTGCCGAGCGAGCCGGTATTCAACCGCTGGTTCGCCTTGAGGCTGGCGGCGGAGCGCGCGCTGAAGTGAAAACTGGGGATCAGGTCAGCTTCACCGGGTACATCGACGTGCCACCTAACACGGGAACTATAGTGCAGGTGGAGTGGGATTTTTTGGGAACCGGAGATTTTATCCCGGCAGAACTGTCGGAGATAAAACCTGGGGATATTACGGTCAAGGCCAATCATCGTTACACCAGACCCGGCACCTATTTTCCCGTGCTGAGGGTAGCACAGCACCGAGCTGGCGATACTGAGGATGCCCATGCGCGAGTGCAAAATCTTGGTCGGGCACGGGTCGTGGTCAAATAATACATTCAATAATTAAGTCAGGGGTCAGGAGGTAAGTCGTATGAAATTATTCCAAGTTAGAGAGAAGCCGATTATAGAGCCGAGCTCTGAACATACCGCCATTACGCGCGGGATGAAGCGCTTGATGGGGGCTGGCAGCATGCTGGCAGTGAGTACTCTTATGTCCGCGGTGTTAGCAAGTCCTGTTGCTGCCATGTCGAAGGAGCCGGCGGCCGAGTGCCAGTTCGCCTCAGGGACACAGATGAATATTGATACTGGTGTTGAGCCCCAGCTATTTATCGATGCAACGTGCATTGATCCGGTTTACAACGAAGACACGTTTGTCATTACCAAGACGGAGCAGTTGACCTTTCAGGTTCCGGATGGGGCTTTGATTCCTTACACCGAGGTGACCGGCTACTTCCCGGCGACGAACACACCGGAGACGCTGCCACCCAACGTGCGCCAGAGCCCGACCACGTTTCGGCAAGATTACGTCCTCCGCTTTCCGGCAAAGGAATACTGGCAGAACCGTTCCTTCCTGCAACAGCACCCGGCCGGGGGTGGCGCCGTCGATAACCGGATGGCGTTTACCAACGGTGCGTTTTCCATCATCTGGATGAGTGCCAGCACACCCAATGCGGTGGCGAGCCATCGCCACGAGGCTGCCATGACCAAGGTGGCCAACACCTATGCCAATAAGCACTATGACAACAGCGACAAGATCTACAACTACTTTTGGGGTTGTAGTGGCGGCGGTGTGGTTGCGCAGGCGGCGGCGGAGAACACGGTTGGGGTATGGGACGGAGTGCAAGCGCAGTGCACCGGCACCAGCGTCGATTCCCAATACCACTCGTTCCTGTGGCAAGCGCATTACACTATGGCGATACCCCAGGAGAAGCGTGATGCTATCGCCGCAGCCGCTGCTCCCGGAGGTACTGGCGACATCTATGCGGGACTCAATGAAGAAGAGCAATCCGTGCTGAACGAA
>CBFIDJ010000043.1:0-20325 GCA_965661375.1 Oceanicoccus sp. | reverse complement strand
GTGTTGATGATACCGCGCTCAACACGACCGGTGACTACCGTACCACGACCAGAGATCGAGAATACGTCTTCGATTGGCATGATGAAAGCACCATCGATGGCACGCTCTGGCTCAGGGATGTAGCTGTCCAGAGTTTCCAGCAGTTTCTTAACCGCTGTGGTGCCCAGCTCGTTGTCATCTTCACCGTTCAACGCCATCAGCGCAGAACCCGGGATGATTGGCGTGTCGTCGCCTGGGAATTCGTATTGATCCAGCAGCTCACGCAGCTCCATCTCAACCAGCTCCAGCATTTCCTGATATTCTTCTGAGCCCGCACCGCCACAATCTTCAGCCAGCAGGTCGGCCTTGTTCAGGAAAACGACGATGTAAGGTACACCAACCTGACGAGACAGCAGGATGTGCTCACGTGTCTGCGGCATAGGGCCGTCA
Organism: Oceanicoccus sp.; assembly: GCA_965661375.1. Classification (GTDB taxonomy): domain Bacteria; phylum Pseudomonadota; class Gammaproteobacteria; order Pseudomonadales; family Dasaniaceae; genus Oceanicoccus. The sequence goes on along the minus strand of CBFIDJ010000043.1, from coordinate 19,896 downwards.
GTCGCACCACACACCAGGATCGCTCCGTCCATCTGGGCGGCACCGGTGATCATGTTCTTAACGTAGTCAGCGTGTCCAGGACAGTCGACGTGCGCGTAGTGACGATTTGTGGTGTCGTACTCAACGTGTGACGTCGCAATCGTGATACCACGCTCACGCTCTTCAGGGGCGTTGTCGATGTTGTCAAATGCAACAGCTGAACCACCAAATACTTCAGACGCTACACGGGTCAGCGCCGCTGTTAATGTGGTTTTACCATGGTCAACGTGTCCGATAGTACCAACGTTGACGTGTGGTTTCGTGCGTTCAAATTTTTCCTTAGCCACAGCTAATTACCTCGTCAATTGTTAAAAAGAATGTTAACCACGGTTGTCATCTTTTGATTGCAACAGCACCAGTAGAGCGCTCCCCCAATCGCCGAATCTTAACCTCTACCTTTTGCGATAATTTCTTCCGCAACATTATTAGGAGCCGGTGAATACTTTTCAAACTCCATAGTAAATGTGGCACGCCCCTGAGTTGCAGAGCGCAAATCAGTCGCGTAACCAAACATTTCACCCAGTGGGACTTCGGCGTCGATCACTTTGCCCGAAGAATTCTCGTCCATGCCCAATATCATTCCGCGACGTCGGTTCAAGTCACCAACCACGTCGCCCATATTTTCTTCCGGTGTTACTACTTCCACCTTCATGATCGGCTCAAGCAATTGCGCACCGCCGTGCTCGGCTAATTTTTTCGTCGCCATTGATGCGGCGACTTTAAAAGCCATTTCATTAGAGTCGACATCGTGGAAAGAGCCGTCATACAGTGTCGCTTTCAGACCCAGTAAAGGGTAACCCGCCAGCACACCGTTTTGCATTTGCTCGGCAATACCTTTTTCAACCGCAGGGATATATTCCCTGGGAACGGTACCGCCTACAATTTCATTCACAAACTCCAGACCTTCGGCATTTTCGTCAGCACCGGGTTCAAACTTAACCCAAACGTGGCCGTATTGACCGCGACCACCAGATTGACGAACAAACTTGCCTTCGATCTCACAGATATTGGTGATCGCTTCGCGGTAGGCCACCTGCGGCTTACCGATATTTGCCTCAACATTAAATTCGCGACGCATACGATCAACAAGAATGTCGAGATGCAATTCACCCATCCCTGAAATAATGGTCTGCCCGGTCTCTTCATCGGTTTTCACACGGAAGGAGGGATCTTCCTGTGCCAGTTTACCCAGGGCCACACCCATGCGCTCCTGGTCAGGCTTGGATCTAGGCTCAACCGCTACCGAAATAACTGGCTCGGGAAACTCCATCCGCTCAAGAATGATGCGATTATTCTCATCACACAGCGTATCACCAGTGGTCACGTCTTTGAGACCAATCGCGGCCGCGATATCGCCAGCCAACACTTCTTTAATTTCCTGGCGATCATTGGAGTGCATCTGAACCATTCGCCCAACGCGCTCTTTTTTCTGCTTAACCGAGTTGTAGACAGCCGTTCCACTCTCGAGTTTGCCGGAATAGACCCGAAAGAAGGTCAACGTACCCACAAAGGGATCGGTGGCGATCTTAAAGGCTAGCGCCGCAAAGGGCGCCTTGTCGTCAGCTTCACGCGTAGCGGGCGTGGCGTCGGCATCATCAAGAGTACCCTCAATCGCCTTGACCTCAGTCGGCGACGGCATGTACTCAATCACCGCATCCAACATTGCCTGGACGCCTTTGTTTTTAAAGGCCGACCCACCCAGTACCGGGATAATTTCATTAGCCAGGGTTCGAGCGCGAATCCCGGCTTTGATTTCCTCTTCTGAAAGCTCTTCACCTTCCAGATATTTATTCATCAATTCATCATTGGCTTCGGCCGCGGCCTCAACCAACTCTTCGCGCATCGCCTGACAATCCTCAAGCAAATCCGCGGGAATCTCTTCATAGTTGAAGGTCATGCCCTGATCAGCTTCATTCCAGATAATGGCTTTCATCTTGATAAGATCAACCACACCCCGGAATTCATCTTCTGAACCAATGGTCATTTGCAGGGGAACTGCATTAGCACCCAGACGTTTCTTAAGCTGATCGATAACTTTCTTGAAGCTGGCGCCAGCCCTGTCCATTTTATTGACAAAAACCAGACGCGGCACTTCGTATTTATTGGCTTGGCGCCAGACTGTCTCAGTCTGCGGTTGCACGCCTGAGGAGCCACACAGAACCACCACCGCACCATCCAGCACCCGCAGGGAACGCTCAACCTCAATGGTGAAGTCAACGTGCCCAGGCGTATCAATGATGTTGATGCGGTGTTGCTCAAACTGCTGCTGCATGCCCGCCCAGAAACAAGTGGTTGCAGCAGACGTAATGGTAATACCGCGCTCCTGCTCCTGTTCCATCCAGTCCATAGTGGCCGCGCCATCATGAACCTCACCGATCTTGTGGGACAGACCGGTATAGAACAGCACACGCTCGGTAGTTGTGGTTTTACCCGCATCTACATGCGCACAGATACCGATATTTCGGTAACGAGCTATAGGTGTCTTGCGTGCCACTTATTAATCCCTCAGACAGTCGAAAACGTAATGCAGAATCGTATCGATTAGAAACGGTAGTGCGAGAACGCTTTATTGGCTTCAGCCATACGGTGCACATCTTCACGTTTTTTAACCGCAGAGCCTTTGCCCTGAGACGCATCGATGATTTCACCGGCAAGACGCTGACGCATAGATTTCTCACCACGGCCGCGCGAATATTCTACTAACCAACGCATGGCAAGTGCCGCACGACGGGAAGGACGAACTTCAACAGGCACCTGGTAAGTTGCACCACCCACACGGCGAGATTTAACCTCTACCATAGGGGCAATGTTTTCCAGCGCTTCGTCAAAAGCTTCTATTGGATCTTTGTTGAGACGGTCTTTTACGATATCCAGCGCACCGTAAACGATACTTTCTGCAACTGATTTTTTACCACTAACCATTACGTGGTTCATAAACTTTGCGAGCGTGAGATTGCCGAATTTAGGATCAGGCAGGATCTCGCGTTTCGCGACGACTCTTCTTCTTGGCATTGTAATAGCCCTATTTCTTCAGGTTATCCAAACACTGTTTTGCCAATGTCCAAAAGAGGGAGGACGAGAGGGTTAGCAGGGGTTTGGCCTTACTAAGGTGAATGTTGTGTACGGGTTTTATAAGCTGTACCGGCTTTTTATAACAGTTTTGAACCGCTAAAACGTAAACGTCCTGTGCGCACTATCAATATTAACACTATCAATAGCTTACTTAGGACGCTTGGCACCATATTTGGAGCGACCTTGCTTACGATCAGCTACGCCAGACGTATCCAGGCTGCCACGAACAGTGTGGTAACGCACACCAGGCAAATCCTTAACACGACCACCGCGAATCAACACAACGCTGTGCTCTTGCAAGTTGTGACCTTCACCACCGATGTATGAAGTTACTTCATAACCGTTGGTCAAACGCACACGACAGACTTTACGCAGAGCAGAGTTTGGTTTCTTCGGCGTTGTAGTGTAAACACGGGTGCACACACCACGACGCTGCGGACAGGCCTGCAGAGCAGGTACATCGCTTTTTTGAACCTTACGTTTTCTCGGCTTACGAACCAACTGGTTGATCGTTGCCATTAAACAAACTCCAATATTTAAATTAAACCGCTTTATAACCACTGTAAGCGTCCGCTAAGGCAGGATTTATTTTCAACAAAGTTGAATAAATCCGTTAGAAGCAGTGCCTGCGGCGGCAGGAATGGTCACTGCAAGCAATGACTATCCGTTAAAAACAGGAGCGCGAATTCTATAGACCCACTCCTGGCTAGTCAACTGCCAGTTAACACTGGCAGCCGAATTCTTAACGGTAGTGACCTGGAACGCTTGCACGAACTTGATCACCACCTGTTTAGATTAACCCTCGTCCTTGAGGGCCTCAGTCAGCGCAGCTTCAATATCAGCAGCACTTACCGTCATTTCTTCATTAGCAACCAGCTCTTCTTCCTTACGACGCTTACGATCTGCGTGATAAGCCAAACCGGTACCGGCAGGAATCAAACGCCCAACAACAACATTTTCCTTCAGGCCTCGAAGGTAATCCCGCTTGCCAGTTACGGCTGCTTCGGTCAGTACTCGAGTTGTCTCCTGGAACGAAGCCGCGGAGATGAAGGACTCTGTTGCCAGTGATGCCTTGGTGATACCCAGCAGCATACGCTCGAAGGTAGCCGGAATTTTACTGCCAGCCGCTAAACGCTCATTCTCTTCCAGCACATGGTTGAATTCCACCTGCTCACCCTTGATCAGGGTTGAGTCGCCAGAGGCGGAAATTTCAACTTTACGCAGCATCTGACGACAAATAACTTCGATGTGCTTATCGTTGATTTTTACACCCTGCAGACGGTAAACATCCTGGATCTCATTGGTGATGTAGCGAGCCAAATGTTCTACACCTTTGAGGCGCAGTATGTCATGCGGACTCAACGGACCTTCAGAAACAATTTCCCCCTTCTCAACGTGCTCACCTTCAAACACGCTCAGCGTACGCCACTTGTGAATCAGCGACTCATAGTGGTCAGCGCCGTTATAGGTTGAACCATCTGTCGGGGTGATTACCAGACGACGCTTGCCCTTGGTTTCTTTACCAAAGCTCACGGTACCGGAAATCTCTGCCAGAATCGCAGGCTCTTTTGGTTTACGTGCTTCAAACAGGTCGGCTACCCGTGGCAGACCACCGGTAATATCCCGTGTCTTCGAGCTTTCCTGCGGAATACGGGCAATAACATCACCGATGCCTACATGCTCGTCATCGGTCAAAGCAACCGTTGCGTTCGCTGGCAGGAAGTAGTGTGCAGGTACATTGGTACCTGCCAGACACAACTCTTTACCACTTTCGTCAACCAGCGTTACCGCCGGACGAATATCCTTACCTGCCGATGGACGCTCAGTCGGATCGATTACAGAGATCGAAGTCAGGCCGGTCAGCTCATCAGTTTGACGCTTAACACTGATGCCTTCCTCCATACCACTGAGCTTAACCTTACCGGCAACTTCAGTGATGATCGGGTGAGTGTGTGGATCCCAACTGGCAACCACATGGCCAGCTTCAACTTTGCTGTGATCGGCCACTTTGATAATCGCACCGTAAGGCAGCTTATAGCGCTCGCGCTCACGGCCATTAAAATCAGCAATGGCCACTTCACCTGAACGACTGACTGCAACAAAATTTCCATCAGCTCGCTCAGCCAGTTTAACGTTGAGCAGGCGTACCATACCGTCCTGTTTTACCTGAACACTATCAACCGCTGTTGCCCGTGAAGCCGCACCACCGATGTGGAAAGTACGCATGGTTAACTGGGTGCCCGGCTCACCGATAGACTGCGCCGCAATAACACCAACGGCTTCGCCCACGTTAACTTCGTGGCCACGAGCCAGATCACGACCATAGCAGGTAGAACAGAGACCATGGCGCGTTTCACAGGTGATGGGCGAGCGCACTTTAACTTCATCGATCCCCATACCTTCAAGATCGATAACGCCTTGCTCATCAATCATATGCCCCGCAGGGAAGGCGACATCATTGGTATCGGGATTGATAACATCTTCCGCCACGATACGACCCAGCACCCGGTCGCCCAGTGTTTCGATGATGTCACCACCTTCGATAACGGGGTACATCAACAGGCCTTCAGAGGTGCCACAATCTTTCTCAGTCACCACCAGATCCTGTGCCACGTCAACCAGACGACGTGTCAGATAACCGGAGTTAGCCGTTTTCAATGCGGTATCCGCCAGACCTTTACGAGCACCGTGGGTCGAAATAAAGTACTGAAGAATGTTCAAGCCTTCACGGAAGTTAGCCACGATAGGCGTTTCGATGATCGAGCCGTCGGGCTTGGCCATCAGGCCACGCATACCGGCCAACTGACGAATCTGTGCAGGGGAGCCCCGCGCACCGGAGTCGGCGTAGATGTAGACTGAGTTAAAGGAGGCTTGCTCTTCTTCCTCGCCATCGCGGTTAATCACGGTTTCTTTTGAAATACCTTCCATCATCGACTTGGAGACCAGGTCGTTGGCACGCGACCAGATATCGATAACTTTGTTGTATTTCTCACCCTGGGTTACCAGACCCGAGGCATACTGCTTTTCAATTTCTTTAACTTCTTCTTCGGCACTGCCAACTATATCCGCTTTCGCCGCGGGGATTTCAAAGTCGTTAACACCTATCGATGCACCTGAACGGGTTGAATAGGCGAAACCGGTATACATTAGCTGGTCAGCAAAAATAACCGTCGCCTTCAGGCCTACCTTACGGTAACACTCATTAAGAACACGTGAGATGGCCTTTTTAACCATGTTCTGGTTAACCAGTTCAAAGGGCAGCCCCTCTGGCACGCTCTGCCACAGAATGACCCGACCAACGGTTGTATCAACGATGGAAGTCGTTGTTTCCAACTCACCAGTCGCATCATTAACAACTGATTGGGTAATACGACATTTAATGCGTGCTTGCAGATGCGCTTTGCGAGTATTGTAGGCACGGTGCACTTCATCTACACCGGCAAATACCATACCCTCACCGGGCGCATTGATGCGCGAGCGCGTCATCCAGTACAGACCTAATACCACATCCTGAGAAGGCACAATAATTGGTTCGCCGTTCGCAGGAGACAGAATGTTGTTGGTCGACATCATTAACGCACGGGCTTCGAGCTGGGCTTCCAGGGTCAGAGGTACGTGTACCGCCATCTGGTCCCCGTCAAAGTCAGCGTTATAAGCCGCACACACCAGCGGGTGTAGCTGAATTGCTTTACCTTCAATCAGCACTGGCTCAAAGGCCTGAATACCCAAACGGTGAAGCGTAGGCGCACGGTTCAACATAACCGGGTGCTCGCGGATTACTTCGGCGAGAATATCCCAAACCTCCGGTGGTTCGCGCTCAACCATTTTCTTCGCGGCTTTGATTGTTGTCGCCAAACCACGGGCTTCCAGCTTACCGAATATAAAGGGCTTGAATAATTCCAGCGCCATTTTCTTCGGCAGACCACACTGGTGCAACTTAAGGGTTGGGCCAACCACGATAACCGAACGGCCTGAGTAATCAACACGCTTACCCAATAGGTTCTGACGGAAACGACCCTGCTTACCTTTGATCATATCAGCCAGTGATTTCAGGGGACGCTTGTTAGATCCGGTAATGGCACGACCACGACGTCCATTATCTAACAGTGCGTCAACTGATTCCTGCAGCATACGCTTTTCATTGCGCACAATAATATCTGGCGCATTCAGGTCTAACAGTCTTTTTAAGCGGTTGTTACGGTTAATAACACGGCGGTACAGGTCATTCAAATCAGAGGTTGCAAAACGGCCACCGTCCAGCGGTACCAGCGGTCGCAAATCTGGCGGTAATACCGGCAGCGCGTTTAGAATCATCCACTCAGCTTTGTTGCCGGAAGACTGTAAAGCCTCCAGCAGTTTCAGTCGCTTGGACAATTTTTTGATTTTGGTTTCGGAATTGGTCGCTGGGATTTCTTCACGCAGCTCATTCACTTCAGTATCGATATCGATGTCCTGCATCAGGCGCTGAACAGCTTCTGCACCCATCATCGCTTCGAAGTCATCGCCAAATTCTTCCATAGCTTCAAAGTACTGCTCATCGGTCAGCATCTGGCCACGCTCCAGCGTGGTCATACCTGGATCGATCACAACATAGGATTCGAAGTACAGAATGCGCTCGATATCACGCAAGGTCATATCCAACAACAAACCAATGCGGGAGGGCAATGATTTCAGGAACCAGATATGGGCAACCGGGCTTGCCAGTTCAATATGACCCATGCGCTCACGACGCACTTTGGCCAACGCAACTTCAACACCACATTTTTCACAGATAACACCGCGGTGCTTTAAGCGCTTGTATTTTCCGCAAAGACACTCGTAATCTTTTACCGGACCAAAAATCTTGGCACAGAACAGACCATCACGCTCTGGCTTGAACGTACGGTAATTGATGGTCTCGGGCTTTTTAACTTCACCATAAGACCAGGAGCGGATCATCTCCGGAGAGGCCAGACCAATGCGGATCGAGTCAAACTCTTCGTTTTGGCCCTGCTTCAATAAATTTAATAAGTCTTTCACGCCGTTCCTCCGTTATACAGAGCTGCCGCTTTTGGCTTGCAGCTCTACATAATCGTACATTATGAATAGTCGATGGTTTCTATCTTGTAGCTAAGCCTTTTAGCCAGGCTGTCAACTTAGCTATACCTCCAAACTATGCGCCTTTACTCAGTATCCAGTTCCATATTGATGCCCAGAGATCGAATCTCCTTCAACAACACGTTGAACGATTCCGGCATACCGGGTTCCATCCGCTGATCACCATCAACGATGTTTTTGTACATCTTGGTCCGACCGGCAACATCATCCGACTTAACGGTCAGCATTTCCTGCAAGGTGTAGGCAGCGCCGTATGCTTCCAGCGCCCACACTTCCATCTCACCGAAACGTTGGCCACCAAATTGGGCTTTACCACCCAACGGCTGCTGTGTAACCAAGCTGTAAGAACCGGTAGAACGCGCGTGCATCTTATCGTCTACCAAGTGGTTCAGCTTCAGCATGTACATATACCCAACAGTCGTGGGGCGATCAAAGGCTTCGCCAGTACGACCATCGTACAATTGCATCTGACCACTATCTGGCAGGTCAGCCAGCGTCAGCAGGTTTTTCACTTCGGTTTCCGAAGCACCATCAAACACCTGCGTCGCCATTGGCACACCGCCGCGCAGGTTATTGGCCATCTCAAGGACTTCTTCGTCACTAAAGGATTTCAGATCTTCCTTGCGACCACCGTCACCGTTGTAGATTTTTTCCAGGAAGTCACGTATTTCGGCCACTTTGCGCTGCTGCTGTAACATGGCATCAATCTTTTCGCCCAGTCCTTTGGCTGCAAGCCCCAGGTGGGTTTCAAGAATCTGACCTACGTTCATCCGCGAAGGTACACCGAGAGGGTTAAGCACGATATCAACCGGCTCACCCTGCTCATTGTAAGGCATATCTTCAACCGGCATGATAACGGAGATTACCCCTTTGTTACCGTGACGACCGGCCATCTTGTCACCGGGCTGAATCCGGCGCTTGATGGCAAGGTAAACCTTAACGATTTTCAGCACACCTGGTGCCAGATCATCGCCGCTCTGCAGTTTGCGTTTTTTGTCTTCGAAGCGTGCTTCCAACTGTACTTTTTGCTCAACCAACTGGCTATCAGCTGATTCCAATTGGGCGTTAATCGCATCATCGGCAAAGCGTAGTTTGAACCACTGGTCTTTATCCAGGCCGTCCAGCAACTCATCAGTGACGGTGGTGCCTTTTTTGATGCCAGCACCACTGACAACGGATTGCCCCATCAAGGAATTGCGTAACAGGGCAAAAGTCGCCCCTTCAAGGATGCGATACTCTTCGTTAAGATCTTTGCGGTATTGGTCCATTTGAGATTTTTCGATCTCAAGTGCACGCTGGTCTTTATCCAATCCATCACGGGTAAAAACCTGCACATCGATAACGGTACCTTTCACTGAAGAAGGTACACGCAGCGAGGTATCTTTAACGTCGGAGGCTTTCTCACCGAAGATTGCACGCAGCAGCTTCTCTTCCGGCGTCAGTTGGGTTTCACCTTTTGGCGTTACCTTACCTACCAGAATGTCGCCAGCCGCAACTTCAGCGCCGATATAAACAATACCGGATTCGTCCAGCTTGCTCAGCGCACCTTCACCCACGTTGGGAATATCCGAGGTAACTTCCTCTGAACCCAGTTTGGTATCACGCGCGATACAAGTCAGTTCCTGAATATGAATGGTAGTAAAGCGATCTTCTTTAACTACACGCTCAGAAACAAGGATCGAATCCTCAAAGTTATAACCGTTCCAGGGCATAAAAGCGATACGCATATTCTGCCCCAGCGCCAATTCACCCAAGTCGATTGAGGGGCCGTCAGCGAGAATATCACCACGCTGAATCGTATCACCAGCCTTCACAATCGGACGCTGATTGATACAGGTATTCTGGTTAGAACGGGTGTATTTAGTGAGGTTGTAAATGTCAACCGGTGGCTGACCCACCTCTACTTCACGATCATTCACTCGAACGACAATTCGGCCTGAATCCACAGTATCAACTACACCGCCGCGGCGTGCCACTTCACATACACCCGAGTCGGAGGCGACATAACGCTCCATACCGGTTCCGACCAGCGGTTTTTCCGCGATCAGTGTGGGCACAGCCTGACGCTGCATGTTTGAACCCATCAACGCGCGGTTAGCATCATCGTGCTCAAGGAACGGAATCAATGCTGCCGCTACAGAGACCACCTGTTTAGGTGATACATCCATATAGTTGACTTCTTCTGGCGCCTTAACGGTAAATTCATTCTGGTAGCGAACAGCTACCAGGTCATCAGCCAGCTGATTGTTTTTATCCAGCTTGGCGGAGGCCTGAGCAATAACATAACCCGATTCGTTAATCGCTGACAGGTACTCAATCTCATCCGTTGCCTTGCCGTTTACCACTTTACGAAATGGGCTTTCCAGGAAGCCGTAGTCGTTAGTGCGGGCATAGGTCGCCAGCGAGTTAATCAAGCCAATGTTTGGACCTTCCGGTGTCTCGATAGGACAGACACGACCGTAATGCGTCGGGTGTACATCGCGCACCTCAAAACCTGCGCGTTCGCGTGTTAAACCACCTGGCCCTAAAGCCGACACACGGCGTTTGTGCGTAATTTCAGACAGCGGGTTGTTCTGATCCATAAACTGTGACAATTGCGAAGAGCCAAAGAACTCTTTAACCGCAGCCGCAACAGGCTTGGCATTGATCATGTCCTGTGGCATCAGACCTTCGCTTTCCGCCATGGAAAGGCGCTCTTTAACTGCCCGTTCAACACGAACCAGACCGACACGGAACTGGTTTTCAGCCATTTCACCAACCGAGCGAACACGACGGTTACCGAGGTGATCAATATCATCCACCACACCCTTACCGTTGCGAATAGCAACCAATGTTTTCAGCACATCGACGATATCTTCATTGCTCAGGATACCTTCACCCGTCACTTCTTCACGACCCAGACGACGGTTGAACTTCATCCGACCAACATTTGACAGGTCATAACGCTCGGGAGAGAAGAACAGGTTTTGAAACAGGTTTTCTGCTGATTCTTTTGTTGGTGGCTCACCAGGACGCATCATGCGGTAGATTTCTACCAGCGCTTCCAGCTCATTCCGCGAAGGATCAATACGTAGGGTATCGCTGATAAATGGACCACAATCCAGGTCGTTAGTGTAGAGCGTTTCAATAGTGGTCACACCAGACTCTGCCAACTGCTCGAGAATTTCTTCAGTCAGCTCAGTGTTACATTCCACCAGAATTTCGCCGGTCTTCTCATCAACCACGTTTTTAGCCAGCGAGCGGCCTAAAATATAATCAGCGGGAACTTCCAGCGTCTTTTGCTTTTCTTTTTCGATTTGACGAATATGACGCGCAGTAATACGACGACCCGACTCGACAATAACCGAACCCGCTTTACTAACGATATCGAAGGAGGCGACCTCACCACGAAGGCGCTCAGGGATCAGCGTCATGGCTAAGTTGCCATCTTTGTCGACTTTAAATTCGCTGGTGTCATAGAACATATCCAGAATTTCTTCTGAACTGTAGCCCAGGGCACGCAATAGAATCGTGGCTGGCAGTTTACGACGACGATCGATACGTACGTAAACCATATCTTTAGGATCGAATTCAAAATCCAACCAGGAACCACGGTAGGGAATAACCCGGGCTGAATACAGTAATTTACCTGAAGAGTGTGTCTTGCCTTTGTCGTGATCAAAAAACACGCCTGGCGAACGGTGCAACTGGGAAACAATCACTCGCTCGGTACCGTTGATAACGAAGGTACCATTTTCAGTCATCAATGGGATTTCACCCATATAGACTTCCTGTTCTTTGATATCTTTAATTGTTTTGTTGGCTGACTCTTTATCGTAAATGATCAACCGGACCTTAACCCGCAGAGGAACAGCGTAGGTCACACCGCGTAGCTGACATTCTGCTACATCAAAGGCAGGTGCACCCAGTGCGTAATCCACATACTCCAGCGCAGCACTGCCGGAATAGCTGACAATAGGAAACACCGACTTGAAAGCTGCGTGCAGACCAATGTCGTCGCGCTTGCCGATGGTGCTATTGTCTTGGGTGAATTTTTTGTACGAATCTAACTGTATTGCCAACAAGTACGGCACGTCCATAACATGGGACATCTTACCGAAATCCTTGCGGATACGTTTTTTCTCTGTATACGAGTAGGCCATTAGCGCTCCCCAGCTTACGTTTCCGATCCATATCCAGGCGAGATAGAGATCATCACACTCCTGAAATCAGGCTTTCTTTGCATTGACTGCCGGTGGCAGCAACATGCATCTTTCGGTTTTCTATTAGCGTTTACCAAAACGCTTTCAATAACAGCTGACAAAAAACCTATAAACAGAAAAAGGCCGAGGGGATAAATCCATGGATTTTCCCATCAGCCCAGCACTTTGGTTAAAACCCCACCAGATAATTTGATCGGTGGGGCTGTTCAACAAAGCGCGTTGCAACTCCGAACTTACTTAAGCTCGACAGATGCGCCAGCTTCTTCAAGCTGCTTTTTAGCGTCTTCAGCGTCGTCTTTAGAAGCGGCTTCTTTAACAGTTGAAGGCGCACCATCAACCATCGCTTTCGCTTCTTTCAGACCCAGACCAGTGATGGCACGGACCGCTTTGATAACGTTAACTTTCTTCTCGCCTGCAGCAGTCAGAACAACATCAAACTCTGTTTGTTCTTCAACAGCAGCACCAGCGTCACCGCCAGCAGCTGGCGCAGCAACAGCAACAGCCGCAGCAGCAGTTACGCCAAACTTCTCTTCCATTGCTTCGATGAGCTCAACAACTTCCATTACGCTCATTTCAGCGATTGCATTTAAAATATCGTCTTTAGACAGAGCCATTTTCTCTCTCCTGTAATTTAAACTGATAGCTATCGGTGTTATACGATAGCCAAACTTTTAGTTAAGCCGCATAACTGACAATAAAATTGCCGCTTATGCCGCTTCTTTTTGATCGCGAACTGCTGCGAGGGTACGTACCAGCTTGCTTGGAACCGCATCCATTGTTTGAACCAGCTTGGTAACCGGCGCTTTCATCACACTCATCAACATCGAGAGTGCCTGATCGCGTGTCGGCAACTTAGCCAGTACATCAATAGAATCAGCACCTAACAGCTGACCACTTACCGCTAAAGCTCTTACTTCAAAGGCTTCATGCTCTTTGGCAAAGTCTTTGAATAAGCGCGCTGCAGCACCAGGATCTTCCATTGAAAACGCTAACAAGGAAGGACCAACAAAGGCCTCCTGTGCGCATTCAAATTCAGTTCCTTCCACTGCACGCTTGGCCAAAGTGTTCCGCACAACACGTACGGTTACGTTGGCTTCACGGGCCTGCTTACGCAAGCCAGTCATTGCATCCACTGTACAACCGCGAGAATCTGCGATTACCAGTGAAAGAGCTTCAGCAGCAACCTCGTTGACATCAGCTACGATCGCTTTTTTGTCTTCAAGTCCTAATGCCACTGGATTTACTCCTGGATTTGTAACAGTTAATTTAAAAGTGCCTATCCATCGTCCTGATCAATACACACACCGTCAGGTGAACAAATCCAATCCACCATCTGCGTAGGCTTTTGTGCTGCGGTGAATTTTCCAAAACACCCCAACATTCCAATTAAGAAAATTATCACTCAGACTCATAAAGCCCGACAGCAGCAACAACTTTCACCTACGGTCTTTGATGGTCTTCGACATCTAGCGTCTAACAGGAGAGCTTTTCGCCAAGACCACAAAGCCATTCAGAGTTTCATCCCGCTAACTCTGTTGGCAGTACGCTTATCAAATTAAGATTTAATAAGAGACTGCCGAAATCTGATACTTACTTAATATCCAGACTGGACTGATCCAGAACCAGACCGGGACCCATAGTTGATGACAACGTCATCTTCTTCAGGTAAATACCCTTGGCCGCAGAAGGCTTACCTTTCTGCAGGTCAGCAATCAGCGCTTCTAAATTTTCTTTAATTGCATTTGGCTCAAAAGAAATTTTGCCGATCGCTCCATGAATGATGCCATTTTTGTCGATACGGTAGCGCACCTGACCCGCTTTGGCATTCTTAACAGCCGTTTCAACATCCGGGGTCACTGTGCCGGTCTTGGGGTTTGGCATCAGACCGCGAGGACCTAATACCGTACCCAACTGACCCACTACACGCATGGCAGCAGGCTCGGCGATCACTACATCAAAATCAAGATTGCCGCCTTTAATCGACTCAGCCAGATCATCCATACCAACAATGTCAGCACCAGCAGCTTTTGCTTTCTCAGCGTTATCGCCCTGAGCAAACACCGCTACGCGGACTTCAGAACCCGTACCGTGAGGCAGAGTCGTTGCACCACGTACAACCTGATCGGACTTCTTGGCATCAACACCCAGATTAACAGCAACATCGATCGCTTCGCTGAACTTAACACTGGACACTTCTTTCAGCAGGGCAACAGCTTCATCAATCGGATACAGCTTGCCAGCCTCTACTTTTTCATTAATTGCTTTTTGACGCTTTGTTAATTTAGCCATCACACCACACCCTCAGTTTCGATACCGGCAGCGCGCGCACTACCCGCAATAGTCCGAACCGCTGCATCCATATCAGCTGCAGTTAAGTCAGGCATTTTCGTTGTGGCGATTTCTTCCAGTTGCGCACGAGTTACTTTACCGACTTTCTTGGTGTTGGGCGTGCCAGAACCGCTTTTGATACCCGCTGCTTTTTTCAACAGAACAGCAGCCGGCGGTGTTTTAGTAATAAAGGTAAAACTGCGATCACTATAAACACTGATAACAGTTGGAATGGGCAGACCAGGCTCTAAGTTTTGCGTTTGTGCGTTAAAAGCCTTGGTGAATTCCATGATATTGACACCGTGCTGACCTAGCGCAGGACCAACAGGTGGACTTGGATTTGCCTGTCCAGCAGGCACTTGTAGCTTAATATAAGCTTCAACTTTCTTTGCCATTGCACTTCTCCTTTGGGTAGTAACGCCTCACAACTTTAAACTTGCAACTAAAGTTGATCTCCGGCTCCCCGGTTTAAAACTGCCAGCAAGTGTCTGCTGACTCAAAAAGGATAATCATCCCTTATTCTTTACAGTAACTTTCTAAAACCAACTTACCGAACTAACTTGCCGATCCAAGTCGTCAAAGCACTGATTAAGACTTTTCAACCTGGCCAAAATCCAACTCTACTGGAGTTGAGCGACCAAAGATCAGCACTGCCACATGCAGTTTGCTCTTCTCGTAATTAACTTCTTCAACAACCCCATTGAAGTCGTTGAATGGGCCATCAATAACACGGACCATCTCGCCTGGCTCAAACAGGGTTTTCGGCTTGGGAGCCTCACCACTTTCAACACGCTGCAGGATCGCGTTGGCCTCGGCAGTAGTAATAGGTGCAGGCTTATCCGCCTTACCACCGATAAAACCCATTACACGAGGCGTCTCTTTAACCAGATGCCAGGTATCGTCACCGAGCTCCATCTCCACCAACACATAACCGGGGAAAAACTTGCGTTCACTGCGACGTTTTTGGCCGCCGCGCATTTCGACAACCTCTTCAGTGGGCACCAGAACATCACCAAACTTGTCCTGCATATTGTGCAACTCGATGCGTTCTTTTAACGCATTAGCCACCTTCTTTTCATACCCGGAGTAGGCGTGAACTACGTACCAGCGCTTAGTCATTCTTCACCTCTAATCCTATCCAGCAACCAATCAACCTATCAAACAATCAACCGATTGCCAGTGAAACAAGCCAACCCAGCAAGGAATCCAGCCCCCACAACACAAGGGACATAATCAACACAAACACAACCACTATAAATGTGGTTTGCGTGGTTTCCTGACGCGTAGGCCAAACCACCTTGCGAATCTCGGTACGCGCTTCTTTTGCCAACTTCCAGAAGGCGGCACCCTGCACGGTCTGGACAGCCACAAAGGCCGCCACCAATGCAATAGCAACCAAGCCCAGCACACGATACAACAGAGAGTAATCAGCAAAATAGATATTGCCGCCCACACCTGCCGCGATCAGCAATACGACCAACAGCCACTTTAGACTATCCAAACTACCGCTTTGCGTTCCTGCTTTTGTGCCCATAAACCAAAAATCACTCATCGCCTCTGCTCATACAATAGCCGCAGACAGCACCTTTTAAAAATGCGTAAAGCACCGCTTCGCCAGATTACGAAGTGATGCCTCTATAATAAAATGGCAGGCCAGGAGGGACTCGAACCCCCAACCACCGGTTTTGGAGACCGGTGCTCTACCAATTGAGCCACTGGCCTGTAACTACCGGGAAAACCAGCATCCCGATCAAACCCTTGCACACTCACTTACCAACACCGACTTAACACATGCAGCCTGAAAGCAAGTCGACCTGCTGCGCGACGCATAACAGACCTTATTAATGGAGCTCATAACCGGATTTGAACCGGTGACCTCTTCCTTACCAAGGAAGTGCTCTACCGACTGAGCTATATGAGCACACCCTTTTCGTCATTGTCATTTCGCAGCATCACAAGACAAAACATGGAGCGGGTAGCGGGAATCGAACCCGCATATTCAGCTTGGAAGGCTGACGTTCTACCACTGAACTATACCCGCAAACAGCTGCCCGCAACGATAATCCGCTGAACCCCACCTACAACAAGCCACTCAACAGCGCTGACAAAAACTCATTAAATGGTGGTGGGGGGTGGATTCGAACCACCGAAGCTCGCGCGTCAGATTTACAGTCTGATCCCTTTAGCCACTCGGGAACCCCACCACGGGGAGCGGGCCATTGCCCCAGTACGGGGAAGTAGCCCTTGCTTGCCTACTCAGGGCTATCTCACAAAGATCAAACCGCTAAGCACTCGTTTTTAAAAGAGAAATTGGAGCTGGCGAGAGGAGTCGAACCCCCGACCGGCTGATTACAAGTCAGCTGCTCTACCTACTGAGCTACGCCAGCCACACTCTCAATTTCAACGAGGCGGGCATTCTAGTCGAAGTTTTCTAATGAAGCAATCTTATCGCAATAATTTTTACGTCTTTCTAAGCCTTTGTTTCCCTGCTTAATTTTTTCCCATAGCGTGTCGGAGAACTTGCTGTATTCTCCGCGCTCAAACACAGCCCACAATTCTGTATGGGTGCGGGGGACCTGCTTAATTTTGGCCTCATAGCCCTGCTTGATCCGCTCCTGAAGGACATTTTTTGCCCGCTCCTCACTGGTAAAAAAGCCCAGCGAGATACCATCAGCCAATTCACCTTCGGTAATTAAAAAGCTATCGATTTTCTTAGCCTGCAGCTCTCGCAGCAATTTAATTGCCGCCTTACGCGACAGCTGAGGTTGCAGGTGCACCCAATAATCCGTCTTACCGACTATCTCAATAGACTGCAGGGCAAGCTTAATATCCAGTGCTGACAGGCGATTGATCACCTGCTTACCACTGATTACTTCCTGGAAAGGACCAATCAGCCAGCACATATCAAGCTCTGGTTCCGAGACTGACTGTCTTGTCTGTTCTGTAAGGGCTTTGGTCTGTATCGCATCCGGGGCAGCCTTCTCCCCGTCATTTACACGCCCCCCCTCATCAGGCTTATCACTCACGCGCTCGGACAAAAGCACCAACGACTCACCGCCAACGCCACTCTTGTTGACCACAGGCTGTGACTCCGACGCATTATTTTGCAACAGGTAATTTTGCCAGAGGAAATAAATACCATTGCACATCAGCAAAACAATGAATATCCAGCGCACCGATTAACCCTTCTATTATTTAAATGTTATACCCCCAGACAGGCTAGGGCAGTAAACGTTGCAAGCCATCCAGAACCAAATTTGGAAGCAACTCCATTTCAGCTGAGGTTTGGTTGGCCAAATGCTCACGCACAACGCCCGCATCGCCACCGGTTAAGATAATGGGAAAGCCGGACGCTGCTAATCGCTCTGCCTCTTGTATAGCCAACATTATCGCACCTATCTGGGCGGACAATACCCCTGCATTAACAGCATCAACTGTAGAGCAGCCAAAAGCGAGCCCCTTGACACTAACAGCTTCATCAAAACGGACTCCTCCCGTATCACTCAAAAGACTGGTTTTCATCAGACTAAAGCCGGGGATGATATATCCACCCAAATGCCGCCCCTTGCCCTCAACCAGATCTACTGTCAGCGCACTACCCGCATCAATGATTAATACAGTATTAGCTACATAATGATAGGCAGCAACAATAGCCGACCACCGATCAACCCCCAAAACACTAAAGTTTTGATAGGCATTAACTACACCATCAACCTCGCGCGAGGTCGCAGCATACTCCGGGCTTAACTGCTTACCCAGTAAAGCATCTTCAAACTCTCTTTTTACCGCAGCATCAGCCACACAACTAACCCTGACACGCTCAATGCCAGACAGCTCCAGCAAACTGGTAAAACCTGCGGAATTCAGAAAGCTTCCCTGACCTACAATTTCACTACCCTTCAGGACCCGCCACTTACAACGGGTATTTCCAATATCACAATCAAGAATCATTACTTAGCACTCAAGCGTAAACTGACCTCGCCACCATTGAAAGAACGCAGCCCCTGCTGCGTTTCAAGTCGGATAGCACCACTCACATCAACCCCAAGCGCCTTGCCCAATACTATCTCCTGACCAAGCGTAATGGCCACTTCACGCCCCGCATAAGCATCCAACTCTTGCCAACGCTGTTGATAACCAGCAAAGCCTTCCTTTTCAAAAAGGATAAGCATCTCAACTATACGATTGAGAATAACGGATAATAAGTTGTTTCGAGAAGGCAATTGCGGGCAAATAGCCGCAATATCCACCCAAGACTGGTCAATAGCTTTAGCCGCATGCTCTGGCATTCGCACATTGACTCCAACACCGATGACAACCTGGCAGGGCCCCTGCGCATCACCAACCATTTCAAGCAACACCCCAGCCAATTTTCTACCATCGAAGAGTATATCGTTGGGCCACTTGAGTTCAGCACCGGACACACCGACCTCTTCCAAGGCATTGACAAGTGCCACACCCACCGCAAGGCTGAGCCCCTCAAGCGAAGAGGCGCCCCCTGCAAACTCCCATACCAGCGAAAAATACAGATTACCGCCATAGGGGCTAATCCAGGGCTTCCCTCTTCTACCCCGACCTGCAGTTTGCTGCTCAGCAGTACAGACATAACCTTTTTGGCGACTCTGCGCTTTACTGATAGCATACTGATTTGTCGATCCAATAAGCTGGAACACTTCCACCCTACCTATTGCCTGTTGTGCCTGCTCAGACAAGCCATCCTGCACCCCAACTTCGGACAGTAGATCAAGGCCACCCGGTAGAATATAGCCCTTACCCTTAACCGACTTTAGCGGTAGCTGGTAAGCTTCCAGTTTTTTGATTTGCTTCCACACGGCCGTACGTGAGACGCCGAGCAGCTGACCCAGCTCATCTCCTGAATGGAACTCGCCATCGGCGAGGATTGTGATCAGTTGTTCCAGAGACATGTTGATTGACTTATCTAGCGCATTTAATTTGCAGCTGATAATAGCAGACAAGCCGGCCTCATGTCGGTCTAACATGGGCCGGTTATCCAAGACTGAGACCTGAGTCTTGCAGGTATAAAAAGATCGCCAGGGAGGAGCTGTATACCCTGCTCAGCCCTGCCATCCGTTGCAGGTATCCTCCGTGATATCCCCCCTGGCGCGCGTTCATCCCGAACACAGGGCGCATGTTAGTA
>CBFIDJ010000042.1:0-21744 GCA_965661375.1 Oceanicoccus sp. | reverse complement strand
GCATGAATGTCCCCTTTTTCCAGCGCGCCATTAACCAAGTGTGCGCTATAGGCGCAGTACTCCTCTCCCACCAGTTCAACACGGGTTTTCCCCTTTGCCTCTTCCTGTGTTAAGCCAAGACGTTCCAGGTATTGCCGGTTCATCAGCACATTGCGCAGATCGCAATCCCAATAGGCAATATAAAAGGGAATATTATCGACCAGCCCCTGCAAACTGGCTTGTGATTCTGTTAACTCCCGGGTCCGCTGATCAACCAGTAACTCGAGGTTCTGATTCATTCCCAGTATTTGTTGCTGGGCTAATATCTCCTCGGTATTGTCCCGAATGGTCTTTGAGTAGCCAACGACGGTGTCACCCTGCATCACCGGAGAAGCGGCGATGGACACATCAATTAGACGCCCTTCTTTATTTTTTCGCTTGCTATTAAAAGCAGGGACATCTTCCCGCTGAGTCACTTTTTCCAGCAGGGCTTGCTCTTCTTGCAGTAAATTCTCGGGGACAATTAAATTGGCCAGTGGGACGCCGATCACCTCCGCCTGGTCATAACCGAAGAGTCGGCTGGCAGCCGGATTCCAACTCGTGACGTTGCCCTCAATATCACAACCGATAATACTATCGGCAGAACTCTCCACCAATGCTGCAAGGTTAGAGGATTGCAGACTTGCCCGGCGTTGCAGGTCCCTGCCAACAGCCATGCTGTAGACCAGTACGCTGCCAAGCGCAGAAAGCAACAGACCCATCAATAAAACCATGGTGGGTTGAGTCTGGTTTAGGGATGCAATAAAAGCTGGTCCGGCTTCAATTTGAACCTGAAGCTCACGACCATAAATAGTTTTACTGGTTTCGGTCATAAATGACAGGCTGTTCCGTACTCGAGCGAGCCGCTGCCTTGTCGGCTCTCGCTCCTGGAGACCCAGCTCATAAATCAGCGTTGCCTGTCCCGAGTCGGTAATATCCCGCAAGGTGAGATGTACCTTTTCATTTTGCAACTGGAGGTCAGCTAAAACTTCCGACATAACCAGCGGCGCATAACTCCAGCCGTAGGCCAGCGCTTCACGCTCAGCGACGGTGTCAGGAGTAACCACCCCTTTATAAATGGGCATCAGAATCAGAAATGACTGCTGCGGCTTACCTGTCGCCTGCACCAGCGTAATCGGCCCGGTAAGGCGCACCTCACCACTTCGGATAGCGGCCAAAGCGGCATTGCGCCGGTTGGATTCGGAGGCAATATCGAGCCCCACCGCCTCTCGGTTTCGATCTAATGGCTCGATATATTGAATAACGAAGCGCTCGTCCTGATGAGGTTCCAGTTGGCGAATAGCAAATTCGGGATAATCATCCTGGCGGGCGCGGGCCAGAAAGTCTTCTTGCTTCGCCACCGGCACTCGGCGAATAAAGCCAAAACCACGGGCACCGGGAAATTCGGTGTCTACATCACGGCTGGAACCGTATTTGGCGAACAGCTCACGACTTAATTGATCCCCCGCCATCACAATAGTGCCTCGTGCACCCCGCAGGCCATATTGGTAAAGTTGAATCCGTTTTACTATTAAATCAGCAATACTCTCAGTCCGATGTTGCAGCGTATCTTCAACCATCGAGCGATTGTTTTCCTTGATCAACAGGGCCAAACCCACACTGAGCAGGAGTGTGGCCGCAAGAAAAATCAAAGCAAGTTGTAATGGGCGGTTCTTGAGTGGGTTCAAACGCATATTAAATAGGATCACTTCGCTGACATCCGACTAATAGTGGACGATAGAGGCTATTTTTTCCAATTCTTAGGGCTGGAGATTATACGTATACGCCATTGCCCAGTCCCTCCCTTTGCAATCGCTAAGCGACTAAGGGCTGAATGGCGGCTGCTTTGTGAATCGCTATTATCCTCGAACGAGCCCAACCGGGACATTAATGCGCAAAGTTGAGCTCCACGCCCAAACCGGTTGGGTCTGTCAGGAATAGTTGGGTAACCCCCAGATCAGGCACATCACGCCGCCGATACGCCAAGCCGAGCTGATCCAGGTGGGCGATCATACCGGCCAGGTCCGTGCAGGTAAAAGCTACATGATCCAGGTGACCGACAGAACCACTTGCCACCTCCTCGTTCGCCCGCGGCGTCATCAAATGCACCACCGGCCGCCCCCCCAGATAGAGCCAGTAGCCGGGCACAGGTACAGCCGGGCGCTCGCCTTCCTGCAAACCCACTACTTGCACATAGAAAGTCTTTACCTGATCCAGCAGCGGTTGTGGCGCTTTAATATTGATGTGATTGATATCGTGGGCTGGCATAGTGCACTGCCTCCTTAATGCGGGTATTGAGAGAATAAATCATCACCACGGAAATGTTCAGCAGCACACTCACCACCTCTAACAGCCCAACGGTGGCGAGAAAACTCAGTAGCTAGGCAGCTTCAACCAGCAATACCATGCCGTCGTTGCCGATGACCCTGATAGTCTCACCAACTTCCAGTGGCTGCTCACTGCGAATGCGCCAGAGCGAATCCCCAATCTGAATTTTTCCCTCGCCATTAACCATCGGATCTTTCAGCTGAAACTGACGGCCAATATACTGTGCCTCGCGATTATTCAGGTTAGGCGTGTCGGTTTGCTCATTAAACTTGCGGAAAAACTTCCAGTAAATCCAGGTAAAGATAACGCTATCAATAGCGAAAACCAGCAACTGAAAATCCCAACTGAGATTACTCGAGTAAACCGCGATAGCACTTTGTACAAAAGCGGCCAAGGCCAGACCGATGAGAAACCCACCGGCCCCCATCACTTCGGCGACCAATAACAATACACCTAAAACCAGCCAGTGCCAGGGCTGTAGTATTAACCACTCCATAGTGCTTCTCGCTTTATGCTGTTGGCGTTTATTTTTGCTTGAGTTGTTGCGCTTGCATCAACCGCTTAGCTTTTATTTTTACTAAAGGCTTCGCGGCTAATTTCAGCAATACCGGCGATAGAACCAATCACGCTGCTCGCCTCCAGCGGAATCATCATAATTTTATTATTGTCGGACTCGGCCAATTTGCCCAGTGCTTCCATATATTTTTGCGCGACGAAATAATTGATCGCTTCACTGCCGCCGACGGAGATAGCCTCGGATACCACACGGGTTGCCTCGGCTTCGGCCTGTGCCAAGCGCTCTCTGGCTTCCGCTTCCAGTTTGGCGGCAGCCAGTTCACCTTCAGCCTGCAGGATTTCCGACTGTTTCTGGCCCTCCGCCCGTTTAATGGCCGCTTCCCGTGCACCTTCGGCTTCGAGAATCTGAGCGCGTTTATCACGCTCTGCTTTCATCTGCCGGCCCATGGCGGCCACTAAATCCTGCGGCGGAGAAATATCCCGTATTTCAATACGGGTAACCTTGATGCCCCAGGGGTCAGTCGCTTCATCCACTTTATTCAACAGTGCGATATTGATTTTGTCGCGATTGGACAGCATTTCGTCCAATTCCATTGAACCCAGCACGGCCCGAATATTGGTCATCACCAGATTCTGCATCGCCTTAGGCAAATCGTTAACCTCGTAGGAGACTTTAACTGCATCATGTACCTGATAAAAACAGACCGCATCAGTAGTGACCTGGGCATTATCACTGGAGATGACTTCCTGCGGAGCAATATCCAATACCTGCTCCATCATATTTTGTTTATGCCCAATACCATCGATAAAGGGCACGATAATACTCAGTCCCGGCCTTAAGGTCTTGGTGTATTTACCGAAACGTTCCACCGTCCACTGGTAACCCTGTGGCACCATTTTTACACCGTTTAAAATCACCACAACGGCAAAAACAAAAACGGCAATCGCCGTCACACTGAAACCCATCATATTATTTTCCTTGTAATGATTCCCTGAAGTGGGGTGTAACAGATTTAAAAACTAATCACCGTTAAGTAAATTGTCATTCCCGAGCAGGCGGGGGAAAGACGACCCTTAAGCCGGCGCCATGCTTCTATTTTGGAAAAGCATCCTAAGCTTAATTGCTTTTTTTTGCTATGTCTGGTTTTGCTATCATGTCGGTACTCAAAGTGGGCTGTAAGAAATGGGGATTCAATGAATACACTTTATATCACCGGCGCTGGTGTCAGCGCTGAAAGCGGCATTCCCACCTTTCGCGGCGAAGACGGGTACTGGACCATCGGCAGCGTTAACTACACGCCGCAGGAAATGGCCACCCGGCAGATGTATCAACACCAACCGGATGAATTTCTGCGCTGGTACTACCACCGCTTTGCCACCTACCGCGACCATGGCCCCAATGCCGTACACCACTGGCTGGCGGATAAAAACCTGATCACCCAGAATATCGATGGACTGGATGGTAAGGCAGGCAACAAAAACTATATCGCTATTCACGGTCGACTGGATCAGATGACGTTGTTTCACACTCAGGGTGACGCCGTGGAGTTACTCACCACACCCTGGGATGCGGTGGACAATAACCACCTCACTGAGTCGCTGTTAGCGCTGTTTAATATCGAAGGCAATCCACAACTGGACGCTTCATTCAAACCCTATGTGTTGCTGTTTGATGAGTACTACACCGATCTGTACCGCATCAGTGAAGCCCAACAGCGCATGGCCGAAGCCGATAAAATGATTTTTATGGGCACGTCATTCAGCGTCAATATCACTCAGATGGCATTGGAAATCGCTGCCAGCCAGGGCAAGACTATCGAAATCGTTGACCCCAATCCCGTGCAAATTCCCTATAAACAGACGCGTTACCATGTCATGACAGCCTCGGACTATATCCTCAAAGTAGATGCGGGCGAGATTGAGAGCTAGCTGCACAACAAAGCAGGCTGGAATACCCAAAGCAAGCGCTGCCCAGCTCTAATGTCCGAGCAATTGCGACCTGACCCTTTAACTTCAAGGGCAGCCTCGTTACACTGAAGCATCAGCAATGATATTGAGTCAGTTACAGGGCATGTCCTACCGCAGTACCAGTTCATCCTTTTGTCCAATATACATTTATCACCTGTCACAACCATCATCTAACACAGCGTCAAGGCGCGCAGCAATGAGGAATTATTATGTTAATTGGACAAAACTCTGTGGTCAGCATCCAATACACCCTGAAGAACGACAGCGGCGAAGTTATGGATCAATCCCCCGAGGGTGAACCACTGGTCTACCTGCACGGTGCTTCAAATATTATTCCTGGCTTGGAAAAAGAACTGACCGGCAAAGTGGCTGGTGCCGAGTTTCAGGCCAGCATTGAGCCAGAGGAAGCCTATGGCCAACACAACCCGGAAATGATTCAGGAAGTACCCCGCACAGCCTTTCCCGAAGATGCAGAAATCGCACCGGGCATGCGCTTTAACGCCCAATCACCCAACGGCCCGGTCACCGTATTGGTGGCAGCTGTTGCTGAAGAGACGGTAACGGTTGATGGCAATCATCCATTGGCTGGCCAGACCCTGCATTTTGAGGGCAAGATTGAGGCCGTACGTGAAGCCACGACCGAAGAAGTAGACCACGGTCACGTTCATTAATACCGGTTGTCACTGCAGAGTGAGGCGTTCAGTGCTCGATTGAAGGCGCCCTGAATGCCTCACACCGTAATACCAACCTGATTTAGAGGTGCTGCTCTCTCGTCCAGGTTTCTCGCATCTTTTTCACTATCTCTTTCACTATCTCTTTCACTTCACTCAGACAGTCGCCAGTTTCTCACGCCCATGAGGGCGGTTAAAATCCTGTTCTGGCCCCAGCGGAACAATCCCCGTCGGGTTAATGTTTTTGTGACTACCGTAATAATGCTGCTTGATATGCGTCATATTGACGGTGCTTGCCACACCGGGTACCTGATACAAATCCCGCAGATAGCCCGACAAATTTGGGTAATCGGCAATCCGCTGGCGATTCGTTTTAAAGTGGCCGTAGTAGACCGCATCAAACCGAACCAGAGTGGTGAACAGGCGCCAATCGGCCTCGGTGATCCGCTCCCCGGTTAAATAACGCCGCGAAGCCAACCGCTCTTCAATATTATCCAAAGCACTGAATAATTCCTGAAATGCTTCTTCATAGGCTTGCTGCGTGGTGGCGAAGCCGGTGCGATAAACGCCATTATTGATCGAGGGATAAATAACCTCATTCAGGCGATCAATCTCTTCTCGCAGTTCTTTGGGATAAAAATCCACCGAATTTCCAGCCAGCTCATTAAAGGCCGTATTCAGCATACGAATAATTTCGGATGACTCATTGCTAACGATGGTTTCGCGCTGCTTGTCCCAGAGCATGGGCACCGTCACCCGTCCGGTGAAATCCTTATCCGCCTTGGTGTATAGCTGGTGTAGATACTGCGAACCATACAGCGAATCAGCGGCATTACCTTCAAAGGTCCAGCCATGTTCCAGCATCAGGGGATTGACCACGGATACGGAAATAACCTCCTCCAAGCCTTTAAGTACCCGGAAAATCAACGTGCGATGTGCCCAGGGGCAGGCCAGCGAGACATACAGATGGTAGCGTCCCGCCTCGGCCTTAAAGCCACCTTCACCAGTGGGCCCCGCGCTACCATCACGCGTCACCCAGTTGCGATACACACTCTCTTCCCGCTCAAATTTGCCGCCGGTTGAATCCGTGTCGTACCACTTATCGACCCATTCACCTTTCACTAATAAACCCATGGTTTACTCCTTTATTGCCTGTTTAACCCATAATTTTGTGACAGCACACTTGCCCTGATTACTTTGCCATCAACCGTTGATAAACCAGATTATCCAATGCATATCGCCCGGCACCGTTAAACAGCAGCGCCACACTGATCGCCAACAACGACAGACCAAACTCATAGCCGTTATTACTCATAAACAGGCCATTGGCCAGATGCGTCGTGACTATGGCAATCACCATGGTAAAGGCCAGGACCAGCGCCGCCGGACGAACCGCCAGCCCGACTAGTAAGGCTAAGCCGCCAAAGAACTCGGCAGAACCTGCCAGTAGCGCCATCAAATAACCCGGCTCCAAGCCGAGCGATGCCATGAACTGGCCCGTGCCCTCCAGCCCGTAACCGCCGAACAGGCCAAACAGCTTTTGTGCACCGTGGGCGGCAAAAATCACCCCCGCCGGTAATCTCAAGGCCAGGCCAGCCAGTGAATCATTGCCTGCAAACAGCTTTGCTAATAATGGTGTGTTCATTTTAATCTCCGGGTTGGGTTGCGCTGGGTTGTTTTGTTCAGTCATTTAATAACAATGAGGCCAGTATAAACTTGCCCCGAGAGATAAAAAGCGGTAGTTTTTGCTCAATTAGTTCAGTTTTTTTGAATATTTATCCAACAGGTTTTATGCCCATGGCCAGTCAACCCGCCCTGACACTGGATGCTCTGGAAGTCCTCGATGCCATTGATCGCAAGGGCAGCTTTGCCGCTGCCGCCACGGCACTTAACCGAGTCCCCTCGGCAATTTCCTACACTGTTCAAAAACTGGAACAGGATCTGGGGGCGACCCTATTCCAGAAGCAAGGCCGAAAGTCAGTACTGACTAACGCCGGGCGCCACCTGGTTGAACAGGGTCGGCAGTTATTAATTGCCGCCGAAGGGCTGGCCGCCAGTACCCGTCAGGTAGCCACAGGCTGGGAACCGCGACTGCGTATCGCACAGGACCATATTCTACCCGGCGATTTTCTTATCCCTTATATTCAGCAGCTTTACAATTTACAGCCGGCACTCGACATTGAGATCAAGCAGGAGGTACTGGCCGGTACCTGGGAAGCGTTAATTGAAGACAAGGTTGACCTGATAGTGGGTGCAGTTGAGCCACCACCGGGTCATAAGGGTATTCGCAGTATCGCCTGGACCGAGCTGGAGATGGTCTTCGCCGCAGCACCCGAGCACCCCATCTGCCAGCAGCCACAACCGCTAACCGATGAACTTGTGCAACAGCACCGGTTGGTGGCAGTACATGACTCTTCGGAAAATCTGGCTACTATTAACCGAGGCATTCTCAATCAAAACCATTTTATTTATGTGCCAAACATGGCGATGAAGGTGCAAATGCAGTGTGCTGGCATCGGGGTCGGCTCCTTACCACGCCAATTAATTGCAAGGCAACTGGCAACAGGCGAACTGGTCGAGCTGCAACTGGAAAACCCACTTCCAAATTCAACCCTGCATATTGCCTGGAAGATCAGTAATCGAGGGCAGGCCCTGGGCTGGATCAGTAAACAATTACAACAAAGCGCTGCAAATGGGCAGACTGACTTAAACAATGCTGGTTAATCGCAGGGGCCTTGGTAAAATGCCCGCCGCCCAAACCGGCGCTGTAGCTATTTTAAAGGCTGACTTTACGAACTGAATCCAGGGACAGGTTTCAAAAACGGGTTCTACCAACCAGCCCACGCTTTGAGGACAATGCACATAATGCTTATCGAACAGTTTTACAACGACCAGAATGGCAAAATCAGTTTCACCCGCCAGCAAGCCAGTGATTTTGCCAAACAGGTGGCCCATGATTTCAACCCGCTGCACGATGCCGACTCAAAGCGCTTCTGTGTACCGGGAGATTTACTGTTCGCGGTGGTGCTGGCCCGATACGGCATCAATCAGCAAATGAGCTTTAGCTTCACCGGCATGGTTAGCGAAGAAACCAAGCTCACCCTACCCCAGGCTGGCGAGCAGCTTTCGATTACCGGCAACAACGGTAAGGAATATCTGAACGTTGCCCTCTCGGGTGAAAACTCTCGCGACAGTAAGCTGATCGACAGTTTGACGCAAAGCTATGTCACCTTCTCAGGCCAGACTTTTCCTCATATCCTGATCCCACTTATGGAAAGTCAGGGCGTTATGATCAACCCGGACCGGCCAATGGTGATGTATCAA
This sequence comes from Oceanicoccus sp., assembly GCA_965661375.1. Lineage (GTDB taxonomy): Bacteria > Pseudomonadota > Gammaproteobacteria > Pseudomonadales > Dasaniaceae > Oceanicoccus. The sequence continues at coordinate 12,919 of CBFIDJ010000042.1, read as the reverse complement.
AGCATGCTGATAGAACTGGAACGGATGGATGTCAGCGAGATTGAACTGGAACTCGACCAATCACAAACCCAAATGATGGTTGATGGCAAACGCGGCAACGTCTGCCTGGCCTTTAAACTCAAGTCCGCCGGGGAAACCATTGGACGCGGCGAAAAGCATATGCTGCTCAGTGGCCTGAGACCCTTTGAACGCGAAGTGATCGATTCCGTCGCCGAAAACTATGCCCGCCGGAAGGCCGAATTTAACCGCTGATCAGCTCTAAAGCTTTACGTCATTCTTGCCCTGGCCGCCTTCACACAGATTGTGCCATTCACTTTGTTCTCGGGAATGATGAAAAAGGGAGAAGAAACATAGTTATTTGTTGATAATGATATTGATTATCATTTGCGACTAATTTACTGTATAACCCAACAATGACAACAAAAGGGTTATACCGCGATGAGCTTTCTCTGCCAGCATCACCGCCAGCAAGTCACGACCGATACACAATCTGCCATCCGCCACTGGGAGCAATGGATGCAGCAAGGCAGCCAGTGTATTGCAGACCGACAATGGCAATCAGCCACCAGCTTTCTGGGGTGCAGTTATGAATTATCCGAGTGGTTACTGCAGCAGCCAGAAACCACTCCAGCCACCGCTGCGGTTAACATCAACTCGAGCACGCCCGAACTGAGCTACACCGATCGCTTTACCATCGCTGGCCACTATCTCGCCGAATGTCTGGGCCGCAATGGCGATAAACAGCTGGAGCTGCACTACCTGCTTAGCGTCCACCTGACCCTGCTTAACCGCGCCAAGAGCAAACTCGGGCAATACTGGCTGCTGAAGCAGAATCTGGAAATTTCTTTAACCATGCTGCAACGCTTTTGCCACGCGCATGGCAGCTTTAAGGGCTTTCACGATTGCTACCTTGAGACCCGGCTCTGTATTGACCAATGTTTGAACTAACCAGACGAGGCTGAGTATGGATTCGATAAGCAAACAAACCACACTGCGTATAGAAATCGATCCCTGTACGCTGGCGAAGATCCTGCGCAGTCGCAATATTGCCGCCGCCGATATTCGTTGTCTGGACACCCACTCCAAGCAACAACTGCGACGCCTTTGCCTGCAGGCCTGCACCGGGCACGACTAATCCGGGGCTCGACTAGGCCTCAGCCCATTCAAACCGACACCGCCAGCCGCTACCGTTATGCTATGATGCCGGCCTCCAAGCATTAACAGGCCTTGCTTTACCCATGCTAGTCAATGGCGCTCCACACACCACACTTCGCTATGAAGCCGACTCCCACAGTGTGTGCATTATCGATCAAACCCTGCTGCCCCATGACTTCAAACTGATTTCACTGACCACGCTGGACCAGTTCTGCCACGCTATTCGAGAGATGCAGGTCCGTGGCGCACCTTTGATCGGCACTACCGCCGCCTATGGTCTGGCTTTCGCCCTTGCTGAGAACGCCTCCATCAGCCATGAAGCCAAATCCGCCGAGCAACTACTGGCTACCCGGCCTACCGCAGTCAATCTGGCCTGGGCGATTAATCGGGTACGGCAGGCCATCAAAGATATACCTCAAGCCAACCGCGCACAGCGGGCCTTAGAGGAGGCCGAGCGAATTCGCCGCGAAGATATCGCGAGCTGCTCTGCCATTGGCGATCATGGCCTGAACCTGATTGCTGAGCTATATCGGCAACAGCAGCGCACCGTCCATATCCTCACCCATTGCAATGCTGGGTGGCTGGCCACCATCGACTGGGGTACGGCGCTAGCGCCAATTTACAAGGCTCACCAGGCTGGTATTTCTGTGCATGTCTGGGTCGACGAAACCCGACCGCGCAATCAGGGTGCCAGCCTCACCGCCTGGGAGCTACACCAACAGGGTATCGATCATACGGTGATTGCCGATAATACCGGCGGCCACCTGATGCAACACGGGCAGGTAGACCTCTGCCTGGTGGGTAGTGATCGCACCACTGCCAGCGGTGATGTCTGCAATAAAATCGGCACCTACCTCAAAGCGCTGGCCGCCTTTGATAATCAGGTGCCATTCTATGTGGCCCTGCCAGCTTCTACGATCGACTGGTCATTGGATGATGGAGTAAAGGAGATTCCCATTGAACAGCGCGATAGCCGGGAGCTGAGCCATATTCGTGGTTTGGACTCTTCGGGTAAAACCAGCGAAATACAGCTCTTTGCCGACTCGCCGGCGGCCAACTACGCCTTTGATGTCACCCCTGCCCGACTGGTGAGTGGGTTGATTACCGAGCAGGGACAGTTTGCAGCTAATCGCGAAAGTCTTGCACAATTAAAAGGGCTACTAAACGGTCGCGCTGAAGGCTCTCCTGGACTGAAATGCGATCAAGCAAAATCTGTCAGAGACAAAACCAGCCGCTATGAATGATTTACCTCAACGCCAACAACTGATCGACTATGCCCTGCAGCTCAATAGCAGCGGTTTGTCGATTGGCAAATCCGGCAACCTCAGCCTGCGCTGCGGTCAGGGTTTGCTGATCACACCGACCGGCATGGCTTATGACGAACTGGAACCCGCCGATATCGTCCTCATGGATCTGCACGGCAAAGTCGCCGCGGAAGAACAGCGCCAGCCCTCCAGCGAGTGGCATTTTCACTGCGGCATTTATCAGGCGCGGCCCGAGGCCCAGGCCATCGTCCATGCTCACCCTACCTATTGCACCGCACTGGCTTGTAGCGGTAAAGCCATTCCCGCCTTTCACTATATGGTGGCTGTCGCCGGGGGTACCGATATTCCGCTGGCACCCTATGCCCTGTTCGGCACCGAAGCACTATCGAGCCATGTCGTACAGACCCTGCAAGTACGAGATGCCTGCCTGCTGGCCAATCACGGCATGATCGCGCTGGGGCAGAATCTGGACACGGCTTTTCAACTGGCCATTGAAGTAGAAAGCCTGGCCCAGCAATATTGCGAGTGCCTTAAGCTGGGGGATGTGCAATTATTATCCAAGCAGCAAATGCAGGCAGTGCTGGAAAAATTCGGTGGCTATGGTCAAAGGATATAGAGGCCAGTAGATGCAACCAGTTGCCTCGGAAAGCTGACATTTTATAAACAACAACCATAGCCCAGGGCTTTTCTATGGCAACCAGTTTACTCACCGTCCTTGTTCTGATTTTTTGTCTTCGTGGTTTATTCCTCGGTTTAAACGGTGTTATCGGACGCATTGTGGGTATCGTGCTGGGCTACTACCTGGCCTATAGTTATCGCGACCAACTGGCGGGCGTGCTGCGCAATAATCTCGAACTCGATATTCCCATCGTCGGCTTTCAGGTCATCAGCGGCTTGCTGATTTTTGTGGTCACGCTGTTTGTTACTGGCCTTGTGGTTAATCTTGCACTTTCCATGCTGGGTGGCTTGATCCCGCCACTTCGCACCCTCACCGATAAAGACAATATGAGCAGTAAAGTGGCCGGCGCTATCGTTAACGGCTGTCTGGGTGTCGCAATCGGCCTGCTCGCGATTTGGGGCTACGGTATGCTCAGCGGCAAACCGCTGAAAGGTGATTTGGTCACGGATACCGCCAATCGCTTCGGAAATTTTATTTTTTCCACGATTGAATCCTCCGGCAGTTTCTCCCTCAATAATTTTTCCCTGAACCCCTTATCCCTAAACAATCTGTCCCTAAACAATGTATCTCAACACAATCCAGGCCAGTCGGGCAGTACACCCACTATCAGCTTGAGCCAACTGCAATCCCTATCCCAACTTCTCAATACCAATAAACTCCAAACCACTGACAGCGAATCGGGCAGCGAATCAAACACCAGACCCGCCCCAACATCGAGCAGCAGAGGTACAGCCGTTATTGTCAGTGCCAGCGACCCCACTAGACGTCTCTCTATTGAAACGGTGCGTGACATCATTGAGGATAAGCTGGAAACCAATGACCAGCTTGCGCCTTCAGAGCTGCAGCAATTAATCGCCAACCCGGAAGCCAGCCAACAGGCGCTACAGCAAATGCAAAACAGCCCACAACAGGTGCAAGCTATACTCAACAACCCCCAGCTGCGGGAGCTGATGGAAATACTGAATAATCCAGTCCGTGAAAATTGAGTCAATTTTCGATCTGGCTTACAATTCGGGCCTGCTTTTTGCAGCTATTTTTTAGCTTCAAGGTTTAGCGTAAGTGTTAAGCCACCGTCAATAGCATCTTATTAACGTATTCACCCCAAACCTGAATAGACGAAAGAAACTGACCATGACTTCGATAACACACCTGCTCGACAACAACAAAGCCTGGGCCGTTGCCACTGAAGAAGACAATCCCGGATTTTTTATTGGCCTGTCCAAACAGCAAAACCCGGAATACCTCTGGATCGGCTGTTCCGATAGCCGTGTTCCCGCCAACCAGATTGTGGACCTTCGCCCCGGCGAAGTTTTTGTGCACCGCAATATCGCCAACGTCGTTGCCCACTCTGATTTAAACTGCCTGTCAGTTATTCAATTCGCGGTCGAGGTATTGGGCGTTAAACATATTATTGTCTGTGGTCATTATGGATGTGGGGGTATCGCCGCCGCACTCGACAATCAGGAGCACGGTCTGATCGATAACTGGCTGCAAAATATCGGAAATGTTTACCGTTTAAACCGCGAGGAAGTGGAACGCATTGAAGATCCAAAGGAAAAACAGGATCGCATGTGCGAGCTGAATGTGATCGAGCAGGTTCGCAATGTCTGTCACACCACCTTTGTCAAAAAAGCCTGGGCTGACGGCAAAGACCTGAGCGTACATGGATGGATTTATCGCCTGGACACCGGCATTATCAAAGACTTGGGCATCAGCTGCGGCCCTGCCGCCGACTAAACCCTTTAACAGTGACCGAGGCAGCTTTCGGCTAAGACAGGACATATTATGCAAATCTGGGTCGATGCCGATGCCTGCCCCAATGTGATAAAAGATATTTTATTTCGAGCCGCCAATCGCACAGAAACTTATCTGACCCTGGTGGCCAACCAATTTATTAAAACCCCTCCCTCCCCTTTTATTAAATCCGTTCAGGTTGCTGCCGGGTTTGACGTGGCTGACAACCATATTGCCCAGTCCGTAGAGGCCGGAGACATTGTCGTTACCGCCGATATTCCTCTGGCCGCCGACATCGTCGCCAAGGGTGCTTCGGGCATTAACCCTCGCGGCACTTTATATACTGAACAAAATATTAAACAGACATTAACCATGCGAAATTTTATGGAGGAAATGCGCAGCACCGGCCAGGTGAGTGGCGGCCCACCACCACTGGATGCAAGAGATAAACAGAATTTTGCCAACACGCTTGACCGCCTGCTAGCCAAAACAAAAAGGTAATTACGCACCTGTAAAGGAGTAGATATGGCTCCACTTTCCAGCATTTCAAGCTCTTAAAAAATAAAGTGTAATTTTTTACTTTCTCCACTTGTTTCCTCAAAAACCGGCCTTATTTATTGAGCAACGGCAGCATACACGACTCAATCAGGAGGTCATCATGAACCGGGTAAGACTTAATCCACAACGCAATTCACTGTTTGATTTGGACAATTTTTTTAATGGCTTTTACCAGCCAGCACCGGTAGTAAAGTCAGCCACGAAAGCGGCAGACAGAGTATTTTCTCCCCGCATTGATATTTACGAGCAAGAGGATGGCTATCAGCTGATTGCTGAACTGGCCGGCTTTAACAAGGAGAAAATCAACATCACTGTCGACGACTCCGTACTGACGATTGAAGCCAACAACGAAGTCGTTGAGAACGAAGTTGAAACAGAGCAAGCCAGGGGAAAAGTGTTGCGCAAGGAACGTATTAGCGGAAAATTTGCGCGCAGCTTTAACCTGGGACAGGACATCAATGCAGCGGGTATCAAGGCAGAATTTAAAGATGGACTGCTGACCCTGACCGTTCCCAAAGTGGAAGAGTCAGTGAAAAAGCCACTGCAAATTGATATCCATTAATCCACCCAATCTCCATCCATAACGCTTTTTTAAAGCGGGTCTCAACTGAATTCAGGCAAGGTTTAATCACCTTGCCTTTTTCATTTTCAACACCGGGTTCAGCAAAGCATATAGCACTACACTTCCAACGGCTTTTGCGTATAATCCGCAGCCACTTCTGACCTTATTAACCTCTTAGCTGAAGGAAACCCCATGTTTAATATCAATCAATATTTCGACGGCAAGGTTGCCTCTATTGCCTTTCAAACGGAAACCCTGCCAGCCACCGTTGGTGTTATGGCAAAAGGCGACTATGAATTTGGCACTACCCAAAAGGAAACTATGACCGTCGTCAGCGGCACTCTCACCGTTAAATTGCCCGGCAGCGACAACTGGCAGGATTATCATGCGGGTGACCAATTTATAATTGAAGCCAATGAAACATTTCAACTTCAGGTGCCCGTGGAAACGGCTTATCTTTGTACTTATGAATAAGTGTACCCATGAATAAAATGTACCTATGAATAAGCTGCACCTATGAATAAAATGTACCTATGAATAAGCTGCACCTACGAATAAGTTATTCATTCCACCGTTAGTATGACGTCTGCATTCCCCTGTTATTGCGGCAGCACCCGCCCGTGGGCTCAGTGTTGCCAGCTTTTTCTAACCGGCCAAGACAGGCCACAAACCGCTGAGCAGTTAATGCGCTCACGCTTCAGCGCTTTCTGCACCGGTAATATCGACTACCTTCTCGCCAGCCACCACCCGTCAAAGCATACCGTTAACGACAGACAGGCGTTGAGCGAAACCATCGCCCACTGCGAATGGCTCAATTTAACAATACTCGCAACCGAGCAGGGAACCGCAAAGGATAAGAGCGGCGAAGTTGAATTTCTGGCGACCTACAAACAAGACGGCAAACTCTCGCAACTTCGGGAACGGTCATGCTTTATTAAAGAGCAGGGTCAATGGTACTACCTTGATGGTCAAGTGACGGTGTTAGAGCCGACAGCCAAAACCGGTCGCAATGAACCCTGCCCCTGTGGCAGCGGAAAAAAATATAAAAAGTGTTGCGGATAAGACTTTCGACCAAGACTGAAAGAATGCGCTTTTATTATGAGTAAGGCCAGCATAGGGATAAGTACCTACCTAAAGTTCTCCAATTCAACTCCCGCTATAAACTATCTATGCAAACCAGTTCTCAAAAATGAATTATCGACACAATTCTGAGAACTAATTCCGTGCGTGTTTTTGCCATCCAAACCTAGAATTAACCCATGCACACACTACTGACATTAACCGCTGCCTTTGCCCTGCTCACCGGCTATTTCGAGTACATCATCGAGCCAGCCTCAGCCGCTAAACCAGCGCATCAGACAGCCGCCATTATTCGGGATGCACAACCCACGCCAGCCGAAGTGAGTTCAGTAGAACCGCAGGCAAGCCCTGCCCCGCAATCCCAAACCAGCACCCCCCCAACAATCAAAGAAAAGCAAATGGCACCTCTGAACCTGGCATTACCCCAGTTCAAGCAGGACCATCAACCCCTTGTACTACGCCGTTCTCTGCTACTGGATGTCTTTAATAGGCAAGCAGATCAAGAAGTTAGCTACAACGCTGAGCTGGTTTACGATGCCGAAAAGGGCGAAAGCATTACTGGCGGCAAGGTCAATATCAAGATCCCCTTTGGCTAATCGCCCGCAAACTCCTCATCTCACCACTATTTTGGTCCATTTTCTCCTTTAAGCCCCTCGTCAAAACCCCTATAATCTCGCCCCCCATCCAGCTGCACACCATAAAGTACGCAGCCTCGAACGAGATCATTGCATGTCCTCCCCTGACCCCATCAGTTTTAAAGATCTGGCCCTTTCCGCTCCGGTGCAAGCTGCCATTGAAAAAGTCGGCTATGAACAGCCCTCACCCATTCAGGCCGCCAGTATCCCACACCTGTTAAATGGTCACGATCTACTGGGGGTTGCGCAAACCGGAACCGGTAAAACCGCCGCCTTCGCTCTGCCACTGCTGAGCAAAATCGATCTCAAGCAGAGTTTCCCCCAGGTACTGGTACTCGCTCCAACTCGCGAGCTGGCCATTCAGGTGGCCGAAGCATTCAAAACTTACGCCAGTGAAATGAAGGGTTTTCATGTACTGCCTATCTACGGCGGTCAGGATATGACTGGGCAATTACGTCAATTAAAACGAGGCGTGCATGTGGTGGTCGGTACCCCCGGCCGAGTGATGGACCACCTGCGACGCAAGAGTTTAAACCTCGACCACCTGACCAGTCTGGTATTGGACGAAGCCGATGAAATGCTGCGCATGGGCTTTATAGACGATGTTGAATGGATTCTGGAACATACCCCCAGCGAAAGACAGGTCGCCCTGTTCTCCGCCACCATGCCTAAACCCATTCGTAAAGTGGCCGACCGCTACCTGAAAAACCCACAGGAAGTAAGCATCGCCAGCGAGACCACCACCGCAGCGCGCATCGAACAGCGCTACCTGACGGTGAACGGTTTTGAGCGCAAACTGGATGCGATTACCCGAATTCTCGAAGCCGATAATTTTGATGCGATGATTATTTTCGTGCGCACCAAAACCGCCACTGCCGAGCTGGCTGAAAAGCTCGAAGCTCGCGGTTATTCCGCCGCGCCACTGAACGGCGATATGAACCAGGCACTGCGCGAGCGTACCATCAACCGCCTTAAGCAAAAACAACTCGATATTATCGTCGCCACCGATGTGGCTGCCCGCGGTATTGATGTTGAGCGCGTCAGCCATGTACTCAACTTTGATATTCCCTACGACAGCGAAGCCTACGTGCATCGTATTGGCCGAACCGGCCGTGCTGGCCGCGAAGGCAAAGCCATTCTGTTTGTCGCCCCTCGCGAAAAACGCTTGCTACATGCCATAGAAAAAGCCACCCGGCAACCTATCCTGCCGATGGATTTACCTTCAGGCAGTGAAGTGTCTGGCAAACGTATCCAGAATTTCAAACAGGAACTGGCCGACACACTGGCTAACAAAAAACTCGATTTCTTTTATGAAATTTTATCTGAGTTCAGCGCCGAGAACGATGTCTCCGCCGAGGATATTGCCTGCGCTCTGGCCTATCTGATACAGAAAGACAAGCCACTGGAAGTAAAGGACGCGCCACAACCCGCTGCTCGCAAAGAGAAACCCCGCAGAGAGGGTGAAGCCCACGGCGATAAAGAAAACCGTCGCGATAAAGGTGATCGTAATATTGTCGACGGGGTAGAGCTCACCCGGTACCGTATCGAAGTCGGTCGCAATGACAAGGTCAAACCCGGCGATATCGTCGGCGCCATCAGCAACGAAGCGGGTATGGAATCAAAATACATCGGCCATATCAAACTGTACGATGACTTCAGCACCGTCGATTTACCCGAAGGCATGCCCAAGGAAATTTTTCAGCACCTGAAAAAAGTGCGCGTTTGCAACAAGCCCTTATTAATTAAAGAAGACACTGGTGGCGGTCACGGCCAAGCACCGAGAAAACCGCGCAAAAAAACCAAAAGCGCTAATAAATCAGCAGGCAATAAAACTGCGGGTGAAGCGAAAGTTAGAAAACGGAAAGCCAAAAAAGATTAAGCTTCACAGTTGACTGAGATGATTTAACCATACCCCACCCTGACAGCTACAGACAAGTAGGTCAATTCCACCCCAAAACCTGCGTTTATCCGTACATTTCCCAAACATCATGTGGCTAAATATTGAAATATCGAATATGGGAAACAACTTAGATAAAACCAGGCATTTAAATTTAATACGGTTGGCCCATACGATAGTATGGGCATTTTTCGCTAGTTGTGTATTAGCTATACCAGTAAGCAGCTTTTTGGGTAATTTATTTTTATCGTTTATCTTAGTACTCATTGTATTTGTAGAATTCATAGTTTTACTACTGAATAAATGGAACTGCCCATTGACTAATATAGCCGCCAAGTACACGGACGACAGAAGAGATAATTTTGATATTTATCTACCGCTTTTTGTTGCTCGCAATAACAAGCTTATTTTTGGCGGATTATATCTACTCGGACTGGTTTACACTCTTACTAAATGGGTGGCTATTAACGTATAGTCGAGCGTAGACTTGCGACAGTCAAACCGCTGGCTCACTTTGCCTGCACATACTACGGTTGTTTAACCAAGAAAAAAACATGCATCTAACCACCTCAGTATCTGAAGCATACCGAGTGCCGTACCGTTCACTAATTCCATTTCTGCTGATATCGTTCGGCATTGCCTGGGGTATTATTGGACTGTACCTCTTTCTCCCGAACTTTATGGGAATAGCGTTTGGACAACTCACCGGCAATCATCCACTTTTTTTCCTGGCCATTTACGCGCCAGCAATCGCGGGGTTTATTCTTGTTTCCCGTAACGGTGGCTTTGCTGGTTTACTGTGTTTCTTCGGTCGGGCATTGCTATGGCGCTGCAGCGTCGCTTGGTATGCCTTTCTTGTCATTGGCGTACCATTGATCTTTATTGCTGGTTCAGCGATTAGAGGCAACCTTCTAGAACCTTTCCCGTTTTCGAGCTTTCAGGGTCTGCTCGTAGCCCTGACCCTTGCCGCCATCAAAGGTCCGATGGAGGAGTTTGGTTGGCGGGGTTTTGCGCTTCCTCTTCTGCAAAGGAAATTCGCTCCACTTTGGGCTGGACTAATTCTTGGAAGCATCTGGGGGCTATGGCATCTGCCAGCTTTCCTTTTGAGCGGAACCCAGCAGAGCGAGTGGTCATTCGCGGCATTCTTTACTGGTTGCCTGGCGATCAGTGTCATAGCAACTGCATTGTTTAACAAGTCTCGTGGCAGTATTCTTCTATCGGGTTTCTTCCACTTTTCGCTTATGAATCCAATCTTCCCGGATGCGCAACCCTATGACACATACCTGCTGATCATTGTTGCAAGCCTTATCGTTTGCTGGAAACATCAGGATATGTTCACAAAAAAAGGCGCTGTAACAGAAGTTATTCCCAAACCGAAAGTATTGTAATGGTGCTTGAAATCGAACGTGGGGATACCACCGATGTGAGACTAAGGTTACGGAGGTCAGCGAAGTGGAAGAATGGCTGGCACAGATCACCATATCTGCTAACAATGCGATGCACTTTGGTCGGGGTAAAGCGTATGGAAGTAAAGATGCACTGTTTATGATATTCATTTTTTTTGGTTTGGCGTTGCTGGGTATTGCCCTGTTAGCGCTGCTTGTAATTCACCTGTTGGACGGGCGAGCAGACAAATTGGAATGGAAACGACTGGTAACTTTGCAACCCCGAAATCCAAGTAGGTATGACCCCGAGATGGTTGCCGGTTTGCCCGGGCCCGCCCAGAGATTCTTCAACTTTGCCATTATGCCCGGCACCCCCCTACTCACAGTGGCTGAAATCAATATGAGCGGGCAGTTCAGCCTGGGGACTCGGCAGGCCCCAAACTACCGGCAGATGAAAGCAAAGCAAATTCTTGCTGCGCCATCAGGTTTCGTTTGGAAGCTTCGCCTACGAGGAGTCGTACCGGTTTCCGGCTCTGATTCTGGTCGATGGACACGTTTCCGTATTTTCGGCCTGTTCCCGGTTGCCCGGATAGGGGACAATCCGGACCACTCACGTGCCGCATATGGTCGGCATGTTGCAGAGGCCTTATTCTGGACACCTGCCGCTCTGCTGCCTGGCCCGGGAGTTAATTGGGAAAAGATAGACGAAAACACTAGTCGAGTTACTCTAGACTATTCGGGATTTTCACAGGCAGTGGACTTGAAGGTGGACAGCGATGGACGACCTATTGAGGTTTATTTCATGCGTTGGAGTGATTCAAACCCTGAAAAAACGTATCGGCTTCAGCCATTTGGCGGGAAGCTCTCTGGTTTTCGCGAAGTTCAAGGCTTTCGCCTTCCCTTTAATGTAGCGGCAAGCAATATGTTTGGCACAGAAGACTCTTTTGTCTTTTTTAAAGCCGAGGTTGTTTCCATTCATTTTCCGTTACATAGATCATGAGTATCACGACCACTTCATATCTCCAAACTATGCAGCAATGAGCTAACAAAACCCTACAATGTTTTACGATACCGCTGCGCCCTTAGCAACCGGTGATGGTTGGCATTACAATCCCAACTCCTCAAAAAGTAGATTCCCCATTAGTCGAAGGAATTAGTAATTAATGCTATCCATATTTTCTGATTTTTCCTCCTGGCTGATTTACTCGGTCATTGGCCTGGAACCCGATAAAAAATTAGGCACCTCTCTGCATTTTTTTGTTGAGGATACAACAAAATTATTTTTTCTCATCATTGTGATGATTTATTTTATTGCGATACTTCGTGCATCTTTAAACATTGAGAGAGTACGTGACTATTTGGCTAATAAACATCGAATAATCGGCTATTTTATGGGGAGCATCTTTGGTGCAGCGACGCCATTTTGCTCCTGTTCAAGCATTCCTGTTTTTCTTGGATTTACATCAGCGGGAATTCCTATTGGCATTACAATGGCATTTCTTTTTACTTCCCCGCTCATTAACGAAGTAGCTATTATATTATTGCTGAGTCTGGTCGGTTGGGAGATAACAACAATTTATGTCTGCATTGGCATATTAGTCGGTGTTTTGGGTGGTATATTCCTGGATTTAATCCATTCAGAAAAGTGGTTACAGCCCTTTGCCTTGAAAGCCTATCAACAAGCTGAATCTAAAAGCAGCGCAGGGCTTAATCCATTAGAAAAACTATCATTAAAAGAGCGTCACCAATTTGCCAAGCAAGAATTGTTCGATATTCTCTCACGTATATGGAAATGGGTTATTCTTGGCGTAGGCTTAGGCGCTGCGCTCCATGGTTTTGTTCCCGAAGCTTGGTTTGAAGAAAACCTGGGACAGGGTCAATGGTGGTCAGTACCTCTGGCTGCGCTTGTTGGTATTCCTCTATACTCAAATGCCACAGGTGTCATTCCGGTAATGGAGAGTCTAATTTT
>CBFIDJ010000041.1:0-24533 GCA_965661375.1 Oceanicoccus sp. | reverse complement strand
TCGCTGCAATTGGTACTTTTAAGATGGATTCTTCCCGCTTACGCGCGGTAACTACCACCTCCTCAAGTGCAGCGAGTGCCGGTATAGACGGGACTGCAACTGCCGCAATAACAGAAGTGAGAATTAATTTTCTCGAATTGATTAACATAGATAGATCCCCTGCAAGAATTATTATGATTGCTAATAGGACTTTAATAACCTGGTTAGGACTTCCGAAGTTGCAGGCATTATTGATCGACTATCACTGCATTACTGATGGTTCGTCCCAGCAGTACTCTAGCGACTTTCAATAAGAGAAGTTTGGACAGTTAGTGAAGATTTTTTTGACAATTGACGATAAGGTTTTAAACGGCACCTTGAGATAACCTAACCAGTCATCTCAAAGTACGCAGAGAGTCATGTAATGACTAAACAGTCATTTCCAGAACAGCACCACCCTCCTGATTACTCTCGAATCCTCCCAAGCCATAATCACCTTTAATGGTTGTTCTGTGCATACAGCGATTCATTTTAGGATCATGCCCTGACACTGTGTGTAACATTCGCCAATTATCCCAGATCAACATATCGTCGGGTCGCCACTGGTGAAAGTAAGAAACCGACTTAGCCTTGATAGCAATTTCTTCGCACACGGCTTGCAATAATTTATCGCCTTCAGGATTTTCTTGGCCAGCAATCCCCACCGACATCCAGGGAGAAACATGCAACACTTTTTCACCACTATCCCGCTCCCAGACCGCCGGATGGAATGATCTGGGCATCGCTCTCGCTTGCTCCAGTGCAGTGTAGGTCGCTTCTCTTACATTAATTTCTTTGAAGTTTTTAGGTTGCCCAAAACGCATATGGTCATAAATCATATCCAACGTATAAAGGACATTTTTTCCTTCAATTTTTTCACGCAACTCAGGAGAAAAGTTGTTATACAATTCAATACCATCGGCAAAACCTGTTAATCCTCCCTCCTCGGCAATTTCAACGGCACGTAAAACGCCAGCCCGATTGAGCTCATTGTTATAGCAGTGATCAAAGTGCCAGGGAATCCATGAGCAGAGTAACTTTCCATCAACTTCTACCAGCCCCAAATCCTCACTCTCCGGGTCATGGCGCATTTCAATGACGCCTGGCATAGTGTCATCATCAATACGGCTAACAACCGCAACCGGGTGTGGCTTTAATGGACCGAAGACATTGCTCAGCTCCACCTGCATTTTTGAACTCGGCTCAATACCTTCAAATATAATCAAGCCTTTATCGTGAAACAGCTGATTAAGCTGCTTGCGAATACTTTCATCTTGTAAATTCTCCCGTGTAACACCTGAAACCCGGGCCCCAAAATTGAGAGCATCCTGTAATGGCTTCACTGTAATAGATGACATTGCTGCTAGCTCCTATTTTTTGATTGTCACAGAGGACGAAGGAATAAAAGTCACCAGAAAAAATGTACTAACTAAATCGTATCTGCTGAATTATTCACTTACATTAACACTATTAACTTGCGCACTATTCACCTGGTGAGTAATAGCTTGCATCACTTGCACTACTAAATATTACTATGTAATACTGTTGTATCTTGATGTAACATACTAAATAAGGTTATCATGGCAGTCAAGCGAAGTCAGAGTGCAGCGAGAGTCTTAAAAGTCTTTGAGGCAATTGCCAACCACCAACCGATTGGAGTGAGCGAGCTCGCCAAGCGAATAGATGCAGATAAAAGCGCGGTACAGCGGGATATTATGACCCTGGCCGATAGCGGCTGGATTCGTATGGCTGTGGGTTCACCCACTCGTTGGGAGTTAACCTCGCACATCCACTCCATTGCACAGCGAGTTCACAGCGGCAACGACCTGCGGGTTCGAGCGCGCAGCACATTGGAGACATTGCATAAAGAGTGTGGCGAAACGGTTTTACTTACCGTTCCGGAATCCAAACAATTTGTTGTGACGGATGTAGTGGAGAGTACTCATTTCTTGCGTACATCCGCTTATATAGGTTTGGTTATTCCGGTTGTGGGTAGTGCGACCAGCCGAGCAATCCTGCCCTATATGAGCAAGAAAGAGCAGCTGGATATGATGGGGGTTATGCCCGACGCCCGTATGCTGAAGCACTTCAACCATACTCTGGAATGCGGTTTTGCCGTCAGCTCCGGCGATGTCTATTCGGGCTCAACCAATATAGCCGCACCGATTTTTGAATCGGATGGGCGACCGATCGCAGCGATTGTTGTCTCGGCTCCCAGTGACCGGCTTGCAAAAAAACATCACGATACCGTTGGAGCGCTAGCTGTAAAGGCTGCAAAAAAAATATCTCGCGGAGCACCTGAAAATCAAGAAACTGGCTAATTGAAAACAGAAAAACTTGTCCAGGACAGAAGTCATATTTTATTACACCAGCTTTATTGGTATAAAAACAATCCACTAACACTGGCATTGTAGACACGATCGGTTGTACTTTGACATGCTGATCGTTGACTGAATTAAGTTATCAATGGCCAGTTTTTTTCATTCAATGAAAAACTGTTGAAAAGCGTTTCTTTAGGAAAGCGCATTAAAATAAGGCACTAAAAAATAAAAAGTGAAAAAATATCTGACCTAACAATAATAATTTAACAGGATAATGCCGTGAAAATATTTCTCTATTTAATGCTGGTATTACATGTTGTGTTGGAAGGCGGTTATGGCGCCTTCGCTGCCTTTTCTCCGACCTCTGCAGCACCAAACGCTGACGAAGAAAGCATTGAACTGATTATCAATTTTGGATGCGCGGCTATTGCTATTGCTATTGCCGTGCTTTGGCTCTGGCCACAAAGAAATAACTTGGCCGTGTTAAATGTTGTGCTTGGGATACTGGCAACCTTTCACACTGCACAGGTTTTGGCTGGTATTCTGGTGATCAGCAGGGGCGGCGGCTTTAATATTATTATTACTCATGGCCTCCTGGCGATTGGTTTTTGGGTGCTTTGGTTTTGTCGTGCCAGCCTCACCAGCACGCAACGAGAACTAGATTAAAAATACTTTAGCGGCTGCATTAGATAACAAACCAGCCACTGCAAGCCCAGAGGATTTAGGTTATGTCTGAACCAGCAAACAACGCAGTTTCACCTCCGTCAACGACCAGAACAACATTAAGCAGTAGTGTTGTCAGCTTCACCTGGCTGCTGCTCTGCCTGGGTACGGTGCTTTCCTGGTGGCTAAGTAGTGGCGCCTCCACCACTCCATTAACAGACCGATCAAGCGAGCAATTTGCGATTATCGCCCTCACTATTTTCAAGATGTATCTGGTCGTAGCTGTTTTTATGGGGCTGCTGCGGGCGCCACTGTTCTGGCATCTCTATTCCACTCTTCTGCTACTGGTGATGGGTGGCTTTATGCTTTTCTTTACGGTGGCCCTTTAACTGTTAAAAAGAACAATTAGAACAAGAACTATAAAAACGAGCGGTGATCCTATGACAACATCTACTCATGAAATGCCAACGGCTCACAGTGTAAAAAGCCAACTGTGGGCCTGCTATACCGCCATCCCATTTATGGTGATTTTTTTTATCGGATGGGTTTTAGTTGCCCAGTTTTTACCCCCACTCAGCCCTGCAATGGCGCAAGAAGAACTGGCTGCTCTGTTTGGTGAGCACGGCGTACGCATTCGTACGGGTATGCTAATTTGCTTATACAGCACTCTTTTCCTGATGCCTTTTTCAGCACTGATCTGCGCCCAGATTGCGCGGATTGAAGGCAATGGACCCAAAGTTTGGACCTACACTGCCATTATGGCGGCAGCGGGTAATATTGTCTCTTTCACCTTTCCTATCATGTTCTGGAACGTGGCCGCCTTTCGAGCTGATCGCGCTCCCGAGTTAATTATGCTGATGAATGATATGGCCTGGATACCCTGGACGGGCATGGCCGTTCCATTTATTGCAATGCCACCCTGTGTCGCCATCGCTGGCTTTCTGGACCGCAGCGCTACACCCATCTTCCCACGCTGGTTTTGTTATTTCACCATTGCGTCGACAGTGATACTTTTTCCTGCGGCAATGGTGTCTTTCTTTCCCAATGGTGGCTGGTTTGCCTGGAATAATTTATTTGGCTGGTGGTTACCCTTTGCGGACTTTTTTGCATGGTTCTTAATGTTATTTATTCTGCTTCGCAAAGCTATATTACGTCAAGGTGAGGTGGCTGCTACTGCTGTTGATACCCAGGCAAACCACTCGCCCACTGCCAGCCAAATATAAGAGGACAAAAAACTGTGCCTACCCAACCAACTCAGAGCAGCTATCGAAAACTGCCCGGCAGTATCGGTTTATGGATTTTTATCCTCAGTGACTTGATGTTATTTGGCCTGTATTTTTCGCTGTTTGCCTATGACCGCTCAGCTGACTCAGTATCTTTTTATCAGGGTCAGGCTTCACTTAATAACAGCATCGGACTGGTTAATACCTTGTTATTGTTGACTGGATCCTGGGCTGTAGTGATGGGAACCCGAGTAGAGAGACATAACAGGCGCGCAGCAAATTACCTGAGCTTTGCAGCGGCAAGCGGAATGATTTTTCTGTTATTCAAAGCCATCGAGTACAGCCATTTGTTCAGCGCTGGTCACCACCTGACAGAGAGTCATTTTTTTATCTGGTATTTTTTTCTCACTGGCTACCATGCCATTCACGTATTGGCCGGTAGCTTTTTTCTGCAGTTCATTGCCAGGAAGCTTCGCCGTGAAGAAACTGTCGCCGAAGAACTGTCGGAATCAGCGGGCTGCTACTGGCATCTCGTCGATCTACTATGGATAGGCATATTTTCACTAGCCTACCTGCTTTAACTATAAGCCAAGGAATAGGCTTTCAGCACAAAGTACCGCAAAGGCTTATAATAAAAACCCATTGAAAAGATAATCGATGGGTTTTTATTTTCACCTGTTTTTTATCTATTACGCTTTATTTTCAGCTTCCTGTTCAGCAGCATGTTTGGCGAAGGCCATCTGAGTCGCTTCCTGCATGGCGTTAAAATATTCTTCGGCATGCTCACCCTGCCAGGCGAATGATTTTTTCCGGGTCTCGTTATCACCATTAACCTCGGGCAAAACATAGCGCATAAACATTTCCAGTGATCGATACTTATCCTTGGTATCCGCCCAGTTTTTGTCAAACAGTAGCAGCGTACCAAAATCGGGGACTTTTTGCTCCAGTCGACGAATTTGAGCAACAGCATCATCTGGCGTTCCCACTACGACCTCACCTCGCTCTATTAACTCCTCAATACTGACCTCCATTCCAGTACTGGCACCCTGCCCGGTCTGGTTTAAAAAATAACGTCGTGTGATGTCGTATCCCTTACGTACCTGATCCATTGCCTGATCACGAGTTTCGGCAATATGCATATCCGTTGCGCAACGAACGCGGTTGGGATCCATTACTCTATTCAGCTTCTCTGCAGCGGCTTTAGCCACCTCCCAATTGCCTGATAAAGTATCAAAACCATCCGGCATAGTCGCCGCCAAGCAAAGCATACCAGTTTCATATTTAGCCGCCAGCTTGCCACCGTTAGGTGAAAATGTACTGGCAACGGCCATTTCAATGTCTTCACTGTAGGTCGATAAATGACAGTGAGCATCATGTAAATCGTACCAGCTACTTTTTTCTGTTACCCATTCGCCACGAAGCAGTCGTTGAATAACATCGACCCCTTCATTCATTTTGTCGCGTGACTCACGAGGATCAATACCCAGCATATGGGCATCGGCACTCAACAATCCCGGCCCGGCACCAAACAATAACCTCCCCCGAGTCAGATGATCGAGCTGCACAATCCTGTTAGCCGTAGTGAGTGGGTTATGGTATGGCAGGGAAATCACCCCGGTACCCAATTTGATACGGTGAGTGCGCTGCGCCGCTGAGGCCACCATTAATTCCGGCGACATGATAATTTCGTAGCCTCCGGAGTGGTGTTCACCAAACCACACTTCTGCCAGACCAATGTCTTCTGCGTACTGAGTGAGCTGTAAATCTCTTTCTAAACACAGTGTTGGATTTTCATTCAAGCCATGAAAGGGCGCGATAAATAAGCCAAGCTTCAGTTTGTTTTTACGCACAGTTTTCTCCTCTTATTATTAACCAAGTACTTCTGATTCATGTTTATCCAACCCGCTTAGGCATCAAACAGCAGTCATACCACCATCGACCACCATGGCATGACCGTTGACGAAACTCGCCGCAGGATCACATAACCACAGTACCGCTTCAGCAATTTCAGTAGGTTCGCCCAGGCGACCACAGGGGTCGTTGGCCAGTAACTGCTCCGTCAATTCATCAGAAATCGAGCGTTGCCACATCGGCGTATTGATCATCCCCGGACACACTGCATTCACTCGAATATTGCTCTTCACATATTCCAGCGCCGCCGCTCTGGTAAGGCCTACAACACCATGTTTGGAGGCGACGTAGGCAGGTAGTCCCATTGTTCCGAATAAGCCCTGAGTTGATGCACAATTGACGATGGCGCCTCCTCCCTGCTTTAACATTTGCTGGATTTCAAACTTCAAACAGAACCACAGTCCGCGAAGGTTGACTGACATAATCTGGTCCCAGTTTTCCGTGGTGCACTCCGCTGCTGGCGCTACTTCGCCGTTAACACCTGCAGCGTTGAATGCAGCATCTAACTGACCGTAATGTTCAACAGCTTCTAGTATTGTTTTCTGCACGGAGTTTTCATCAGCCACATCACAGGCGATAAACCGACACTCACCATAATGACGTAAGGCTTGCTCAGCAGCACTTCCCGCTGCAGTATCCCTATCGACCAGAACCGTGGCATAACCCTTTTTGATAAAGGCCTCCGCCGCTGCTTTACCAATACCGGAACTTGCTCCCGTCACTAAAGCAACACGATGTTTCTCTGTCATGTTATTTCTCCTTATTTTTATTCAGATTTATAGCCTTTTTGCTAAAACTGATTTGCAAATTAAAGATACAACAGCTGTTTTACAATCAATTCCCGATGCTTTTTTGCAGCAACATCACACCGGGCACTAACAGTCAAAATAAATTCGTCAATTGGAGGTAAAATATATGATCTAATAACACTGCTAAGTATTCTGCCGGGGCTACAATAATGGTTATAAGAGAAGTCGATCATGATAAGCGGCGGCAGAAAATTGCCGAGGTTGCCGTCAATATTATTGGTAACGAAGGCTTGGAGGCTGCAACAGTTAGAGGGATCGCCTCCAAAGCGGGTTACAGCACGACGGTTATTACCCATTATTTTAAAAATAAGGATGAACTACTCTTACTAGCCTATAAGCATATCGCGATACAGGCGTGGCAAAGAATTGAAGATGTTATTGCAAATAGTCCTGACGACATTTTAGGCGCATTAATGACCATGACAGCGATGGATAAGCATGTTCATCACTCATGGCGTGTCTATATTGCTATCTGGCAAAAGGCAGCTCACAACCCAGTATTGGCCCGGGAACTGGATATCTGGTTCAACAAAGCGCTGGCACAGGTCAATGATGTGATTCGAGCGCGAATTGGGGATCACTCCCCGCTCCAAAAAAAGGCCCCGAGAATTGCCCGTCACCTCGTCGCACTGGTACAAGGCACAGCTATTCAGTATTTATTTGATGACAGCAGTTGGTCTGCTAAAGAAGTAAAAGAAACGCTCAGCAGAGAAATCGAGTTCCTGCTGGATAAGCTCTGAAACATCAGTCAAGAGCGACTGACTAAAACTGCAGACAACAAAAAAGCCGCTTTTAGCGGCTTTTTTATAATTTGTTTGACAACCTTTGTTTTATAAAGGCCCTTTATAACGACAAGACGTTAACGAAAAGGAATCGGCGGGAACATGATGTTCTGACAGTATTCAGTTTTCAGGTTTTCTTTCAGGTGACAGGCTGGCTGTGTATTTTCCTGTGATTGAACCTGAGCGGTTTCTAAAGCAAGAGTGGTTAGTGACAAACCCTGTAGCGCAACAGCTACGCCTAACACTTTTAACATCTTCATAATATCTCCTCCGCTGATTGCATATCTGCAAACTGGCTACAGCGTTAATACTTTAGTCTTAATGCCTGAGCCTTAATACCTGAACCTTAAGACCTAAACCTTAAGACCTAAAAATCTTCTGTCACTTCTCTGGGACAACAACTGAACGTCATTATCCCTGCGATTTCATCAGTCTGTGAGCTACTGCGCATCCTTTCACTATTATACTAGCTTTATTGCAAGGGCCTTGCATCCAGATAAATACCTATTCCATCGTTTATTTTCTTCTTAAAAACCCGGCAAGGCTATTAAAAGTGTATAAACCAGCGCCACCCCCCCTAAAACGGCCAAATTATTGGCACAATTAATACCGTAGTCAGACCAACCAGAATCGTTAATGGCATGCCAATTTTAATAAAATCGGTAAATTTATAGCTACCAGGCCCATAGACCATCAGGTTAGTTTGATAGCCAATAGGAGTGGCAAAACAGGCAGAAGCGGCAATCATCAAGGTTACGGTAAAAGGAGTCAGGTCGACGCTCAATTGCTGACTCACAGCAACCGCAATCGGAAATACAATCACCGCCGCCGCTAAATTGGAGATAACCGCCGAAAATACTGCCGTTAAAATAAACATACTGATCAAAGAGGCACTGGGAGAATGCGCGGATAAACTGATCATCCACTCCGCGATAACCTTCGCCGCTCCGGTTTTTTCCATCGCTCCGCCCAGAGCAATAGAAGCTGCAATTACCAGCACAACCTGCCAGTTCACGCTCTGCCGAGCTGCCTGTACAGTAATGCAGCGGGTAATAATCATCAGCCCCGCCGCCAACATAGCGGCCTTGAACATCGAAAACCAACCCAAGGTCACCACCGCCACCATTGCCAGCATAATCCCAGCGGCCAGATTGCGCTGCTCATGCCTCACCGGCTGTGAATTCTCGATTGCGCTAACTAATAAAAAGTTTTTACTGTACCGTTGCTGACTGACAAATTGATCGCTGGTCTCAAGCAACAGGGTGTCACCGGGGCGTAGTTGAATGTCGCCAATTTTGGTTTTGATACGCTCACCATCGCGCGCAACAGCAATAATAGCGGCGTTGTAGATATTGCGAAACCGCATATCCCGTACAGTCTTACCCAGCTGAGGAAAACCGCGGGAAATAACCACTTCAACCAGACAACGGGAATGCGCTGCATCACCCAGTTTGAAGACCTGTTTCTCGGCAACCTTCAAGCCGTGAATATTTTTTAAATCGACCACCGAGCGTACATCCCCGGCAAAAATCAGGTGATCCCCGGCCAGCAAAATCTCTGTGGGTGATACCGCACTGATCAAACGGCCACTGCGATTAATTTCCACCAGATACATGCCCGGAAGATGCCGTAAACCAGCCTGCTCTATTGTCTTTCCATTTAGTGGACTTTGAGCCTCCACTTCCATTTCGACAATGTACTGGCGAGCATCTTCAAATAACTTCTGATCGAGCTTGCCACGGTGCGGTAGCAGCCAGCGGCTAAAACCAATAGTAAAGAAGACCACTACCAGTACACAGGGCACACCTACCCAGGCCAGATCAAACATCCCCAGCCCGGCGGGGTGGCCGGAGGTTTTCAACATACCATTGATAACAAGGTTGGTACTGGTTCCCACCAGGGTACAGGTACCCCCGACGATGGCAGCATAGCTCAGGGGGATCATCAACTGTGAGACGGAGAGGTTATTACGCTTAGCCCAGTCGCTGACCGCTGGCACCATCATCGCTACCACCGGCGTATTATTAAGCAGCGTACTCATGGTGGCTACAGGCAACATCAACCGCAATTGCGCCGCTGCGGTATTTTTGGGCCGACCCAGCAGGTTCTGCGACACCCAGCCGACCACACCGGTTTGCGCCAGTCCGCGGGCCACCACAAATAACACAGCAACCGTCGCCATACCCTCGTTGGACATACCCATCAGCGCCTCCTCTGCCGAAAGCACGCCTAGCAGAGTGAGAAGAGCAACACCGCCGACAAGAATCGCATCGGCGGGTAGACGAGAAAACATGAGCAAGCCAAAGCACAGGCCGATAACGGCCAGAGTCTCTAGTGCTTCAGGGGTAAATGCCATAACTGCCTTATCATTATTGTTGAGCTTGAGGCCAAGTCGCTTATGGCCAAAACCTGGCGCTAGCGATAAAACTCGCTAAAGCGATCGATAAATGTTTTCAGC
Organism: Oceanicoccus sp.; assembly: GCA_965661375.1. Taxonomy (GTDB): domain Bacteria; phylum Pseudomonadota; class Gammaproteobacteria; order Pseudomonadales; family Dasaniaceae; genus Oceanicoccus. Next base: position 14,348 of record CBFIDJ010000041.1, on the reverse strand, counting down.
TGGTCAGCGGGTAGATCATTCACACCTGCCGCTGCTGACCGGCCGCCTCCAGTGGGGAAGCTTCGGCACAGTTCATCGGCACCGGTTTTGTTATCCAGCGGTGCTCTCACGCTGATCAGATAGTTACCGTCGGCTTTTACCGTCAGCACCGCGTGCGCCTTTGATGGCGTGGCATTAGCCAGATCATTACTGTAAACACCACTCACCCGCCGCGCCCAGGCTTGGTTCGGCAAAATATAGGCGGCAACGGAGTCATTGGCAAATTCTGGCTGCAGGTTACTGGCAGCCGACATATCCGACTGATAGCCATTTTCCAGTTTCTCAAAGCTCTCCCGGCTATCGCTCATAAAGGCAAAGGGACTGGCATAAGCACTCACCTGACGGAATAATTCTTCCGGGGTGAAATGTAAATCCTCAAGATTAGAGCCGTAGCCATTGTAGTTGATATAAATCCCCAAATTTTCGAGCTGGGAAAGCTGTTCTTCGGAGAGATTCAAGGGCTTGGCTAAAGCCTGCGCACTCTTTCTGAGATTATCACCAAAGGTACCGGTTACCGCCCACTCGGCAAACTGCCCCTTTAAATGCTGGTTAACCAGAAGGCTGGTGCAGACATCAGTGGCAGTATTGATCACGGTAGTCAGCTTTTCATATTCAGGAATATCACCGGCATAATGATGATCGGAGTAAAAAACTTCGGCACCAGCCTCCAACGCCCGAATCAGACCCTCACGGTTTTTATCCAGGGAGACATCCAGCACTGTGATCTTGTCACCAGCCCCGGCATCGACTTTATCGAGCAACTGGATATCACGCTTTACCCCAGTCACCAATACACTTTCAGCCGGCTCAGCATTACGAATTTGAGCGAGTGCGCAAATACCGTCGGCATCGCCATTAAATACATCAATAATTGCCACAAAACATCCCCGATTGTTTATTTACTACCAAGACAGAAAACTCAGATTTTAAAGGGCTTTAGCTTAGCATAAGCACTGACTTTCGCGGCTAAAGAAATTGTTAGAATTTGTGTTAATAGCAGGACGAAGTATTAGAATGTGGCCAGCAGAACGCCAGCCACAGGGAGGGGCCTGATCATTACTCCAGAATAATTTTATCGCGGTTCTTGCTGAGCAAAGATTCGCCAATACCTTTCACCGCGGTCAGTTCTTCCACCGCCTGAAAAGGGCCATAACTTTCACGGTAGGCGATAATCGCTTCAGCCTTACTTGGCCCCACGCCTTTTAGGCCTTCGGAGAGGGTGGTGGCATCGGCTGTATTGATATTGATCGGCGGATTTTCATCCGCGAGTGCAAAATTGCCAAAACAGGCAAGACTGAGTAATAAACTGAAAAACAGACAGGCTTTACGAAGTGGTCGCATAATAACGCTCCTTGTTTTATTGATAGACGATTACAATATCGCCATTCATCCTTTGAATAGGCAAGCCCCTGACACAGAAGCTTAACCAGAAATGATATTAGCAGACTTTTTCCTGAAAACAACCATTCAGATTAACGACCAGCGATTCCATAGATACCAGGGCCTGTTAGCACTAAGCAATAAGCTCCTGATTAATCGCCTCTAGTGCCTTGAGGGGATCGGCATGTTGAGTAATCGGGCGGCCAATCACCAGATAGCTGCTCCCCATTTTCATGGCTGCCGAGGGTGTGGCAATGCGACGCTGATCCCCCTGTTCCGCATCAGCAGGACGAATACCCGGTGTAACTAACTGAAACTCCTTGCCAAAGGTCTGCCTCAGCAGCTCGGTCTCCTGCGCTGAGCAGACAATACCATCCAGACCACAACCGCGGGTTAGAGCTGCCAACCGCTTCACCTGCTCTATCGGCTCACAATTCAGGCCAATACCCTGCAAATCACTTTGGTCCATGCTGGTCAGAACGGTTACCGCAATCAATAATGGCGCCTGTTGATAGCCCTCCAGAGCCTGACGTGCAGCATCCATCATGCGTGCGCCACCCGAAGCGTGGACATTGACCATCCATACCCCCAGATCCGCTGCGGCCTTTACCGCCCCAGCAACGGTGTTGGGAATATCGTGAAATTTCAAATCCAAAAACACTTCAAAACCCAGATCCTGTAAGCGCCTGACTACCTCCGGACCACAGTGCGTAAACAACTCCTTGCCAACTTTCAGTCTGCATTGCGTGGGGGAAAGTTGCTCTGCCATCGCCTCGACGGAAGCCAAATCTGAATAGTCCAGCGCTACAATAACCGGGGAATTTGTCGTCATAATCCTCTTTCTCTTAATACCTTGTTCTCTAATGCTTTCGTCTTTAAGACCTGGCGCTCAAAAGCCAACCACCTGGAAGCTCTACCGAACCACAAGCGATTAATCACCCTCAACACCACGAATGGGCTTTACCTGCCCCCACTGCTTGCAACTGGGGCATATCCAGTGCAGCTGTTTACCCGCAAATCCACAGTGCAGGCACTGATACTGTGGCTTGCTTTGTAATAGCTGCTCAATCAGCATTTGCAGAATCACCAAATTGTCCTTCGACTTGCCACTGGTATTGGCAATATGCAATTCGACCAGCTTGGCCAGGCCGCGCAACGATGGCCGACGTTTCAACTCTGCACCCAGAAAATCGGCCGCCGCAATATCACCTCGCTGAAATCTGATCGACTCCACCAAGGTGAGTAATGTCGTGGCCGATGAGCACTCTTCCTGAGTTTCCCGAAGATACTCTAAAAAGCCCTCGTCATCGTTCAATGCCTGATAGCAGCTACGCAATAATTCTACGGTTTCCGGAATAAAAACCGGGTCCTGCTCCCTGACTTTTCTGAGTTGTTTGATGGCTTTGCTGTAGTTATTCGTGTTGTATTCTACTTCGGCCAGCAACAGTGATGCCCTAACACATTGCCGGTCATAAACCAGCGCTTGTTTGATCTCACTTCGCGCAGCATGGTAATCGTTTTTCGCCAGTGACAGCTCTGCCTTCTCACAACAAAAATGCGATAGTGCTGTAGTGATGGCTTTATCAACCGGGGGAGTCGTTTTCAACAGTGACCGTTTCGGTAATAACTGCCGAGCCACATCAATGGCCTGCTGCCACTCTTTTTCATCCTGATAAATTTCCAACAGATGCCGCATGGCGGTTTCTTTTAATTCTGGCGCATCCTTAAGTAAATCCTCCAGCAGACGCTCCGCCCTGTCCCACAGTCCCGCGCTGATAAAATCCCTTGCCAGCTCAAGGTGGGCCTGATGCAGGTGAACTCGCGGTAAAGTAGGACGGGATAGTAAATTCTGATGAATGCGAATAGCTCTTTCCACTTCGCCTTTTCTTCGCATCAGGTTGCCAACGGCAATATGGGTTTCCAGGGTTTGGCTGTTTACCTCTAGCGCCTCAATAAACGCATCAAGGGCGCCATCAGGCTGATCATTGATCAGATAGTTCAAGCCCTTGTAGTACTGAGGATAAAGCGAAGACTGCCCGTCACCGTCAGCAGTGCGGTGCCGCCGCCCGAGAAGCCAACCAATGGCAATCGCGGAAACAATCAACAGAAGTTGCCAAGGGTCGAGGCTCATCTGTTATTGACGCTCCTGCTAAGCCCTTTGCTGGTTTTTTTACTGGTACTATTGCTTCCTGGAAGTCTGGCGGCAGTTACGTCCGCTACGCGTAAATGTGTCAGCTCCTGTTCCTGCTTATCCAGCCTGCGCTGTAATAACATCACGCGCCCCTTAAGCCGCGCCCAGGCCATCGAACCCGCCACCAGCCCTAATAGGCCACCCAAAGCAAAAGCCAGAAAAACCCAAAGGGCTATACGCTGCTCAGGCAGCTGCACCAACAGTAAATCCAAGCCTGCTTTTTGACCATTTTGAATGGAAAAAAGCACCCCAAAGGCCAGCACAACCAGCAGTAACAAAGCAAAAATTAAACGTTTTAATAATCGCACTGAGCCTGTTCTCCGTTTGACTCTCTAACTGATGTTTCCTGAACGATTTATATGACGCCGACTCGATATCGTCAGACATAAAAAAACGGCATGATCTCCAGACCATACCGTTCACATTGTTTTTCTGCAACTGGCCAGTTTAAACCTAAGCCAGAAAAGCTATCGCCCTTCCTGAAGGCTTTCATTGACCCGTTCCCGCATTTCTTTACCGGGCTTGAAGTGGGGAACATATTTGCCGCTCAATTGGACTGTTTCACCCGTTTTAGGATTTCGGCCCAGTCGTGGTTCACGATAGTGCAAAGAGAAACTGCCAAAACCACGGATTTCAATCCGCTCACCTGCTGCCAGGGTCTGCGACATCTGCTCGATAATCGTCTTGACCGCCAGCTCTACATCCTTCAGGGACAACTGGGTCTGTCGAGAAGCAATGTGCTCAATCAGCTCAGATTTCGTCATATCTACTACCCGTACTATATCCTGTGGTAATCAACATAGCACAAGATTAGCACCGGATAGCAATATGCGCGAATAAAAATGGGGGAAAAATTCACCCCCATCAATAACTTAGCCCACTTTGCCCCGCTAGAAAGAGCCGGGGCAATGAATAACACCCAATAGCGTGTTATTTATCCATCTGCGCTTTGATCAGGTCACCGATGGTTGCAGGTGCAACCGTTTCAGTTTCTTTATGCGCTTTAACAGCTTCTTTCTCGTCAGCGATGTCCTTGGCCTTGATAGACAGTGCGATAGTGCGGTTTTTACGATCAACGGTAATGATCTTAACTTCCACTGTTTCGCCTTCTTTCAGGGCATTACGGGCATCTTCAACCTTGTCACGGCTGATTTCGGAGGCCTTCAACGTGCCTTCAATATCGTCAGCCAGAGTCACGATAGCAGCTTTGGCGTCAACTTCTTTTACAACACCATTAACAATACTGCCTTTGTCGTTTTCAGTGACATAGTCATTGAAAGGATCGGCATCTAACTGCTTGACACCTAAGGAGATTCTCTCACGCTCAGGATCGATAGACAGGATCACAGTCTCAATCTCATCACCTTTCTTGAACTTGCGAACAGCTTCTTCGCCGGGCTCGTTCCAGGAAATGTCAGACAGGTGAACCAGACCGTCGATGGCACCATCGAGGCCGATGAAGATACCGAAGTCAGTGATAGACTTGATGGCACCGGAGATCTTGTCGCCCTTGCTGAACTGACGACCGAATGCATCCCATGGATTTTCCATGCACTGCTTAATACCCAGAGAGATACGACGACGCTCTTCATCGATATCCAGAATCATCACTTCTACTTCATCACCCAGGTTGACAACCTTGGAGGGATGGATGTTTTTGTTGGTCCAATCCATTTCGGAGACGTGTACCAGACCTTCAACACCCTCTTCGATTTCGGCAAAACAACCGTAATCAGTCAGGTTGGTGATAGTGGCCTTAACACGAGCACCTTCAGGGTAACGACCAGTGATTGAGATCCATGGATCTTCACCCAGCTGCTTCAGACCCAGAGAAACGCGGTTGCGCTCACGGTCGAATTTCAGCACTTTAACGTCGATTTCATCGCCAACATTAACGATTTCTGATGGATGCTTGATACGTTTCCAGGCCATGTCAGTGATGTGCAACAGACCATCAACACCACCCAGATCAACGAAGGCACCGTAGTCGGTCAGGTTCTTAACGATACCCTTAACAGACTGGCCTTCCTGCAAGGTAGCCAGCAGCTCATCACGCTCGGCACTGTTGGCATCTTCCATCACCGCACGACGTGAAACCACCACGTTGTTGCGCTTTTGATCCAGCTTGATAACTTTGAACTCAAGCTCTTTGCCTTCAAGGTGGGTTGTTTCGCGAACCGGACGCACGTCAACCAGTGAGCCTGGCAGGAACGCGCGGATAGAATTCACATCGACAGTGAAGCCGCCTTTGACTTTACCGTTGATCACACCGATAACCACTTCTTCAGCCGCGTAAGCAGCTTCCAGAACTTTCCAGGCTTCTGCGCGCTTGGCTTTCTCGCGGGACAGCTTGGTAGCACCCCAGCCATCTTCAACCGCTTCCAGAGCAACCTGAACTTCGTCACCGATTTCCAGTTTCAGCTCGCCGCTGTCACTGACAAATTCACTACGGGGGATAACACCTTCTGACTTGAGGCCAGCGTGTACTGTAATCCAGTCACTATCAATATCAATAACCACGCCGGTTACGATAGAACCGGGTTTCATATCAATAGTATTTAAACTTTCTTCAAAAAGATCCGCGAAACTTTCGCTCATGATGAGTTACCTATATAAAAGCAAGCAGTAAGACCTGGTTCTCTCTGTTGGCAGATCTTAACCACCCTCCACAGGGCCAGCACCCGTGGGCCACTTACAAAAAAACCATTCTCGGCTTTTGCTGGAACGATGCCGGGAATGGAGCCTGAAACTGTTATCTATCAAGTAGTTAACAGTGAGCTTTCACCAGGGAAAGCACCCTTTGAAACACATCTTCAATCGCTGTGGCCGTGCTATCTATAACAACGGCGTCATCGGCGGGCTTGAGTGGCGCGACGGTGCGGTTCATATCCCGCTCATCACGCCTTTGGATATCCTCCAAAAGGGCCGCGAGATTAACAGATTCACCCTGTGCAAGCAACTGCTTATAGCGCCGTTCAGCCCGCTCTTCAGCGGATGCTGTTAAATAGATTTTAACCGGCGCGTCGGTGAAGATAACCGTGCCCATATCGCGGCCATCGGCCACTAGGCCCGGCGCTTTGGCAAAACTTCTTTGCAGGCTTTTTAAAGCTTCACGCACCCCGTTATGCACTGCCACTTTCGAGGCCAGCGCACCCGTGGTTTCAGCACGCACCTGCTCGCTGATAGTTTCTCCATCCAGAATGACAGCAGCTGGCTCACCGACTTTGCCCGGTAAGAACTCAACATCCAAATTGGCTGCTAATTCTGCTAAAGCCTGTTCATCATCAAAATCGGTGGCGGATTTTTCCGCGGCCAAACCGACAATCCGGTACAACGCACCGCTATCCAACAAGTGCCAGCCCAGTTGTCGAGCCAACATCTGGCAAATGGTACCCTTGCCCGAACCGCTGGGACCGTCAATAGTCACCACCGGGGCAACGGATGTAATAGACTTTTCAGGGGTCATTTTTAAAAGGCCTTAATAAATGAGCAACTTTTTGATTAACCGCAGACCGATTTAAACAGGTCAAAATAGCCGGGGAAGGTTTTAGCCGTACATCCTGGGTCATTAATGGTGATTGGGGTCTTACCCATCGCCGCCAGGGAAAAACACATGGCCATACGGTGGTCATCATAGGTATCAATGGTGGCTGAAGTAATTGCCGCAGGCGGAGTGATCTCAATAAAGTCTTCACCTTCTACAACTTTGGCCCCGACCTTCTGTAATTCAGTCGCCATGGCAGCTAAACGATCGGTTTCTTTCACTCGCCAATTGTACACATTGCGAATTTTGGTGGGACCTTTGGCAAATAAGGCTGTTGTTGCAATGGTCATTGCCGCATCGGGAATATGGTTTAGATCCACATCCACACCGTTCAACTCACCCTTCGTTGCTTCGATATAGTTTTCAGCATAAGTAATCCTGGCCCCCATCTGTGCCAGTACATCGGCAAAACGAATATCACCCTGCACAGAGTTTTTCCCCACGCCGTACACCCTAACCGTGCCGCCCTTAATGGCCGCCGCTGCTAAAAAGTAAGAAGCCGAAGAAGCATCACCTTCAACCATGACGTCGCCGGGCGAGGTATAACTCTGCCCGCCGCGAATCGAAAACACTCGGTAATTGTCATGACTCACCGATACACCGAATTTACTCATTAAATCCAGCGTAATATCAATATAGGGTTTAGAGACCAGATCACCTTTTACAGTAATGGTGATATCACCTTTGGCCAAGGGCGCAGACATTAACAATGCCGTTAAAAACTGGCTGGAGATCGTACCATCAATATCAATCTCACCCCCGTTAAGACCCGTACCTATGATTTTCAGTGGCGGGTAACCATCCTCTTTCAAATAAGTAATATCCGCGCCCAGCGGCCTTAAGGCATCAACCAAATGTCCGATGGGCCGTTCATACATACGCGGCTCACCCGTCAAGGTAAATTGCGCACCGGCACTCAAACAAAGCGCTGCCGTAAGCGGCCGCATCGCGGTACCGGCATTGCCCAAAAATAATTCATAATTACCTGAATCATTCAAGGGACCACCACAGCCATGGACTTCACAGCTTGTGCGATCGGATGACAACTTATACCCAACCCCAAGTTGCTTTAAGGCCTCAAGCATATACCGCACATCATCAGAATCGAGCAAATTGGTGATAGTGGTTTTGCCATTCGCCAATGCAGCCAATAGCAAAGCTCGATTGGACAGGCTTTTGGAACCCGGGATAACCACCTCACCGTTAACACGAGAAATGGGCTGGAGGACTAACTGTTCTACTGATGACATTATTTGACTCTAAAGGTTTGACTCTAAAATGAAAACTTATTTAAGCGAGCTACTCCGATGAGTATGCACCACTTACGACCAGTGGAATTTACACAAACTTGCCACTCCCGCGAAGGCGGGAATGGCAGGGCGGGGTATTTGACTAAAGCTAAAACCAAAAAATGCTCTAAGCTTATTATTCACTAATCTCATTGGAATTATTTCGCTGTTCCAATACATCAGCAAAAATATCGCGGGCAGATTTTGCCCGTTCAAAGCTCGCCATCAGAGTATCACTATCTTTTTCAACAATAGCGGTACGCAACATCGCCACTTGTTCACTGAACATATCCAGTGTTTTTAAAATAGACTCACTATTGGCTAAAGCGATATCCTTCCACATGGTCGGGTCGCTGGATGCAATTCGGGTAAAGTCCCTGAAGCCTCCCGCCGCAAAGCGGAAAATATTTTGCTGCTCCGGTGTGCCAGCCAGAGCATCCACCAGAGCATAAGCTAATACATGTGGCAGGTGACTGGTGGCAGCTAAAACCTCATCGTGCGCTTCCACCGACATTTCTACCACTTCCGCGCCGGTTTTTTGCCAAAGGTCTCTAATTGTTTCAAGTGCTTGTGAATCTGTTTCTTCAGTTGGCGTGAGAATAACTCGGTGATTAACAAACAGATCTGCCTTTGCGGCTTCCACTCCACTTTTTTCTGAACCGGCAATGGGGTGGCCCAATACCAATCGCGACGGCACACGACCAAAGGCCTTTTTGGCAGCGACCAGCAAATTACCTTTGACACTGGCCACATCGGTGATAATGGCATCACCACAGCCAATCTCTGCCAACTGCTGCAACATCTCTGCCGCGATTAATGTCGGGGTCGCCACAACAATAACGTCAGCCCCTGCAATGGCCTCAGCCAAATCCAGGCTATAGCGATCTATTACGCCTAAATCCAGACCTTTTTTCAGCGAAGCCTCGCGCCGCCCCCAACCAATAATTTCACCTGCAAATCCATTGGCTTTGAGCGCCTTTGCCAACGAGCCACCGATAAGCCCAAGCGCAAGAATCGTGATACGTTGAATTGTCATCACTACGCCTGCCCCAACACAATATTTAAGGCGCGTAAAAACTCGGCATTTTCCTGTGGCAAACCTATGGACACCCTGAGGTGATTAGGCATTTCGTACACACCCACAGGACGCACTATTACACCCTGTTTAAGTAAATCCTGATACAAAAGACCGGTATCTCGATTGGAATCAAATTCGACCGCAATAAAGTTGCCCGACGACGGTATATATTTTAAGCCCAGCTCATCAAAGCCAGATTGTAGCTGTTGCATACCTTCTCGATTAACTTTTCTACCCTCTTCCAGATACGCTTCATCAGCCAATACTGCCGCAGCAGCAGCTAATGCCAGCGAGTTGACATTAAAGGGGGCTCGTAGCCGATTCAGCACATTGGTGATCTCTGCGGAAGCTATCGCATACCCCACTCGCAAAGCCGCCAAACCATAGGCCTTGGAAAAGGTACGGGTTACGATCAAATTGGGATAATGTTTGAGCAAGGCAACACCATCGGTTCCCTGCTCACCTAATCCTGAACCTCCTGACTGCTCAACATATTCAAAATAGGCCTCGTCCAGCACCACAATCACATTGGCTGGCACTTGATCCAGAAAGTCGACCAGTGCCGCTTCACCGACACAGGTTCCGGTCGGATTATTGGGATTTGCGATAAATATCAGGCGAGTATCATCCTCGATCGCTGCGGCCATCGCTTTTAAATCATGCCCCCACTGTATAGCTGACGTTACAATGGAGCGGCCGCCACAAGCCTGAATCGCCAGAGGATAGACCACAAAGGCATGTTGCGAGTAAACCGCTGACTTGCCGGGTTGAATATATGCGCGGGCGATTAGCTCCAGTACATCATTGGAACCATTACCCAGCGTGATCTGATTACTGGCCACACCCAGCCGCTCCGACAGTGCTGCCTTCAATTCAAAGCCATTGCTGTCCGGATAGCGAACAATATCCGCAGAAGCCCTCTCAATAGCAGCTAACACTTTCTTGCTGGGACCGAGTGGGTTTTCATTACTAGCCAGCTTAACAATATGCTCCAGTCCCAGCTCACGCTGTAACTCTTCAATAGGCTTTCCCGCCTGATAAGGACTTAAACCCTGTACCCCTGCATTAGCCAAGGCAATATAATCGCAACTCACCCGCTGCTCTCCTGACACCAGTTAATAAAATACCAAACACTTAAAGATGACCGGTTGATAAAAGCCACCTTACTGTTCACGCTAAAGCGGGTAATGCTATACCGATCTACTTTATGCTTATACCGCTCACAGGAACAAAGCGGGCTATTGTACGCGAATGTTAATAGGAGAACGAGGGAGCCAGGCCAGTCTTTGCAGGACTGGCAGAGCAACCGCTGGCCAGTTTCAGACTTCCACTATTAAAGCGGATAGAGAAATTATGAGGATTGACGACCCGCACCACTGGGACTTAACAATTGAACAGGCCAAAGCCCTGCAACTTGAATTGGCCCATCAGGTGGTTCGCCAGGACCAGATAGGCAACGTAACGTTTGTGGCTGGCACCGACCTTGGCTTTATCGACAACAACACAGTATGCAGGGCAGCCGTAGTGATTTTAAGCTTTCCCGAGCTGGAATTAATCGAATACCAAATCGCCCATCGTCCGGTAAGCATGCCCTACATCCCCGGTTACCTGTCCTTTCGAGAGTGCCCGGCGTTACTGGATGCTATGGCGAAACTCCAGCATACGCCTGACTTGATACTCTGTGATGGTCAGGGTATCGCCCATCCACGGCGCTTTGGGGTCGCCTGCCATTTGGGTGTTATTACTGGCATCCCCAGCATAGGGGTCGGCAAGAGCCGCTTAATAGGCCACTCTCAAGAACCAACCCATGCAAAAGGCGATTGGCAAGCACTTATGGATAAAGGGGAAAAAATTGGCGCGGTATTGCGAACCAGAGAGAAAACCAAACCATTATTTATCTCCACGGGTCATAAAATCAGTCTGGAAACAGCGGTAGCTTTTGTCCTGCAATGCTGTCCCCGTTTCCGGCTACCAGAGACAACACGCTGGGCGGATGGGATTGCCTCTCGTAAAAAGGCTTTCCTTAAATATCTTTAAAACCCGGCTTTCGTATAACCAGCTCCTGTCAATCAGGCATCACACCAAGCAGCCCCTATAACGAAAAAGCCCCCGAATAGTCGGAGGCTTTAGCCATTGGAGCTTTTAAATAACTTATCGACTGGCCACTGTCTGGAGCTGATCACCCAGCTCAACAGCAACCAATTCACTCGGCGCGCTGTGTAGCCCACCGCTATCAATGGTACTGATCGCAAAATGATAACGGTCACCCTGTAAGTTCTCTATAGTGTATTGATCCACACTTCCACCATCGACCACAAAGGTTTGGTCAATTCCAGTCAACTCACCAATAACATAGATTTCATACTGAGCAATTTCGGACAGCGGCAGTGACGTACCATTTGCTCGTGTACTGGGAGCCGTCCAGTTTAATGTTACAGAAAACAGCTCTTCCTCCTGCCCGGTTTCAGGATCTGTTTCAGGCTCTTCGGGAACCTCAACAACCTCTTCCTGGGCAACAACTACGGTAAAGCTTTGCTCCCCGGCATTACCCGACGAGTCACTTGCAGAACAGCTCACCGTGTGGCTGCCAACCGAAAAGTATGAACCGGATGCTGGAAGACATTGTGCATTGACCTCACCGCTGATCTTATCAATAGCAGTTACATTGTAGCTAACAGCAACTTCACGGCCATCACTGGAAGTAATGGAAATTGTTTCAGGCACACTTAGCGACGGAGCTTCATCGTCTTTTACTGTGACAGTAAAGCTCCCGGAGTCACGAGTTATCGAACTACCTTCTGTACTACAATTTACTTGTGTAGAACCTACAGAAAATGCCGAGCCGGATTCGGGGGCACAAAAAGCCGCGACCTTTCCGCCAATTGAGCTCGTACCAAATGCATCAAAAGTAACAATAGCACCATTAGAACTCGTCGCAGCAACAGTGATATCCTCTGGAAGCTGGATAACGTGCTTTTCAGGCTCTTGCTCAACAACAGTAACGGTAAAACTATCATATTTACGCTGATACCACCTTCCACCGGTTCTACATATGACTGTTGTAGTCCCAACATTAAATTTTGAGCCTGAATCTGGAGAACATGTAACATCAGTTACCTTTCCATAGAAGTTCGTGCCGGTAGCATCAAATAATACGCTAGCCCAATTCTCTCCATAGGAGGCAGTTACCGTAATATCGCTTGGTACCTGAATGCTGGATTTATTGAAGCCAAAAAAAGAAAAAGCAGCGCTATATGAAGCACTGGTAGCCAAAAATACAGTCGTAAATAAGACAGTAATTTTTTTCATCAGAAAGCACCAAAATAATTAATAGCTCTCTCAAGTAAAAGCACTCCTTGGCTTACAACAACTATCGAGGATATAAGTTTTCCGATTGAGATCTATCTCGTTCAGGAGTTGATGCGCAGGTTACAAGGAAAGAAAATAAAATTCTCAGATAGGGATCACAATTATTTTTAACCCTACAAAAACAGGAGGAAGCGATTCAAAAATGCCAAGCACATCCCAACCTAACGATTAAGATATGCCAGCATATCAGGGAAAATACGTATAAGAAAAATAACTCTATGAGGACTAATCCCTATAGGCATAAGGAGGGTATATTCAGTCAGTTTTTCGCTGATAGATTAGTCTAACTAATTACACGTATTGACAATGAAAACCAGACCTGAATGACATAAAAAATTGAACAATTTTGGGAGACAACCCAAGCTTTAAGCCAGCCCCGCCCGAATAAAATCCGCCAGTACCTGTACGGCCTTATTATTACCGGCATTCATTTGCTTGAGACTGATGCCCACCGTGCCCAATTCCGGCAACAAAGTAGAGCCCATTACCGTCAGGCTTGCCGGTACTGTGCTTCGAGCCAACACCGTCACTCCCAAGCCTTCTTCTATCGCCGCTTGAATTCCGGTCAGGTCGGGAATGGTATAAATGATCCGACAACCCCGCTTGGCCTCACCCAACTTCTGCAGTGCACGCTGTCGGTAAATACAACCACTGGGAGCTGCCACCACGGGCAAAGTATCCTGAAGATGGGCACGCGAGCCAACACTGCTCACCCACACCAGCTCATCGGTACGAATAAAATTTTTGATGGAGCGGCGCTGCTGGCTACTCACCTTGTCGTGTAAAGCCAGAATCAGGTCAAAATCGTGTTTTCTGTCATCGGATAACAGGTTACGACTGAGATCGCAGGTTACTTCAAGTGCGACATCGGGATAGGCCTTGGCAAATCGGCTGACAATTTTGGGCAGTAGCGACACTGCGAATTCGCTGGGGATGCCAAAGCGAATCCGGCCGCTCACTGGCGGATTAGTAAAAAAACCAACCGCCTCATCATTCAGTGAAAGTATCTGCCGCGCGTAATTTAACAGGGATTCACCCGCTGACGTCAGCTCCAGCTTAGAGCTATCACGATTAATCAAGGCCCGGTCCAGCAAGGATTCCAGTTTCTTCATCTGCTGACTTATCGCGGGCTGGGTGCGCCCCAGTTTTTCGGCGGCGGCAGTAAATCCGCCCTCCTCACTGATCGCCACAAAGGATCGCAGTATTTCAACCGGCAAATTTTTCATAGCGAATACCTACATATGCAAACAATAGCCGCCATAATAAATTCTTATCAAGAGATAATAAATATTAATTTCTGTTATGTTACTGATCACCTTAGAATCGCTGAAATCGATAGCTTTTTATTACATTTATCAGGGCAGCCCAGCTATGAACGACTCCGAGCTTTTACAGACGCCTTTGTATCAAACCCATGTAAAGCTGGGAGCCAAAATGGTGCCCTTCGCTGGCTACAAC
>CBFIDJ010000040.1:0-24853 GCA_965661375.1 Oceanicoccus sp. | reverse complement strand
CCCTGGCAATCCTGGTTGCAGCCCGTCAACATCGCTGTGACGGGACAGAAGGAATATGTTGATTTTCGTATTCATCCCGACGAACTGACTCTGGAATTCAATTGGTCGATTCTGCTGGAGTCCGGCGAGGAGCAGTTGGGCACAGTACGTGCCGACCAACTGACTGAGGTGGGTGAATACTATATTGAGGGTGTGCGCTATAGCGCTCATCGGATGGAATTACCTGGCCTGGTCGATGGCTACCACCAGATTAGCTTCACCAGCGGCGGCCGCGAGGAGCAGGCTGCGCTTATTGTGGCACCGCAGCGTTGCTATCAGCTTGAACAAGCGAAAAAACTTTGGGGAGTGAGTTGCCAGCTTTACACGCTGCGGTCCCTGCGTAACTGGGGTATCGGCGATTTCAGCGACTTGTTGGAATTAGTCAAGCTGGCGGCGGAGGCGGGTGCCGGTTTTATAGCGTTGAATCCACTGCATGTGCCCAAGATTGCTGACGCCGATTTTGCCAGCCCCTATAGCCCCTCTGACCGGCGTTTTCTCAACCCCCTGTATATTGATCCGGAGCAAGTCGTCGACTTTAGCGAGTGCGAAAGCATCCGTGATCGCGTGGCAACTGGCTCTTTTCAGCAGCAACTGACCGAACTGCGCCAATCAGAGCTGATTGATTACAACGCGGTGGCTGCAATCAAGTACGCTGTCTTCGAAACGATGTTCTCCCAGTTTAAAACCCAACACCTAAAAACGGATTCTTTACGAGCGGTTGAATTTCGCCGCTTTGTCGCGGCGCAGGGGCCGTCTCTTATTGCCTTTGCGCAGTATGAGTCAGCTCAGCAGGAGTCAAACCAGAGTGAGCCAAACCAGAGTGACCACCGGTTTATTCATACCCAAGACCCTGAGTTTCACCAGTACTTGCAATGGATCGCCAGGGATCAATTGCAGCAGTGCCAGACACGGGCTCAACAACAGGGCAAAATGAGGATTGGCCTGATTGGTGATCTTGCCGTAGGCGCTGTTCGCGATGGTGCAGAAACGACCGGTAATGCTGAGCTATTTGCTCCCAATGCGGCTATTGGTGCTCCCCCTGACCCACTTGCTCCGCAGGGACAAAACTGGAACTTGCCGGTGACAGATCCCGCCGTGATGCGCAGCAGTGGTTACCAGCACTTTATTGAGTTGCTACGCGCTAATATGGCCTGTTGTGGTGCCCTGCGTATCGATCACATTATGGCTTTAATGCGATTGTGGTGGTGTTCACTGGATAAAAGCGGGCAAATGAGTGGTGCCTATATTTACTATCCGATGGAGGATTTGTTTGCCATTCTCTGTCTGGAGAGTCAACGCAATCAGTGCCTGGTCATCGGTGAGGATATGGGGGTTGTGCCCGATGAACTGCGCAACACCATGAAAGCCTGTGGTATCTACAGCAATAAGCTGTTTTATTTTGAGCGCTTGCAGGACCAGACTTTTCGACTGCCCGCAGAGCATCAACCGGATGCGTTTTTAATGGTGAGCAACCATGATGTGCCCACCTTAGCGGGTTGGTGGCAGGGCAGGGATTTGGAGCTCTGGGCCGAGCTTGGCCTGGTTGAGCGCAGCAAGGAATTCCCCCTGTTGCTTGAGGAGCGAAATAGCGATAAAGCGCAGTTATTGGACTGGCTGGACACACAGAGTTTATTACCCGCCGAGTGGGCGGGGCAGACCGGAAAGCATTTTGATCTGACACTCTGCAGGGCTATTCTACTTGCTAATGCGCGCAGCCAGTCGCGCCTATTGTCCATACAGCTGGAGGATCTCCAGTTGATTACTGAGCCCGTGAACATCCCCGGCACCCACCGGGAATATCCTAACTGGCGCCGTAAACAGAGGTTGGATACAGGCACACTATTTCAACGCCGCGATATTACTGCACTGTTGTGTGAGCTGAATCAGGAAAGAGCACCTATGAAATCAGAACAACCGCCGCTATTGGACCAAGCGCAGATAGAGGCGTTGATGAATGCCCGCCATAGTGATGTTTTCGCTGTTTTGGGGATGCATGCTCACCCTTCCTCTCACACCTCCAGGGCTGGCCTGATTGTAAGGGCGTTGCTGCCTGGCGCTCGTTCAGTTGATGTGATTGCCAGCAAAGACAACAAAAAAGTTGCAACCCTGTCCTGCATCCACCGCGATGGTCTGTTTGAGGGCTCAATGGGGCGCCGTCGCAAACCGTTCGCCTATTATTTACGGGTACAGTTTGACGGCTATCAACAAGAGATACAGGACCCATACCGTTTTCCTTCCGGTCTTAGCGAAGAGGATCTGTATTTATTTTGTGAGGGCACCCAGGAGCGGGTTTACCGCTGGATGGGGGCACATGCCAGAAACTTTGATGGTATCAATGGCATCCTCTTTGTGGTTTGGGCACCCGCGGCTGCGCGTGTTTCCGTAGTCGGGGAATTCAATCATTGGGATGGGCGCAAACATGTCATGCGCAAGCATCCCGCATCCGGTATTTGGGAATTGTTTGTGCCCGATATCGGTGAGCACCAGACCTACCAGTATGAAATCCGCGCCCAAAATGGTGAAATTTTGCCCTTGAAAGCGGACCCTTACGCCTTTGCGACGCAACACCCGCCACAAACCGCATCGGTGACTCCGGCGGTTTATCGTTACGAATGGCGGGATCAGGCGTGGATGCAGTCACGTGCCAGTCAACAGTCAAATGCCCTGAACCGGCCTGTCAGTATTTACGAAGTGCATCTGGGGTCCTGGCGTCGCAATGTTGACGAAGGCAACCGGTACCTGAGTTATGGTGAGCTGGCCGAGCAACTGATCCCCTATGTTGTGGAGATGGGTTTTAGTCATCTGCAACTGATGCCCGTTAGCGAGTATCCCTTTGACGGCTCCTGGGGCTATCAGCCCATTGGGATGTACGCGCCGACCTGTCGCTATGGCAGTCCAAACGATTTCAGATACTTTGTGGACTGCTGCCACCAGGCGGGTATTGGTGTGCTGATTGACTGGGTGCCGGGTCATTTTCCCACGGATGAGCACGGCCTGGGTCAATTTGACGGCACCTGCCTGTACGAGCACGAAGACCCTAAAAAGGGTTTTCACCCGGACTGGAATACGCTGATCTATAACTATGGCCGGGCCGAGGTCGCCAGCTACTTGTTAAGCAACGCTATGTTTTGGCTGGACGAGTTCCATGTCGATGGCCTGCGCGTCGATGCGGTAGCTTCCATGTTGTACCTGGATTACAGCCGTGAGCCTGATCAATGGATTCCCAATGAGCATGGTGGCAATGAAAATCTGGACGTAATTGAGCTGATCAAGCAGATTAATAGCCGCGTCTATTTTAACTATCCGGGGATTCTGATGGTGGCCGAAGAATCCACCGCTTGGCCGGGGGTATCCCGACCGGCCAGCGAAGGTGGCCTGGGGTTCGGTTTTAAGTGGAATATGGGCTGGATGAACGACACCCTGACCTATATGTCGCGTGATCCCATTCATCGCGCCTACCATCATGATGAGATGACCTTTGGCCTGGTTTATGGGTTTAGTGAACATTTTGTGTTGCCACTCAGCCACGATGAAGTGGTACACGGTAAAGGCTCTCTGCTCGGACGGATGCCCGGTGACGACTGGCAGAAGTTTGCCAATTTACGCGCCTATTTGACGTTGATGTGGACTCATCCGGGCAAAAAGTTACTGTTTATGGGCGGAGAATTTGCCCAGGGCAAGGAATGGAATCATGACCAGAGCCTGGACTGGCACCTGGTGGGGAATGACGCTCACCGAGGCATTCAGCAGCTGGTCAAAGACCTGAATCAGCTTTATCACAATACCCCGGTGCTGTACGAGCTGGATTGCGACAGCAAGGGTTTTGAATGGATCGATTCACATAATGCCGAACAATCGATCTTTGCTTATTTGCGCAAGGGCTATAGCGAAACCAACCCTGCCATTGTCGTCGTCAATATGACCCCGACACCACACCATGATTACCGCATTGGTGTGCCGGAGCCCGGCTACTATGCCGAGCGTCTTAATACCGATAGCACAATCTATGGCGGCAGTAATATGGGCAATGGTGGCGGTATGGCGGCGATTGAGGGTGCCTGGAATGGCCGCCCCTATCATCTATCCATTTGTATACCTCCGCTGGCTGCGATGGTGTTTGAGGCGGTTAAATGACAGCCGTAAATCAGCCCATGCTGGTGGGACACTGTCATAGTCTGGGGGCTAACTGGGATGGTGAAGGGGTGAACTTCGCCCTGTTTTCAGCGCACGCAGAAAAAGTGGAACTATGCCTGTTTGACGATAGTGGGCAAATTGAGATTGCTCGCCATACCTTGCCTGAAAAAACCCATGATATCTGGCACGGATACCTGCCTGGGTTACAGCCTGGAGCCGTCTACGGTTATCGGGTTTATGGCCCATATGATCCTCTCGCCGGCCACCGCTTTAATCATCATAAATTGCTGGTTGATCCCTATGCCCGCCAGCTGCTGGGGCATTACCGCTGGACCGATGCAAACTTTGGTTATATCCCCGATTCAAAGGAGCAGGACTTATCCTTCAGCACGGAGGATAACGCAGCCAATATGCCGAAGTGTGTGGTCGTTGCATCGGCGACCAACCCTGCAAAAAAACCGGCAATACCCTGGCAGGAAACCGTCATCTACGAAGCCCATACCCGTGGCTTTACGCTGCGTCATCCCGATGTGCCGGAGCTGGAGCGTGGCAGCTTCGCCGGGTTGAGCAATCAAAAGATTATCGACTACCTGAAAGCGCTGGGTATTACCAGTATTGAGCTACTGCCAGTACAGGCATTTATCAGTGAACATTTTTTACATCGAAAAGGCCTGACTAACTATTGGGGTTACAACACCCTAAGCTATTTTGCGCCTCAACCGAGTTATCTCAGCGGTTCTCATGTGCTGGAATTTCGGCAGATGGTGGATCAATTCCATGAGGCCGGGTTGGAAGTGATTCTGGACGTGGTGTACAACCATACGGCAGAGAGCAACCATCTGGGGCCAACGCTCAGTTTTCGCGGTATCGACAACCTTTCCTATTATCGCTTGCAGGCTGAGCAGCGCCGTTACTACATCAATGATACGGGTTGTGGTAACACCTTTAATATCAGTCATCCGCGCGTTTTGCAGCTGGTGATGGACAGCTTGCGCTATTGGGTGGGTGAGATGGGCGTGGATGGCCTTCGCTTTGACCTGGCATCGGTTATGGGGCGCGACAGACACGGGTTCAACCCCCAGGCGAGCTTTTTCCAGGCGGTAGCACAGGATCCACTGCTGTCGAGGGCCAAGCTGATTGCCGAGCCCTGGGATATCGGTCCGGGCGGCTATCAACTCGGTCATTTTCCCGCGGGCTGGGGTGAGTGGAATGATGATTACCGGGATACGGTGCGCCGTTTCTGGCGCAATGAACCGGGCAACCTGCCGACGCTTGCCAGGCGCATTCATGGCTCCAGTGATATCTTTGAGCATGCGAATCGCCGGCCCTTTGCCAGTATCAACTACATTACCAGTCACGATGGTTTTACCCTCAATGACCTGGTGAGTTATAACGAGCGCCACAATACCGCCAACGGTGAAAACAACAACGATGGTCACCGGGAGAACCTGAGTGAAAACTTTGGTGTTGAAGGTCCGACGGATGATGCTGATATCAATGCTGCCCGGCGACGACAACAGCGCAATATGCTGGCAACGCTGTTATTGTCGCAGGGCGTACCAATGATTCAATCTGGCGATGAACTGTTCCGCAGTCAGCAGGGCAATAACAACGCCTACTGCCAGGATAATGCGATAAACTGGATCGACTGGGCTAAGCTGCCTGCAGAGGCCGCACAGTTGCAGGCGTTTATTACCAATACGATTAAAATCCGCCGGGAGCATCCGGTACTCAGTTCCGCCGAGTATATTCATACCAGCGATGTGGATGTCGATGATGGCCTGGGCATCGAGTGGCTCAATGGCGATGGCCAGCCGATGCGCGAAGAACATTGGCAGGAACACCACAACTATGTATTGGGCTATCTGCTGTCGAACGCTGAAGCAGACGGTGTTAAACAATACACGCTGGTGATTTTTAACAACAGCCGCCAGCCCCGGCATTTTATTCTTCCCCCCCGGCAGAGTGAATGGCAATGGCTGCTGGATACCTCAAAAGAATCGGGCATACCTGACATATCGGCGCTGACTGGTGGCGAAAAACTGTTACTGGAAGAACGTTCGGTGAAAATTTTCTGCAATTGTGAACAAGGTTAATTCATGAACGAACTGGCAAAACTCATTGATAATTTAATCCCCCCGCTGGGTATGGATAAGGATCAACTTGCAGAGGATCTGAAGCGCCACTTTAGCCTGACCCTGGGCCGTGACGTTGTCCTGGAGTCACACCGTTACCTGTTTAACGCACTGGCACTGACGGTGCGGGATCGACTGGTGGAACGCTGGCGCTCCACGCGTGAGCGTTATTATGAGGAACAGCCCAAGCGGATTAATTACCTGTCGCTGGAATTTTTAATGGGTCGTGCCATGACCAATGCGGTGCTCAATCTCGACTTGGAGGAATCCGTTAGAGAAGTACTCAAAGACTTTAGCTGCACACTGGAAGACGTTGTCCAGGAAGAAGTGGATGCAGGGCTCGGTAACGGCGGCCTGGGACGACTGGCGGCCTGTTTTCTCGATAGCTGCGCCAGCTTGCAATTGCCGGTGACCGGCTACGGGATTCGTTATGAGTACGGTATGTTTCACCAGGAAATTAACAATGGTCATCAAATAGAACATCCCGATAACTGGTTGCGCGATGGTAATCCCTGGGAATTTGAAAGCCCGGAAAATACGCGCCGGGTAAAATTCTTTGGCAACAGCGAATACTACCTGGACTATGGTGGCGAAAAGCGCGCGCGCTGGTCCAATACACAGGATGTACTGGCTGTCCCCTATGATGTACCGGTGCCGGGGTATCGCAATGACACGGTGAACACCTTACGGTTGTGGAAGTCTGAAGCAACCGATGAATTTAATCTGCAAGAATTCAATGCTGGCAGCTACGTCGAAGCGGTAGCAGCGAAAAACCTTGCCGAGCAGATCACCATGGTGCTCTACCCCAACGACAGCAGTGAAAGCGGTAAAGAGCTGCGCCTGCGTCAGCAGTATTTTCTTGCTTCGGCCAGTTTGCAGGATGTGATCTATCGCTGGGTCTCTCGCTACGGCAAGGATTTCAGCCAGTTTGCCGAGAAAAATGGTTTTCAACTCAATGATACGCATCCTTCCGTGGCGGTAGCCGAGCTGATGCGTCTGTTGATGGATGATTATTACCTGAGCTGGGATCAAGCCTGGGACATTACCACTCAGACCATGGCTTATACCAACCACACCCTGCTGCCGGAAGCTCTGGAAAAATGGCCTGTCGCTCTGTTTCAGGAACTGCTGCCCCGGCTGCTGGACATTATTTATGAAATCAACGCGCGATTTCTTGCCCTGGTTGCCGAGCGCTGGCCGGGTGACATATCGCGTCAGCAGCGTCTGTCTATTATTGAAGAGGGAGATTGGCCGCAGGTGCGCATGGCACATCTGGCCATTGTTGGCAGCCACTCGGTTAATGGCGTAGCAGCACTGCACACAAAATTGTTGAAAGAAGGCCTGTTTAACGATTTCTATCAGCTGTGGCCGGATAAATTCAATAATAAAACCAATGGTGTCACACCGAGACGCTGGCTCGCCCATTGTAATCCCGCCCTGACCAAACTGATCAATGGCGCCATCGGTGACCGTTGGATCACCGATATGGATGATATAAAACGTCTGCAACCCTTTGCGGAGAACGAGGACTTTCGGGCTGACTGGCGGGCAGTCAAACGTCAGAACAAAGTGCGTTTGGCCGAGTTGGTAAAGCGTGAGTGCGGGGTGACCTTCGACCCGGATATGATGTTCGATGTACAGGTGAAACGCATTCACGAATACAAACGCCAACTGTTAAACGTGCTTCATGTGATCCATCTGTATGATCGCGTGGTGCGGGGTGATACCGATAATATGCAACCGCGCTGTGTACTGATCGGCGGTAAAGCAGCTCCCGGCTATGCCATGGCAAAGACCATCATCAAGTTGATTAACAATGTTGCCAGCGTGGTTAACCGGGATGCGCGGGTAGCGCCCTGGTTACGCGTCGCTTTTCTGCCCAATTACCGCGTTACCTCGATGGAAGTCATCTGTCCGGGCACTGATTTGTCTGAACAGGTTTCCACTGCTGGTAAGGAGGCATCCGGCACCGGCAATATGAAATTTATGATGAACGGTGCCTTGACCATCGGCACGCTCGACGGTGCCAATATTGAAATTCGCGATGCTGTCGGCGCGGAAAATTTCTTCCTGTTCGGGCTTGAGGCCCATGAAGTTGTTGAACAGCGTCAATCCTATGATCCCAATGCCATCATTACAGCGGACCGCGACTTTTCCCGGGTCATGGCACTGATTGAACAGAGACACTTCAATCTATTTGAGCCCGGCTTATTCGATCCGGTTATTGCATCCGTTCGCAGCCCGCAGGATGCGTGGATGACCGCCGCTGACTTCCGCAGTTATATCGACGCGCAACAGGCGGTCTCAGATGCCTACAGAGATACAGAAAGCTGGTCACGTATGAGTATACTCAATACGGCTGCCAGTGGTTTGTTTTCCAGTGATCGAACCATTGGTGAATATAGCCGCGATATATGGAAGCTGAAATAATTGACAAGCTGCTGTACACAGATAACAGATAAAACAGTCTTCACAGTGCTTTGGCTGGCAGACAAATAGCTGCGTCGCGAAAAGAGGAATACCATTAACAGGTCCTGGGAGGGATTAATGATGGAAAATAATAAATCAGCAGAGCAAGGCGAACATATTCCGGAGCAGGGCTCTCGCTATGTCAGCCGGATAACCAAAGACACCCTGGCCCTGGTGCTGGCGGGTGGCCGGGGATCACGACTTTATGAACTCACCAGTTGGCGGGCCAAACCGGCCCTCTATTTTGGTGGCAAGTTTCGGATTATTGATTTTCCCCTGTCCAACTGTATTAACTCCGGTATTCGCCGTGTCGGTGTATTAACGCAGTACAAGGCTCATTCATTGGTGCGCCATCTGATTCGGGGTTGGAGCCATTTCAAAAAAGAGCTGGGTGAATATATTGAAGTCCTGCCGGCGTCTCAGCGTTATTCTGAAGACTGGTACCAGGGCACCGCCGATGCCATTTACCAGAATCTGGATATCATTCGGGCGGAAAGGCCCAAGTACGTGATGATTTTGTCGGGCGACCATATCTACCAAATGGATTATGGCGATATGCTTGCGGCCCACGTCAGCAGTGGGGCCAAGATGACGGTTTCCTGTCTGGAAGTGCCTGTGGAAGAAGCTGCCGGGGCCTTTGGTGTGATGAGCGTCGATCAGGATAACCGGGTGATTGGTTTTGAAGAAAAGCCCGAACATCCGACGCCAACGCAGGATGATCCGAACCTGACACTGGCATCGATGGGCAACTATATCTTCAACACAGACTTTCTGTTTGAACAGTTATTGAAAGACGCGGCCAATCCACAGTCCACTCACGACTTTGGCAAGGATATTATTCCCTCCATTATTGATGAGTATCCGGTCTATGCTTTCCCATTCCGCAACACGCGCACGGGTCAGCGTGCCTATTGGCGGGATGTCGGTACACTGGACTCTTTCTGGGAGGCCAATATGGAGCTTGTTGCACCGGAACCGGCCCTGAATTTGTACGACCCTGACTGGCCGATCTGGACTTATCAAGAGCAACTGGCACCGGCCAAGTTTGTTTTTGATGACGATGACCGCCGCGGTATGGCTGTCGATTCCACCGTTTCCGGCGGATGTATTATCTCCGGAGCGACGGCGCGTAAATCGCTGTTGTTCTCGAGTGTGCGGTTAAATTCCTATGCGGTGGTGGAAGAATCGGTCTTGTTGCCCGGCGCGAATGTGGGTAACGGCTGTCGCATTCGCCGTGCCATTATTGATCGCGGCTGTGACATTCCCGCGAACATGACCATTGGTTACGATCCAGAGCAGGATAAAGCCAATGGCTTTCGCGTTTCACCCAAGGGTGTGGTGTTAGTGACACGCGGCATGTTGGGCCAACCCGAAGGTTTCGCATAGACGCTTATATACAAGTATTGTATTGAGCGTATTACTTTAAAAAGAGAGCAATAATGAAAGTCACAACGATTTCGACACAACCTCATCCAGGCCAGAAACCTGGTACATCCGGGCTGCGCAAGAAAGTCACCGAATTTCAGCAAGCAGGCTACCTGGAAAATTTTGTTCAAGCTATTTTTAATACCCTTGCACCCTGCCAAGGCAAAACACTGGTCGTCGGCGGTGATGGCCGTTACTACAATACAGAAGCCATTCACATCATTACCCGCATGGCCGCCGCTAATGGGTTTGCCCGTCTGCTGATCGGCCAGAACGGTATTTTATCAACGCCGGCGGCTTCCTGTGTGATCCGTAAACAGCAGGCCGATGGCGGGATTATCCTGTCCGCCAGTCATAATCCGGGCGGTCCAAATGCCGATTTCGGGATCAAATTTAACGGCAGTAATGGCGGCCCGGCATCCCAGGCATTGACTGACGCGATTTACCAGCAAACCCTCCACATCGAGGATTACCTCACCTGTGAGGCAGCCGACATCAACCTTGCAGAAACAGGGGAATACTCCTTGGGTGACACCCTCGTGCAGGTGATCGATCCCGTTGCGGATTATGCTGAGCTTATGGAATCGCTGTTTGATTTTGATGCCATGTCAGCTCTGCTGACAGCGGGGAAATTCCGAATGTGCTTTGATGCCATGCATGCGGTGACGGGTCCTTATGCCCGGGACATTCTTGAGCGCAGACTTGGCGCCCCGGAGGGAACTGTGATCAATGCGGAGCCTCTACCCGATTTCGGCGGTGGGCATCCGGACCCGAATCTGGTCCATGCAACGGAACTGGTTGCGCGTTTGAACGGTGACGACCCGGTGGATTTTGGCGCGGCTTCCGACGGTGATGGTGATCGCAATATGGTGTTGGCGAAAGGCCTGTATATAAACCCCTGCGACAGTCTCGCCATTATGGTCGCCAATGCCCATCTGATTCCCGGCTATGCGCAGGGCATTGCCGGTGTGGCGCGCTCGATGCCGACCAGCTCAGCCGTAGACAGAGTTGCCGAAGCGATGGGAATAGACTGCTATGAGACGCCGACCGGCTGGAAATTTTTCGGCAATCTTCTGGATGCGGGAAAAATCACCTTTTGTGGCGAAGAAAGCTTTGGTACCGGGTCTAACCATGTACGGGAAAAAGACGGTCTCTGGGCCGTACTGTTCTGGCTCAACCTGATTGCAGTGAGAAAACAGCCTGCCAATGCGATAGTTCGTCATCACTGGTCTGTATACGGGCGCAATTATTTTACCCGCCACGATTATGAGGGCATTGATGCCCAGGCGGCTGAACAGATGATGTCGGCACTCAAAGCCAGACTGGCGGATTTCCCCAGTCAGACGTTTGGCGGCTTTCGTATCAAAGCCGCTGATGACTTCGAGTACACAGACCCGGTTGATGGCAGCACGGCCAGTGGTCAGGGTTTGCGTATTTTCTTTGATGGCGGGCAGCGTATTGTCTTTCGGCTTTCGGGGACGGGAACCCAGGGCGCGACACTGAGGGTTTATATAGAGGCCTTTCAAAATGACCCCTCTACTCTGGAGCAGGGCGCCCAGCGCGTGCTGGCACCACTGATTGCAGTAGCGCAGGACATTGCCGGAATCAAAGAATGTACCGGCCGCGACCAACCGGATGTCATTACCTGAAGGGAATGAGTATTTATGGAAGGTACCGACATAATATGAGTGGAGTTGAATGAATATACTGATGATTGCCGCTGAAAACGATAGCCTGCCAGGGGGAAAAGTAGGCGGTATTGGCGATGTGTTGCGGGATATTCCACCGGCTCTGGCAGCGGCCGGCCAGCAGGTTCATGTGGTTACGCCGGGGTACCAGAAATTTTCTACGCTGCCTGGCGCTGAACACATTGGCAACCTGAAAGTGTTTTTTGCATCGCGCGTTGAGCGTGTTGACATTTTTTCTGTGCCGGCGCGACAGCCGCGGGAAGGTGTCAATCTCTGGATACTGGAGCACCCTCTTTTTGCGGCGGGGGGGGCGGGCAACATCTATTGTGATGATCCTCCTGAACGCCCCTTTGCGACCGACGCCACCAAGTTTGCTCTGTTCAGCGCGGCAGTGGGAACGGCCATCCTTGAAAACGTTTTTGGCGAATTACAACAACTCCACCTGCATGACTGGCATGCGTCCATGTTAGCCGTTCTGCGCGCCTTTGACCCTGTTTACAAGGGCCTGAA
Organism: Oceanicoccus sp.; assembly: GCA_965661375.1. Lineage (GTDB taxonomy): Bacteria > Pseudomonadota > Gammaproteobacteria > Pseudomonadales > Dasaniaceae > Oceanicoccus. The sequence continues at coordinate 12,453 of CBFIDJ010000040.1, read as the reverse complement.
AAAAATTCCCAGTGTGTACAGCATTCACAACCTGGCACTACAGGGTGTTCGCCCTTTGGGGGGTGATGACTCATCGCTGGCTGCCTGGTTTCCCAACCTTGATTATCAAGTGGAACGGATCAATGATCCAGCAGCGCCACACTGTATCAACTTGATGCGAGCCGGTATTAATCTATCGGATAAAATACATGCGGTTTCGCCAAGCTATGCCAGGGAAATTTTGCTGCCCAGCGATAAGCAGGCTGGATTTTTTGGTGGTGAGGGCTTGCATCAGGATTTGTGCAGGGCTGCGGAGGAGGGGCGCTTGTACGGTATTCTCAATGGCTGCGAATACCCTGAAAAAACAGGCCAAAATGAATCTTTCCAGACACTGCTTGAGCATTGTGAAAACGAAATATTGCGCTGGATCGGGAGCCGCGATGTTGTTGATAGCGAGCATTTCATCGCCAGTCGCCGCCTGGCGCAGTGGCTGAAAACGCCGGCCAGTCAGGACAAATTTCTGCTAACCTCGGTAGGCCGCCTGACGGATCAAAAAGTGCTTCTCTTACAACAGGTACTCAGTGATGGGCGCAGTGCTTTAGAACACTGTCTTGATCAACTCGGAGATACCGGTTTGCTGATTATGATTGGCAGCGGTGCTCATGAGCTGGAGCGGTTTATTACCCGGATTGCCGGCAGCTATAACAATATTCTGTTCCTGAAAGGCTATTCGGACGCTTTGGCACAAAGCCTTTATTTATCCGGTGACCTGTTTCTGATGCCGAGTTCTTTCGAGCCCTGTGGGATCAGCCAGATGCTCGCCATGCGCGCCGGCCAACCCTGCCTGGTACATGCCGTGGGCGGTCTGAATGATACTGTACAGGACGGCAAAAACGGTTTTGTTTTTCAGGGCGAAGGGCTGGAAGGCCAGGCTCTGGCAATGATTGACGGTTTGAAACAGGCATTGGAAGTCTACAGGAATCGACCGAAACAATGGCAAAAGATAGCCACTGCGGCTGGCCAGGCCCGTTTCTTGTGGAAGCATGCCGCTCAAAAGTACATAGAACAGCTTTACCACTAAGCAACGCTTGCCTGATGATGTCGGTGGCAAGCCTGCCAGTTTATTTAACCGACTGATGGATTCAGAGCTGGGTTATTCTCTCCGTTATTTGGAAGAACGTAGCGTTATTGCCAACAATTTATGCCATTACCTAAAACCAGCAACTTCTATTCAGCGCTGAGGGAGCCCCAGTATCGGCGTTATTTTGTCTCGTCATGCCTGTCCACCCTGGGTATCTGGATCACTCGATTTTTAATTGGCTGGATGGCCTGGGATCAAACCCATGCGGCGTTGTGGGTCGGCATCGCCAGTGCCTGCCTGCTCTTCCCTGCTATTGTTCTGTCACCGGTATTCGGCGTACTTTCTGATCGCATTAGCCCGCGTTCAGGGTTGCTGGTAACGCTGCTGTCCCAGGCGGTAATTACCGCAATTGCTGCGGGTATTGTAGTGAGTGGGAATTTTTCTTTGACATGGTTGACTGTGTTGGCGCTGGCGGCTGGCGTTATTAGTGCGGCGCATCACCCGCTGCGTCTGGCGCTGGTTCCTCGTCTTGTCTCCCGATCGGTGCTGCCCAGTGCCATTGGGCTATCGGCGATCATTTTCAATATGTCGCGGGTGTTGGGTCCGGCATTGACCGGCTTGATATTGAAATATGCTTCGGCCTCTGTGGCCTTTTTGTTGGCGTCGCTGTTATTTACCGCTGGATTTGTGGCGCTGTTACGCATCAGGGTACTCAGTCAATCGGTGGGCGCTGGGGGGGCAGGCATGATGACGCAGTTGATGGACGGGCTGCGTTTTGCCTTTGCTGATCCTGCCATTCGCTTTATTCTCAGCTTGACGCTTATCAATGGTTTGCTTGGGCGGGCGGTCATAGAGTTATTACCTGCCATGGCCGGCAAGTTGTTGGATGGTAGTCCCAATAGTCTGGCAACGCTGATGGCGGCGGCTGGCATAGGGTCTATTCTGGGTGGCCTTTGGGTGGCGCGACAGGGGGATAACGAAAAGGCAATGGCGCGGCTGATTCTACTCAGTCTGTGCGGTTCTGCCTGTGTGCTTATACCTATATATTGGATAAGTAGTATCTGGCTGCTAACACTGGTTATCGTATATCTCAGTTTCACCGCGACCATAGCAGGGATTGGTAGCCAGACGCTGGCGCAATGGGTTGTGCAGGATGTGTTTCGCGGCCGCATTATGAGCTTGTGGACGGTGTTATCAATGGGAGCGCCGGCTCTGGGTGTATTTGTGATGGGGGCTTTGGTCGATAGTGTGGGCTTTGGTTTTACCTTGATCGGCTTTGCCCTTGTTGCGTTGGTGGCAACTGGAAGCCTGTGGCGGTTAGGGACCGCCGAGACGCAGTAATGCTGGTTCTAATACTCTGTGGCCCAGCTCTTTGAGTGGTATGGGGCGCCGCCTTATAACCGGCTTTCCCCAAACACCATGGAACGAGTATTGGAGGCCTGCGGAGCGGGCACTGCCTTGCCGGTTTGTGGTGATACCGGGAAGATTACATTGATTTGCCCCGTGCCGGAGCTGCCAAAGTAGGGGGTGATAATTTCGACCGGTTGATCATAGTCGGACCAGCCCAGAGCACCTAATAGCATTGCTGTGTCGTGCATAAAACCTTCACCATGACCTTTAGCCGCGTATTCCGGCAGCATCTCACAGAAAGTTTTCCAGTCGCCTTTCTTCCACATCTCGACCACCTCGTGATCCAGAATTTCCAAAAAAGGGCTCCAGACTTTGTTCAGGTAATCAGGCGCCATGCCGTTTTGTGCAAATCGGTGTGACAGTGAGCCGCTGGCCAAAAAGGCGACGGTGCCATCGTAGTGTTTTTCCACCGCTTCGCGCATGGCCCAACCCAGACGCGCGCTGTCGTTGAGGTAGTGCACGGTGCACATGGCCGACACAGATATGGCTTTGAAGTGCTGATCCTCGTTCATATAGCGCATGGGTACCAGAGTGCCGTACTCCGGGTCCAGGGTGGTATTGACGTGTGCCAGTGTTTCCACGCCCTGGGCGTTGCACTCCTTCGCCAGAATTTCGCCCAGCTCTGGGTTGCCATGCACTTCAAAGGGCATGTTGCTGATAAAGTGCGGCAGCTCGTTGCTGGTATAGGTGCCCTTACTCAGTTCGCGGCAATTGATGTGGTAATTGGAATTCACCAGCCAGTGGGTGTCGAATACCACGATGGTGTCGACGCCGAGTTCGCGGCAGCGACGGCTGATTTCCCTGTGGCCGTCGATGGCTGCCTTGCGACAGTCTTTGGTGGGTCCGTCCAGTTCCGATAAGTACATGGATGGGACGTGGGTGATTTTTGCGGCCAGGGCGAGTTTCCCCATTGTGTGTACTCCTACAATTAATTTAGCTGCTGCCGATCAGGCTTAGCAAGATACGTTTGAAGGTGGCGATTTCCGCTTCCGAAAATTGCCCAAATTGTTGCCGTTGCTCGTCCCGGGCTATTTGCCAGAGTTGCTCGGCCATTTCCTTGCCTTTGGGTTTAAGTACAAACAGGTCGTCATCGCGATCAATGAGGGCTTTTTCCTGCAACACGGCGAAGGCACTTTGGGTGTCGGCCTGGGGCATGCTGACCTGATTGGCGAGCTGTTGTTGAGTGAGTTTGCCGCAGGAGTCCAGTGACATCAGGATACGCGCCTCCGAGGTTCGCAAGCCGGTGGCCAGTTGTTTGGGTTGGTAGTCGCTTTGATAATGGCGAACTGCCTGAAGCATCAGGAAGAACAAATTGCTGGCAAGTTTGTCGTTAATCTCAGTGCATGTTTGGTCCGTTTTTTGTTGTGAATTATTCTGTACTGGCATTACCAGGGAGTAACCGCCCTGGTGAAAAAGCAGGGGTGCGCGGCCATTGTCACTGAAGCGTTCGACTTTGCCGACCAATATCCAGTGATCGCCGCCCTCCAGGCAGGCGTAACTTTCGCACTCAAAGACGGCAGCGCAATCCGGCAGGATGGCGGCTCCGCCCAGGCCGTTCTGATAATCGATGTTGGCAAACTTGTCTTCGGAACGCTTAGCGAAGTTGTTAGACAGGTGCATCTGGTCGGCGGCGAGGATGTTTACTGCAAAGTGAGAGGCCGCATCGAATATCGGGTAGCTGCCAGATTTTTTATCGATACTCCAGAGCACCAGTGGTGGATCCAGGGATACTGAGTTAAAACTGTTGGCGGTTACACCAACGCGTTCACCCGATGGCGCGGTGGCGGTGACCACGGTAATACCCGTGGCGAAATTACCCAGGGCGCGGCGAAAGGCCGTGCTATCAAAGTTGTTGGCGGCTGTCATTGTTATCCCCCTTTTCTCGGATGTGATGATGCTGCTATCAAAGCAGACCGGGATCGGGATCAAGGCCCATCAGTTCGCGACCAAGAATCTGCGAACAGGTGTCGTAATCCGTATAGGCGTGGGCGGCGCAAATCTGGTTGTCGCGCCAAACGCGCTGGGCCTCGCGGTCTTCCATCCAGTTGCTCGCGCCCAGGCCTTTCCAGAGCCGGTCGGTGGCCTCGTTGCACATCTTCACCGCATAGGCCTGGTTGGTGCGCCAGTAGGTCAGGGTTTCCCGGCTGGGGTATTGCTTACGTTCGCCGTGTTCCCGGTGTTCGTGCCAGGTGGCTTCCAGAAAGGCGCGGGCAGCTTTCACCTGATGGGTGGACTCCGCCAGTCGTGTGAGTGCGGGAATGGATACTTTAACCGCCGCACCGGTGTAGGCACGGATGCGACGCTGGTTGTACTCCTGGTAGATCGCCAGCATGCGCTCGGCGGTACCCAGCGCCATGGCGGCGAAACCCGAGGCAAAATAGGGGCGGTAAGGGGTGTTGAAAATCTTGCTGTCGGGATAGAGACCGGCGCCTTTGGAGCGACCCTCCATCATGTCTTTGGCTGCGGATATACGGTGCTCAGGCACAAAGACATCGCGAATTTTCAGGGTTTTGGTGCCGCTGCCTTTTACGCCGCTGGAGTACCAGTCATCAATGATTTCGTAGTCTGTGGCGGGGATGGCCGCAAAGCAGTGGGCTTTGTTACCTTCTGCATCCAGGCGGTTAAAACCGACCAGTGCCCATTCAGCGTGGTCGCAGCCGCTGCTCCAGGTCATGTCACCGTTAAAGATAATGCCACCGTCGGTTTCCTCGTATTTACCGATGGGGGCAATACTGCTGCTGGCGGTCGCATCCGGGTTGTCGCCCCAGACATCGTCCTGGCATTGCTTGTCGAACATGGCAAGCTGGTGGTTGTGGGTACATAGCAGACTGAAGGCCCAGGCCGTGCTACAGCAAGCGCCAGCGAGGGCGGCGACGCAATTGGCAAATTCCGGCAGTTGAATTTCCAGGCCGCCGTAGGCCTTGGGTAGAAAAACCTTGTGAAAACCGATGCCCTTGAGCAGATCGACATTCTCCTTCGGCATCATGCGCAGTGCTTCCGCTCCGGACGCATTGGCTGCAATCTGGGGTAGTATTTCCTGCAGCTTCTCCAGCATCGAAACGGTAGGGCTATTTTGATCGGTATTTTGAATGGTAGCTTGGCCGGTTTGAGTCATCGGTTATCCTCCTGTATTGATGGATACCAGTATGTGCCGGGCCTTTGCATTAGAAAATGTAATAAAAAGTCTAAAAATTGTACTTTTCATTTTTCAATGACCTTGGAATCACTATGGCCTGGCTCAGGCTTATCCGCTCCCTGCTTCTTGAGAGGGCTTCGCGTGAGCAACAGGGCTGCCAGTGAGAGCATGCCGGTGATGCCGACCAGCAGCGACATAAACAGGGGGGTGCCATCGTAAAGACGGCTGACTATAATACTGGCCAGGGCTCCGAGGCCAAACTGTATGGCGATAGCCAGTCCGGCGGCGGCACCGGAGTTGTTTGAGTAGAGATTCATCAGGCTGGCCGTACAGTTTGCTCCCAGTACACCGGTGCAGCTTATATGGGCGAACAAGCCCACTGCGATTAACCAAAAACCGGCAATACCCAGCAGGCTGGCTGCAACCAGAACCAAACCCGCGAGGGCGCAAATACCGGCGCCGATATAGAGCATTCGCTGAGTCCCCAGCTTCTGTACCAGGCGCGAATTAATCAATACAAAGAGCATGATGCCGATAATATTGGCCGCAAACAGCCAGGCATATTGTTGTGGGGTGAGACCGAAAAAGTCGATAAAAACAAAGGATGACACCGTGATATAGGCAAACATGCCGGCAAAGCACAGAGACATACAAAAGATATAGCCCAGGGCAACGGGCTGCATGCCGATGGCGAGATAGGCCTTCAGTACGGCTGATAGTTCACTGCCCCTGGAGCTGCCGGTATGGGTTTCCGGGATTTTGAGGGCAATAATCACCAGCAGGCCGGCACTGAATACCAGCAGGCCGACGAACAGCCAACGCCAAGTGGCGATCATTAGTACATAGCTGGCTATTAGTGGTGACAGCAGTGCGGCCACCATGGTGACCATATGCATCAGCGACAGTGCACGCGCCGCCTGATTTAAGGGAAACAGGTCGCGCACAATGGTTCGACCGAGAACCGAGGCGGCGGCACCACCCAGCGCCTGTACAAAACGCCATGCCACGAGGTAATCGGCGGAGTTCACCAGCAGGCAGCCCAGAGTGGCAACCACGTAAACACCGATACCTCCGAGTAATAAGTGCCTGCGTCCATATTTGTCGGATAGCGGCCCATAGAAAAGCATGCCGATAAACAGACCGGTCAGAAAGGCGCTGATCGAGAGTTGGGCAGTGGCTTCGCTGGTCTGTAAATCGCTGGCGATTTGTGGCAATGCTGGCAGCAGCAGGTCGATGGACAAGGGGCCAAAGGCCTGTAACCCGGCCAGCAGGATAATCAGTCGGTTGGGGTTGCGGATGCCAGTCAAGAGTTAAGTGCCTTGTTGTGCTGTTTGCGCCAGGCCAGTGCGGTCAAGCCGGTCTGCATTTTGAATAAGCGGGAGAAGTAGGCTGGGTCGCTAAAGCCGAGTTGGTAGGCGATTTCGTTAACCGACAGTTTGGAATAGGTCAGCAGTCGCTTGATCTCCTGCAGTAGTCGCTCGCGGATGATTTTCTTTGGCGAGGTATTGGAAATGCGCTGGCAGACATGATTGAGTCGGCTTTCGGAAACACCGATCACGTCGGTGTATTGGGGTAACTGCCAGTGCTCGCGGAAATGTAATTCGATGTGCCTGCTAAATTGATTAAACAGCCGCAGGTCATCATTGTTGACTTCGGTACTTTGCACCTGCTGACCACTGAGACGGGCAATCTGGATAACCAGTAGATTTACAAAGCTTTCCAGTACCAGGTTTTTGGCCAGAGACGCTGCATTCCACTCTTGTTGAATATTCTCAAACAGTTGCTGGACGAGTTTCCAGGCTGCCTCCTGCCCCTCGGCGAGGTTATCTTCCGCCAGGCAAATGCCCTGGGTGAAATTCAATTCCACCTCATTATTGCGTGAGCCGCGCTCGGCAATCTGCCAGATCAGCGATTGGTGAATCGTGAGTACGTGCCCGTCTGCATTCGGCTCGGTTTGAAAGGAGTGGGGCACGGCGGGTGGCGTCAGGAACAGGCCGGGGCCTGAGACCAGGAACAGCTTGTCATCGATATGAAAGTTGATGCTACCGGTGTTGATAAAGTGAATCTGCAAATACTGGGAATGCCGGTGTACCGGCATATCCCGGCCAAAGAATTCGGCCAGGTTTGTCATGGCGTCATAGTGAATCGTGGCATCCAGATAGCGTTGATCGTAGTCCTGGCCGAGAACGATATTGGGTATCCAGTTTTCAGCGGTGTCTCTATTGTCGTTCGCCTTTACCTGCGACACCGGTGCCATGATCCTGGTAGCCATGACCCTAGTAAGCCCCATTGCCCGATGCTGGCGACTCATTAGGGTCATCATCGCTGAGATGGTTTTTTAATGTCGCTTTGGCGGCACCAGCTAGCGCCAGGGTATCGACGCCCAACGCGATAAACTGCGCCCCGCACTGCTCATAGTGCTCAGCCAGGGGTTTGCTGGTCACCAGAGTGCCGGCGGCTTTGCCCGCCGCCCTGATTTGCTTGAGTGCCGAGCCGACCGCCTCGACCACATCGGCATGGGCCGGGTTGCCCAAATGGCCCATAGTGGCGGCGAGATCAGCAGGGCCGACAAAAACACCATCGACGCCTTCGACGGACAGAATCTCCTCCAGATTTTCCAGTGCGGTGACGGATTCCACTTGCAGCAGCAGGCAGATTTCCCGGTCGGCGCTGTCGAAATAATTGCCGCGCTGGTTCCAACCCGCGGCCCTGGCGAGCGCGGTGCCAACCCCGCGAATGCCGTGCGGTGGATAGCGCGTCGCGGCGACCAGGGCTCGTGCCTGTTCAGCCGTTTCAACCATTGGAATTAACAGCGTCTGTGCGCCGAGATCCAGCATCTGCTTGATCAGTGCCGGATCGCCATTGACCAATCGAACCGCGGCATGGCTGGGGGTGTTACCAATGGCCAGCAGCTGCAGGTGAATGGAATGCAGGTCGTTAGGCGCATGTTCGGCATCGATAAGCAGCCAGTTATAGCCACACAGGCCGCATAGCTCGGCAGATAAGGGATTGCACAGGCCAAGCCAGAAACCATATTGCTGTTTACCGGCCTGAAGGGCATGTTTAAAGGGGTTGTCGGGCATGGATCGGTTACCTGCGTTTAGCTGAACCTACAGTGAATTTCGCCCAGCGGGCCGTAATCGGCCCGGAACGTATCGCCGGGGTTGGCGATCACCGGGGCGGTGAATGAGCCGGACAGCAGAATTTGTCCTGGTTCCAACGCGATGCCATGGGGGGCAAAGCGCTTGGCAATCCAGCAAATACCGTTGGCCGGATGATCCAGCACCGCTGCCGCCAGGCCGGTCTCTTCAATAATGTCATTGCGATACAGAATACCGCCACTCCAGCGCATGTCGATGTCTTCGGGCTTGAAGTGCTTGTCGCCGAGAATAATCCCGGCGTTGGCGGCGTTGTCGGCGATGGTGTCCATCACGGTGCGGGTGTAACCGGTTTTCGGGTCGGTGCGGTAGCTCCTGGCGGCGATCAACTCGAGGGCCGGCACCACATAGTCGGTCGCGTCCAGTACATCATCGATGGTCAGGTTCTCGCCGGAGAGCGATTTCTTCAACACAAAGGCGAGTTCTACTTCAATACGTGGGTCAGTGAAATCCCCGTGCGCAATCGTGCTGTGGTTAGCAAACTGCATCGATTTCAGCAGTACCCCGAAATCCGGCACATCGATTTTCATGAAGCGTTGCATCACCCGCGAGGTCAGGCCGATTTTGTAGCCGATCACCGGATCGCCCTCCGCAATTTTTCTTTGCATCCAGGCAGACTGGATTGCATAGGCGTCATCCATATTCATGTCTGGATACGCCTGGGTAAGGGGGGCGATCTGTTGGCGGCTTTTTTCCGCGGTATATAGATTTGTTACCGCCTGATCAATTTGCTCCTGAGTCAATGTCAGCATGGTTTAACCTTCGAGGTAATCGCTAATGTTGTTTTTGTTGTACTTAAGTACGGGCTCAAGCTCTTTGAGCTCAAAGGACATGGCAACACCGCTGTCATTAAAGCACTGCGCGAAGTGTTGCTCCAGAATGGCGAAAAAGGCCTTGGCCGCCAGCTCCTTCTCTTCCACTGAACGGCCTGCGCCGATAAGCACGGTTAAGTGGATAAAGACGTGGTTCGGGTTGCCATCGGCCATACGGTAATGATGACAGGCGTAGGCACGGCTGCGGATACCTCTCAGGGGAAAGATTCCTGTATCCGCCGCGCTCGCGTGCAACTGCTCAAAAAGCGTTTGCAATGTCAGTGTCTGCTCGGGGATATTGTCGGAATACTCAAGTATGAAATGGGCCATCTTTGCTTTTCTCCCTGTTATTTCTAAACGCCCAGTCTGGAGATCTGGTGGGTGCCGTGAGCCATACATACATTTTTGGTTTCCATGTAGAACTCAAAACTGTAGTCGCCACCATCGCGGCCAATACCGCTCATTTTAACGCCGCCAAAGGGTGAGGGCAGGTTGCGGTTGTTTTCCGAGTTGACCCACAGCATGCCGGTTTCGACCTTGTGTGCCATGCGCATGGCGCAGGCGTGGTTGCTGGTCCAGACATAGGCTGCCAGTCCGTATTCGCTATCATTGGCCATGCGCACGGCATCTTCTTCCGTATCAAAGCTGATAGCGGTCAGTACTGGGCCAAAAATTTCTTCACGGGCGATACGCATGCTGTTGTCGGCTTCGGTGAATAGTGTCGGGGTGACGTAATTGCCGGCGGGGTCGATATTTTCACCCCTATAGCGCTGGCCGCCGACGGCAATAGTCGCACCATCTTGGGTGGCTATATCCATATAGCTCATCACCTTGTCGCAATGGCTGTGGTGAATCAATGGGCCAACTTCGGTGGCGGGGTCCAGGGAGTGGCCGACCTTGAGGTTGGCTACGCGTTTTTTGAGAGCCTCTATAAAGCGCTCCCGAATACCCGATTGAATCAACAGGCGGCTGCTGGACGTGCAGCGCTGGCCATTGAGGCTGTAAATCATGAATACAACGGCATCCAGGGCTCGCTCAAAGTCTGTATCGTCAAACACAATAACCGGATTTTTGCCGCCCAGCTCAAAGTGGGTGCGTTTAAGCGTAGGCGCTCCCTGGGCCATGATATGAGAGCCGGTGACAGACTCACCAACAAAGGCCACGGCCTTGATGGCTGGGTGCTCAGTCACGCGTTTGCCGACTACTTCGCCGAAGCCGTTGACGGTATTCCAGACGCCGTCGGGCAACCCAGCTTCTTTGCTGACTTCTGCCAGGATGACAGCGCTCAAGGGGCTGAATTCGGCGGGTTTGTGGACGATGGTGCAGCCAGCCGCCAGGGCGGGGGCAATCTTCCAGGTGGCCAGCATAAAGGGAGTGTTCCAGGGGGTGATAACCGCCACAGGGCCGATAGGTGAACGCACGGTAAAGTTGGTGTGCTCGGGCTGATAAAGGGCCTGGCCGTTGGCGGCTTCCGGCGCTTTGTCGGCAAAAAAACGGAAGTTGGCGGCACCGCGAAGGGCGGCCTGTTTCATAAAGCGGATGGGTTGTCCGCAGTCCATGCTTTCGACCAGGGCGATCTCATCGGCGCGCTCCACCAGCAGATCGGCAAAGCGGTGAAGACGTTTTTTGCGTTCAGCGCCGGGCATGTCCCGCCATGCTGGAAACGCAGCCTGAGCGGCTTCGCAGGCGCGGTCTATATCAGCGGCTGTGCCTGCGGCGACTTTGCCAATAGAACTGTTGTCTGTTGGGGTGAGATTGTCGAAGGTGTCTACTCCCTCGGGTGAGGTCCATTCTCCGGCGATAAAGTGAGTGGTGGTGTTGCTTTTAAAGCGTTTGAGGTATTCCTGTGCCTGGGCCAGGTTGCTAGCTAGATCGGACATTTTCGCCTCCTTTAAATGGGCTAATAAATGTTAATGAGTTAACTAAATTATGTCAATAAATGATAGAAAATGGTGGTTTAAAGGTTTTTTTTGGATTATAACAGGGTTTACAAGTTAATACGTTAAGTATAATCTCTGGTGCTGGTTTAATGATGGGACGGGTTTTCAAGACCATGCGATTTGCAACTTATGAGAAAGACGGGGCAGTTTCCTGGGGGGCGGTGGTTGCCGGTGAGGCCGGTGATCAACTGGTGGATCTGGCGTCAGTTGCGCCTTCGTTAAAAGACGCGATCAGCCTGGGTTTGTTGGAGGATGTGGCGGTGCCCGGCGGGGAATCGGTGGCGTTGGATTCAGTAAAGTTGCTGCCGCCCATCACTGCACCGGAAAAAATCCTCTGTATCGGCGTGAACTATGCCAATCGCAATGCCGAGTATAAAGACGGCAGCGCTGCCCCCTCCAAGCCGAGTGTGTTTATCCGGTTTCCGGATTCTTTTACCGGGCATAATCAGCCCTTAATTCGTCCGCCGGAATCCGACCAGCTCGACTATGAAGGTGAGATTGTCGTGGTTATCGGCAAGGCGGGTCGCCGCATCAAGCGTGAGAATGCCTTTGAACATATCGCCGGGCTAAGCATTATGAATGAGGGCACCCTACGGGACTGGGTGCGTCATGCCAAATTCAACGTGACTCAGGGTAAAAACTTTGAGCGCTCGGGGGCTATCGGGCCGTGGTTGGTTTCCGCCGATGAATTTACGCCGGCACAGTTGGAGGATATGCGCGTTGTTACTCGCGTAAACGGTGAAGTTCGGCAGGATGATACCACCGCCAGCATGATGTTTCCGATCGCTTTTATTATCGAATATCTGTCGGTTTTTTGTACCCTCAAGCCCGGGGATGTGATTGCCACCGGAACCCCTAACGGTGCGGGTGCGCGTTTTGACCCGCCGATTTTTCTGAAGCCCGGTGATGTGGTGGAAGTGGATGTTGAGGGAATCGG
>CBFIDJ010000039.1:0-25982 GCA_965661375.1 Oceanicoccus sp. | reverse complement strand
ACAGCTGCAGCTTAAAGGCGCTCGTTATCAGGCCAGCCTTAGCCATCCGTTAACAGGCGTGGCTGAATGGCAAGGTCTGGAAGCCAAGCTACTGAACGGCAAAGTCTGGCTGAACGCCCAACAATATGACTTGCAAGGCTCACAGGAACTAACACTACAAGTGCAGGGACTGGAACTGCAAGAGCTACTGGAGGTCTACCCTGCAGAAGGTTTAGACGGCACCGCTACCATTGACGGTCTGCTGCCAATACGACTGGACAACAACACCTTTTCTATCGATGCGGGCCATCTAAAGGCTAGAGAGCCGGGTGTGCTGCAGTTTCGTTCAGCCAAGATCAAGGCTCTGGGGCAAAGCAACCCTGCCATGCAGTTAGTCGCCGATGCGCTGGATAATTTTCACTTTAGTCTGCTCAGCAGTGCATTAAGTTATGATCCATCTGGTAAGCTATTACTTGAGGTAGCGTTGCAGGGGCAAAACCCCAATGTGCAAAAAGGACGCCTCATTAACTTGAACGTCAACCTGGAAGAAGATATTCCCGCGTTACTGGCCAGTATTCAGCTGAGCGGTCAGGTCAGCGAGATGATTCAAAAGCGTGTTCGCGAACGCTTTAAAAAACCATAATGCATGAGGTGGTTATGCGTATAAATATGCCTACAAAAATGCCTGGAAATAGCCGATCAAGCTGGCGTCTCAGTGTATTGACACCGGCCGTGCTTGTCCTGACCCTACTCTCCGGGGCCTGCACCCCAACGGTACAGCTAGCGGTGCCTAACGAACCCATCAATATCAACTTGAACGTAAAAATTGAGCACCAGATTTATATTAAAGTTGATAAAGAGCTCGACAATATTTTGGATGAATCCAGCGGATTATTTTAAGGGGGCAAGGTATGATTTTTCGTAAACTTTTAATCGCTTTACTGTTAACCAGCAGCCTGTTCAGTACAGCAGCTTTAGCCATGGATCTTAATAGCGCCATGAGCCACCTCAGCCAGGCAAAAGCAGAGGGCTTACTCGGCGAGCAACCCGATGGTTATTTAGGGGTTGTTAAAGCAGAGGGTAACGCAGCAGAGATTGCCCGACTCATCAATGAGGCTCGCCGTGCCGAGTATCAACGCCTGGCCAATAACAATGGCATTCAACTCGGTGATGTAGAAACCATTGCCGGGAAAAAAGCTCTGGAAAAAACACCCGATGGCCAATATATCCAACTCAATGGTAAATGGCTGAAAAAATAATTGGCCGTCTCTATCTGCCACCTCTATACGAGGCCCAAAGTGCAAGGCCTTACCGGTTTTTACTTCGGTGGTGCCGGAATTGCTGCGCGACATTCGCAGCTCGCATTCGTCAAACTCGATTTTTAGCAAGCCGTGAATTAAAACTGCCCAAAACTCATTATTTAGAGCTACACTTAATGTTAAAACTAATAGCTGATAAACACTATGTTTCGGGTCGCCATCGTCAATTCCAAGGGAGGGTCGGGTAAAACCACACTGGCAACGAACCTTGCCAGCTATTACTGCTCCTGCGATTTGAAAACAGCATTAATCGATTATGACAGCCAGGGTTCCAGCAGCTTTTGGGTAGGACGCCGCCCGGAAACGTTAAAACCCATCCAGATTATCTCGGCCTACAAACAGCCAAGCCATCAAACCAACAGCTTTTTTTTGCATCCCGAGCGTGAAACCCAGCGGGTGATTATTGACACGGCCTCGGGTTTGAATGTGAGCCAGTTCAGCAGAACGCTGAATGAGTGCAATGCACTGATTATTCCCGTTTTACCCTCCGCCATTGATATCCACGCCGCCGCTCGTTTCATTGGCGAGATTTTGTTGCAGGGAAAATTCCGCCGCGACGAAGGTCGTATCGCCGTAGTGGCAAATCGAGCCAGAAAAAACACCTTGGTTTACCAGCGACTGGAAAAATTTTTACATTCGCTGGGTATTCCCTTTATCGCCACGCTGCGTGATACCCAGCAATATATCAAAGCCAGTGAGTCCGGTTGTGGTATTTTTGAAATGCCTTTTTCTGGCGTAGCAAAAGATCTTGCCAGCTGGAAGCCTTTGATTGAATGGCTGGATAGTCGTGAGGCACCGCAGGGTAAAGTGGTGAATCAATAATTATTGCTTACCCTTCCTCCAGCCTACCCTATATCGGTGTTCTGTCGGTAACCCAACCGGAATAATTTACCCGGAAGCTAATGTCGTCTAAGCTGTAACTTACAGGCTTCTAATCAGGATTCGCTTATGAAAGTCATCACTTTTGCAATGCTCCTGGCCCTGTTACATACCTCGACTCAGGCCCAGCCGGCAGACAGTTCTATTCAGGATACCCAATATCCGGTCGATGCGGCACTATTCCAGCACAGCGATGGGAGTTGGTATTACAAGAGCTTTCCATCCGGCTCGAGGCTGTTTGTGTATGATGGAGACTCCCCGGGCAAATCCAACTGCAACCAGGGCTGTGCCTCGGCATGGCCGCCGCTTTATGTGTCCAAAGACAATGCGACGCAAGTGGGACATTGGACCGTAATCGCAAGAAAAGACGGAACAAGACAATGGGCCTATAAAGGGCAGCCTGTCTATCGGCGTTATCACGATCTCCCCGGTGAGGTCACAGCGAAAGGCTTTCACGTCCTGGAGCCGTGAGTAATAGCCCTCTTGAGTTAGAAGTTAATCTGGATACACATATTACTGTTTGTTGTGTAGGCCGTTGGGGGAGACTAAGCTGTTTTAATGCTTTCCACCGCGTAGCAGCTAAGTTTGTCACCCGCCTGCTTGTCCCCGATGCTTTTTTTCAATTTTACCTGCCGGGGAATAAACCGGAACCCATCCTTGTATTCGGTATGGTGCAGTACTTTGTGACTGATCAGAATTTCTCCCGATTCGGCCGCCGCCTCCATTCGCGCAGCCATACTGATTGCACTGCCTTCGAGATCGGACAACTCGGTTACCACGTTATGAACCACTGCCACTTCGCCCATTTCAATGCCGATACGCAAATCAAACCCCGCTTCTCTCAGCACACCTCTTATCATGCAGGCGCAGAATAAAGCATCGGTCGTATTTTTGAAGGTAACCCGCAGCGAATCACCTTCCATATTGGGGTAGTCGGCCTGCCATTTATGGAGAATGGGTTTAACCAGACCCCTGAACAGGGACAGTTTCTCCGAAACTTCCCCATCCTTCCACTGGGAAAACCCTTTCAGATCCATAAACATAACAGTAAGGTTGCGCACCTGATCCTTTTCGTGGTCGGCCGCCAGCTCCAGCAGGCGAGGCCAGAACTCCTCCCTTATCGATAGGATTTTTTCCCGCAGTTGCAAATTCAGCCGGGGGTTCATGCGCAGGGACAGCTGCGCCAACTGGATACAATTGGCTTCGGCCTGCAGGCTGTGTTTAAGGTCAGACGGGCTGTGGGTGCCATGATCTTCCACAACAAATTGCACCCGGGAACCTCCCGCGACTTCTTCAACTGACTTCAAGCGCAGGATAATACCCCAGTGAACCGCCCCCAGATGCTCAATAAATATCGGCAGGGTGGCCAGCTCATTACTGGTCAGTCGATCAGGGTAGTGTAATTTAATGGTGACGGGCTCTGCGAAAAGACGTTCAAACTCGCGAGGCCGATAACTGGTCTTTTCCCTTGCTTGCTTATCCCAATAAGCATAGCTGCATATGATATTGCATATCTGCCAGTCCTTGGCATGGAGGTTCCAGAGTTTTGCTCCGGTAAGATTGGCCAGGACAAGCTTCGACTGACTTAAATTGGCCTCCCTCAAATCACAGCCCGACAGATTACAGGAACTGAAATCAGTATCCTGCAGATCCAGCTTGCTCAGATCCACCCCCCGCATATCCGCCGATTTAAACACGGCTCCCCTGAGTTTTGCATTGTGCAGATTGGCGCTGGCAACATTGGCCCCGGTTAACAGCGCATCAGTCAAATCGGCATCTTTAAGGTTGCTTCCTGCCAGGTTGGCACAGGACAGATCCATGCGACTGAGGTTTTGCCCTTCAAGATTACTGCCCGCCAGCGAGGTGTTTTTCAAATTCAGACCACTGATATCGTGGCCCTTGAAATCGATATTTTCCAACCTGACCTTACCGGTAGAAGCGGTGAGAAGATTGGTCTTGCAGAGAATAGAAGCGCTCAGGTCGGCATTATCAAGCCGGGCCGCTATCAGCTTCGCCTCTGAAAAATCGTTATTGCGCAGGTCGGCGCCTTCCAGATTGGCCGAAATAAAATCGGCGCGCTTCAGGCTACAGCCAGTTATTGTTGCCTTTTTCAACGAGACCCTGGAAAGATCGACGCGATCAAGGTCCATGTCCTGCAGTTCGATATTGTCGAGAACCAGATCCCCCACAACGGAATGTTTACGCCACTTATTCCACGAAGCTGCACCTTTGTGCAGCTCCTTAATAATCGTTTCTCTATCCATCGGGTTACATCATCTACAGTCAAAAATTCACACACTATCGCGACAGCGATTATGCGTTATGAACCATAATGTAATATCGCCGATATGGCGAGTGTACTTTTTAACAACAATATCTGGTGCAATAGCAATGAGGGGGTAACAGGAGCTCTTTATAATCTTTTGATATTTTCAGAGAAAGAATACGGAATCAACACTATAACTGAGCGGCGCTGCACTGTATAAAACCCGTTAGCATCGACGTCCTTGGTGTAGCAGTGGCCGCTAATCATGTTAACTACCGAATATCGGCTGATACTGCGTGAGTCGGAATGAAGTAGGGACTTTTGGCAGTGCATCCCAAGCTTTTAGAATGGGCATCCTTTTTATTGTCGCCATTATGCTGCAACTAATTTTTTTACCTTGAGTTCTTTTCTATGCTGCTCTGCGTGCCAAAGCTCGTACTGTGACTGCTGGTTGAGCCAACTTTCTGCAGAGGTATCAAACGCAATTGAAAGGCGTACAGCCATTTCTGGACTGATACCCGCACGGCCATTCAGGATAGCGCTCAAGGTTTTGCGACTCACTCCTGGTGCTTCTGCGGCCTCGGTGACAGAAAGACCCAAAGGCTCAAGGCACAGTTCTTTAATAATTTCACCCGGATGTGGGGGGTTGTGCATCAACATGGTTGTACCTCAATGGTAGTCTTCATAATTCACCTGCTCGGCATCCTGGGTCTTAAAGAGAAATGTATCCCGCCAATTACCACTTACAGTGACAGACCACGTTCCGCTACGGTTCCCAGTCAGCTCATGCAGACGGAGACCGGGCAAATCCATATCTTTTGGGGTCGCAGCTGCATGAAGGCGACCGAGAATAAGCCTAAGCCTCTTCGCATGGCTAGCCTGAATCCCAGCAGTGCTGCCAGTTTTAAAGAAATTGGCTAGTCCTTTGTGCTTGAAGCTCCTTATCATGGCACAAAATGTAACCTATGTCGTTTCGGGTATCAATACTGTCTACAAAACACATAACCAAGCTGTAGAAAATTTGCGTTTTAAAAGCGTTAATCAGGACACCCATATTACCGCTACTCGCTTCCGCCGCAATAATGTACGCCCTCACTAAAAAAATTGTGCGATTAACTACCGAATGCCAGCCGATCCTGCGTGAGATGGGATGATGTAGTGACTTTTGGTTGGGCATCTTAAGTTTTTACTGTGGGTGTTCTTTTTATTTGCTTTTACTGTGGGTGTCCTTTTTATTTCTGGATGCCAATTTTCCTTTCTTTTATTCCGTATGGTATATCTTTCTCTGGCATCATACTTTTTGTCATGGAGCAGCCAGCCAAAAAAATTAATCCAAATAATACGTATTTTATAATCACCTCACTATAAATATTTCTAACGCCCTAATTGACGCGTTTGTTAGCAGTAAATTTCAGGCGTAATAGTTTCTGCCCCGTAGGCCCATGCAATTTCTCTTCCAGGTGTTCAAAACCATACCGTGAATAAAATTTACGGCCAATTGAGTTTTCTTTAAATACCTCAACCTCAAGATCGCCATGTAGTTCTTGAGCCTTATCCATTAAAGCTTTACCCACACCCTTACCGTGGTAT
Source organism: Oceanicoccus sp. (assembly GCA_965661375.1). Classification (GTDB taxonomy): domain Bacteria; phylum Pseudomonadota; class Gammaproteobacteria; order Pseudomonadales; family Dasaniaceae; genus Oceanicoccus. The sequence continues at coordinate 19,949 of CBFIDJ010000039.1, read as the reverse complement.
TCAGGCTGTAGAAATATTGCACCAACCTCATTGCCCATTAATGCAATAAAGCCTTCAATATTTCCGTCGATATCTACAACCCACGTATCTGTATTAGGCATATACACTTCTGCCACATTTATTCGTTCTTGCGTTATAAACTCATCTGTCATAAACGGGTGAGCTAATCGGGTCGCAGCTTCCCAAGAAGAAAGAACTGCATCTAAATCAGAGTTTTCATATTTTCGTATTTTCACGAACTTAATTCCTTTACTACTAACACTCGCAGCACAGGCCGGAGTGGTGTGGGTGTGGTGTGGGTGTGGCTGCGTTTGTTAGCGTATACTTTCACAGACACTTGGTGGCTCCCAGGCTAAAATATTCACACAATAATTACAGCCAATAATAAAGTATTCTTTTGTGTCATCTCTGGCTGCTGTTGCAAATCCCTTCCTTTTCTTCTCTTGATCAAGGCAGATATCTCAGATATTCAAGAAATATCGACCTGCGGTTCTACTATTTTATATATCCCGACCTAATGCCAAAATTACCCGTACATCAAATTATGTCTGATTGCGCTTTGGGTACAAAACAGCATTGTCCAAAGAACCCCTGACGACATGGCAATATCACTCCATCACACAGCTGTTTACACAGGCGATACAAGCCCAAGCTGGGAATGAATTGTTCGGGTGTATACATTAAGATCATTCCTTTGATTGTTGACGGGGTAATACGGTGCTGGCTCAGGGCCTGTTCAGCAATCGATGCTGCTGCCTTTGTCCGTTTGTCTTGATGAGTTATGAAACTTATAACGTTAGGGCTGAGCTGGCAAGTGCCGTTTTGGGTTGTTAAGCAATCGCAATTTTTATTAAGGGGGAAAATTATCCCGATCTATCGAAGGATTCATTTGTACCTCTGCCCCATTGCTCCCGACTCTTTGTTTGGGTAGTGTTTCCAGGGCTGACTTTCGGTCAGAAACAAAAAAATACCCAAGGATTACACCCCAAGCGTCGTCTTACCCTAAACCATGATGGACTATGCATGACAATTGATGCCGACGAGTTTATTCGACGAGCCCAGGCCGGTGATCGCGAGGCCTTTGCGCGGGTGATTGATGATCACTATGACGTGATGTATCGCTTTGCCTGCAAGTTTAGCGGTAACCGCCAGGACGCCGAGGATATTACTCAGCAGGCCTGTATCAAGCTGGCTAAGTCCATCGGCCAGTTTCGCTTTGATGCGGCCTTTACTTCCTGGCTCTATCGCCTTGTGATTAATTGTGGGCGCGACTGGTATAAAGCACAGCGTTCACGTCAAGACGAACCTTCAACATCTGTATGCCCTGAAGAGGTAACGAGCGATGGCGCGGAACCCTCGGTGATGTTGCATCAGGTGTTAGCACTGGTCGATAAGATGGGGGAAGGCTTTCGGGAAACCCTCGCACTGGTCGCTGGCGAGGGGCTGACCCATGCCGAGGCCGCCGTGGTGCTGACGGTTAAAGAATCCACCATATCCTGGCGACTGCATGAAATTCGCAAGCGGCTGAATGCTGAGATTCAGTCGGAGGCAAAACCATGAAAGATGATGATTTGAACAAGCTATTTACCAACGCGACTGATTCACCCAGCCCGGATGCCAAAAAACGGGCGCGCGCTGCCGCGCTGGCGGCCTTTGACGAGGTTCACAGCCCGGGCGCTGGGCAAGCCACAGCAGCAGTTACAGACAACGTCACAGAAAAAAATAAAGCCACTGACCAAGGATCGGCTGAGATCCATCGTCTTACTCCTGACTCACATTCCCTCAGGAGCAAGCTCATGAACACAACAATATTGAACAAAGACAAGCAACGCTGGGTCTATAGCGGCCTGGCCAGTGCGGCTTTGCTGCTTATAGCCGTCTCGGTCGTAATACAAATACCACAACATAGTGGTTTTGATCAGGATACGGGCTTGGGCAGTAATAAAGTCACTGCCCTCAATGAATCCAGCACCTCGGCCTTGGAGGAAATTGTCATTGCGCCTCAATCAGCGGCGCCACAGCACAAGGTATTGGCAGACAGGTCAGTTTCATCCTTGAGCAGGCCGATGCCAGAGCCAAAGCGCAGGCTGGAAAAAGAAGCGGCTGGGCAATCAATGCCACAGAAACAATCCTTCGCGGCATCGCCCCTGGTATCATCCTTAGCCGGCTCAGAAGCTATGTCTGAACCTAAGCCAGAACCCATGCCACCCGCACCGGGCTATAAAGATGTTGGCCGTGACGATTTTGAAACCGTGGACCCTAACGCCATCAAGTTAGTGAGCACCGAACCGGTCTCAACTTTTTCTGTCGATGTGGATACCTCATCCTACAGTTTTGTACGACGCCAGCTCAATCATGGCATCCTGCCGCAAAAGGCCGCCGTACGTTTAGAGGAAATGGTGAATTATTTTCCCTATGACTACCCGGTGCCCGAGGACCGCTCACAGCCCTTCAGTACGCATGTCACCGTACTGGATTCCCCCTGGAAAGCCGGCAATAAATTAGTCAGCATCGGTATTAAAGGCTATGAGATGCCTGCCACTGCGGCACCTAAATCTAATCTGGTGTTTTTGCTGGACGTCTCCGGTTCGATGAACAGCCCCGATAAATTGCCGCTGGTAAAACAGTCCATGGGTTTATTGTTGAGTCAATTGCAGCCCGAGGATACCGTCGCTATCGTGGTTTACGCTGGCGCTGCAGGCACCGTGTTAGAACCTACTCCGGTTAAAGAGAAGCAAAAAATTCTCGCGGCACTGAATCGTTTGAACGCCGGTGGCTCTACTGCGGGGGCGGCCGGTATTGAGTTGGCCTACCAGCTCGCTGAGGCGCATTTTGTTAAAGATGGCGTAAACCGCATTATGCTGGCCACCGATGGCGACTTTAATGTGGGTATTAATAACCGCGAAGAGTTGAAAGGCTTTGTCGAGCGCAAGCGGGAGTCGGGTATTTATCTGTCGATTCTCGGTTTTGGTCAGGGCAATTACCACGACCAGCTGATGCAAACCCTGGCGCAGAACGGTAACGGTGTGGCCGCCTATATCGACACGCTCAGTGAAGCGCAAAAGGTACTGGTGGATGAAGCGACCTCGACGCTGTTCCCCATCGCCAAGGATGTCAAAATCCAGGTGGAGTTTAATCCTGACACCGTTAGCGAGTATCGCCTGCTCGGCTACGAAACCCGGATCCTGGCACGCGAAGACTTTAATAACGACGCCGTCGATGCCGGTGATATTGGCGCGGGCCATACCGTCACCGCACTCTATGAAATCACCCCAGCGGGCAGCGACAGTGGTGTGTTTGAACCCTCACGCTATGGTCAAACACCTGCCGTTAAAAACAATGGTAGCGAATACGGCTTTATTAAACTGCGCTATAAATTGCCCAGCGAAAATAATTCACAATTAATCAGCACGCCGATTAATATCAAACCGACTACGGACCAACAGCTGCTACAGGAAAGCCGCTTTGCCACTGCAGTCGCCAGCTTCGCGCAACTATTACAGGGCGGCAAATACACCGGTGACTGGAGCTATGCTGACGCACTGGCAATGGCGCAGAAAAACAAAGGGGAAGATCGCTACGGTTATCGGGCTGAGTTGACCCAGTTAATTCGCAAGGCTGAGATTGCTGACGCCATGTAAGGCTATGTTACAACACTGATTGCAGCAGGGTGCAAACCCTGCTGTGCCTGGTCAGATTAAATCAATGAGTTTTTGAAGCCACCAGGCCGCCATCACACAAAATATCCACGCCCGTTAGATAGCTGGCTTTATTACTGGCACAAAATGCTAACAGCTGTGCAATTTCTTCTGGCGTGCCAGCACGTTTGAGCGCGGCATCCTTTAACATTTCTATCGAACCACTTTTTTCTTCCAACTGGCCCATTTCTGTATCAAAGGTGCCGGGTGATACGGAGACAATCCGTGCATTTTTTGCACCGAACTCTTTAGCTTTGACCTGACTGAACCACATTACAAATCGCTTGCTCAGTGAATAGGCCATACCACGGCGATAAAAATCACTGGGCATTAATTTACAGCGAAACAGCATCTTGCTTAAAAAGCGGGAGGGGTCTCTTAAGGACCAGCGAAAAACGCGGTTGGAAATTAACAAGCCCGGCAGCAGATAGCCCGCCATAGAGGCGACGTTGACCAGAGCAAAACCGTCAGTTGCCACCTTGAGAAAAGCCTCGGCAATATTGATGGTGCCAATCGCATTAACCCTGATAATGGTTTCAGGGTCAGCCATCTGCGGACTAAGGCCCGCCGTGTGCACGACGGCAACCACCTCACCTGCCAGGCTGGCCTTTGTTACCAGGTCATCTACGGAACTGCGGTCGGTAATATCACAGACGACAGAACTGCAGGCAATGTCGAGCTGCTCCAACTCATCAAGCGCTGCTGCTAATTTCTGTTGATTCACATCACAGATAATTACCTCATGATCACGGCCTAGAATTTTGGCAGTGGCCAGCCCCATGCCTCCAGCACCACCAGTAATGACCGCTATTTTTTTCCGGCTTGTCTTGTCTATTGAACTCATTTATACACATCTCATTTTCTGTTGATTGGATAGTTTTCAGTGGTCGCGAGGTTTTGGAACGCCTTATATGGATGAAAAATAGCATGTGTGCACCGGTTTTAGTGCAGATGTATACTCTTTTTAAGGCTGGGAGCACTACCGTTAGCCGAGCAAGAAAGGAGCTGGTATCAGGCTGACTCTTTCATTTTTTTCCAATGCACCAAGGTGCGCCTGAGTCGATCTTTTTGAATGGGTTTGGATATATAGTCATTCATTCCCATCGCCAAACACTTTTCCCGATCTCCCGGCATAGCATTGGCGGTCATGGCTACAATGGGCGTGTATTGGTTTATGTTTGGCGTAATTTTTATAGTTTTAGTCGCTTCACAGCCATCCATCCTGGGCATTTGCAGATCCATAAAAATCAGGTCGTATACATGATTTTTACTTTGCTCCACGGCATCAACCCCATCGGATACTATATCTACCGTAACCCCCAGTTTTTTGAGCAGGCCATGGGCAACCTGCTGATTGACGATATTGTCTTCTGCGAGAAGTACCGTCATGCCTTCACAGCTGTCCATTAAAATACCTTCATCGCTGATACTTTGGGTAGAGGTTGGTTCTACACCGGGCTCCAATACCAGTGTTACGGTAAAAGTGGTGCCTTGATTGGGAATGGATGTGACCTTGATATCACCGCCCATTAACTTCGCCAGACGTTTTGAAATGGTTAAGCCCAGCCCGGTACCACCAAACTTTCGGGTTGTTGAACTGTCGGCCTGGGTAAAACATTCAAAGATTCTCTGCTGGGCATCATTCATGATACCAACACCGGTATCGACGACATTGATACAGTATTTATTGTCTTTGGTAAAAATTGAAATGCTTATTCCCCCTTGATCGGTGAACTTAATGGCATTGCCGATCAAATTGGCGAGAATCTGCCAGACTCGGGTGCGATCACCTCGTACCCAAGGGGTCAGTCCTGCCTGGATATCAGTTTCAAAATCAAGACTCTTATCATCCAGCTGCACGCTAAACAGATTTTTTAAGTCCTCGATCAGTTGGCATAGGTTAAAGTCAATTTTTTCCAAATCCAGTTTTCCGGCATCGATTTTAGAAAGATCCAGAATGTCATTGATCAGTGCCAGCAGGGTAGAACCTGAACGACTGGCGGCATTAACGTAATTTTCCTGTTCCCTGTTAAGGGGCGTATCCCCCAACAGTTCCAACATTCCCAGGACGCCGTTCATCGGTGTGCGGATTTCATGGCTCATATTGGCAAGAAAGTCTGAACGTGCTTGCATGGCCACTTCCAATTGTTTATTAATATCCTCCACCTCCCGTGCGTAGCGCATTCGAGTATCGGCTTCAGCCCTGGCAAGGTCAGCTTCGTATTTCGCCTTGGCATGTTTGGATCTCAATAAATTGATAAGCAGCAAAGAAAAAACGCTGATAAAAGACACGACCAGAATCCACCGTTGTCTGATTTCATTTTGTCGCAATTGGGCTTTCTGCTCCCGGTCGAGTCGGGTTAGCTCGTCCAGCTTTCGCTGTTTGGCCTCCTCCTGATAGTATTGCGCCAACTCAACTATTCTCTCACTTGCACGTTGCTGAATAGATTGATCAGTGAGGTCAACGGCCTCGGTATTACGTTCGTAGGCGCGCTGATAATCCCCTTCGGCTGCGGCGATATCTGCCTGCTGGAATAAACTTTTTCCCAGGTAAAGCGTCAGCCCGATTTCCTCCGCCAACTGATACGCTCTGTTTGTATCCGACTTGGCTACCTCCAGTCTATCCATGCGCTGATTCAGTGTGCTACGGCCAAAGTAACTCCACCACAGACCAATGATATTCTTTCTGCCCTCGTATATTTGAATAATCTCGTCGAAGAGCTCCAGGGCTTCAATATCACGTCCTTGTCGTTGCAGGTTATCTTGCAAATTATACAAGCCATGCGCCACATAAAAGGGACCACCCAACTCTCTATAGAGAGCAACAGCTTGTCGAATTTTAACCTCTCCTTCCTGCAGGGATTGATAATCTCCGGTGGCACCGCCTATTCCCAACAAAGCATTGGCTTCCATAATTTTTGATCCAGCCAGGCGGGCATTTTGTAACATGACCAGATACTCTTCGTAAGATTCCTTTCTACGATTATTGAGATCCAAAGCGATTGCCCAGCCCATATTGGCATAAGCCAGCACCATTGGTTCCTCTTGCTGTTTGGCAATTTCCATGGCCTGCTGCGTGACCATAACGGCATTTTCAACCTGTTCGAAGCGAAGGTAGGTCATCGCCGTCGCCAACATTGCTTCGGCAAGCAGCACCGGTTCGTCAACCCCCTGTAATACATCTAACACTTTCGATGCCACTTCTCTGTGCTCGGCCATATTTCCGATATTGATAGAGTTCCATATCAGGTTTAGATAGGCTTTTGCCTGCTCGTCCCGGATATCATGTTGCTGGGCTAATGCCAGTGCCGCTTTGGCATGATCGTTGGATTCCACGGTCATGCCCAGATATAACTCCGTACGGGAAAGCAAGTTCAAGGCGAGCGCGCGATCAGCGGCCGGGGCATCAGAAGGTAACTCCTGGGCTAATTGCTGAGCACGACGATAAGCTTCTTGAAAATCGTTTTCTGCAAGCATGCGCACTTGCTTCGCTCTCTGATGCCAGTCATCATCATTAGCACCATAAGCGGATAAGCAAAAAACACCCAGCAGCACGGCGCAACTCAGCAGCAATATCCCGCTGAGGCGAAAGCCATGGGTTCTGGTAGTCATAGAGATACCCTGAAAAAAAATAATATATTATTAGAACTTATGACAGAGTCATCAAAGTCGCATTGTAAAAGCGAGACTATACTGGACATCGCTTACCTCACTGCGCCGGGGTCTGTTCCTTTCATCAAAATAAGACTGGCGCACTGTCTGTAGTAAGTTGTTGCCTTCCAACGCAACAGATATTCGATCAGTGAAACGGTAAGTCACCGAGGCATCCAGCCAACCATAATCGTCGGTATAAACAGGGACGGACCCGATGCCCACGATGGAGGAAACTCCACTCAGATATCGACTACGCCAGTTATAAGCCAATCTTGCCGATACACTACCCTTTTCAAACATCCCGACCAGATTGACACTATGGCGCGATAAATCCTGTAATGGAACTTTCTTACCGCTGATAATACCTTCTGATTCACTATCTACATAAGTGTAGTTGATCTGCAAGCCGAGACCACTCCACTGCCCTGGCAAAAAGTCGTAAAACTGCTGATAACCCAGCTCTACACCCTGAATTTGACTATCGCTAGTGTTATCCGGCCGGGTGACCTGATAAGTCACGCCATCATAGGTCTCCGGCCGGCTGACGGTGGTAATAAATCCAGTGACTCGTTTAACGAAACCGGTAACATGCACCGCATTGCTGTCGCTAAAGTACTGCTCTAACGCTATATCAAAGTTATCCGAGCGCACGGGCTTTAAGTTTGGATTACCAGCAGTTCCTGAATTTAATTCCGGCGTGCTCACAAACTGAAACAGAGTAAGCGACGGGGATAGCTGACTGAATCTCTGCCGGGTTATGGTTTTCGATGCCGCAACTCTGGCGTATAAGCCTTCACCAAAGTCATAGCGCAGATTAACACTGGGTAGATAGTCGATGTAATCGTGGTTTATCTCAATGGGCGCTGTCCCACCCTCCGCGGGTAGCGAACGATTACCATGAGCCGTTTCATCGGTCCGCACAACTCGCAAGCCAAGGTTGCCGATAATATTCGAAGCAGGAGCGATATCTGCCATCACATACAGCGCCTGGGTTTTTTCGTCGATGTCCCAGAGAGAGAGCGGACTAACAGACGTGCTTAATGGCGACGTGATACCAAAGGCATCACGGTAGGCGTTGATATCACGCGCCAGGTCCAGGTTAGCGCCCAGAAAGTTTTCGATGCCACCAGAGGAACCCGGGAAAAAGTCCTGATAGGGAAATGGCATAATAAGTTCCGGCAAGTCACTGGCCATGGTGCCCGCCAACTCGCCCCCAAGGTCAGCGGTTTGTCCAGGTGAATTGTCGGCATGACGTTTGGTGGCCCGCAGTCCAACTTTCAGTTCAGTCAGGTAGGCATGGTCTGTATTCCATTCAGCATCGAGTCGAAAAGCCGTTTGTCGCTCCTGAAAAGGGCGTTTTATATGCAGGAGGTTGGTAAACTGAACATTGTCCGGGTTCAGCAAGTCAGTATCAGCAAAAGTGTTTCTGGGTACACTGGCTCCGAGATCCTGGGTAAAGCGGGCAGCAGTTGTCGCTAGAATCGGCCCGGTAAACACCAGGGAGTTCTCACTGCGAGTGTATGACAGGTCCGATTTAAGCGTCATATTATCAACCTGCCAGATTCCACCCAGGGCGGTTTGGATGGTTTTATCCTCTGTATCGCGAATAAAACTGAGGACGGACACATTGGTGTCCGTCCAGGTAATACGCTCTATGTCATTGCTACCTGGAAACAGGCGCTGGCTTCCCTCCACAAATTGAGTGGCGTCATTCACTGCAATATTTATCTGGTGCGTGTCTTCAATAATGTCGGAATTCGAGTAAAACGTTTCTGAGTAAATTTCCAGATTTGAGTGCGGCCGCCACTGCAGAATCAGATTGATGCCGGTGCGCTCCTGGGTGCCTAAGTTGGTGTATTGAGACACGCCGGCCGGTGCAAAAACGGTCTCGCCCGGAATAATGTCTTCCCGAGGAAAGTATGAGCTGATATCTATTTTATCTTCGCGGTAGGGTCTTTCCTGATAAGAAAAATTTATCAAGGCCCCGATGTCGCCCACCTCCGCGCCCGACCAGCGGTTGCTTACTAACAGCGTGTAATGAGGAGCGGCGTCATCCGCCAGATCGCTGTAAATTTCTCTTATTGACCCCGAAACCCTATGCCCGTCGAAATCAAATGGATGGTAGCTACGAAGATCAATGGTACCACCAATACCGCCTTCGACCTGACTGGCAGAGGTCGTTTTGAAGACATGAATCGCAGAGACCATTTCTGCCGGTATACCGGCAATGTTAGCGCCACGACCAAAGCCATCGGCATCGTTTGCCGTAAATATTTCCCTGCCGTTCAGCGTTGTTGCTACCTGGCTCAAACCACGAACCGCCACTTTATAGCCGTCCCCCCTGTCGCGGCTAATCTGGACACCAGATACTCGTTGCAATGAGTCGGCGATGCTGAAATCGGGTAATACGTGAATATCCTGTGCGTATACGGCATCGACGATTTCATCGCTATATCGCTTAGTCGCCAACGCCGATCCCAGGCTGTTACGCAGACCAAATACGATTATTTCTTCAACTTTATGGGCTGATGAGTGACTGGGGGAGCTGGCTGTATCGTCAGCAATTGTCACCACGGAATTTATAACAAGCCAAGCGCCAAGGGCAAAGTATTGGCCACCAGCCAAAAGTGAATTCATATTATTCTAAGGGCCTCGTATGAAAAACCTGTTTACTGTACATACATTGTTTTCCCTATAAAAGCCTTCCAACAGATTAACTAAGCTATGCTTTACAGCCCCTTGCCTCATGGAGATATGGCTGGACCCATAGCAATATCAGGCACTCTATGAATGATAATATGGGTAACTACGCAATTGAAATAAGTTATTCAGGAGACCTCATCCCTACTAGACGCATTGGGGATATTAAGCAATCTGGTAAGGCTGAATGGTTCTGTCGGAGGAACTGTGGATAGGTAGGTTAGTAGGGGGCAGAAAAACTACCCAGCATGCGCAATACCAATGCAATACACATGTAATGCAATACACATGCTAAGTAAAAATGGCACCTCTATTGAGGATTTGCCTTAAGAAAATCCAGAATGACTGGTACCAGTTTCGGCCAACTGCGGAACAGCGTATGTCCATCTTCACCGGTCATTGTTTGTGCGGAGCGATAGTTCCACTCATCATCATTCCAGGGTGGTTCCATCAACACAGAATGTGGGATCAGGCGATGCACCCACTCACTGGTCGCGCGAGTATGCGACAGGTCACTTTTGCCACTGCGAAAAACCAGGGTCGGCATATTCAGCAACGCAAAATGACGGGGCAACATACCAGGCACCGGTGATATATCCGAAGGCGCATAGGCCGCAGCCCACCGCTGCATGATCTCGATAAATTTATCCGGGTCCATAGCCAGCAATGTCTCTTTGGCTGCTGGATTTTTCTGCAGATGCTCGGCCCAGGAAGTGGCATTAAGCACCGCCTCCATACCGCCGGCACTGGCCAATGTCGCTGCTTCACCGCAGTAATAGGTGGCTAGCTGCATCAGTCCAATCGGGTCGCCGCTTATCCACCATGTTACCAAGTGAGAACAGATATCCGGGTGACGTGATGCCGCCAGCAATGAGACCCGCGAACCACCTGAACCACCCGCTATGACGGTTGGCCCCAGATCCAGTTTTTTGATCAGGCCGGCCAGCGCTTCACCCTGATTTTCAGATTCACTTTCACCCAGCAAACAGGTGTCAGAATAGCCACAGTTGGGGCGGTCATAGATCAGCGCTTGATATCCAGCCTTAACAAACTCCTCCGCCATCTCGCGGTAGCCGGGTATGTCCATGGTAAAACGGCCGCCAGGCGTGAGTGCAATGGCTGGGTCACCTTTTTTCCCGAGCAGTTCATAGGCTATGCCAAGGCCATCAACATCTATCTTTTCCATCGTCGTGCTCCTTTGTTATTGTCTTATCAATGCGTCTTATCAGTGTGATTTATGAAAGTGCCTAATAGATAGAGCAAGCGCCCTATTGTGACGAGGTGCTACTGAAATTCCAGTTAAAACCCAGTAAGACTTTTAAAGACGCCACTATAAATCCATTCTTAAGTCGTGGTGTGCCCAAAACACTCGCTCTGCTGGATTAATAGCGGCGTCTTTAAGCTGGTTATTATATCGAGGACTTTAGGATTATTTTTTCCGTCTGTATCAACTAAATGCGCATTAAACTATTCCAGCAACAACTATATGGAACAACTGTCATCAACTATCTGGACTCCCATATTGCCGCTTGATCAGCCCGGCTCAAAGCTGTATAAAAAACAGCCACATCCCCTCTTTCGCCTCTCTAAGGCTGAAAAAGAAAAGCTTGATTTCCTAAACCCCGCTAGAAGAAGTATCCTTGTCAGAACTATTCATTCACATAAATTTACCCAGAATATCTAAGGAAAACACGTGAATAAACGCCTACCACGCTATTCCACCCATCGTGTAAGAAAGCTTCTTAGCAGTTTAGCAATCACTCCTTCCCTTCTCTTCACCCACCCGACCTTCGCCTACGAGGAAGTTATTGTCACCGCACAAAAGCGTACCGAGAACCTTTTGGACGTCCCGATTGCTATTAGTGTTGTCGATGCGCAACAACTGGCTAAACATAGCATTAAAAACCTTACCGACATTGCAGCTATAGCACCTAACTTCCAGGTTAGCTCGCCAAATGGAGAAACCATTCCTCTATTCTCCATTCGCGGTGTCAGCATGTCAGACTATAGCGTGAATCAATCTAGCCCTATCGGGGTATATCTGGACGAGGTGAGCCTTGGCGCTAACTATTCCCATGGTTTGGCACTATTCGATTTAGAAAGGGTAGAAATTTTACGTGGGCCTCAGGGCTCTTTATATGGAAGAAATACGACCGGTGGAGCTATCAATCTGGTCAGTAAAACACCCAATTTTGAAACCGAAGGCGATTTAACTATTACTGCTGGCAATTATTCACGAAAGGGGCTGCAAGCTGCCTATCAGCAACCGCTTATTGGGCAAACGTTAGCGGCCCGTATTGCGGTTGATTATCTCGAAGCAGACGGTTATTCAGACAATCATGTGGTCGGCGCAGACGACTTAAGTGCTATAGACAAAAAAGCCATGCGTTTAAGCCTGCTGTACAAACCCACTGACAATATTGAAGCCATCCTGCGCGTCAATGCCAGTAGCAGTGACCCGAAAACACAAGCCGTTATCCCTATTGTGATTAACCCCGGTTCAGCTGAAGTTTTATTTTATGAGCGCAACGGAGCGTTGGATAACTGGGATGCCGAATCCAACAAGGTCAAAACCACCGATGTCAATACGCGTAGCAGCTCATTAACACTGAATATTCAACAGGAAAATTTACTCATTACGTCAATAACCGCTTACACCTTTGGGCGTTATTCTCATAAAGCCGACAGTGACGGCATGCCGGTACAAGTGCTGGAAAACGACTGGGGCGGCAAACACGAACAATGGAGTCAGGAAATTCGCGCCACCCTGAATATTGGTGATGACCAGGTTTACACCTTAGGTGTGTACTATAGTGAAGAAGATATTGATCTACACAACGTGTTTGAGATGTACCACGGCCTTGAACCCTTTGTGCCCTTTGATGGCAGTTTTCTCCTTGGCGGCCTTAGCGGTGCAACCGTTGATCAGTCATTCTCGGAAGAAAAAACCAGTCAGGCTCTGTTTGCTCACGCCAACTACTCACTGACTAACAGCATAGGCCTCACCGCTGGTATACGTTATACCGAAGATAAAAACACCCAGTCTAACTACCAGTCCTATGTTGGCGATTATGAGCGTAACTTCTTTACCGTACTATTAAACGATATACCTGAAGATAGTTTCACGGATCACGAGTGGACGGGCACCCTAAAAGCTGACTACAGCTATGCCGACAATCAAATGCTTTACGCCTCATACAGCCGCGGCTATCGCAGCGGCGCATTCAATGGTGCCGCACTATTTTCTACAGCAGAACTGGGTTCAGTCGAACCTGAAACCATCAACGCCTTTGAGCTTGGCGCAAAAGGCTTAGCCTTAAATAACAGGTTGCGCTATGGCACAGCACTCTTCCATTATAATTACCGCAATCAACAATTCCTGAACGTGGTGGGAGTTTTACAGCAATTAGAAAACGCTAAAAGAGCAGAAATTCAAGGTATTGAGTTTGAACTAGAGTATCAAGCAACGCCTACATTAAGTTTCAGCAGTGATATTGCCTTCACCGATAGCGAATATAAAGATGGCCCGACTCTATTTGCCCAAGGGCAGGAGCGAGACCTGACAGGCAACAAGCTGATTACAACACCAGAAATTAACGCCAGCCTTTACCTTGACCATACACTGACTACACATACTGGCGTGTTGAATTCACACTTGGGCCTGCGCTATATTTCCGAGCAGTGGTTTAGCGCCTTTAACGATGATTTTGGCTATCAGGATATTGGACAGAGCGGCGGCTATAGTATTTGGAATGCGCGTTTTGAATTTACCCCCAAGTCTGAAAAAATGAGCTTTGCGCTTTGGGGTAAAAATCTGGGTAACAAAGAGTATAAAGCCTATGCGTTGAATCTTTCCGGCTTCGGCTATCACTATACCATTGCCGGAGAACCCCGCACTTTTGGCCTGGATGTACGCTTACATTTTTAACCTTGAATGGCAAACGGTAGCTGACGTTCCAGCGTACGATGAACATCGGCTTTACGAACAGGTTTAACCATAAAGTCATTCATACCCTCGTCCATACATTGACTACGCACCATTATGTCACTATTAGCTGTCACAGCAATGATGGGCGTAGCAATACCTCTCTTACGAATAATGGAGGTGGCTGTAATACCATCCATAACCGGCATCTGAATATCCATGAAAATAATCATATAGACCTTCTCTGAAATAGCATCGATAGCTTCCTGGCCAGAAAATACTATATCGGATTCATAACCACAGTAGTTCACCATTTTAGCCAGCACTTTCGCATTCACAGGGTTGTCTTCGACAATTAACACCTTCCCTTTAGTGCTAGCATCTTCACCGTCTTTATATTGTTCTGCCATGGCTTTTAGAGGCACTTCAACTTTCACCTCAGTCCCCACACCAGGTTCAGAGTGAATTTCATATTTTGCATTCAGGGCCTGACACATACGTTTAAAAACTGTAAGCCCAAGACCCAAACCCTCTGATTTTCGATTTAACCCACTACTAATCTGCACAAAATCTTGAAACATTCGGTCTAATTGATTTTCATCCATACCACGGCCAGTATCCTGGAGTGTTACATACAACCTGTTTTTTTCAGAACACCATTCAAGCTCAAAGCTAATTAAACCTTTACTGGTATATTTACAGGCGTTTTCTAAAATTGTACGCAACATGTTTTCAAGTAGATAACCGTCACTTATGAATCCGAGCGGAAGGTTAGAAGTCGTTACATTAATCTTAACTTCTTTAGAAACCAGTAAAGATTCTGTGTACGCCAGTAACTTATCCAGAACGGGCTGAAATTCGAAAACATAATTCCCTGGCTGCAATTCGCTACTATCCGTTTCAGCTAAAACAACCAGGTTATCCACCTGAGTACGGAGCCTTGCCGCACCATAACGGATATAGCCCATTAATTCTTTTTTCTCTTCATAGTTAACACCTGAATCCCACTCATCTACCGAGGAGGCGATAGACTGCAAAGGGGTTCGTAACTCATGGCTAACCAAACGCAGGAACTCACTTTTTTTTGTGCTCTCCTCCTCGGCAATATTCAATGCCACTTCCAGCTTGGCATTCGCTTCTTCCAATATATTTTTTGCCTTTTTTTCCTGCTCTGATGCTCGCTGCTCGGTTAATACCGTCTGCTGCAAAGCCCGTTCCCGATCATCTCGCAAAACCCGTATGCGGTGAGCTAAGGCCAAAGCTAATAGCAGCATATCAATCGTTTGAGCAACCAGCGTAAATAAATCAGCATTAGGAATGAGCTCATCTAACCCCAGGTTTGGCAGTACAGATAAATTAGCAGCAATAAACACGACAGCGAAAGCCGCCACAAAAAATAAGGCCGGCTTATAACCCTGCCGCAATCGCAGAATACCAACACCCAGCCCTGTCAGTACCCACAGTCCGGTCAGGGTGGATAACACCATAAAATAGGCGCCCGGAGTAAACAGCTCATAGCAAAATGCCAAGACCATATTGACTCCCGCCATTGCATAACTGAAGAAAGCAATTTTTGGATTACTTTGTCGTAAATCAAGAAAATTAATGTAGTAAAGAATGTTAAAAGCAATAGCAGGAAAAAAGGGAATCAATACAACTTTTAAAGAGTAAATGCCATGCCATTCCGACCACATATTAAATACAGCCGACCAGCCCGCCATACTAAAGACAAGATACAAGGCATAGTAAATATAATTGCGATCTCGAGTCCACGCCCCCAGGAAAAAATTGTATATTGATAATAAAAGAACACCACCAATACAGGCGATGATCCAGGTATTTTCGACTAATACCTTATGCCGAAAAGCCTTAGCTGTAGTAAGTTCAAATCGAGCCTGAGAGGAAAAGTAGCGACTTTCAAAGTACAACAAAATCTCTGCTTCTTCACCAGGAGACAAAGTGAATACCTTCCCATAGTGCAACATGAAGTCATGATTCGAAAGATGCCCCATATCCAAAGTGTTTCTGGATCCATCGGTATAGATAGTCGCACGAACAGAGTCTATGATAGAGCCATGTGGATCTAACACCCATTCAGTTTCTGTTGAGGTATTTTTCACTTTGGCGTAAAGCCAATAAGCACCACCAAAGCGGTCAATATTAGCTACAGGGGTCAATTCATCGGCAAAAGCGCCAGGATCGTCGGGCAGAACTTCGGACAGAGTTTTGGTGAGGGTTTCGGTGGAAACTCCGGTGAAAGCTTCGGGGGACTTATCAGCAAGATAAAGCCGACCACCAACGTCCAGCAAATTTATTGGGTCTTTATCAGCGTGCAAAGACAAAGTGCTGGAAGCAGCCACATGAGCACAGAGCAAACCTGTAAGTAAAAGAAAAAATGCGAGTAATTGCTTAGGCATGCCAGGAGATAAAACATTCGTTTGGATGGTGGTGCGAGCCTACAGCGGCATTATTAGAGCCATTCACGATAGCCAATGTATCACCTCTGTTTTTTGAATGCTCAGCATATTTTTTTTAAAAACTTTCCGGTCTGCGAGTTAAATCAGGAACAGTGTATATAGTAATATTAAGATTTATAGGCACTGCCCATCATCCACTCTGAGCATAATAGACGCAAAGCAGCAATATCTCTATCCAACAGGAGGGTTTATTCACCGGATGATCCGAGTCGTGTTCTGGACAAGTATAAAAACCTAAAACATCCACCCGACAATAATACTATCAGGAGAAGGAAATACCATGTCAAATACCTCTGACAGCCTGCCCCCCTATATCTATCGTCCAGCTCAGATGATGCAGCACCCGCCTTTTATGCAAAAAAACTCTAAAATGTATGGCTTTTTTGTCAAAGGTGACGAAAAAAAACTGCAAGTAATGCTAGACCGAGACCTCAATAAGGTGGCCCGGGGGCAATATAACTTCCAGCCTCTGTCAGACTATATGATGCTGACCTTTACTAATATCCCCAAGGATTACTCTACCTACCCCGAAGATCAAGCCAAGGGCTGGGGGCCGGAGATTGATGTCTCTATCTGGGTACCTGTTGGTAATATCGTCAGTAAAAATGGTAAACAATATCTCGACGAAGTTTTTTGGTACACGCCCTACATTTGGGTAGACAGCCCGATTACTGTCTCGGTAGGGCGTGATGTGTACGGTTACCCCAAAAACCTCGGCCAACTTACCATGCCAGACCACTCATCACCGGACAGCTTTAGAGCCAGAGTGAATGGTCTCAAAGAATATAGCCCTGACAGTGAAGTCGAGTGGTTTGATCTGTTGAGCATTAAAAATTTACGCCCAGGCTCTACCCCCATAGTTAAGTGGGAAGACTTTACCGAAGCCGCCAAGGGCATTTGGGAGGTTGCCAGCAGCTTAAATTTGCTTCGCCCGGATCTACACGTCGTCAAAGAAGTAATAGCCGATCTTTTACACCCCCAAATACCTCAGATTTTCCTGAAACAAATGCCTAATGGCACGGGTGAAAATGCGGTATACCAAGCTCTTTGCAGCTCACCAGCCAAAATCAATACATTCCACGGCGGAGGCTTATTGGAGGGCGAATTTCAAATCAAGATTGAAGACGTGGCCAGCTTTCCTCTTGCCGAAGATCTCGGTTTACAGATCGGCTCTCAAACAGCCGCCTTCGGCTTTTGGATAAACATGGACTTCACACTGGAGACGGTAAAAGAACTGGTCAATAACGCCTATAAAGAAAAGGAAAAAATCGCTATTTTGGGTGGCGGTGTATCTTCGGTCACTGCTGCTTTTGCCATTACCAGCCAGCCTGACTGGAAAGATAAGTACGATATTACTTTCTACCAATTAGGTTGGCGTCTTGGCGGCAAGGGGGCCAGTGGCCGCAATAAGGAAATGGGAGAACGCATTGAAGAGCATGGCTTACATATTTGGTTTGGGTTTTATGAAAATGCCTTCAAATATATGCAGCAGTGTTATGAAGAACTGGCCAGGCCTGCCGGTGCCCCACTGGCCACCTGGCAAGAAGCCTTCAAGAAGCACAGTTTTATCGTCAACATGGAAAATATTGATGATGAATGGATTCCCTGGTTCCTGCTGTTTCCAGAAAAACCTGGAGACCCAGGTAAAGGGACCGAGGCCCTGGATTGGTGGAATCTCATCACCACTCTGTATGCCTACCTGAAACAATGGCTGGGTGATCTTCATCAGGAAGTCAATAAAATTGATACTATGCTGATTAAATCGACCCGGCACGAGATCTTACTGGTTCATATACAGGATATTGAAAAAAAACTCGGCAGAGAAATAAAACAAGGAGCCAATGACGCTGAAAAAATGATGCACGGTATCCTCCAGTTTTTAGACACGCTTCCTGCCGATATAAGCCAACATAATATGGAAGATCATAACTGGCTAAAAAAGCTGCTAAAAGACATCAAATCCTGGATTGATACGATAGCCACCCATTTCCTCGATAACCACAATGAAATCCGTCGCTTTTATATTGCTGTGGATTTGGCCCTAACAATACTCATTGGCATGATCGAAGACGATATCTTTAATAAAGGCTTTAACGTTGCCAATAACATTGACTTCAAAGATTGGCTGAAAAAATACGGTGCCAATGAAGAATTCACGGTAAATTCAGCACCCGTAAGAGCCCTTTATGACCTGGTATTTGGTTACAAAAATGGCGATATTAGCCAGGCGAACCTGGAAGCCGGAACCGGTTTACGAGGCTTATTACTGATTGGGCTGGCTTATAAAGGTGCCGTCATGTGGAAGATGCAAGCCGGTATGGGTGATACGGTTTTCACGCCCTACTATCAGGTGCTGAAAAATCGTGGCGTTAAATTTAAATTCTTCCATGAAGTGAATCAGCTTGAACTCGACCCTCAAGATAAAAGTGTGGTTTCAGCAATAAACATGACACAGCAAGTGCAACTTATTAATGGCGAAGAAAGCTACGAGCCGCTACGCCCAGTGAAAGGTTTGATGTGCTGGCCTTCCCAGCCTCGCTATGGACAAATCCTCCCCAGGGAGGCAGCAGCTTTAAAATCCAATAATATCGACCTGGAAAATTTTTGGACCGATTGGCCAACGGTGTATGAGGAGACCTTCCAACAACCGTTACCCACTAAAAAACTGATAAAAGGCAAAGACTTCGACACCATTATTTTTGGCATTCCCGTGGCAAGCCTGCCCTACACCTGTCAGGAATTGTTGAATGAAAGTGACGCACTGAAATCAACCCACAACAAAGTTGCCACGGTAGTCACACAGGCTTACCAGCTATGGACTGAACCCACACTCACCCATCTGGGTTGGACTGACTACCCCATTCCCGGTGAGGATCCAGTGCTGGGTGCCTGGACCGAACCCGTCGATACCTGGGCAGCCATGAACCAGCTAATATGCCGTGAAGATTGGAGCAAGCTTGGGCTCGATCCCAAAAACATTGCCTATTATTGTGGCGTACAAGCGATTACCGATATACCACCAAGAACCGACTACGAGTTTCCAATTAACGCCACGCTGCAGGTGAAAGAGGCCTGCATCAGCCAGATGAATCACGACATGTACACGCTCTGGCCTGACGCAGGCAACGCCCAACAATTTGAGTGGAGTGCACTCATTGACCCCAATGATGGCGTCGGCGAAGAACGATTTAACGCGCAATATTGGCGTTCAAACACAAGCCCTACAGAACGCTATACGCTGTCGATAGTCAACAGCACCCAATACCGCATCAACACTAAAATACCCGAATTCAGTAATATGTATTTTACGGGTGACTGGATTTATACCGGCCTTAACGCTGGCTGTGTTGAAGCGGCAACGATGGCTGGCTTACAAACCTCTCGTGATATTTGCGGTTATCCAAAAGTTATTTATGGAGAAAAAGATTTCAATTAATAAAGAGTAATATTTCAGGCACAATCATTGCTGTCCCACAAAGTTTGAAGACAGGGATT
>CBFIDJ010000038.1:0-26470 GCA_965661375.1 Oceanicoccus sp. | reverse complement strand
GACCGAAATGACATCTTCCGCGGTAACCTCGATGGTTTCGAGATAGGCGTTGACCACGGACTTTAACGTATCTTCAGTCGGTCGCGCACTGTAGTAACCACCCCCTACCCCCCTTTTTACCTTTACCAGTCCTTCCCGCTCAAGTAGCCGGGCTGCCTGCTTCAATGTCAATCGTGAAGCGGACAGCCTGGCGAGTAGTTCGTCTTCACTCCCCAGCAACGAACCGTCAGGGGTGGCGAGTGAAACTTCGCGAAGTTTCGCGGCGGTTACGTGCAGGGGCGATTTTTCGGTGTTTCGTTTAACCATGATCACTCCTGAAGAGACAGAGTTTTTGTGAACTGCGCAATATAGACTGTTGGCGGCAATCTGTCATTGGCCTCTATAGAATGGTATCAATACACGTATAAATGAGATAAATATGATTTATTGACAGAAAAATACTTAATAGATAGTATTCTATTGCGTCACCACGCAGGATGTATGGCGACGTCGATAATTGCCCGAGTCAAGCATCAAATGAACCGGGTGTCAGAATTCAAGTGGAGCAGTAAGATGGGAAGGCTGACAGGCAAAGTTGCAATCATCACCGGAGCCGCCGGTTATATTGGTGACGCGACGGCGCGTCTGTTCGCGGCAGAAGGCTGCAAGCTCGTGTGCGCAGACATTGATGGCGCCAGACTTGATACTTGTGTCCGGGCCATCCGCTCGAATGGCGGCGAGGCGTTGGCATGCGTCACCGACGTGACCAGCGAGGATGCGATCGCCGCTATGGTCGACTTCGCGGTATCAAACCATGGTCGCCTCGACATACTACATAACAACGCAACCGCCGCTTCGGGCCTGGGACAGGACACGAACGTCGTCGAAACCCCGGACTCCGAGTGGGACTGGGCGCTGAAGGTTAATCTCTATTCGACTATCTGGGGTTGCCGTCATGCCATTCCAAAGATGCTTGAGACGGGCGGCGGCTCGATCATCAACATGGCCTCGATGCTGCACCGGCAGGGTAACCAGCATCTAATCGCTATCGGCGTTGCCAAGGCCGCCATCGTGGCTTTGACCAAATATGTCGCCGCGTCGCACGGCAAGCAAGGAATCCGCGCAAACGTCATCGCCCCCGGCTTTGCCATGAGCCCAGACCGAGTTGAAAAACTGCCCGAGCCCCTGATGGACATCCATCGCATGTACTCTCTGACCCCTGAACTTGGCAATGCCGAGGATATGGCCAATGCTGCGCTATACCTCGGGTCCGACGAGTCCCGGTTCATGACCGGGCAGGTGATGGAGGTCGACGGCGGTCTCGGCGCGCTCAATCCAACCATGCCACCATCGGCAAACCTGAACCTCGCCATCGGGTCCTTCGTGAAAAAATAAGCAGAAAAGGAAACTGAATATGGAACGACAGACTGAACTCGATCTAACCGGCAAGGTCGCCATCCTCACTGGCGTCACGCGTGGGATGGGTAAGCAGGCGGCGCTGATGCTCGCTGACCGGGGCGTCAATCTGGTACTCGCCGCGCGTACCGTTGAGCGCGATCCGAGCCTGAAGGGCGGCACGATCCATGACACGCTGGACGAAGTGCGGGCACACGGCGCGAAGGCAATAGCGGTGCAGACCGACCTGGCCAGCCGCGACGATCTCCACCGTTTAGTCGACAGGGCGGTTGAGGCGTTCGGTGGCGTCGATATTCTCATCAATAATGCTGCCGCGACGGCGGGCGACATTTGGGAAAAACGCTTTCTCGACCTGAGCTATGAAGAATGGCTCTATCAGTTCGATGTCAATCTGCACGCACCTTTCATCCTGACCCAGCGCCTGGTCCCGATCATGGAAAAGCGCGGCGGAGGTCGGATCATAAACATCACCTCGGGCAGCGCCGAGGCTCTCGGCCTGAATGCCGAACCTGTGAAGGTCGACAATATCGCAGGGCAGAACCTCATTGTTCCGGGCTATCATGCAAGCAAACGCGCGCTTGATCGAATGGCCAATGTCATCGCCGGCGATCTGGCGGCGCGCAACATATACATCGTCAACCTACATCCCGGCTGGGTGGCGACCGAGCGAGTGGCGGAACGTCTCGAAGGCGTGCCCAAGGAAAAGATGGGCGACCTTCGCCCGGTACCGATGTCGACGCCGGCGCGTATGATGGTCTATTTCGCTGCCTGCGAAAATCCGCGTGAATATACGGGGCGCATCTTCTGGGCCGAGCGCGAAATGGCGGCGATGGGTATCGAGGTCGATTCCAAATAAATCCGGCCAGAAGCTTGAAAGATACACGGGGCGCCGCTGAGTCATCCCCAAAGGCTGTCGTCCGGAATCTTTTTAAGGATTGGTTGCTTTCGGAAGGTGAATAACCATAGTCAGACGACAATAATTATGGCAGCAGAGCTGCCGCTGCGCAGTCACATCATTTATGATCAATTAGGTGAGTGGTGATGGCAAGCGAAGACATACTCGCTCCTTCCCCTTTGTGTTTTAATTAGTAAGCATCCGTGAATTATGACCTGAGGTTTGCCGCAGCTTGCTTTGGAGGAAGAATTATGCCCCTACTCAAATTCGGCTTCACCAGCTATACGACACTGATAGTGCTGAGTGCGATCCTTTCAATGGTCGCTATATCTCCAGTTGACGCTTCCGAAAGGATTACTACAGAAACGAGTACTGTCGCAGCTGCCAACAATAAACGTTCACTGGAGCAGGCTTCTGAAGCCTTACGCATCGCAATGCTGGAGGGCGACCGAGAGCGCCTTGACGCCGTCTTGCACGACCGACTGACTTACATGCATTCGAGTGGCCGCAGCCAGACCAAGGCGGATCTCCTTGAGCAAATGGCTGGGCAACACTTTTTCGCCTCGCTGGATTACACCGATCAAATCATCGACGTAGTCGATAATACTGGTGTCGTGATAGTTACCGTGGACCAGGTAAAAAATCTGACCGAGGGTAAAACCAGAGGCAGTCGTATCAAGGTCATGTATTCCTGGGTTCATTCTGCCGGAAAATGGCAGCTGCTTGGCCGTACCAGTGCGATCATCTACAGTCCATTAAAGCCAGCCTGTAATCCGGTGAAATCGGGAGCATGAGATAGAACAAGTGTACAAAGGTTTAAAGGCGTCTAACCTTACTTTAATGGCTCGCTCTAACATCAATGGTTCGCTCTAACATCTCGCCATAGATCAATCATTAAATTGTCTCTGGTTAATACTGAGAGATGAAGCATTGAAGCACGAGAGCGAGGTATTAATTCCGCCGATCAAACTTGCTCAGTTGCTCCTGTAATTTTTGCTGAGCATCTCATAAATACCCTTGCATTGATGGGCACAGTTCAATCACGACGGTTGGAGTTCAGCCTCCTCAAGCGTATCGGGATAACGCCCCAGCGACAAAAACATCAAGCTCGCTATTGCGAACATCGGAATGACAGCGAACAGGATGCCGTCGTAATTGCCGAAGATCTCATAAAGCGTGTTGGCAATAAATGGCGCAATCCCGGATGTGAAACCAAATAACCCCCCCAGTAATCCAAACAGGGCAGCGAAATGATGGGGCGAAAAATGGCGCGTGGTGAGATAGGCGCAGGCATCATATTCAGCCCCGGCTGTCAGCCCCAGCATCAAGCAGGCAATTGAAGCAGCCAGTGTCGATTGGTCGGTGGCCAGAAAAATAATTGCCGCCGAGAGTGCGCCGACAGCGCAGCCCATGGCAACGAAGCGACCATCAATGTGGTCAAGTAAAAAACCACCCAAAATACGACCTGAGATGGTACCAATCCCGATAAGTCCGGCAACCTCAGCCGCTGCGATCAAGTTGAACCCTTCTTCCATCAATATCGGAACAGCATTAATCCCAAGACCTGTTGCTCCAAGCGAATAGATCACACCGCCGATGGCCAGCCGAATAAATTTAGGCGATATCAACTCTGCCGTCGTCCCAGTAGGTCGGACTTCTGCCAGTTTCTGGTCGGTTTCAAGCTCGGGTGGTTTCTCCCGGGCAAACAGGAAGAGCACGAGGGGAAACACACAGATAAAGGACAGTGAGCCCATACCGATATAGGCACCTCGCCAGCCATAGGCTTCGATCAGGTTGGCGCCAAGAAATGGCACGGTTGCCGATGCGATGCCCGTCCCTGACAGTACAAACGCCAGCGCTAAACCGCGGTTTTTCTCAAACCGCTGAGCAATTGCCGCCGTCCACACACTGGGATAAATGCTAATTAAGGCCACACCAAGCAGAGCGTACAGCAGCAACCATGAAACGATACTCGGCCCGGCAGTCGAAATCAGCGCGAGCGCTATGGCATAAAATGGTACGCCGACCAGTGCAATTTTACGTGGCCCAAAGCGGTCGACTAATCTCCCGCCAAATACGGCCAGTAACAGGGTGACGATTGAAGTCACCAATGGCCCCGCGGAAATCTGCGAACGCGACCAGCCAAACTCCTGTTCCAGCGGATCGATTACCACACCCAGACCATAAGAGTGTACTGCTACCAAGGTCATACCCAGTACTGCAGGCGGAAGGTTGGCACCGTATCGCCGCCACTCTAAACCATCGAATACCTGTACTTTGCCGTTACTGCTCATTCCTATTATTTTCCTTATTTATTATCGTATAAGTTTGGTCAGACAAATATTTTTCGACAGATTTTTGGTATTGCCTATATCGCCTAACTTTATTACTCAATTTGAAAAGCTCTAATTCTCAGCTGTGATCACGGCCACTACTTATCAACCCCCAATCACCCTCATTCTATTGTAAATAAGCCATTAATTTCTCTTATTTTCATAAAGTTATAAAGAATCCTATGCCTGATACCATAAAAATACCATGTTCAGAAAATGATTGGAGCAATCATTCTGTTGGAAAGTAAGCACTCTTTTATCGATCGTATTATCTATTGGTTGATGGAAGTGAAAAGGAAGGAGCTTTCCGTTAAAGCCTAAACTGTTGGATTGTAAGAATTTTCTTGCTGGTTTGCAGCAAGTATCCCAGCTGGCAACATACATCACAACCTTGACAACCAGTGCTTCCGTGAAAATAGACTTTCTACTTTTTACATCTGTGTCATATACTTTATACAAGCTTTGTGTTAAAGCCTTCTTGAATATTTAAACTAGTTGTTCAAAACTAAATTAAGCAAGTACACAGAGGCCCAATCCAGAGAGGCATAATTATGAATGCGGATGGTATTCGGTTTTTCTTCGCTGGGCTTTTGGCAGCCCTTTTGTTAACAGGTTGTGGTGAATCGGGGGAGGATAACGCAGGCGCAGTACAGGGTAATGGCACCGAAGTTGCCGAGGGCGAAAAGGTTCCGACCAAAAAATCTTCTCGTAAATGTCCAGCTAAAGTAACGACTGGAATTCGTCCGGAAGGCTCACCGGTGGATGATATCGTAGGCATTCGCTCGGGGATGGGCTTTGACGACGTTTCCTGGTTGCTTGAATGCCGCGATGACGTCCCGATCATCAACGTAGCCGATAAATGGACAATCAAACAGAACTTTGATGTCCCGACGCGCCAGATTATCCGCGCATCCGACGGTGCGCTATGCAGTGGACAGGATATTGCGCGAGATATGGGCTCCATGAGCAGCAAGACCTGTGACGACGGCGGCTACAAATTCAAGCCGGTCAAGAGTATCACTCAGCAGATTATCGTTGCGTTCAATGGCATGCCGGGCGAAGAAAAAGCGGGGGCGGTGTGGCGGCGCAATAGTTTCCCTGAGGGAGAAAGCCCTGCGATCGACGCGCTGGTGCAATCATTGAGCGGCAAGTACGGAGCTCCCCATGTAACTGAAAAGGACCGACGTGGGATCACAAACCTTGTCTGGATCTACGATCTGCTGGATCGACCGCTGTCCAAGTCCTCCCGGGATTGGGGCAATTGCACCAACATCTCGATTAGCGCCTCCTTTGCCGAGTCGCAACGCTGGTCGGCGGGCTGTGGTCTGACCATTAAGGTGGCTATTGCGCCGACTTATGGCAATGAACTGCTGGCCCGGGAAATGAATATAGGAATCATGCACCAGAAGAATTTCTATGAAGAAGGTGTGGCGTTTGAGCGGGCGTTGCAGGTGGCTTACGAAGCTCGCAAGAAAGATGAGGCCGCGGGCGCTGCGACTACGCCTGATCTTTGACCGGGGGGTATTTGAAATGGTGATTTCTGTGCACCCTTTTCTGATGGGCGTGGCGGGTATTGCTATGCTGGGGCTTGTGGCATGCAGTGATGAGCCGGGACCAGTATCTGACGTTCCCGCACCTGCGACACACCCCGCTGCGGATCCCTTACCGGCAACCAGCGCTGGCAAATCTAGGACAGATACTTCAAATCAGACCACACCCGTCACCCGCAGCGGTGAGCTTACTGACCCCAGTGGTTACGATATGTATTGGGTTTATGTGGACTGGACCGGTAATCATCCTGATTACGGGGCAATCGCGGAACGTATCGGGATATCCGGAGGTAGGTATAACGGCCAGACTGTGAACGAGTTCAACCGTGCGGATCTGGTGGCGCAGGAGCGGGCCCGGCTTGAATCTCTGGGCGCATCAGCCCGAAACATTGGTTTTATTACCACCAATATTGGCGGACGGCTTGGTGACTATGACCCCGGCTACGGTGAATTCTATATCGGACCTATGACTCCCGGCAGCTCTATCAGCTTCAGCCCCACCAACTGGCAGGTGCTGCGCGAAGTATACAAGGGAATAGATATACTTCATGTGAAGTTGCGTTTGACCAATGCACTAGATGGTTATATTTGGAAAACTTCCGCCGAAGATGCGAGCAGGATAATCGCCCTGCTGGAACAGGAGGGCAATGTGGGACGGCAGATTTATGCCCGTGCCCGTCTCAAATTGCTGGAAGTCGCTGTTGCCGGAGAGAGGCCTGAAATGAATGCACAAGTTCTTTCCTATACGTTGCACTCCAAAAGCGGCGAGCAACTGGCCGAATTTGATCTTTCCAAATAACCTCACCAACGGCCAATCGAAAGCAATAGCCGGCTCGTCCAGTTCGAACTGGCTACTGCTTCTACTCCCGATGGATATACCAAAAAGCCCGCCTGGGTTATTCAACCAGGGCGGGCAGACTCGGACGACACTTGGAAACTTGGAAAGATTTAGAAATTAACCTTGAGTCCAAGGTAAGCGGTGCGCGGTTTGTTGGCGCGAGCGCCATCGGGGCTGCGCGAAATGATGTCCTGATCGTCCAGCAGATTATCCACTTTTACATAAACACGGGCACTGTCATTGAGCGGATAACTGGCGGAAGCATCGAATACCAGTTGTTTATCGGTTTTCAGGAAAGAGGTGTCGGCGCCATTGCGCTCACAACTGGTGTCGTGACACATCTCGTCAGTAAAGCTGGCATTCAGGTAGACATCCCAGCCTGTTGCCGCGATATAACCCACGGATGCGGCCCAGTGATTTTCCGGCACATAGGCATAGATATCCCCTTTTTCGGCGTCACCGACACCCCCTTGGGTATATTCAGTATCGGTGTAGGTATAGGCAAGGCTGACCGGCACCTGAAAGGCGGTACTTGTGCTCAGGTCATAGCTAAGCAATAACTCGATACCCTCAATTTCCGCTTCGCCTTCGCTGATACTCCCGGCTGTAACACCGCCACCACAAGGGTTGGCAACAGTACAATACGTTACCGCGTTTTCAAAATCACTGAAGAAATAGATAAGTTCGGCCGCCAGTTTATCCTGCGCGAACCGCGCGCCAAATTCGTAATTGAGACTTTCCTCAGGATCAGTATCAACGGACCCCGCATCCGCAGGTGCAAATCCCTGATGAATTCCAGCCAGCAGTTGCCAGGCTTCTGTTACCTGGTAAGTTGCGCCCAAAGCTAACACGGTGATATCCGTATTGTTTTCAGCGGTACGCGTACCGACTGAACGATCGAGGTTATAGCGGGTCTGTTCCGTCTCCATATCTTCGTAGCGAAAACCAACAAGGACATTCAACTGATCCGTTACCGAGATATGATCGAAAAGGTATACTGAAAGTGCTTCGGCCTCTTCAACGCGGTTATTGGAAGCGCTGGGGTTTTGAGTATCAAAATAAACCAAACTGCCGTTTTGCTGCGTGAAGCGATCAACCGGCTGAAACCGATCCACTTCGTCTTGATGCCAGCGCAGGCCGATATCGAAATCGTGGATCATACCCGCCAGCTCCAGGTTCCAATTGAGTTCAGTCTGCAACCCATAAGACTCATATTGGCGGGCATTATTTTTAATGTTCAGGTATTCACCGACAATGGAATCACGAGCTCCGGTAAGCAGGGCCAGTGCATCAGAATCGCCATTGTTGGCATCATCAATATAGCCACCGCCATTATCCAATTTATACCAATTGCGCTCAAAGTCGTTGTAGTAAGCCGTCGTTTTCAGGCTTAGCTCCTCGCTGAACTCGATCAGGTGACCGATCGTTACCGAAGCGTGTTCGTTATCCATCTGATCGAGTTCGCTGATGCCATAGCGGCGATTGGGATCGCTATCGAAATCGGCATCAATAAGGCCAAGATAACTCTGGTTGGAATTCTCAGTCGAGTACTGCAACTTGATATCGACCTGGTTGTAATAGCCGTCACCCACGGTGGTATTGAGGCGCAGCTTGGCCATATAGTCTTCCTTGTTGAAACCCGTATCGCGACTGGAGCGGTCAATTTGCTTGAAACCTTCCCCATCGTGTTGATGGGTTTCCACCAGCCATCCATAATTTTTCTGGCTATCACCATACCAGGCATGAATACGGTTCTCACCATCTTCGCCCACTTCCATATTAATCTCACCGGCCCGCATGTCGGGAATCGGCGTTGAGATCAGGTTGACCGCACCACCTACCGTTTGCGGCCCGTACTTGATACTCTCCGGTCCTTTCAACACTTCCACCGTATGCATACGGCCGGCCGTGGGGAAATAATAGGCGTCCGGCCCTGAGTAAGGGGCTGGAGCAATCAGCACGCCGTCCTCCATCAGATTAACCTTGGAAGAGCGCCCCCCCTGAGCACTGCGAATACGGATATTGGGACGCAGGCCGTAGCCTTCCTCCTCTTGAATATAGACGCCCGGCACTTGACTCAGAATGCGGTTGATATCGGTGTACTCAAACTTCGCCAGCTCTTCGGCATCGACGACAAAGGCGGAGCCAGGCACCGCGCTGGCATCCTGTCGTGAACCGATGATTACAACCTGCTCCATAGACGTGGTGACAGCTTTGTTCGTGGTGTCCGCTTGAACCATTTGCACGTGGGCAGTGGTAACGGCCAGGAACATGGCGCTGGAAAGAAATCTGCTTGTCATTATCGTCTCCAAAGACCTATTCTTCTAAATTAAGGCGGGAAGGTTAATCTAAACGATAATAACTTTCAATAACATTACGAATATAGGCTACTGAAACAATCCTGACCACAACCTCACTGTCGAGTTAGTTCCTTTACCCGCTAAAGATAGCCCCCCATCGCCGCCAAACATACACATACAATATTGAACGCAGCCTGAAACGCCTGCCTATGAACCATATAAATATTGTATTAGTACATTCGGAGGGTACGATCTCGACATCATCAATAACCGCGGCGTCCTGGAAAAAGTATTAAGCCTCTCTTTCCAACGTTAATTACCACTGCGCATTAATTACCACTGATAATCCAGGCGCATATAAACATTGCGTCCATAACCCGGCATGCGCGCTCCCACTGCGATATCATCACTGACGACCCGGTTATAGCCCGCCAGATGATCCCGATGATGCTTATCTAATAGATTATCAACCCCACCGCCGATACGAATACCGGAGTTAAAGCGCCACTCTCCACGCAAATTTAACAGTCCGTAGCCAGAAGTTTGCTGTTCACTATTTGTCTCGGATACCCTGGCCTGTTCATCGTAAAGCACTGACTCAGCGGTCAGGGACCAATCTGCCGTCTGGTAAGTAACATCCACCGATAGATTATCAGGCGCAATACGATACAGGTTGTCATCAATATCATCGCGCTCACCGCGCACCAAATTGATTAACCCTCCCACTGACCAGTGCGCATTCCACTGGTAGCGCCAGTTCATATCAAAGCCATAGAGAATGGCCTCAACATTATTAAATTCCAGTGGCGCCGCGTTGTCAGTGCCATTCATCATATTCATCAGGGCCACAAACTGCACCGCCGCCATATTACTGCTCTCGGTGCCTTGTATGTAATCATCGACATCACGATAGAAAAGGCGCGGAGAGAGGCTTAAACGGTTCTGTAGATAGTCAAGGCCCAGCTCAATTTCATGGGCGACCTCCGGTTTAAGATCAAGATTTCCCGTATAGGTGCGCCCATCGGCAAGGCCACCGGTAGCCTCTAACGGTAACCATAAATAGCGTTCCTGATAGGAAGGGGAACGGGTCTTGCGGGCCAGACCGGCATAATAAGTCGTCGCCTTGCCAGGCTCATAAAAGGCCTTGATGACCCAGTCAATATTGTCATCCTGTTGAGCCCGCTGAGCATTATTAAAGGTATCACGCAGCATCGCTCCGGGAGACATTCCCATCATAGTCATCATCGCCGGGGTACCATTGACCTCATCAGCATCCATTTCCACACGGTTATAGCGCAGGCCAAAGTCAGCATGCCATTGGTTACTGAAGACCTGCTCACGCTCAAGGAAGACGCCCACTATTTCACGCTTGGCATTATTAAAGTTCACGACAAAAAACATCGGATTATTGGGGTTATCGATATTCGAGTTATGCTTTTCACTCATGCCATCGATACCCAACTGCCACTGGTGGCGACCGCCGCGAAACTGCGAGGCAAGTTTAAAACCAACATTATCACCAGTGGCGATATTGCGACGCCAACCCGAGGTGTTAGCAGGGGCACTGCGCAAGTGATAATTGGTCATACCATGCTCAATATCGCTGGCAAACAGTCTGGCATCCAACTCCCAGTCCGCCTGTTGCAAGGTATAACTGACACTGGATAAATCCGAATCAATATAGAGAATATCCATGGGCAGAGAGGGGGTGCCGGTGTCGCCGGTTTCACTGCGAGCCATGTCCAGTTGCAGGGTATGACCGCCCCGGGTAAAGCCGTAACCCAGATCAACGCGCTGGCGGTCGTACTCCGAGGGCACAATATCGCCTTTGGGGAACTCGGCATCATCAGCTTGCTCGCTTAGCCCCGACACTTTCAATCGATGCGAGCGATTGGCTACCGAGGCCATAGCCGATACCAGAGAGGCCTTATTCACTGACTGCCAACCAGTACTGATGCGACCCTCGGTTATCAAGGTATCGCTTTCTGAAAAGTTTCCGAACCAGGTGTTAGCATTGATAACACCGCCAATGGTTTCCTGCCCAGCGCTGACCGGTGCGATGCCCCGAAAGACTTCCAGCGATTCCAATTGCGCGGCCGGTGCATAACTAAGTGGTGGGTCCATCCAGTTAGGGCCACCTGAACTGATGACCGCACCGTTCACCCCCACACGGATACGTGGACCATACATGCCGCGAATCTGGGCAATGCCGGTCAGTGGCCCATTGCCGTTGACATTGGCACCGGGCGCCCTGCGCAATAAAGTAGCAGCGTCAGGTGTGATCGATACAGTATTGGCAACATCCAGTAATAATCCCTGACGCACATCGACCACCCGGGTTTCTTCCAGTGCCTGATCCGCCACAGCGGACATAGCACTTAACAGCAAAGGTAGAACGGCCCAACGGCCTCGCGGAGAAAACGGCATAATGACCCCCAAAAATTAATTTGGGAGCATTGTAAAGATTGCATTCGAATTCGGTATTAGACAAATTGTCGCAGGGGCTGCAACGTCTTTTTTAACCCGCCTTTACGGCTTCTTTACGCCCCTTTCGAGGCCATACCTAGATAATTTATGCGCAACATTCCTACTATCCATGAGACCTAGGTACTCAATGCGGTAGATAGATGGAAAAAAGTTCGCGGCTCGTCACCATATTGCATCTGTGCAGTTTTTTGGTGTTGCTTTACAGCTTGTCGATGCTCATCCCGGTAGTCATTGGATTGATCTACGGTGAAGTGCATTTCGCCCCCTTCCTGATGACCTTTTTTGCGGCGTTTACGCTTGGCGCCATAGGTTGGCAGGCTACGAGTCGGGGCAACAAAGCCATCCAGACCCGTGACGGCTTTATGATTGCCGTGTTGTTCTGGGTAATTTTTTCTGCCATCAGCACCATGCCGCTATATTTCGATAGCCGGCTTGGCTTGAGTCTCACGGACGCTTTATTTGAAGGTGTATCCGGCATTACCACCACGGGCGCTTCGGTGCTGGACGACATCGACAATCTGCCAAAAACTATCCATTACTATCGTGCCCAACTGAATTTCCTCGGCGGACTGGGCATCATCGTGCTTGCCGTGGCGGTGATGCCATTTCTGGGTATCGGGGGAGCCAAGCTCTATCAGTCTGAAATGCCTGGGCCAATGAAGGAGCAAAAGTTCACACCACGCCTTGCTGACACTGCCAGAAATCTTTGGGTGATCTATTCAGGCCTGGCGTTGGGCTGCGCTATCTCTTACTACGTTGCCGGTATGGAATGGTTTGACGCTTTGTGCCATAGCCTGTCCACTGTATCTCTGGGTGGTTTTTCTACCCACGGAAGCAGTCTGGGTTATTACAACAGCCCTGCCATTGAATTGGTGGGCGGAGTGTACTCAATTCTTGCCGCCGTCAACTTCTCCTTGTATTTCGTGGCCATCAGCCGTCGCAGCCTGCGCCCCATTCTGACCAACTCTGAATTCCGCTTTTTCTCTCTGATCCTGTCGCTGGTGGTCGGAATCACCTGTCTGGAACTCTACAGAACCGACACATTTGAAACGCATGATGCCCTGGTACACGGCTTCTTCCAGGCTGTTTCCATCATGACCGACAATGGTCTCGGCGCGGGTGACTATCCCTCCTGGCCGGCGCACGTGGTGTTGCTATTGCTCGGCGCAAGCTTTTTCGGCGGTTGCGTTGGCTCCACCTGTGGCGGTATCAAAGCGATGCGATTTCTCTTGCTGTACCGCCAGGGCAGCCGTGAGATTAATCAGCTTGTTCACCCTGATGGAATTTTTCTGACAAAGGTTGGTGGGCAATCGGTGTCTGATCGCGTGATGCAATCCGTTTGGAGTCTGTTTTTCTTTTATGTTTTCTTCGCGTGTGTGTTCGTCTGGGGATTGATGGCCATAGGGCATGATTTTACAACCGCGTTTGGTACCGTTGCGGCCTGCATCAATAACATGGGGGTTGGTTACGGCGATACTGCATCAGGCTTCGGAACCCTGAAAGACCCGGCCAAATGGTTGATGTGTGTTGCCATGCTGTTTGGTCGTCTGGAAATATTCCCCATCCTGATCGTTTTCTCGCGTACTTTCCGGCAGTTCTAATGCTTTTCATACTTCATGAACCATCAAGCGATACCCTACACCGGCTTCAGTACGAATGTAAAAGGGCTCGGCCGGATCGTCCCCCAGTTTTTGCCGCAGATGGCTGACCACGATGCGCAGATAGTGGCTGTTATCTTTGTGTGCTGGCCCCCAGATTTCCTGTAGTAGTTGAGTCTGGGTGATAACGCAGTTGGGAGACTGCGCCAGTTTAGCCAAAACGGCGTATTCCTTGGGGGTCAGATCCACTTTTTCACTGGCCAGAGCGACCCAACGTTTTCCCAGATCAATATGGAGATGTCCATCATCCAATATGATCGGTGAATCCGGTTTGATGTGATCGCGAACGCTGGCACGAACGCGCGCGAGGAACTCCTCGATACTAAAGGGCTTGGTGACGTAATCCTGAGCGCCGGCGTCCAGGGCGTGAACCTTTTCTCTATCGCCGCTGCGCACCGAAAGCACGATAACTGGCACTTTCGACCAGGTTCGCAGCTCATTTAACACTGCATGGCCGTCCATATCCGGCAACCCCAGATCCAGAACAACGAGATCAGGTTGCTGACGGGCAATCGCTGCCAGCCCGGATTCACCGTCTTCTGCCTCGGTCACATCATAGCCTTCACTTTTCAGAGCGATGCGTAACATGCGCCGAATAGGCGTCTCATCGTCCACAATCACAACTTTAATACTCACGTATTACCTTATTCCTCGTTAGTGGGAGATGCAGTGGGCGGAGCATCCATTGGTAGCTCCACTACGAATCGGGTGCCTTTGTGTTCCATCGCTGCCATGGCCTCAACACTGCCGCCATGCGCACCGATCATGCCGCGACAAATGGCCAAACCCATTCCCGTGTTTTGCTTTTTCTTGTCACCCTCGGCAACCACAAAAAACATATCAAAGATTTTCTCGCGCAGGTCTTCCGGAATGCCTGGGCCTCGGTCTTCAATCGCGATGGTACAGCGCTTGTCGCTGGCCGTAATGGTCACGTCAATTTTCTCATTGACCGGTGTGAAGCGCGCGGCATTTTCCAGAATGTTAAACAGCGCCTGTTCTATCAATGCCGCATGCACATACAGAACAGGTGCAGCATCCGGGAAATAGGTTGCCGTTTTGAGGTTGGGATAATAGCGTTTAAGGCGAGTCAAAGCGCTGCCCACAATGTCGGCGATCGACACCCAGTCGCGTTCGATCTTCAGCGTGCCGTATCCCAACCGGGTCATGTCCAGAAGGTTCTGGATATAGCTGTCCAGGCGGCGGCTCTCCTGCAAAATAGTATCCATCAGATCCTTCCGGTCCTGTGGGTCCAGTTGCTGATCCAGCAGTTGCAGACTCTCGGCAGCACCCATCATCGCCGCCAGGGGCGATTTGAGATCGTGGGAAACCGAGGACAGCAGGGCAGAACGCAATTGTTCCACCTCGGTCTTTACCCGGGCGGCTTCCAGCTCCCTGACCAGCTGTGTGCGCCGCCAGGTATCGGCCCCCTGATTGACAATTGCGGTGATCAGGGTCTTGTCGCCAGGGCTGAGGACTGTGGCTGAGGCCGGGAATTTGATCGCAGCACAGGCAATGCTGAGCGTGTCTTTGCTGATGGG
The DNA here is from genome assembly GCA_965661375.1 of Oceanicoccus sp. GTDB lineage: Bacteria > Pseudomonadota > Gammaproteobacteria > Pseudomonadales > Dasaniaceae > Oceanicoccus. The sequence goes on along the minus strand of CBFIDJ010000038.1, from coordinate 11,476 downwards.
AAACAGGGTCCATTCGGCGGCATTCAAGGTGTCACTGAAGCGACCGGATATTTTGTGGTTATGGCAGGTCCAGTCAATGGCGGCCAGGTCGACCGGGGTGAACGGCCTGGTCGGCCTCGGCCAGGTTTCACCGCTAGCGGGCACAACCACACACTCCACGGGCAGCGATTCGACAATAACCTTGTGCACGCCTTTCCAAATGGCCGTAGGATCTTCGGCAACTGACAGTGCCTGTCCCAGCAATCGCATGGCTTCAGAGTAGCGATTGGCATCGCGCAATAAAATAAATTGCCGTCGAATCCGGGAGGCAGCTGGCCCACAGGCCAAGGCGATTATCAACAGAAAAAACAGCGTGGCCACTTCATCCTGACGCGTCATATGGAAGGAATAGCGTGGCTCGGTGAGAAAGAAATTGAAACTCAGAAAAGCCAGAAATGACGCAGTGATCGCCGGTCGCCAGCCCTGTTGCAACGCGGCAACTACAACCGCTAATACATAAACGAGCACCAGCGTGGTATTGACCACGATCAGCTCCAGAGGAACAGCCACTACCGTGGCGATTACCACCGCTAATGCGGCAAAGCCATGAGCTTTCCAGGCGCTCCAGAAGGAGGTGCCAGTCGGCAGCACATGCGCCGGTTTGCGGGAGGCACTTTCCGGTGGGCGAACCACTGAGACTTCCAGTGGCAGGCCTGATTCGATCAACTGCTGATAGAGTCGTTTGCGCCAAAAGAGCAAACGACTAGCTGTACCTGGTCCCACCAGAACAGTATTGATACGGTGTTCCTGGATAAATGGCACGATGGTTTGGTAAGTGCTGGGGCCGCGCAAGGTTTCCGTTTCGGCACCCAATTCGGAGGCGAGGGAAAGGGTCGACTGTAAACGCAGTGACGACTGGCGATTGATCACACGCCCCGTATCAACCCACACCACGGTCCAGGGAATCCTGCGCCGGTCCGCAATTTGGCGTGCAATGCGGATCAGATATTCGTGATCACTGTTCTGGCTAACCAGCACCAGGAGCTTTTCCTGAATCGTGAAAGCGCGCTCTTTGGCATCGGCCTGCAATTCGGTAGTCAGCCGCTTATCCACCTGCTCCATCAGCTCACGCATGGCGAGTTCCTGCAGCGTCGTCAGGTTGGCCGGATTGCTTATCCATGTTCGACTCCCCGGCGTGCTGTGGTGGGTTTAATCGAGGCCTTATTATATGGTAAATCAGCATTTTGTCTCCGCACCTGACTTCATAGGAGCCACAGCCGCTTCCACCAAACAGCTCATTGTGTAACCACAGGATTATAACAGTTGGTAATGGCGAATGATTCTGGAACTTATTCACTAAAGCGATCCCATTATCGCGACTGTGTTTCCGGTGCTAATCGGCATATTCAGTTATCAGCGGGAGGACTAGAGTACGACCTATCTTTTCTGTCCGATCATTACGGGCCTATCTACCACAAATAACATATGGAATATAATATATGCATTATTTCATATATATGAAATAATGCATCCGTACTTTGTTTCCCCAACTCATTACATCCGTTGATCTAATAGGAGAACCAAGATAAAGCGCATGATTTTAGGGTGCCCCTAATCGTTTGGAGTGCTTTGACCTTTACCAGTGAGAACAACCTTCACCATGAACCCCGTTCAGTTTTACAAATGCCTCAGCGATGAAACCCGTTTACGCTGCCTGTTGTTGATACAACAGGAAAGTGAATTGTGTGTCTGCGAATTGACGGCAGCTCTTGATGAAATTCAACCCAAAATTTCGCGGCACCTGGCTCAGTTAAGGAAATGTGAGCTACTGGTGGATCGTCGTCAGGGACAGTGGGTGTTCTATCGAATCAACCCGTCATTGCCCGACTGGGCTAAAACGGTTTTGGCTATAACGGCGGAAGCAAATAGTGCGTTTCTTCGGGAAAACCAGATTCGCCTTAAAAAAATGGGGGATCGCCCCGAGCGCGTGAAGCTGTGCTGCTAAAAAAATTTCCTGAAATAAATACGTTTGTACCTATGTGGTGAGTTGAATGAAATTTTTGTTTCTGTGTACCCAAAATGATTAATCTCAACGTTGGAATTCCGGCTTCAGGGTTTTGTGATCTTTATCAGGCAACATCCCAATGCCACCGCTCAACAATTACAAGCGAACTAAAACGTCTGGAGGGCATAAAATAAATGGGGATTTTTGAACGCTATCTCTCTGTTTGGGTCGCCTTGTGCATCACCGTGGGTGTAATGCTGGGAAATTTTTTCCCACAACAGTTCGCCTGGATTGCCTCGTTAGAGTGGGCTCATGTCAACCTGGTGGTTGCCCTCTTAATATGGGTGATGATTTACCCCATGATGGTGCAAATAGACTTTAGCGCGATAAAAAATGTTGGCAAAAAGCCCAAAGGCCTGATCCTCACTCTGGTCATCAACTGGTTGATCAAGCCCTTTACCATGGCAGCATTGGGCTGGCTGTTTTTCAAAGTATTTTTCGCTGAATTCGTCGACCCTCAAAGCGCCAATGAATATATCGCAGGCATGATACTGTTGGGAGTTGCACCCTGTACTGCCATGGTCTTCGTTTGGAGCCAACTCACCAAAGGCGACCCTAATTACACGTTGGTGCAGGTGTCCGTTAACGACATCATTATGGTGTTTGCCTTCGCACCAATTGCCGCATTTTTACTGGGTGTGAGTGACATTACGGTGCCCTGGGAAACCCTTCTGTTGTCAGTCGTTCTCTATGTGGTTCTCCCACTGGTCGCTGGCATAGTGACTCGACATCACCTGGAAACCAAGGGCGACGGCGCTCGCTTGGACACGTTTTTACACACCCTGAAACCCTGGTCCGTGATCGGGCTGCTGGGCACGGTGATCCTGCTCTTTGGCTTTCAAGCCACCACCATTCTGGAGCAACCTCAAACCATTGTGCTGATTGCCGTTCCGTTGCTGATCCAGACCTATGGCATTTTTGTCATTGGTTACGCAGGCGCTCGCTTGCTCAAATTGCCACACAATGTCGCCGGGCCTGCCTGCCTGATCGGCACCTCCAACTTTTTTGAACTTGCCGTCGCCGTTGCCATTTCGCTGTTTGGCCTGCATTCCGGCGCGGCACTTGCAACGGTAGTGGGTGTGCTGGTAGAAGTGCCTGTCATGCTGTCTTTGGTTTATGTGGTCAACCGAACCCGTCATTGGTTCAGAGAGGCGTGATGACGACCGTATTTTACTTCTGGATTCGGGCGAGCAGTGGCCGGCTGTTCCGGCAGGAATACAATTTATTCGGCCCAAAGCACTGACTCATCCAGCACATTTACGTTACTTAAAAAAACAATATTCAATCTGAGGTAGGTATGACTATTAAAGTAGGAATCAACGGCTTTGGCCGTATGGGGCGACTCTCAATGCGAGTAGCGTTTGAATGGGATGAGGTAGATATTGTCCGCATCAATGATCCAGCCGGTGATGCCGCTACACTGGCACACCTGCTTACCTTCGATTCGGTGCATGGGCGCTGGCAGCATGAGGCAACCCATGATGATGACAACATGGTCATTAACGGCAAATCCATTCTTTGTACCCGAAACAAAACCATCGGGGAAACAGATTGGTCTGACTGCGATGTCGTTATTGAAGCCAGCGGTAAAATGAAGTCCAAAGCCCAGTTGCAGGCCTATCTCGACCAGGGCGTAAAACGCGTTGTGGTGACAGCGCCATTGAAAGAGGAAGGTGTTTTGAATGTTGTCATGGGTGTGAACCATCACCTTTATGACAAAGTGCAGCACCCGATTGTAACCGCTGCCTCTTGTACCACCAACTGCCTGGCACCGGTGGTGAAAGTCATCCATGAAAATATCGGGATTGTGCACGGTTCAATGACAACCATTCATGACATTACCAATACCCAGACTATTCTGGATGCGCCCCACAAGGATCTGCGTCGAGCCCGCGCTTGTGGTATGAGCCTGATCCCCACCACGACCGGTTCGGCTACTGCCATTACGCATATTTTTCCGGAACTGAAAGGCAAGCTGAACGGCCACGCCGTACGCGTACCGCTGGCCAATGCGTCTATTACGGATTGCGTGTTTGAGGTCAGTCGTGCCACTAGCGCCGAAGAGATTAACAATCTGATGAGAGCCGCTGCAGAAAATGAGCTTAAGGGCATCCTGGGTTATGAGGAACGCCCTCTGGTGTCTATCGACTATAAGACCGATCCTCGGTCCAGCGTTATTGACGCCCTCTCTACGATGGTGGTGAACGGTACCCAGGTGAAAATTTACGCCTGGTACGACAACGAGTGGGGCTATGCCAACCGCACCGCGGAGCTGATGCGCCTGGTTGGCCGGATGGACCAGGAATAAGCCTGCAATGAAGTGGCTGTCACAACTGTCTCCCGAAATCCGCCAGTACATAGTGGTCACTGGGAATTATTGGGCCTTCACCCTCACGGATGGGGCGCTGCGCATGCTGGTGGTGTTGTACTTCTATGATCTGGGGTACACGCCACTGGCCATTGCCATGCTGTTTATTTTTTACGAAATATTCGGCGTGATTACCAACCTGGTGGGTGGCTGGCTCGGTGCCCGATTGGGCTTGAACAAGACCATGAATATGGGTCTGTTTATTCAGATTGTCGCGCTGGCCATGTTGTTGGTTCCGGCTGGTTTATTGACTGTGCCCTGGGTGATGGCCGCACAGGCCTTATCAGGCATTGCCAAGGATCTAAATAAAATGAGTGCCAAAAGTTCCATCAAGCTATTGGTACCATCGAATGCTCAAAGCCAGCTCTTCAAATGGATCGCGATACTGACCGGCTCCAAAAATGCCTTGAAAGGTGCCGGATTCTTCCTGGGCGGTGTACTGCTAAGTCTTTTAGGGTTTAAAGGTGCGATATTGGCCATGGCTGTCGTGCTCGCATTAGTGTGGATATCCAGCATTCTGTCACTGAAAAAAGATTTGGGTAAATCAAAAAGTAAACCTAAATTCAGAGAGATCATTTCCAAAAGCCGCGCTATCAATTACCTGTCAGCCGCTAGAATGTTTCTGTTTGGCTCCCGTGATGTCTGGTTCGTGGTGGCATTGCCCGTCTATCTTGCCAGCGAATTTGGTTGGGATCATTGGCGAGTCGGCGGGTTCCTGGCACTCTGGATCATAGGCTACGGGTTAGTTCAGGGATTCGCGCCAAGAATAACCGGCACCGGCCGTGACCAGGCACCAGATGGCCGCCATGCGTTAACGTGGGCATTGATGCTGGGAGTGATACCCACGTTCATCGCGCTCACACTGAGCCTTCAATGGCACCCGCAAGAAGCTTTGCTTGGAGGATTGCTCGTTTTTGGAGCGCTCTTTGCTGTCAATTCATCGCTGCATAGCTATCTGATTGTGAGTTATGCCGGAGAAGATGGCGTGTCGCTGGACGTGGGTTTTTATTATATGGCCAACGCCATGGGGCGTTTGATCGGTACTGTTTTATCCGGGTGGTTGTATCAGGATTATGGACTAACAGTGTGCCTGTGGGTTTCCGCTGGCTTTATCCTGCTTACTGCGTTGCTATCACTTGGACTACCTAAACATCAACGACCAAAGACAGAGCGTTCACTATGAGTTTTTTATGGTTTTTGGCTGCCGCAGTATTTGAGATCGCAGGCTGCTATACATTTTGGATGTGGTACAAACTGGACAAAAGTGTTTACTGGTTGATTCCCGGGCTAATTTCACTTGCGCTATTTGGATGGATACTGTCATTGGTAGAATCGTCCTTTGCAGGGCGAGCCTATGCAGCTTACGGTGGCATCTACATTTTGATGTCGTTGTTGTGGGCAGCACTTGTCGAAAAACATCTTCCCAGCATTTGGGATGGATTGGGCGCGATGCTTTGCATAGCGGGAGCGCTGGTTATCTTTTTTAATGCGCCACAGATTAACTGACCAGGAATACGAAAGTGACCTTCAACCTGGTCCTTGGTACTCAACATAATTCCTGATCGGCTTTTCATCCACGTCTGCTGTTGATGACGCACCCTAGCAACCAGAAGCGCTCAGATACCATGCCCGCAACAATTTGTTTCTCATGGTATTGCTGCATTTTTCCTTACCAGCCGCAATAAATACGATGAAAAAATACCATGCTCAAAAACTTCTTAAAATTTCTATTTAAAACCAGCAACTGTCCTGAGCTTGCTAGCGGACCGATTCAATAAACATCTGCCTCTCCAGCAGTCGCGCCCGGTCTTAGCCTACGCCTTCCATAACTTCCCTTGGCAATGGTTTCCAGTTTAACGGTAAAACCGGACCATTACTCATCAACAGAAAAGCCTGTCTATGCGCTGATTCACGTCTTATTCAGCGAATACGGGCAAAGCCTCCAAGGCTGATTGCTCGAAGGACTCGTCACGGAACAGCCCTGGGTAGCTGCTTGTGCCAGTTTACTTATGGTCAGTTGACCCATCACGTTCTCCCACAGGACTTACCTTTGCACCAATTAGCTGGGCAAGCTGACCTGACTCAGGCAAGCAACACTTAACATCACTTTCTGATCCGCAAGCGCAGAGCATTGCTGACTACCGATACTGAGCTCAGGCTCATCGCCAGGGCGGCGATCATCGGCGATAAGAGTAACCCGGTGAAGGGATAAATCACCCCGGCCGCAACCGGCACACCAATACTGTTGTACAAAAAGGCAAAGCCCAGGTTCTGACGCATATTGCTCACCGTCATGCGTGACAAATGGATTGCCTCGCCAATGCCGCGCAGGTCACCTTTCACAAGGGTTACCTGAGCACTATTCATTGCCACATCCGTACCAGTGCCCATGGCGATGCCCACATCGGCCTGGGCCAGTGCCGGTGCGTCGTTGATACCATCGCCCGCCATAGCGACGATGCGCCCTTCCTGTTGCAGGCGGCTAATGATATCCAGCTTGGCTGCAGGTGTTACTTCACCGTAAACGTCGTCAATACCCAACTGCCGCGCCACAGCTCGTGCTGTTTTCTCACCATCCCCGGTTGCCATGATGATCTGTACGCCCGCACTGCGCAGCTGTTCGATCGCCGATCGGGTGGTTTCCTTAATGGGATCGGCCACCGCCAACACCCCGGCCAAAGTACCGTCGACCCCCAGATAAATGACACTGGCACCCTCCTCCCGCAGCTTGTCGGTATCCTTATCGAGGTGCAGCCTGTCGATGCCGTGGGCATCCATCAGTGCGCTATTACCCAGGGCCAGCGAGTGACCTTCGACCTGACCAGTAACGCCGATGCCGGATTCTGATTCAAACTCCTCCGCTGTCGCCAGGCTCAATTCCCGCGCGCGGGCAGCCGCAACAATGGACATTGCCAGCGGATGCTCACTGCCCTGATCGAGACTCGCGGCCAGCCGCAACACGTCATCGCGGTCAAAGCCTGGGGCAGCGATAACTTCGCGGAAAACAGGTCGCCCCTCAGTTAGAGTGCCGGTTTTATCTACCACCAGAGTATCCACTTTGCGCAATGCCTCAATGGCTGCGGCGTCCCGAAACAGCACGCCCCGGTTGGCGCCCATGCCGGTGGCCACCATGATTGACATGGGGGTCGCCAAGCCCAGGGCACAGGGACAGGCAATGATCAGCACGGCCACAGCATTGATCAGGCCATGCCCCCAACCGGGCTCTGGCCCCCACAGCCCCCAGACGAAGAAGGTAATGAGGGCAATAGCGACCACCGCAACCACAAAGTACCCGGCCACGACATCGGCAAGGCGCTGCATGGGCGCACGGGAGCGCTGGGCCTGGGCTACCAGATTGACGATACGCGACAGAGTGCTGTCCTGACCTACGTGCTCTGCCTGAATCACCAGACTACCACTGGTGTTCATAGTGGCGCCGATGACCTTGTCGCCGGGCCGTTTGGACACCGGCACGGGTTCACCGGTGAGCATGGATTCGTCCACTGCGCTACCGCCCTCCACCACTTCGCCGTCCACCGGCACTTTCTCGCCGGGGCGCACCCTCAGGTGATCGCCCGCCTGAACATCGGCCAGCGGCACATCCGTTTCACTGCCGTCCAGGTTGATACGACGGGCAATATCCGGTGCTAATCGCAGTAGTGACTTGATGGCTTCGGAGGTACGGGAGCGTGCCTTGAGTTCGAACAACTGGCCCATCAGGGTCAGGGAAATAATAACCGCCGCGGCCTCGAAATACACACTGACCTTGCCACCCATGAAAAACACTGCGGGAAATATTCCGGGTGCGATGGTGGCGACAACGCTGTACATGTACGCCGAAACAGTTCCCAGGCCGATCAAGGTCCACATATTGGGGCTTTTGTTAATCACCGACTGAGCGCCGCGTACAAAGAACGGCAGACCGGACCACAATACCACTGGCGTCGCCAACAGTAATTCAACCCAGTTATGCCAGCCCACAGGTAACCAGCCATGGCCAAACATAGCTAATACAAAAACACTGAGGGTAAAAGGCACACTGAGCCAAAAGCGGCGGCGAAAATCCACCAGTTCCGGATCTTCAACTTCATCCAGGGAGGGCATCTCCGGCTCCAGGGCCATGCCGCATTTAGGGCAAGTGCCCGGTCCCTTTTTGCGCACTTCGGGGTGCATGGGGCAGGTGTACCAAGCGTGGCTGTCGCCAACGGGTTCCTCCTCGGGCTGTAAATACTGGTTCGGGTTACCGACAAATTTACTGCGACAGCCGGCGCTACAAAAATAGAAATCCTCACTCAGGTGCTGAACATGATGGACAGAATCCTCACTAACCAACATGCCGCAAACCGGATCCTTAAGCGCAGACAGCTGAGCCTGATGCACGTGATCATCTCCGTGGTCCTGTGTAGGATTGTGATGACAGCTACTGTGGTTATTCATGGTCTGGTCCTCCTGTTCGAGAACGAGTAAATTGGTCAATGTGGCGAGTCAATTTGCGACTCAATCAAGCGACAGACGGAGTGGCCATCTGGTGTACTGTCAGGCATGCTTTCCCACTCGGACATGCTGGCTTCCATGCGATCGCAGAGGGACGTCAGTTCTTCGATGGTCTTGCGGGTTTCAAAGATCCGTTGCTGCATCATTTCCCGAACTCTGGGACAGGGAGAATGAGCGTGGTCGGCGTCGCTGAAAATCCGCTGAATGTCATCGAGGTGAAAACCCAGTTGCCTGGCCGTTTTAATAAAGCGCAAGCGAGATAAGGTCTGAGCCCCGAATATCTGGTAGCCGTTGTGTTTGTCTCGCTCAGGCGAGAGCAAACCGATCGATACATAGTGCCTAACGGTATCCTTGGTCACTCCAGCCTGACTGGCGAGTTGGCTGATTTTCATAACGATTGCTCCTGAGTGTCTCTAGTGTAAAACCATTGGGTTACCCCACGGTCAACTGTTTTTTTGAATTTGATTTATCCTTCGTCATTAGATAAGCGTTGCCGTCCTAACCCAGTCTGCTTCCACAAAAAATAAACCGCGGGTAATACCAACAGGGTCAATACCACAGCGCTTAACATGCCACCTACCATAGGCGCGGCAATGCGGCTCATCACCTCCGAACCCGTGCCGCTGCCATACATAATGGGCAACAGCCCCACGATAATCGCGGCTGCCGTCATCATCACCGGACGTACTCGCATGCCCGCACCCTGTAACACTGCATGGCGAAGTGTGTCCCGCCCTGGCGTAACGCCCTTGTGCTGGCACTGCTCCAGCATTTGGTTATGAGCCTGATTGAGATACACCAGCATGATGACGCCAATTTCTACCGCCACACCTGCCAGCGCGATAAACCCAACGCCGACGGCGACAGAGAAGTTGTAGCCGAGCAGGTACATCAACCCGATCGAACCCACCATCGCCAGGGGCAGAGTCCCCATGATGATCGCGACCTCGGCAACGCTGCGAAAATTGAGATACAGAAGCACGATGATGATGCCCAGCGTAAGAGGTACCACGAAAGTGAGCTTTTCTTTGGCCCTCAACATGTATTCGTACTGCCCGGACCAGTTGAGGGAGTAGCCTGCGGGTAACTCGATCTGATCGGCCACCACTGCCATGGCATTTGTTACGTAACTGCCAATATCCACGCCATCGATATCAACAAAAGTCCAGCCGTTAAGACGGGCATTCTCGCTCTTGATGGCAGGTGGACCATCCTCCACATAAACACGAGCGACATCTCCCAAAGCGATACGCTGGCCGCTGGTCGTGACGATAGGCAACAGGGCCAGTTGCTCAGGAGAGTTGCGGTAGTCTTGTGGATAACGCAAGTTGACGGGGTAACGCTCCAGTCCCTCGATGGTCTGTGCCACATTCATCCCCCCGATGGCAGTGGCGACCACCTGCTGTACGTCGGCGATATTGAGACCATAGCGCGCGGCTTTTTCCCGCTGGATGTCCACTTTAATGTAACGGCCACCGGCTACCCGCTCGGAATAGACCGATGCCGTGCCCGGCACGTCCTTGAGGACTTGCTCCAGACGCTTGCCGATCTTTTCGATTTCCTTAAGGTCGGGGCCTGCCACCTTAATACCTACCGGGGTTTTAATACCCGTGGCCAGCATATCGATGCGGGTTTTAATGGGCATCACCCAGGCATTAGTCAGGCCGGGAAATTTAACCAGAGCATCCATTTCTTTTTTGAGTGTTTCGGTGGTCATGCCATCGCGCCACTCCTCTCTCGGCTTCAACTGAATAAACGTTTCGATCATGGTCAGCGGTGCCGGGTCGGTCGCCGTTTCTGCCCGACCGATTTTGCCGAACACACTCTTCACCTCTGGCACCGTGGCAAGCAACTTGTCGGTCTGTTGCAGGATCTCCCGCGCCTTGCCGATGGATAATCCCGGATAAGTCGTTGGCATATACATGAGATCGCCTTCATCCAGAGGCGGAATAAATTCACTACCGATTTTTGTCACAGGCAAAAAGCCGACGACGGTGATGAGCCCGGCCATGACCAAGGTAGTTTTGGGGTAATTCAAAACGGCTTTTAGTGCGGGCATATAAACGGCGATGAGTGCGCGATTAAGCGGGTTTTTATGCTCTGCCAGTACCTTGCCGCGAATAAAATAGCCCATCAGCACCGGCACCAGGGTGACCGCCAGCGCAGCGGAAGCCGCCATGGCATAGGTTTTGGTAAAGGCCAGTGGCGAAAACATTCGCCCTTCCTGGGCTTCCAGAGTAAACACCGGCACGAAACTCACGGTGATGATCAGCAGGCTGAAGAACAGTGCGGGGCCTACTTCAACGGCGGATTCCGTCACCACCTGCCAGCGGTTATCAACAGTCAGCGGCGTCTTTTCCATGTGTTTGTGCATGTTTTCGATCATGACGATGGCACCGTCGACCATCGCGCCAATAGCGATGGCAATACCACCTAACGACATGATATTGGCGTTGAGCCCTTGAGCATGCATGACAATAAATGCGGCTAAAATACCTACCGGCAAACTGACAATGGCCACCAGGCTGGAGCGCACATGGAACAGAAACACCATGCAAACCAGAGCCACC
>CBFIDJ010000037.1:0-28273 GCA_965661375.1 Oceanicoccus sp. | reverse complement strand
AGTTTTCGAAGTATGTTGGATCGGGTTGGTGTGATGATGTCGGTATTGTTAAGGCCGGTAAGAGCCTGGGTGAGGGTATCTTCGGTACCTGTTAAATCCTGTTGGTGGAACAGGATATTGGCTTTTAATAGCAGGGCCTCGGTGTATGAGTCATCGGCAGTAAGGGCTTTTTCAAGGAGGCTGGTGGCGTCCTCTATATTGCCTTCTACAAGGGCAAGCTGGGCTAATAGTGTTAGCGTGTTGGCGCTTTCGGGGTCTAATAACTTCAGTTCTGAATAGGCTGCTTTTGCCGCTTCAATATCTTTCTGCCCCAGTTTTGCCTTCCCCATCAACTGCAGGTAGCGTTTCTTGTCTGCCTGTCTTAGTGTGCTCTGGTGTTCGGCCAGCAGATTTTCAGCTGAGCGATACTTTTGTAAGTGATTGTAGGCCTCGGCTTTTGTCAGCAGATAGTCCGTTGAAGTGTTTCCATCAACTGCATCCATTTGGTCCAGTGCGGGCTTGTATTGCCCCATTTCCATCAGGATATCAGTCATTAATAGGTGGCTGTCGATTTTTGTGGGGGCCTTTTGTAAAGCATTGCGGGCTTCGATCATGGCCGCTTTAAATTGCCCTTGATTCAGATAGGTTTCACCACGCTTGATGTGCATGCTGGCATCTTGCCCGGTTTGCTGATCCCCGCCACAGCCGGATAGTGTTAGGGTGGCAGCGATGATGCTGGTGGCCAAAAGGGATTTGATCGTTTTATTCTGTAAGCCGGTCATAGGGCCGTTATCCTTGTTTGTTAACTAAGTGTTAATCGTTTTTTTCGATACCGTATTTTTTTGCCAGGTCGTATAAGGTTGGGCGGGTAATGCCCAGCAATTTAGCGGCCGATGAGTAGTTGCCATCGGAAATAGAGAGCGCTTTGTTGATGGCTTGCTTTTCGGCGTTCTGTCGTACCTGCCTGAGGTTGATAGACAGCTCGTTACCAATTTCATGGATAATCGCCAGGTCGTCCGGGGTGATGGTTTTCCCCTCGGCCATGATAATAGCGCGTTTGATTTTGTTTTCCATTTCGCGAATATTGCCCGGCCAGGCATAGGCCTCTATTGCCTCAGCTGCCTCAGGTGAGAAGCCGGTGACTTTAGAGGAGAGCTTTTGGGTCATAGATTCAAGAAAGTGTCGCGCTAACAGAATCTTGTCACCCTCCCTCTCACGCAGGGGGGGTAGCTCGATTACCATCTCGCAGATACGGTAGAACAGGTCTTCTCGGAAAGTGCCCTCTTTAACCATCTCTTCGAGATTTTTATTGGTAGCACAGACAACGCGGACATCGACGGGGATTTCTTTACGACCGCCCAGGCGCTCAACTACCCGCTCTTGCAGGAAGCGTAGTAGTTTAGCCTGCAGGGGTAGGGGCATATCGCCAATTTCATCAAGGAATAGGGTGCCGCCCTCGGCCACTTCTATCTTGCCAGGTGTTTGGGAGGTAGCGCCGGTGAAGGCGCCTTTTTCATAGCCAAACAGTTCGCTTTCCATCAGGTTCTCTGGCACTGCGGCACAGTTTATGGCGACAAACCGTTTGTCTTTTCGAGGGCTTAATTTGTGAATGGCTTTGGAAAAAACCTCTTTGCCGGTTCCGCTCTCTCCCAATATGGTGCAGGTTACATCGGTTGGCGCGAGCTTTTCGATGGTTTTACAGATTTTTAGTACTTTAGGATCCGCGGCAATGACGCCGCTGAGTGGCGATGTTTGAAGACTTTCTTTCTGGCGGCTTTGCTCTTCCAGTTCAAACATCTGGTAGGCGCGCTGTACGATGAGATCGAGGGTTTCGGTATTAATGGGTTTTTGATAGAAGTCGTAGGCGCCGAGTGCAACTGAACGAACGGCGTTTTCGTAATCGTGGTTGCCAGTGACGACAATGATTTTGGAGGTGGGAGAGATTTTGCTGATTTCCTGAACGGTTTTAAAACCCTCCTCAACGCCTTCTTCGTCGGGGGGGAGGCCCAGATCCTGCAAAACGACGGCAGGTTCATATTGCCTGACGGCAGCTACGGCAGCTTCACGGTTACCGGCGATAACAACGTTATACTGATCGAAATGCCAGCGCAGTTGGCTTTGCAGGCCTTCATCATCTTCTACAATTAGCAGGGTTTTATTGTCGCTAGTGCTACTCATATGTTGGTTTTATCTTATAGGTTTGTGGCGGGCAGGCTGACGGTAAAGGTGGTGCCCTCTCCCGGGTGACTTTCTACACTGATGCTTCCCCCCAGAGTGCTGATCAGCTCCTGGGTTTGATAGACACCTATGCCCATACCTTTGCCGGATTTAGTGGTGTCAAAGGGTTTAAAAAGACGTTCACGAATGAATTGTTCATCCATCCCGGAGCCATTATCTTCAACGATTATAATGGCATTTTTTCCTTCCTGCCGTAAAGTAACGTCAACAAAACCGGTACTTTGTGTGGCTTCCTGGGCATTTTTGATCAAATTGCTCAGGCTCATGATGAGGTGGTCCTGATCGGCATCGACAGAGAGGTTTTGCGCTTCAATTCTGAGGGAGGGCAACGGTTTAAGTTCTTTACACTTTTTGGTGGCTTCCATCAGGACTTTATGCAACTCCAGATTTCTAACCTCGTTGGTTTCCTGCTGTTGTAGCTTTCTTAGAAGATTACTCATTCTGCTGACAGAGTTATCGATGGTTTTGATGGCGTCTTCAACGAAGGCTGGATTTTCTTTGTGCTTGGCCGCGTTCTCTACGACGAGGGCCTGCTGGGCTATCAGGTTTTTCAGGTCGTGCATGATAAATGCTGTTAGCTTGTTGAAGGTGTCAAATTGCTTGACTTGGGCCAGTTGCTCTGCAGCTTTGTGACGGTCCAGATAGCTGGCGACTTGACGGCCGACAGTTTTCAGTAAGTCTAAATCTTCCCAGGTAAGGCTGGCATCATGCTTTGGTTGTGTGAGTATGATAAAGCCGAGCAGGTGTTGTTCCGTTAATAAGGGTAGTACGAGCCATAGGTCGTCTATTTTATAGATCCATTCGGGCATTTGATTATTGGCACTGCCCAGAGCGTCTTTGTCTGTTGTGTGTGGTGAGAAAACCCACTCATGCTCTTTCATCGTCTGGCAAAAAGCAGAACCTTTAGGTTCTGTCATGGGGGTATCGGGCAGCTTCATGTTGACGGTTGTTGCCAGGACGTAGTGGTTCTGTTGTAGCAGCCACAATCCACCGCCTTCACTTTTAAAAATTGAGGCGACAATCGATACGGCCCGCTGATGAAAGTTTTCGTCGTGACTGGGTTGAGTGAGGGCGTCAATCAGGCGCAGCCACTCAACCCGATAATCATATTTGTGGGTGAAAAAGTGCTTGCTGATCCATACATTCAGGTGCGACCGCATTGAGCGGGACACAAACAAGGCAATAATGGCAACAAATGCCCCAAAGAAAACCGCAATCTGGAAAATATTGCCCCAGCGCCCACCGTAGATTTGAACGTAATAACCACCGACGGCTATCAGGGCGAGAAAACAACCTGCAACCGACATGCTTGTGGTGTAGAACGCTACCGGGCGTGAGACCGATAGAGCTGTGCGCTGGGGGTTTTTAATGGCGAGTAATATGCCTCCGGCTGTGAGGGCCGCCGCAGAAAGGCCATTGATTGCGCCGCGCGATTGCCAAAGGCTTAAATCTATCTCATTAAAAATGAGGCTGTAGGAAAACAGGTAAATATCATAGGAAAAAAGGGCGCCTATACAAATGCTGAGCATTTTCATTAGTCGAAGGTGGTGGGTGTTGCGATAGAGTTGTTCTACCGCCACCAGGCCCAGAATCGAAAGAATCAGGCTGTTCCAGATAAGCAGATTGCTATCCAGAATGAGCGGACTCTGGAAAATGCTTAGTCCCAGTATACTGACAAGGCTAATGATCCAGATTGCGTGAATGATAACTCGAAAGCGAGCTTCAAGCTTGCCTGCACTGTATTGAAGTGAGGCTAAAATCGCGCTAATCCAGGTGCCGTAGCGCAGGGTTTCAACAATTAATAAGCTTTCCCGGCTCAGGCTGTGGCCATGATAATTAAATGCTATCGCGAAATGCCAGGCCAGAGAGGTTACACCTGCAAGTATCAGCGTTGAGTGAATGAGTCTTTGTTGCCACAGATAGATGAATGTAATCGTTAAAAACGTGAAGGCGATGCCTCCGCTGAAGTAGCTTACATAGGCGATGTAATTTTCTTCCATAACAAGGTGGGGCTACATTGATTTTATTTTTGAATGGTGCTGTTGGATATTATGTTTAATGCTGAGTTTCTAGCCTTTAATCGCAAACTGACGACTGGCTTTCCAGTATAGTCGTTATTCGAAAGCGTTCTAGTTTTAATTGTTGCCTGACAAGGACGCTAAGCGGATCGCGCCCTGCCAGCAGGGAAGTTGAGTGTAGTGGGAGGCGTAATGGACACTCAGGATGGCGCGGACTCAGCGCTGCCTGGATTGTTGAGTCGGGTAAAGACTTTATTCATCGCGCGATCAAATAAGTTGCTCTTTTCGATGATCACAGCTCTGCCGGCTTGCATGTCGCAGGCAAAGTCTTTTCTCTGTTTTTCCAGCGCTTTGAATCCGAAGCGGTTGACAAAAATATAACTATCCGACGCTTCGATTCTGGCAGCTAATTTACACCGAATAGCTGCACCGGTTTTCGGGTCGGTATAGGAAAGCCAGGTGTTTAAGGGGAGCTGCTCTGCCTTGCGGATATTGTCATAGCTTAGCTGTTTGTAGCGAGCCTGTTGTCGCTCCAGACCGGTCATATCCTTCCAGTTTTTACTGCCGCCGCCAGGTGTGTGGCCCAGCTTCTGGGCCTGGGCTGCGCTAAGAGGGCGAGCCACCCAGGAGGGGTTGGCTTCTTCCGAGTATAATTGATCCAGCGTAAGTTGAAGTTTGTTTAGTAATTCGCTGGCGTCTTCGCTGGTGGCGGAGATTTGTTGCAGGCCGCTTTTAATGCGTGAGAGCAGGTGTGGTTTGATTTTCTCGTAACGCGTTCTTGATTTATTGTCTTCGTGCCGCTGGCTGGCCCATATCAGATCATCTATCAGCTGCACAGCATCTACCCACTCTGCGCTTTCATCGCCATATTTGAGATGGGTCATGACTAGCAGATTCAGCCAATGTGACGTTAGAAACTCACTAATAACCTCTGGTAGAGCAGCGGTTTCCAGTTTTTCATAGGTGACGGATTGGGCCATCAATTTCGCTAGTTTGGTTTTTGCCTGCCCTTCGGCTGCCTGCTCCGTGCGTTTTGTGATCAGTTTGGACTTGTGTTCAAGCTGATCAGCGAAAGCCTGAACTTCCTGCAGTTTTTCAGCGAAGATTTGGTCATTATTGGTGTAGTGGTCGTTAATCTCCAGTGTGATGCTGGCAAGTAGCGAATAAAGTTTGTCTTTTTCCGGCTGGGTCGATTCGTCCCAGCCTAATGTGGTGTCAGCGATAGCGTTAATCAGCTTGCGTGCAGGGTGATTGCCGTTGCTAAAGAAAGTTTTATCACGCAGGGCGATTTTAAGTACCGGTATCTGCAGGCGGCTAATCATCGCCTGAGCAGGGACTGGTAAGTTGCGATCATCCAGCACAAAGTCAAAAAACATAGCAACCAGATTGATGACGTCATCGTCTGGTTGCTGTAAGGACTTATCTGGCTGATTGTCACTACTGCTGAGGATTTGGCCAATAATTTGCCGCAGGTTTTCGGCTAGTGCCAATTCTTCCTGGGAAGCCTGCAGGGTGCTCATGCCCTGATGGATGCTGGTCAGTAGTTGGACCAGTTCGTTGTTTGGAACTAGAGGGCCAGGGTTGGTTGAATAAGCCGTATAGTTAGGTATGAGTCTGCTTAGCTGTGCCGGGTCATGCCTTCTGATGTTGTCTAGCAGATTGCTGAGTTCAGTGAACTCGAACTCGGTAAACTGTTGTTCATAGGCCGGGGCATTTGACGCGGCGCCGGAATCGGATTTTTTCTTGATGTAATCCTGAGTATTCGGCAGGACACCAGCTTCGACCAACAGGGTGTTGGCAGAGGAGTAGATGGTTGCCAGTTTGCTGACAACGACCCGGTCAAACTGTTTGAACAGAATGATTCTGGCTTTGATATTCAGTTCCAGCAGGTTGCAGGCTTCAGCGAAATACTTGCAGATTTGCTGAGGGTCTAAAGGGTTATTGTGCTCGGTAATGGTATTTTCAGGGATCAGGTAGTCAAACCGCAGTTTTAATTGGTAAAGACTCTCCTGACAGTTGGCCCTGGCCTTTGTCACCATGCTGGAAATGGCTACATCCTGCTCCAGTATATCGTTTTGAACCAAGCTTAAATTGTTGGCATGTATTGGCGTGGCCGCTTCTTTTGAGGCTTTGGCGTTGGCAGATTGTTTGGTGGGCAAGAGTTGAAAACCGGAGTCAATCTCAGTCTTAAACTTGGAAATTACGCCGTTTTTTCTCAAGCGTATTTCGCGCATCGATTCGAAATACAGGTTTTGTTCGTTGTTGGAGGTGGCGCGACTGGATAAATCGAAAAACAGGTCATCACATGAAGCAAACAGGTTTTCCAAATGAGCTAGCAAGATGGAAATAGAATTGTCTTTTACTTGGCAAAGGAGAGGCGGCAGTTTCACTGGTTTTCTGTCACTATGAATGGCTTTTAGATGATCGTAGTCTTTTTTCATGTTCCAGCCTGGCTAGCTTAAGATTGGGCGCAAATTTTGAAGTCGCCCTTTGCAGTAGCAAATGCAGTAGCGAGCACTCTGCGCTTTACCAATAAATTGCAAAAAACGTTCCATATTTGTCAGGGCGTCTTGGTGAAGGGACGCTTTCTCGCAATTTTTACTTTAACGCATTGTTTTTATTTAAAAAAGAAGAATTTTAAATAAACCAGCGTTGTTTCCAAAATACGTCTCATATCCTTTTTTGCTCACTGCGCAACCAAGCTTTGTAAAATTTATCGACACTCTGGCTGCTGCATGGGGTGCAATTAGTTAAGGTCGGCTTCCACAGGCTCCGACGTATCGCTATAAAGGCCATTGATATCGATAGCGGCGATGGCAAAATAATAAATTCCCGGGCTCAGGTTTTCGAGAGTCACTTCGTTAAGGGAGGCGCCCTCTACCATAATTGCTTCACCCTCATCCTCTGGTGACCCATCCATAAAATAGTAAATTTCATAGTTGCTGATTTCATACAGCTCTAAAGGAGTGCCATTTTTACGGGTCGAGGGGGCTGTCCAGCTCAGAGTGACTGATTTGAGCGTTGGTTCTTCCGCGGTTTCTTCTTCTGTTGGCTCTTCTACCGGTTCAGTTGGTGGTGTTTCTTCATCGGCCGGTTCCTGGGCTGGATCCTCCTCGGTGCCATTTTCCGTGCCAGGGTCGGTGGTCGTGTTTTCGTTGTCATTTGTATCTGGGGTGAAGGGGTTGTTATTACCGTTGCTGGGATTAGCTGTGTTGTTTGAGGGAGACTGTGATTGAGTGGTAGTTTGTGCAGCAGAATCGCCGCCCCCACCACCTCCACCGCCACAGGCAATAAGAGCGCTGGATAAGAGGGCTGTAACAAGCAATTTTGTCAGGCTGCACACGTTCATGTTGCAAAATCCTTTGATTTGGCTTGCTCCGCAATTAGGCTAATTGTGGGAGTAGTTTGTGAGCTTTGCAACCGTCTATATCAGGGTAATGCTTGACTTTGTGATGAGGGTCACCGCGCTGCTGTAGCTTTCTGACCATAAGGGTGATAGTTAGTTCTCTCGAGATACGGCCAGTTGAGTCAGTTCGCCTAATGACCCTTTGTAAGGGTTGTCGGGGATTTTGTCCAGTGTCTTGAGTGCCAGATGGGTGTGTCGCACTGCGACTTGTCGAGATTCGTCCAGCGCGTTGGTGTTCTGCACGATAGTGATGATGTGTTCGAGCTTGTCCTGGCTTTTGTGTTGGATGGCCTGTCTGATCAATTCAGCCTCTTGAGAGGTGCCATTTTTCATCGCGTAGATAAGGGGGAGTGTGGGCTTGCCTTCCGCCAGGTCGTCGCCGACATTTTTGCCCATGGTTTCCGGGTTGCCGGTATAGTCCAGGACGTCATCGATGAGCTGGAAGGCGGTGCCGAGGTGGAGGCCATATTGGTAGCATTGATCGATCGTTTCGGTGTTTTTACCGGATAATAGCGCGCTGCCAGCTGTCGCTGCGGCAAATAGCACGGCGGTTTTGTTTTTAATAACCTCAAAATACTCGGCTTCTGTGGTATTGGGGTCGCCCGCTTTAGTCAGTTGCAGTACTTCGCCTTCGGCTATGGTATTAGTGGTATTGGCCATTAGCTGCATGACTGACATATTGCCTATGGCGACCAGTAGCTGAAATGCACGCGTGTAGAGAAAATCGCCAACCAGTACGCTGGAGGCGTTGCCCCACTCGGCATTGGCGGTAGGTCGGCCACGGCGAAGGGAGGAAATGTCCACCACATCGTCATGTAATAGAGTGGCGGTATGAATAAATTCGATAACGGCTGCGAAGGTAATGTGGTCTCTGCTGATTTGGGTTTGATCTTCTGACAGTGCGCCTGCCATCAGCAGTGCCAGCATGGGGCGGAGTCGTTTTCCACCAGCATCGACTATATAGTGGCCGATATTTTCAACCAGCGGTACATCAGAGTGGAGTTGCTCGATTATCAGTTGGTTGACATCGGCGAATTCCTTCTCGACGGATTGGCGAATCTTCTGCATTGGCTGGTATTTTTCTCTTGGGTTTATAGGTTCTGTGGCGTTACCCTGCGGGAGCAGAATGCTAGGGTGGCGGCATAGCTGTGTCAAGTTGCTCAGGGCGCTTATATATCCCCTGTTTAAGTCGGAGATTATGGTTACTAAGCGGCTTGCAAAAGGGCTTGTTATCGCTGATTAACTGCCGTAGAATGCGCGTCCCCGAAATCCGAAGCCCGTTCTTTGTTGTAAGCGGATAAAGTGACGGATGTTTCGGTGCCTGGACTTGTCCCGGGGCGAAGCTGGTGGTCGGAAAGTGTTTGATTTTTCTGATCGCAGCGCGCGCTGGCCGATAGATCCCATACTGCAAGCAGGCCTATTTGGAGTAAATGCTATGTACGCTGTAATTGAAAGCGGTGGTAAGCAACACCGCGTAATTGAGGGTGAAACCCTCAAGCTGGAAAAAATTGAAGTAGCCACCGGCGAAACCGTTGAATTCGACAAGGTTTTAATGGTTGGTGAAGGCGAAGGTGTCACTATTGGTGCGCCCTACGTTGAAGGTGGCAAGGTAACGGCTGAGGTTATCGCTCAGGGTCGTCACAAGAAAGTGAAGATTATAAAGTTCCGTCGCCGGAAGCACTCGATGAAACAAGCTGGTCACCGTCAGTGGTACACTGAGGTGAAGATCACCGGTATCAAAGGCTAACGAGGAGAGAAGTAATGGCTCATAAAAAAGCAGGTGGTAGTACTCGTAACGGTCGCGATTCCCAGAGTAAGCGCTTGGGTGTTAAGCGTTTTGGTGGTCAAGACGTATTGGCGGGTAATATTCTGGTTCGTCAGCGTGGTACGCGTTTCCATGCGGGTGACAATGTAGGTTGTGGCGTTGACCACACCTTATTCGCTAAATCAGATGGTGTTGTTAAGTTTGAAGTGAAGGGCCCTAATAGTCGCAAGTTTGTTAGCGTCGTTCCTGCCTAAGCACGAGTTAGGTTGTTTAAAAGCCTCGTCCTTTGACGGGGCTTTTTTGTTTCTATTGTGTATTATTTTGAGTAGGGAGCCTTTGAGCTGTGCGCTTATACGTCTTTGCGAGCGATAGCGAAGCAATCCACCTTGGTTATGTTCAGGGGTTTCTGGATTGCCGCGACGCTATCGCGTCTCGCAATGACAAAGTGTTCTTAGGTTTCTGTATTTGTAGTGTCATCATAGCGGAGTGCGGACATGAAATTTGTCGATGAGGCCAGTATCCGGGTGCAGGCCGGCAAGGGTGGTAATGGCTCTCTCAGCTTTCGCCGTGAGAAATATATTGCCAAGGGTGGCCCTGACGGCGGTGACGGTGGTGACGGTGGCAGTGTCTGGCTGGAGGCTGATTATGCCGTTAATACCATGGTGGACTATCGCTTCCAGCGCAGTTATCAGGCAGAGAGCGGGCAGTCTGGCAGTGGTAAAAATTGTACCGGGAAAAGTGGTGACGACTGTGTATTAAAGGTACCCGTAGGCACCACGGTGATTGATGAAGATACGCAGGAAGTGCTGGGTGATCTGGCTGAGCAGGGCCAGCGCTTAAAAGTTGCTCAGGGCGGGTTTCACGGTCTGGGCAATACGCGTTTCAAATCCAGCACCAATCGCGCGCCAAGGCAGACCACGCCAGGTTCAGAGGGTGAGGTTCGAAACCTCAAACTCGAGTTAAAAGTATTAGCTGATGTCGGCTTGCTGGGCTTGCCCAATGCGGGTAAATCAACCTTTATTCGAGCGGTCTCGTCGGCCAAGCCCAAGGTGGCGGGTTATCCCTTTACCACTTTAGTGCCAAACCTGGGGGTGGTGAAAGTTCAGGCTCACCGCAGCTTTGTGGTGGCGGATATTCCGGGATTAATCGAGGGGGCTTCTGAGGGGGCAGGCCTGGGGGTGCGTTTTCTCAAGCATCTGACCAGAACCCGTCTATTGCTGCATATCGTTGATATGGCGCCCTTTGATGGCAGTGACCCGGCCGATGCGGTGAGGTCCATTATCAGCGAGCTGGAAAAATTCAGCCCGACCCTGCATGCGCGTGATCGGTGGTTGGTGTTAAACAAAATTGACCTGTTACCAGAGGGCGAGCAAGAGCAGCGTTGCCAGCAGCTAATTGATAATTTGAATTGGCAGGGGCCGGTATATTCAATTGCTGCGATCAGCAGGCTGGGAGTAGAGCCAATCTGTGGTGATGTGATGGTCCATCTGGAAAAGTGCAGAGAAGAAGAGGCTGCGGACCCCGAGTTGGCTGTTCTGGAAAAAGAGAAACAGGCACAGATGCAGGAAGAGGCAAGGCAGAAAATTCAGCAGTTGGCTGCAGAGCGTAAAGCGGCCCGCATTGCAGCTAAGCAGGCTTCCGATGACGACGATGATTGGGATGATGACGATTACGACGTGGAAGTCGTTTATGAGCCGTAGGTTGTGCGTAGAGTGACCGGGTACAGTCAGGTTTCGGGGTAGACAAAAGAGAAAGTAGTTAGCAATCATGAATTCCAGACAAGAATTAAAGCTGGCAAAGCGCTGGGTTATCAAAATTGGCAGTGCCTTGCTTACCGCTGACGGCAAAGGGCTGGATGTCGAAGCGATTGCTGGTTGGACCGAGCAGATGGTGGAGTTAAGACGCCGCGGCATCGAATTGGTTTTGGTCTCTTCGGGAGCGGTTGCCGAAGGTATGAGTCGGCTGGGGTGGAAAGAGCGCCCACATGCACTGCACGATTTGCAGGCAGCAGCAGCAGTCGGGCAGATGGGCCTGGTGCAAGCCTATGAGTCACGCTTTCAGCAATTCGGCTTACATACAGCGCAGGTGCTGCTGGGGCATGACGATATTTCCGCGCGTGATCGTTATCTCAATGCGCGCAGTACGCTGACCACATTGCTGAGCCTGGGCGTTATCCCGGTGGTCAATGAAAACGATACCGTGGTCACTGATGAGATCCGCTTTGGTGATAACGATACGCTGGGTGCTCTGGTGGCAAACCTGATCGATGCAGATGTGCTGGTGATTTTGACGGATCAACAGGGGCTTTATGATGCTGATCCGCGCAGTAACCCCACAGCAAAGTTAGTTGCTCAGGCTGCGGTGGACGATACGAGTCTCGAATCCATGGCGGGTGGCAGCGCTGGTGCCTTGGGCCGCGGCGGGATGAGCACTAAGTTGCGGGCTGCCCGTCTGGCGGCCCGTTCCGGTGCCGATACGATCATTGCCGGTGGTATGTTAGAAAATGTACTGCTAAAGGTTGCTGATGGTGTTGAGGTGGGTACGTTTCTGATGGCGGCAAAGGAACCGTTATTGGCGCGCAAGCAGTGGCTGGCAGGTATGACCAAGGTCAAAGGGCGAGTTGTGCTGGATAATGGTGCGGTTCGAGTATTGCGTGAATCAGGGAAAAGTCTGTTGCCCGTTGGTGTGACCTCGGTGTCCGGATTCTTTAACCGTGGAGACTTGGTGGCCTGCGTGGATGTGCTGGGCTTGGAAGTGGCTCGAGGGCTGGTGAATTATAGTGCTGATGAGGCGGCGAAAATCAGTGGCAAGAGTAGCGCTGAAATCGAGGCGATTCTCGGCTACCAGGGCGATGAGGAGTTGATTCATCGAGATAATCTGGTGGTGTTATAGGGCTGCTTATAGGGTTATTGGCTGGGCGGGGTAAATGGCGCTTGCTCGCTGGCAAGGGGTAAAATAACAGACATAAAAAAACCGGCAGACTCTGCCGGTTTTTTTATGTCTGTCTTAATGCAAAAGAGCCTTAGGCTGCCAGTGCTTTAACCTGTGCGTTCAGGCGGCTTTTGTGACGGGAGGCCTTATTTTTGTGAATAATGCCTTTGTCAGCCATGCGGTCGATAACCGGTACAGCAGCGTTATAAGCTTGGGTGGCTTCTTCGGCATTGCCGGTTGCGATGGCCGCAATCACTTTCTTGATTGAAGTGCGTACGGTTGAGCGCAGGCTGGCATTGTGCTGACGGCGTTTCTCCGCTTGACGGGCGCGCTTTTTGGCTTGTGGTGAATTCGCCATGGTTTATGTCCTACTTTGAAAACTGTGTTTTCCGTTATTCCCGCTGATCTGGTGATTGCCTGCTGAAAGCTCTTTAAGAAGAGGTTCTGTCAGGTTAGAACGGAAAGACGGGCCGAAATTTATGGAGGCGGGATTATTCCTTGTTCCCGGGTTTATGTCAACCCGCCGCTGTTGTGAAAACCACTTATTTTAAGTTTGGCGTCAAGTGGCCTGGTTTCACATGCCGTGCCTTTGTGGCTCGCTCTCTGGCCCCATTTTCCAACTTTTCAACGGTAGCTTTATACTGCTGAGAGAGATAGTTAGTGCCGAGATATTAGCGTTCAAATCAGCCTGATTAAGCTAATGCTCCAGATCAGTATAAAAAGCCCGACAGCGACCAGTACTGCGGCGGAACCAATATCCTTGGCCTGGCCCGATAGTGGGTGGCGCTCGACGCTGACGCGATCAACAATCGCTTCAACGGCGGAGTTAATCAGCTCGGCAATAAGGATCAGGCCACAACTGGTCAACAGGATAAGAAGATGGCTGATATCCGCGGCAATCACAAAAGCCAGTGGAATAAATATCAGACAGAGGCAGACTTCCAGCCGAAAAGCCTCTTCATATTTCCAGGCTGCCTTTAGTCCCTTGAGTGCATAGCCGGTAGCAGCAATCAGACGAGCAAGGCCTTTTTTGCCAGTCTTGTTCATGTCAGGCTCATGTCGTTCACTATAGCTATCTTCGGGGTACTTACTCATCGGTATCTATCAGTTGTGTTTATGGGGGCAGTGCGAGTATAGCTGTCTCACTGCAATTGTTCAGTATTGTGTTAGCTTAATTGGGTGGGCCAATGACTTGCTTGCGCACTGAGTTGTCTTGAGAAGGGCATGCAGGTTGAGGGCTTATAATGCTCGCACGGCTTTCGGTATACTCAGGGATTACTGAGAACAAGTGATTGAATTAAATTAACATTTTACGGAAAGGTTTTTTATATGTCTGAGCAACAAGGTATTTCCCGCCATATTCCCTTTCAGGGAACGCCCAATTTTCGCGATTATGGTGGCTATCAGACCGACGATGGCCGCATGGTGAAGTGGCGCAGGCTGTTTCGTTCCGGGCAGTTATCGGCTTTGACCGATGATGATCAGGATCAGTTTGCCAATCTTGATATTAGAATGGTTTTTGATTTCAGGCACGATCAGGAGCGAGATAACGATCCCAGTAGGCTGCCAGCGGCTATCCCTGCTGCAATAGTGAACTTGCCTATTAATCCCGGTAGTTCGGTCAGCTCATTGGACAAAATTCTGACGGCAGGCATTACCTTTGAGCAGATGGCTGAATTGATGTGCGCGATTAATCGTGAGCTGGCTATTAGCCAAAGCGGTGCCTATAGACAGATGTTTAAGCACTTATTAAATCATGAGGAGGGTGGCTCTTTGGTGCATTGCTCAGCCGGTAAGGATCGTACGGGCTTTGCGGCAGCGATGGTATTGTCAGTGCTTGGCGTGCCCCGGGAAACCATTCTCGTGGACTATATGCTGTCAGCTAAATACTTCAATATCGACAGTGAGTTGGATAGAGCCAGTAAAAAGTACCGTTGGCAAGCAGATCGTTCAGCCTTGGTGCCGATGCTAGAGGTGCGAGAAACTTATCTGGGTACTGCCTTTGAGGCGATTGAGCAGGAGTATTCTTCGGTGGAATGTTATCTGGAGGATGTGCTCGGGATTGGGAGTCAGGAAAAAACCTACCTGCAGGAGCGATATTTAACCGCTTCCAATGATTTCTGAGTTGAATTCAGGTTTATTACTGCTCCCTATCTTTCTTTTTCTGTTTTGCCGCTGCGGTGGTCCTGGTTGTTGATTTAACAATTCTGAGGTTGATGGGCAGGGGCAGAAAGGCCTGCGTGGCCGCCGTCTCGGTCTCCCGCTCGGAGACCAGTTTTGGAGATGGTTGGGCTGAAGGGGGTAGCCGATTGCTCCCTGTGTGGTGAGTGTCGGGCAGAAACTTATCAAGGAAAAACGAGAATTTTTCTTTGCTTCGGACAGGTTTCGCTTTCTGTGCGGCTTGTGAAAAGCGCGACTGAGTCATTGTTAGCTCAGGATTTGAGTCCACAGTGAGGGTTTGCATTGCTGTGTCAAAAGACCTGTTGATGAATTTTATTTGATCGGCGGGTTGGATGTTTCCGGTGACACCATTAGCCTACACGCATTGATATTCAGTATGGCTTAATTTAGGGGTTATGCAACTAGTGCCTTGTGGCCAGGGTTTTGTATAGGGGTTATGTATAGGAGTTATGGCATAGGGGTGATGCAACTGGTAGAGGCTGAATGCTCTGGCTGTGATGTGGGCAGGTTTAGCTGAGGACGCCGGAACTGAAGTGTGGTTCCGGCGTTGTTCGGATAAGGCGATCTTATGCCTGGCAGGCTTTTTTGGCCGCTTTAATTTGCTTCCTGTGGCAATTATCCATGGACTCGCTGCCCACGCACCATTTTTTCCGTCCGTCCCAGGCAGTAAGAGGCTGCTTAACGCCGTTTGAACATTTAACGATATAGTTCGCAAATTCAACGCCGTCTGGAGTTTTGCCTTCAGACTCGTAGGTGATACTAGTGGGTTTGGCTGCCGTTGCGCTAAGGGCAAAGGTCAAAAGTGTTGAAGCGGTTAAAAACGATAAAAACTTTTTCATGCTAATCCCTGATTTATACAATGGTCTCTATGGCTTATCGGCGTAATAATTTTTTGAGGCGGCATTTTAGCAGTTCGTTATGCGATTGCCAGCCAGTATCGATGTAGTACGCGCACTATTTCACTAAAAAACCTAATAAATGAAATTCAGACAGTTGATTTATAAGACATTCTTAATGGTTGGCTAGAATGTGGGGCTGGAAAAGAATTTTATTAACAAATTGTAAAAATATAATGACAAGCGATTACTGAAAAAGATTTAGTTCTAAATCTTTTTCAGTTTTATTTACGTCCAAAAAATTCAGTTTTTAAACAGCTGTCTTACTCTCAGCTGAGTCCGGCAAAAATTAAAGCCCAGCCAATAATGGCCAGAACAATAGTTTCTTTTGCGACATCCAGACGCAGAAAAGCGTAGAGATAGGATAGTGGTGGCAGCAGTACGGTGCAGAGTCCCCAGGTAAAATCTTCTTTTGAACTGGTAATCAATAAGACAACCCAGCTGGCCAGTAAGGCTACAGCACCAAAGGTGGTAAAGAGGGCGGGTAAAAACTCCATAGTTAGGCTCCAGATTTAATTATTCAACTGTGGAGGATTTTAACATGTGGCTGAAAAGCTGACGACTATAAATAATTTGCGGGTGGCTTACTTGTGGGTGTGGTGTGGCATGGGGTTTGAGTTGATGACCTTTAGCGGCTGCGCCGGTATGAGTGGCTATACCGCATCAAGTGATGACACTTGATAATAAAGGGAGAGCCCGGCGAGCTGCTAGCTCGGATGTGATGGTGAATGGGGCCAGATTTAATCAAAACAGCCTAAGGGCTGTTTTGACCCCTTTGGGGCTTCGCGGCATTTGCCGCTCGTAGAAAATTGCAGTGCAATTTTTGAACTGGAGTCAGTTCTCATCGACTTCCAGTCGACCAAACAAAAAAGGCCTGCCTATCGGCAAGCCATTTTTGTTTGGTAGCGGGGGCCAGATTCGAACTGACGACCTTCGGGTTATGAGCCCGACGAGCTACCAGGCTGCTCCACCCCGCATCAGAAGCTCGTTAAGGGTTGCTGTTTCAGCAATGTCCTTAAGCAAGGCGCGCATCATAGGGATGTGTTAGCTCAAGGTCAAGCTAAACCATTGAAATTTCTAAAAATAGGATCGGATGACTATTGATCACTTTTCAGGTATCTTTCGCAGCCAATTACGCCTTGGAAAAAGTAAGTGAGCTATGGGCCAGTTTGCCGATATTCGACCCTATAACGATGAAGAAGTCTCTGCGGTAGTCAGTAATCTACTGGCGGATAATGAGCTGGTAATGGCTATTTCCAGTATGAAGTTTGGTGCCTGGCATAAACGCTGTTCCTGGCTTGTCTATCCGTTAGTGCGCTGGTACCTGTCACGGCAGTTAAAAGGTGTTAGTTCGGTCGATCAGTTTCAGTTTGTCGTTAAAAAATATATGGACGATATGATTGAAGGCACGACGACGGCTTTTTCCGTGTCGGGGGTGGAGAAGCTCGACCCGAAAAAACCCTACCTGTTTATGAGCAATCACCGGGACATTGCACTGGACCCCGCCTTCGTAAATTATGCCCTGTATCACAATGGCCATGACACCGTGCGCATTGCCATAGGCGATAACCTGCTCACCAAACCTTATGTGTCAGATTTAATGCGGCTCAATAAAAGTTTTATTGTGAAGCGTTCGGCGAAAGGTCCCCGTCAAGTACTGGCAGCTTACAAGCTGTTATCGGCTTATATTCGCCACTCGATTGAGGAAGATAAAAATCCGATCTGGATTGCCCAACGCGAGGGGCGGGCTAAGGACGGCAATGACCGCACTGAACCGGCGATTATTAAAATGCTGACTATGAGTCAGCAGAAAGGCGTGGAGAGTTTTTCGGAGTACATTGCTAAATTGCACATTGTACCGGTCGCTATTTCCTATGAGCTGGACCCCTGCGATGGTGCCAAGGCCCGCGAGCTGTATCAAAAGGCGGAGCATGGTGTTTATGAAAAAGCCGAACATGAAGATGTGGCTTCCATTGCCGCAGGCATCTCGGGCAATAAGGGTAATGTCCATGTGGCCTTTGGCGAACCCTTGAGTGGTGAATTTGAAGATGCCGATGCCGTGGCGGCGGCCATTGATCAGCAGATAGTCAGTTCCTATGTACTGCACCCGACTAATTTCTTTGCCTATAAAATGCTGCACGGCGAATACCCTGAAGGTGTATATTCGGAAAAAAAGCAGGCTTTTTCGGTGGCTGGTCTGGAGCATCGGGAAGCCGCGTTTAAAGCGCGTATTGATGCATTGCCAGAGGCGCATCGACCCTATGCGCTGGGTATTTACGCCAATACCATTGATCGCAAAAAAGCCTTTGTTGATGTTTGATAGAGCCGATTGAATCGCGTTGCGCCAATCGTTCTCGCGTTTTTTCTTACGCCAGAATGGTATTGTGACCCTGGATATGGAGTCTCTCACGGGCCATGGATGGCCGGAGTCGTTTCCCGTGATAACATACTCGCCCTTTGCTCCCGCCTTTTGATACGGATCACTTGATCAGGACTAACTTTAGCTGAGCTGCATGCTTACCGACGAATTAAAGCAAACCATTCAGACTGCCTACAGAACGCTGCTGGATAGCAAATCGCTGAAGCCCCGCTATGGTCAACGGCTGATGATCGCCGAGGTGGCTCGTACCTTGACGACGGTGGCTGAAGAACCGGCAGTCTGTGTGGTAGAGGCGGGAACAGGTACCGGCAAGACCATCGCCTATACGCTGGCCGCGGTACCGGTTGCCAAGGCGCTGGAAAAAACACTGGTAATCTCCACGGCGACGGTGGCCTTGCAGGAGCAGATTATCTACAAGGATCTGCCGGATATTCTTCGTCATAGCGGCCTGTCCTTCAGCTTTGCCCTGGCCAAGGGACGAGGCCGTTATTTGTGCCTGTCCAAACTGGATAGTGTGTTACAGGACAATGATGCCAGTAATGAAGCGCTGGGTTTATATCCTGATGAATTACAAACTCAGGTCGATACCCAGACCCTGACCATTTATCAGGATATGTTAAGTGCGCTGTCTGCGGGTGACTGGGACGGTGACCGCGATGCCTGGTCGCAGGAAATAGACATTCCGGTGTGGAGCCGCGTCACCACGGATCATGCCCAGTGTAGCGGTCGTCGCTGTGCCAATATCAGCCAGTGCTGTTTTTATAAGGGGCGAGAGCAACTGGGTAGTGTGGATGTGATTGTGACCAACCACGATTTGGTACTGGCTGATTTGTCGCTGGGCGGCGGCGCAATTTTACCCGACCCCGAAGACTGTATTTATATTTTCGACGAAGGCCATCACCTGCCCGATAAAGCCATCAATCACTTCGCTCAATCCAGTCGAGTGCGTTCCACCGAACGCTGGTTGGATCAGGGGATTAAGGTGCTGGCCAAGGCCGCGCCGAAACTGGGTGATGCCTGTGGTATTGATCGCAGTATTCAAGCCTTGCCGCCGGCCATGGAAACCTTAAAGCAGCAATTGGGCATGTTGTTCAACAGCTTTGAGGGTGAGTTGAGCACGGTGCCTGATCAGCGCGGTTC
Source organism: Oceanicoccus sp. (assembly GCA_965661375.1). Lineage (GTDB taxonomy): Bacteria > Pseudomonadota > Gammaproteobacteria > Pseudomonadales > Dasaniaceae > Oceanicoccus. The sequence goes on along the minus strand of CBFIDJ010000037.1, from coordinate 9,339 downwards.
CATTCCCACACATCGTTTTGAACGCGGCATCGTGCCCGAGGCCTATCGCGTGCAGGCCATCGAACTGGCTGCAGGTTATCGCACTATGCATGACCTGCTGGATCGCTGTTGTTCGCTGCTGGAAGAAGCCATGGAAGAGTCCGGCAATGCGATTAACAAGCGGGAAGCCGAAGCGTGGTTTCCCGCCTTTTCCATGATGCGGGGGCGAGCCGAAGCCAATGGTGCACTGTGGTTGGATTACAGTCGTGCGAATAAGGAAGAAAATCCTCCCAGGGGACGTTGGGTCGCGGTGGTTGAGGGCATGGGCGGTAATCTCGATTTTGAGGTGTCCAGCAGTCCGATTCTGGCTGCCAATACTCTGCAGCAGTATCTCTGGAATCGCTGTTATGCGGCGGTGGTCACCTCGGCCACATTAACCGCTCTGGGTGGTTTTGAGCGCTACAAAATGCGCGCGGGAACACCGGAGTCTGGCAATTATGCGGTGGTACCCAGCCCCTTCGACTTTAATCAGTCGGGTGAGCTGGTGATTCCGGCAATGAACTGTGACCCATCCAATGCCGAGGCGCATACAGCGGCCTTGATTGAGCTACTACCGGAATTGTTGAGTGCCGATGACGGCAGTTTGGTGTTGTTTTCTTCCAAGCGACAAATGGAACAGGTTCACGAGGGGCTTACGGTGGACTGGCAGCGTCGTATTGTGATGCAGGGCAGCTACCCCAAGCACGAACTTATCAAACGCCATAAAGCCGCTATAGATGAGGGTAAAGGGAGTGTGATTTTTGGTCTGGCCAGCTTTGCCGAGGGGGTAGACCTGCCGGGGGCATACTGTACCCATGTAGTCATTGCCAAGATACCCTTTGCCGTGCCCGACCAGCCGGTGGAATCTGCCCTGGCGGAGTGGGTGTCGAGCCGGGGCGGCAATCCTTTTATGGAAATAGCGGTGCCCGATGCCGCCATCAAACTGGTGCAGGCCAGTGGCCGCTTGTTGCGAACAGAAACCGACCGCGGTCGAGTGACGCTGCTGGACCGACGTATTGTCAGCAAGCGTTATGGCCGCGCGATGCTGGATTCACTGCCGCCCTTCAGACGCACTGTTGCTTAACTGATTAACTTTATGTCCAAAGCTATTACATTATCTTCTCTGCTGATTGATATTGAAGCTGAGTTGCGACAGCTTGGCCTGTGGCAGGCGGAACCCCCCGAACACAATGCATTGGCAAGTCAGGAACCTTTCTGTATTGATACCTTGAGCTTTGAGCAGTGGCTGCAATTTGTGTTTATGGTGAAGTTGCGGCAGTTGTTGGATGCGCAGCAGACGTTGCCTTCGCAGTGCAGTATTGCACCCATGGCGGAGGAGCATTTTGCCAAGTCTGGTCGAAAGGCAAGTGGCTTGATTGGGATTTTGTATCAGGTTGACAACCTGTTATCGGAGGGTGAAGCAAGGTAAACACCGGGCTGAAACTGAGCGGTTTTGCTTTTACGGGTTTCAGGCCGTTGACCGTAAACCGCTGCTAGTAGGCATCATCTTCACGCAGGGTTTCTACCAGAACCTCCTCGTCGTCAATCACTGTACAGCGAAACACAATCGGCTGGCAGCAGATATAACAGTCCTCGGTGTATTGGCTATCGCCCTCACTACTATCAATCAGCGCCTCAAAGTGTTCACCACAGTAAGGGCAGGGAATCTGTTTGCTGATCAGTCCAGCCAATTCTAGCTCCTTGTTGAACGTTTCTTATCGGCCTTAGTGCGCTTTGGTTTTACTCTTTACTTTTTAGCTCCGGCTCCACCGTCAGGTACATTCTGACCAGATGCGCGAGGGAGTTGGCGTTCAGCTTTTCCATCACACGGGCGCGGTGAATTTCAACGGTGCGCTGGCTGATGTCCAAATCAATCGCAATCACTTTATTGGCTTTGCCCTCTACCATCAGTTTCATTACATCCATTTCGCGAGGCGTTAATTCCTGCAGCGATTCTAAAATGACCTGACGTTGTTGCAGACTGCTACGATTTTCCTCATCCAAAGCCATGGCCTGGCTGATTTTGTCCAGTAGCTCCTGCTCGCGATAGGGTTTTTGCACAAAATCGACAGCGCCCTGTTGCATGGCTTCAACGGCCATGGGGACATCGCCATGGCCGGTGACAAAAATGATTGGCAGAATAGAATTGATCTCATTGAGCTTGCGTTGCAGTTCCATACCATTCATGCCTGGCATGCGTATATCTAATACGATACAGCCCGCCATATCCTGTGAATACGCTTCCAGAAAGCTATCGGCATTGGCAAAGGCAACGACTTCACGTCCAATGGATTCAAGCATCATCTGCAGTGAATCTCGTACGGCATCGTCATCTTCTATGATGTAGATACGAGGTGTTGGTTCCATCCTGTTTCTCCCGATGAGTTGATTGGCGTTTTATAGGTTATTTAGCTGGCGCAGTAAACCTTAGTGTGGGTATTTATACGTATTTTAGCTTTGCAGGTGCTGGCCTACTATCATCGTTCTTACCTAAATGTAGTTGATTTTCATTCAAATGAATAATAACAATCTGCGGCCAGGGTAGTGACCTCCTGTCCTGTCGTAGTGTGCCACCCCTGCCGGAATAGTGGGTTGCAGAGTCGAAGGATAGCCTATGCCTGCAAAGAACAGCATGGTACGCGTGTATATGTTCAGCCTGCTTCTGTTGGCTGTGGTGCCTGCGATTACGATTGCTTATTTGTGGCTGGATCAACGTCATCAGGTGTTTGAAGAGCAGGCGCTTAAAAGTCGCATTGACTACGTAGAGCTGCGTAAACATCTGCTGAAAAGTGAAGTGGCAGGTGTCCTCAATTTTATTGAGTTTGAAAGAAGCAAAAGCGATGAGCTGTTAAAAGAATTACTGCAACGTCAAGTGGCTGAAGGTCACAGGATGATGGCTACCCTGCATAGAGCTTTCCCTGATAGAGGCTCTGCTGATAAACGCTTAACTGAGAATACCTCTGCTGATAAAACCTCCGATGGCAATATGCAAGCGGGATTACTGCGAAATATCGTACAAGCCCTGCAGGCCTTAAACGCCGACAGTCCCAATGGCATACTCCTGGTGCTCGACAGTGACGGGCGTGATTTGCTGGCACATATCGAGGAAGAACAGCCCGTCTCCCAGAAAAAAGTATTAAAAATACCACCTGAATACCATAAGTTGTTAGTTGCTACAGCGAGCAAGCAGCGTAGTGGCTATGTTGTTTTGGGTGAGCAGTCGGCAACACAGGCTGCTAATACTCTCCAACCAGAGACGGCCAATATACCGCGCTATTCAGTCTATTTGGGCTACTACGAGCCTCTGGGCCTGAGCCTGGTGGCAGTCTCTGATAGGGCGGCTATGGAGCAAAAGATGCGCCAAGGTATTATCAATCGCATGTCTGCCATTGCCTTTGACCCCGATAATCCGGTGTTGTTTATCAGTGACTTTGAGGGTAAGCAACTGGTGCGGCCCATTACCCGCGAGCAGGAAACCGCACAAAGCCCCGTTGAACAATTTGATACGACATCGGGTCGATTTATACACGCACACCTTTCGGGCGCGCTCAAACGCAATGGTGCGTTTATCGATTTCAGCTGGAGCAGGGAGGAGGGCGCTACAAAGACAGCCAATGCCATTAATTATGTGAAAGCTTACCCCGAATGGGGGTGGATAATAGGCACCGTTTTTTTTAAAGAAAAGCTGGAGCAAAAAATCGCGCTTGAAAAAAAACTGCTGCAACAACAGGTCCGACAGGATGCGATCAGTGTCGCAGCGATTTTAACGGCTTTTATCATTTTGGCGATTTGGTTTTCGCGTTGGTTTGCCCTGCAGAGCCAGGCGGGTTTTGCGGTATTTTCCAAATTTTTTGCGCAGGCCAGTAACACCAATACCCATATCGATCTCGACAAACTCCCCTATAGGGAATTTGAAGTGCTGGCCAGGAGCGCCAATCGCATGATTGACCAGCGACAGCACTACGAGAAAGCCTTAAAAATCAGTGAAAAACGCTTTGAACTTGCGGTGCATTACGCCCAGTATTTTCTGTGGAGTATTAATTTTGCGACTGGGAAAATGGAGGTGTCCGGAGATTTGTTCAGTTACCTGGGTTATCAACCGGGTGAGCTTGCCGAGGATCAGCTAGACACGTTGACTGACCTGGCTCACCCTGAAGATCAGTCCATGCTGAGGCAGGCCATTAATGATATGGAGGGAGGCGTTGGAGTGGAGTATCGAGTTCGCGCTAAAGATGGTAGTTACCGCTGGTTATATAGTAGAGGGGGCGCGGTAGAGGTTGACGAGGATGGTCGCATTATTCAGGCGCTGGGTATCACAGCGGATATATCTGAGCGAAAATCCATAGAGCAGGAACTGATTCTGGCCAAGGAGTCGGCAGAAAGCGCCAATTATGTAAAAAGTCAGTTTCTCTCTAATATGACCCATGAGTTGCGGACACCCTTAAATAGCATTCTGGGTTTTTCGCAGATTTTACTTCGCGAGCAACAGCTTGATGCTGAGCAGTCGCAACAAGTATCGGCGATAGCGTCGAGCGGCCAACATCTATTAGCGTTGATCAATGATATTCTCAGTTTGTCAAAAATCGAAAGTGACAGTGACGATCTTCATCTGTCTTCCTGTGACGTGCCGGCTTTGCTGAGTGATATAGATGGGATGATCAGGGGCAAGGTGGAAGCGAAAAGGTTGCAGTTTATCTGTAGCTGCGATGGCGATTTGCATGCGCCGGTACAGCTTGATCCAATTAAGGTGAAACAGATTTTATTGAACTTGCTCAGCAATGCCGTGAAGTATACCCAGCAGGGGTATGTTGAATTAGTTATTCACTGTGATGTGGTCAATGAAGTGCTCATTTTTGAGGTCAAGGATACTGGCATTGGCATTGAGGCGAGTGATCTTTCCGCAATCTTTCAGCCTTTTCAGAAGCTGGGCGATTATGATAATGCCGGGACCGGTCTGGGGCTGGTGATTAGCCGCCGCTTAGCTGAGTTGCACGGTGGCCATCTTCAGGTAGAGAGTGTGCTGGGTCAGGGTAGTTGTTTTAGCCTTATACTTCCGCTGGTGATAGCCACAGAGACGGAGGAAAATGCACTGATTCCAGCAGTGACTAGTCAGGCAGAGAGTCCTGATGAGTCGGGGGAGACTGAGGGTGTGTGGCAGGTAGTCGAGCAGGCACAGCAACTGGAGCTTCACAGCCGCTTAAAATTAGGCGATATTCAGGGGGTGCGGGATCTGCTTTTGCAGCTACAGGCCAATGAGCCGGGCCAGCAATTACATGAGGTTCTGCAGCAGGCATTGGAGCTATTGGATCAGTTTAACTTGGAGGCTTTATCAGTGTTGTTGGCTGATTTGGATATCGATCGTGCTGAAGTGGTGAGCTAAATGAAGGCACTGAGCGAGGAGCAAGAGGAAGGTGCGCTGGAGCATGTCCTGCTGGTGGATGATAATCCCATCAACCTGCAGATTCTCTACAAAACCCTACAGAATTGTGGCTATAAATTGTTGATTGCCAAGGATGGAGAGGCGGCGCTCGATATCGCCCGCCAGGTCATGCCCTCGCTTATTTTGCTCGATATTATGATGCCGGGTATGGATGGTTATGAAGTCTGTGAAATTCTCAAGGCCAGCCCTGATACGGAAGGTATCGCTGTTATTTTTCTATCGGCGCTAGAGGACAGCAGCGCCAAAGTGAGAGGCTTTTCGGTTGGGGGCGTGGACTATATCTCCAAGCCCTTTCAGGCCGATGAAGTCGTGGCCAGGGTGCGCAACCACATCAAAATCCATCGCCTTGAGCAACAGCTGGCACGGCGCAATATCGAACTGGAATCAGAGAACCATCAAATCCTCAACGCGGTCAGCGAAGGCATTATTGGTCTCGACAGGGATGGCCGCATCACTATGCTCAACCCCTCCGCCACGGCTATTTGTGGCTGGTCGGCGGCAGACTGTCTGGGTGAGCAGCTCACCACGATGGGTTTGTTCGATGTAGATGATAATCATCGCGTGGCTGAGCATCAGACCTTGCCCTATCGCAGTTATCGCATGGGGCAACCAGCTCATAGCAATATGGATTTTATTCGCTGCCGGGATAAAAGCCTGTTGCCCGTAGCGATGACTTCTACGCCCAGAGCCGAGGGTGGTGCGGTTATCGTGTTTCGGGATATCAGTGAGTGGGTGGACAGTGAAGAAGCGTTGCGGGTGGCCCGCGAGGAATTGGAGTCTCAGCGCCAGAATATCGCTCATATTGAGCGGCTCAGCACCATGGGTGAGATGGCTGCCGGTATCGCCCATGAGGTCAATCAGCCGCTCACTGCAATCGCCAATTATTCCCGGGTGGCCAAGCGGCTATTGTTAAATGACCCGATTGACTTGAGTAAGTTTGCGGATCTTCTGGATCGTTTAAGCGGGCAGTCGGAGCGGGCATCAGAGGTTATCCAGCGTATCCGCAGCTATGTGAAAAAACCCGACGCCGGGTTAAAAGAAATAGACATCAACGACATGATTAGGGAAGTGATCGCTTTGGCTGAAGTGGATTCGCGGATAAATGATGTGGGGATCAATCTGGAGCCACAGGAAGACCTGCCTCCGGTGACCGTTGACCTTATTCAAATTCAACAGGTCGCCCTCAACCTGATTCGCAATGCCATGGAAGCGATTGCGGTTACTGGTGATAGGTACCAATCCGTCTTGGTCAGGACCGAGTTATGCGGTGTATACATTCGTGTGTTGGTGATGGATCAGGGGGTTGGCGTCAGCAAAGAAGCTGCGGACAATCTGTTTACTCCGTTTTATTCCACTAAGAGCAGTGGCATGGGGGTGGGCTTGTCAATTTGTAAAACCCTGATAAACCAGCATCGAGGAGAAATTGGTTATCGGCCAAATCCGGAGGGAGGCAGTACTTTCTATTTTACCTTGCCAGTCGATACCTGAGGAGGCTCTGATTAATCCCTGCGCTGGCATTAGCTTTAGCTGTAGGCGGTGCTCGAACTCGGCCCTGGCTTTTTAGCGTAGGGGCTGTCATCGGTGAAAGTAGGAGAGGGTAATCGTTGCGGGTAGCTGTTAAAAAAACAGCTCAGGGCTTGCGAGTGAGATATAACGGCTGCGACCTGTTTATGTTGATACAGGTCGCAGTTGATCATTGATGATCAAACATTGATCATAAAAAAGGGACAGATAGCTATTGGTGTTTCAGGCAGTTTGGGTTAAAGGCGTCTCATCACCCTTTTCGTCCTGAATTCGGCGATACACCTCTTCGCGGTGAACGCTGACTTCTTTCGGTGCGGCGATGCCCAGGCGAACCTGATTGCCACTAATCCCTAAAACAGTCACTTTAATGTCATCACCGATGATTAAAGTTTCTCCAAGACGACGTGATAATACCAGCATGTGACAACCCTCCAAATGGTGTTGTGTTTCAGTTGCGCCCAGTATATCGCTTTGATTATTTACGATAATTCGCTGTTGTACCTACCGTCATAGGTGAAATTACTTAAGCGGATTAAAGGCAAAAAAGCAGGTGCTATTTCTCGCCGGGCTACTCGCCCAAAAGAGCGAATAGGATTGTCTGGAACTGCTCCGCATATCGTTATTGTTAGATGGCTGGCGGTAGCGCATTCGGCTAGTTAAATAAGCAGCACAGAGTATGAAAAAAACAGGGGGCAATCCCCGTTTAATGTACAGTTTGCCCCTGTTGTTCGGTTAGCTGTATTGACTCGGTTTCGCTACTCTTTTCGGTTTCCTGTGAAGCGACTTGTTCGGTGATATAACCGCGCAAGCGACCGACAACATTGGTCATAATATCAATTGTCTGGCCAATCTGGTCGAGTGTCATCAAAATCGTTTCTGAATCTACCTGGGCTTTTTTATCGTCGCTCATGGCCCTGTCCTTTGTTGGCTGCCAATGGCAGAGTTGCAGTTGGAGGCCGAGCCAGCACAGTGGCTTGTACTGTACTGGCTCGGTTTGTGATTACATTGCTCTATCGGTTTTACATGTTCTTGCGCTAATCCCGAAAGCTAATGTTCGAGCATTAGTCCCAGGAAAGTGCACCGCCAGTTTGATATTCAATCACTCGGGTTTCAAAGAAATTCTTTTCTTTGCGCAAATCCATGATTTCACTCATCCACGGGAAGGGGTTTTTAGCACCTTTATATTGCTCCGGTAAGCCGAGTTGGGTCAGGCGGCGGTTGGCAATAAACTGCAGGTACTCTTCCATCATGGCCGCGTTCATGCCCAGTACACCACGTGGCATAGAGTCGCGGGCATACTCAATTTCCAGTTGAGTGCCTTCCAGGATCATTAGAATGATTTCCTGCTGGAATTTTTCGGTCCACAGGTGCGGGTTTTCCAGCTTGATCTGGTTGATGGCATCAATGCCGAAGTTCAGGTGCATGGATTCGTCGCGCAGAATGTATTGGAATTGTTCGGCAACGCCAGTCATTTTATTGCGACGGCCCATGGATAGAATCTGGGTGAAACCACAGTAGAAGAAAATGCCTTCGGTTACGGCGTAAAAGCCAATCAGGTTACGCAGCAGTTCCTGATCAGTTTCCGGGGTGCCCGTTTTAAAGTTAGGGTCGGAAAGCGAATGGGTGTGGCTCAGGCTCCAGGCAGCTTTCTTGGCGATGGAAGGTAGCTCACGGTACATATTAAACACTTCACCCTCGTCCATGCCCAGTGATTCTACGCAGTATTGGTAGGCGTGGGTATGAATGGCCTCCTCAAAGGCCTGGCGCAGCAGGTACTGGCGACACTCGGGGTTGGTGATATGGCGATAAATTGCCAGCACCAGATTGTTAGCCACCAATGAATCGGCCGTTGAAAAATAACCCAGTGAGCGCATAACGATGCGACGCTCGTCTTCGGTGAGGCCATTAGGATTTTTCCACAGTGCCACATCGGCGGTCATGTTCACTTCCTGGGGCATCCAGTGATTAGCGCAGCCATCCAGATATTTTTGCCAGGCCCAGTCGTACTTGAAAGGGACTAATTGGTTCAGGTCGGCGCGGCAGTTGATCATGGCCTTGTCGTCAACGGTTAAACGGTCGGCGCCCATTTCCAGTTCTTCCAGCCCGGCAGCAACATCCATATTGGCAACCGCCGCTTCAGCTATAGCAACCGCTTCGCCTGTGATGACTTCACTCGTTTCGGATTCCGCTTGCGGTGCAGCCTGAGCTTTCATTTGTGGTGCAGGAGCGGTGGCCGCATTGATAACTTCCTCAGCGGGCTTATCTACAGCCGTTGCAGGAATAGGTGTGCTTTCGGATTCTTCGGCGTGGTATTCATCCCAGTTCAGCATATTTCACTCACCTTTTGATAGATAGAA
>CBFIDJ010000036.1:0-29235 GCA_965661375.1 Oceanicoccus sp. | reverse complement strand
CACAAGCTGTTTGATTGTAAAAGCCAGAAATCAGAGCCAGCCCAGTCGCAGCTTCCTGCATAGCCTCTTCGCTTTCCAGCGCATCTTTGCCGATAACTGACATGGAGTACTTTGGATTCAGCGCTGTCAGGTCGATGCCTGGCGTGAGGAATTTCTGGATATGCTTAACAGAAGCCATGCCGCCCCAGGCAGTGATTTTATCAATGCGTGACGTGCGCACAATTTGTGAGTCCATAAACTCATCGCCCCCCTTCCAGTAGGCCACCGCAATATGTTTGGTCACCGGGTGGTCAGGGTCGATGTCGATAAATGTGCGAGCAATCGCATTGGCGGTCAAAGGATCGTTTGAAGGCGACTTAATCAAACAGTCAGATTTAGTGAGCACGGAACGAATGATGGTCAGGGCTGCAACCACAGGGACGTTACCGGCAGTTATATGTAGCTGCCTGGTGCCAATAGCGCGCACCCGCACGTTTGGATAGTCATTGTTGATGGGTGCCCAGCCGTCAAGGTACTTGATGCCAACCGTGTTTTCAGCCAATGCAGTGAGCGTGTGCTTATCAAACATCCGCGGCAAACCGTCATAAACACCACGCAGAATAGGCTCTGCCAAACCGCCGGCATTCAGGGCTAACTGGAAGGATTCCTGTAGATAAGGGTTGTCTTCCAGAGTCAGTCGTTTGCCTGCCTCCGCCAGAAAGTCGATGATATCACTCATCGGCATAGCCATTAAGTCATCCAGCCGGGTAGGGCTACCTAATACCAGGTCGTTAATATGTTTATGCGGATCAGGCGAGCGAAAATCAGCGCCGCCACGCCCGGAAAAAGTAACAGCGTTATCATCGGGCATGATGATTTTGCCGCGGGAGATAATGGGGATATCGATAACCTTACTCATTAGCCTTCTCCTGACACAAATGCCATAAATTCGTTGTACGCCTGTTGTGAGCCAGCGCAGGTAATTTTGTCATCTCCGCCTTCGCTTTCTGAAAAGCGGCGGATGGTTTTTTCTGCTCTGGGGCCACCCCAGCCACACTTACAGTTTTCCTCCCAGTGCATAGTGACTTCATCACCAGAAATAAAACCACCCCAATAGGACGTTGGGATTGGATCAACTAACACCAATCGTCCTTTTTGTACGCCTTCACGTGGCAGGGCATTACCGTCGGCATCCATCAGCATGGGGACGGTGTAGGGCAGGAAATGAAAATAGCCTTCGCTGCACATGGGTGCATTGCCGATACACTCGGAGAAGCCATACTGGTTGCCGATGGTATCGACTCCAAAGAAGTATTTAACCTGATCTTCCCAGTCATCGGGAGCATCTTTATAGCCTTTCATGCCACCGCCGCCCATGAGCACAGAGCCAGGCGCAAACTCACAGCGGATACCTTTATCCAGCCCTGTCTTGGCGACACGGTAAAGATCAGCAAAGGTGCCACCAATTTTTACTTTCTGTCCCTTGAACTCTTTGATGAGTTTGGTAAACCAGACCTCCATATCCGCTTCGCGACGACGGCCCTGTTCCAGCATCCGCTGACGCTGCTCAAGTAGCGCAGGTTCAAGACCCATTTGCTCGATTTCACCCTTATCTTCAGCGGATTGCAGCTTGCCTGATAGCGCCATTAAATCTGCTGGAATATGCGAGTCGTACAGGGTGTAATAATTGTCAGGGCCGCCGGCCATCTCCATATTGAACATGCTCATCATTTTCAGCATGGTCTGGTAACCACCACTATAACCGGGGAAGAAGGTGGGCATTTTGGTTTGCCAAAAATCTACGCCACTACAGGCGCGATTGATGTTGTAGTAATGAAATTTCCAGGGTCCAAACTCATCGTAACTGCGCGGCACAAAGCTCAACTTTCCAGTTGTGCCACTAGAGTAGGTGACCAGCATGCCAAATTCTTCAAGTCGTTCCAGCCACTGTTCGATGGTCGTAATATCATCCAGTTTTACTTTGCTCAGGTCGTGAGCGGTTAGCTTATTCAGCCAGTTGGTGAGCTTGGGGAAATCGCGATTTTCAATGATTTGAATCGGGTAGTTTTTCAGCACCCGGTGATCAAAACAAACCGGCAGCACATCTTCCAGTTTTTCAATATGCTCAACGCCCTGGCGGTCAGCCAGTTTTTTGAGAGCCGGAATACGATCCCGTAGGCGGGAGAAATTAATACGTACTGCCTCAAGCTGCAGTTGCTCGCGTTCTTCGCGGGGAATGGCGTAAAGGTCTTCAAAACTGCGATAGGTCCAGGCGGCGGGGTTGTCAGGGAGCAGATTGATTGGCATTAAATTATCCTCGGCAAGTTATCATCTGTATTTAATATACTCTTAGGTATACTTAAAATCCAGCTAATATTTATTCTTAATTGCTCTATTAAATTAGAGTAATTATTCCATGGGTGATTTTCTTGCCGACGCAGAAAAGCCTTACGTTAGGCTGCTAGTGAGGATAAAAGGCGGGGAGAAGAGGAGTTATCAGGGTTTTAGAATGCCCTGTAAAAACACTTTTACAGCGATACGGATACGCTTTTTTTCTAACTGGGCGCTTCTTAAAGTTCCAAATCCTGCTAACCGTGCTGGAATGCCCGTGACAGAGCTGATAAATAATTCAGCGATAACAGGATAGTCTCGAGTTACGTAACGATCTAATTCTTTCTCGTGCTGTTTGAGTACATCAACAATTGACTGTATACGGGGGGATAAGTAAATGTCGTAGTCATTACGCAACTCCTCCGGAAAATAATCGGCCTGCGTAGATGCAATTCTTGCCAGCTTGACGACCCTTGGGTCAAGCGCTTGTTCTAGTAGGGCTTCACCCAATTTAACTAATTTTTTCTCCAGAGAGGCTTGTCCTGAGGTTGCTGAAGCCGGGTCTGTGAAAGTCCAGATATCTTTAGACTTACGTAAAGCCGCAGCAAATAGTTGGCTTTTGTCCTTGTAGCGAAGATACAGGGTGCGTTTAGTAATATCGATTGCAGCGGCAATTTCATCCATGGTTACAGCATCATAACCTTTGTCCAAAAACAGGTTGAGAGCCGTATCTTTTATTTTTTCCTCCAACTCGATAGATTGTGTGGCGGTAGGTCGCCCCTTGCGTCGGGCAGGTTTTTTTGTTGCTTTAGTAGGCATAATTTTTTTGAATTCTTTTGTACGTTAAGCCAAATCTATCACAGCACTCTTCGTCGGGATACTGCCATTTAGCAAAGAGCAGGCTGGATTGACCTAAAGTCCTGACATTTTAATTATAATATACTTTTAAGTATATTTAATGCACAATTTGAAATCTACTCATGGTTGACTCTGCTGATACTGTGAACTTTGTGCTTCATGGTGAGCACGCCCTTAACATTTAAGGGTAGTTTTTACGGGAACATAATTGATGACAAATTTAGACGATTACAAATCAACCGAAAAAAAACTAAGCAATAAAGTGGCCTTAGTCACTGGTGCCGGGCGAGGCATGGGGAGAGAAATTGCACTGAAGCTGGCTTTCGAAGGTGCGTATTTGATCGTGCACTATGCCTCCAGTCGGCAGGGAGCAGATGAGGTGGTTAAAACGATTATCGACAATGGGGGAAAAGCTATCGCGTATCAGGCGGATATTTCCGATCGTAGTCAGGTGAAAAAATTATTTGAGCAGATTGATGCTAAACCTGGAAAACTGGATATTGTAGTCAATAGCTCAGGGGTCAGTGGTGGTGGCACGCTGCCAGCCCTTGATGATGAGGACGTGCAACAGATGCTGGGCATTAACCTGCTGGGTCCTCTCTATATTGCCAGTGAAGCCGCAACGCGCTTAGGCAATGGTGGGCGTATTATTAATATCGGCTCCAGCCTGGGAGAGTATCCAGTTGCTGGCAGCGGTGTGTATTCAGCGACGAAGGTGGCGATTAAGTCGCTGACAGAATCCTGGTCCAAAGAGCTCGGGAAAAATGGGGTGACGGTTAATACCGTAATACCCGGAGCAACCAGCCCAGGTATGATGGACAGCGCGCCAGACGGTTATAAAAGTTACTTTGAAAATGCTTCGCCCTTTGGTCGTATTGGTCAGGCATCGGAAATCGCTTCAGTAGTCTGTTTTCTTGCCTCCGAAGAAGCAAGCTGGGTTTCTGGCGCACACATCTTGGCGAACGGCGCAGCAAATACCTAACAATTAAAATGCCTGGCAACTAACATCTAAAATTCCCAGGCTGAATGGCAGAGCAGAAAAAGAAAAGAGAATACACTGTGAAAATATTAAACCTGACTATTGATGTGAGCGAAGCGGCAGCATTAGGTGACCCTGCACATATAGCTGTCACAGTACATTTGCCGGACCTGGATCAACTGCCAAACCCGACCGCTGTCTGTTTTGCCAAGCCGGGGGCAGGGCTCACCAGACACTATTTTACAGCGGACTTACCCGGACCTGCTTCCGGGGCTCAAGCGGAGTGGCAGGCAGCCAGAGGTGTGGTGTTCGTTTCCCTGGATCATTTGGGGGTTGGAGAAAGCAGTGTCCATGAGCCCTGTTCACGGCTGGATTTTGCGACTGTAGTGAAAGCTAATCAGGCCGCAGAAGAGGCGGTTTTTGAACAACTTAAAACGGGTACCTTAGATAAGGCATTCCCTGCTCTGGAAAATGCCTTGAAGATTGGGATTGGGCATTCCATGGGAGCTTGCCTAACGGTTAAACAACAGGGTCATTTTCACTGTTATGACGGCCTGGCAATATTGGGATTTAGCGCCTTATACAATCGAACGCCCACCTTGGCTGGTCAGGATCCGATTGTGGCGGCCTGGCGAATTCCAGCTGAGGGCGGTGCGGGTCATACGGTGATGCTTAATGAACCCGTGTTTGTTGAAACTTACCGCAAATTCCACGGTAAAGAGCCATCACCCGATGATGTGTTAGCTAACCGTTCGGAGGAAGCCAATCGCTGGATTTACTTTTATGACGATGTGCTCGAGCATCTGGCTGCGCACGGTGCTAAACCTTCACCGTGGTTATCGGCAACTACACCAGGCTTGATCAATTGCATTATGACACCTGCGATATTTGCGTCAGAAGCGGCAGCTGTCGATGTGCCAGTTTTAATCGCAGCTGCCGAGAGAGATGTCATTGCTGATTTGAAGGGGGAGCCACGAGCCTATCTATCAACAAACTCTGTGGATCTTTTTGAATGTCCAGCAATGGGGCATCTGCATAATTTTGCCGGTACCAGGTCGCTGTTATGGGAAAAAATCGACAGCTGGATTCAGTGGTTGCAGCGTAGTCGCAGGATGACTTCTAACTAATACCGAACTAATACTGTAAAAATGCTGAACAGAATTTGCGGTAACTCCTTTATTTTATAGTTCCTGAATTTTACAGCTCCTCAATTTTATAGTTCCTGAATTTTACAGCTCTTTAATTTTAATGTTGCTAACATTCCACGCGGCAATCAGTGCAGGGGCGGCAAAGAGAAAAAACAGGGTCGGCGTTGACAGTCCGGCAGCTACCAGGAATCCTGCGAGTATTGGGCTGCTAACGGCACCAGCCCGGCCAAGTCCCGCTGACCAGCCAAGGCCCGTGCCACGAATGTGAACCGGGTAAACGGCCATGGATACATTATACAAATTGCCAAAAGCACCTAACACCGATACGCCGGTTATAAATAAAATCAGCCAGATCAGCAAAAATGGAATGGTCTGAATATATGGCTGAACCCCGCCGAGGATTGCCATACTGATGGCGCCAATGAGAAAGGCGATAGTAATCAAGCGACCCAGTGGCCAACGCGCGGCGAGCCAGCCAATCAGAATATTCCCAGCGATTGCGCCGAGTGGTAGAGCGGTAGAACCTTGAATCGCCTGTTGCTGGGATAAACCCGCCGTCGAAAGAATTTGCGGCATCCAGCTACTGATAAAATAAACCACCAGAAAGGCCAGAAAGAAAGCGCACCAGATAAGCAGCGTGGTCGATCTTCGCTCTGGTGTAAGCAGCGACGCAACTGTCGATGACTCCTGTTTTGTGGTGTGTTGAAGGCTGGGGAGGGCCGATAATACCGGTTGCCTGATATAGCTCAGCGCTTTGTTTACCTGCTCCAATGCCCCGGGTCGATTGCGTTTGATGGTAAATACCGGTGATTCAGGAATTAGAAACTGGATCATCAGGGCGATGATCATAGTGAATGCGCCCGCATAGAGGAAAATCTGTCGCCAGCCCTGATCAATGATCTCCGCAACGATCAGCCCTCCGGCAAAGCCGCCAAAATTAGCGGATGCAATCATGATCGAAATAATCAAGGTTCTATATCGACTCGGGCTGTACTCGCCGATCAGCGCAGGTAAGGTTGCGACTAAAGCTCCCAGCGCAATGCCGGCAAAAGCTCTCAAGGCGATCAGCTCAGCGGCAGTCTCAGAATAAATGATAGCGAAGGTAGCAAGCCCGGCGATAAAAAGCATTGAACTCACCACAATGCGTCGACCATAGCGATCAGCCAGCGAGGCCAGAAACATCGCACCCAGTGTCATGCCGAATACGCCGGCGCTAAAAACCATGCCCAGTTCACTGGAAGCGATATTCAAATCCTGACTGATGGCTGGAGCTGTATAGGCAATTACCACAATATCAAAGCCTTCGATCATGCTGGCGATCATGCATAGGGTCAGGATCAACCATTGCACTGGAGTGATGGCGTTTATGTGCAGAATTTCCGGAACTCGGTTGCTAGCTTTGTCAGCGTCAGTCATGTGATTTCCTTAATTATTGATATTATGATGATGGTGCTTGCTGATATTAGTACTTTTCATGGCTGTATAACGAGGTATGGCGCTTCATATTATTGCCAAGCCGAATACTATACTGTTCTAGTAAAGAAAAGGATATTTGTCAGAAAAAATCAAAGCTTTTTAAGCTAACAAATTGAATAAGTTGAATGCTATGGGCGCAAATTTAACATCTTCATTTTACGTGGTTGCCCATGAAGTTGGCGCTGAACAATCAGCGTTGCCTGTCTGGGCCAGCAGCCACAATAACCCGCTACAACTTGATGAAAACCACTCGGCTAATTGTGTAATACGTAAAAGGGTTGTGGATGTTCCCGGCGCTTTTCAATTGCTGAATGTACTCACGGCTACCGAATGTCAGAGGCTTATTACTCTAAGTGAGGCATTGGGTTATCAAAAAGATGCGGCGATTTCTTTACCCAGGGAAATTCGACATAACCACAATACTGTTTGGGTAACAGACGAACTCACCGATAGCTTGATCTGGCAGCGGGTTGAGCCAATATTGAATCAAAACCTTAATATTTCAAATGGAAAAAAATCGCTGGGTTTAAATGCTCGTTTTCGATTTTACCGTTACGAAGTTGATGACTTTTTTAAATTTCACTCGGATGGCGCTTGGCCTGGCAGTCGGGTAATTGATGGCAAGCTGGTGGGCAATGCTTATCCTGACCGATTTAGTTTGATGAGCTTTTTGATTTTTCTTAATGATGATTATAGCGGAGGAGCCACTCGGTTTCGTGTGAACGCTGATGATACCTCAACACCGGCAAAATACTATAATAAAGTGCTTGAAGTGGATGTTCATACACCCGCAGGCGCTGTCCTGTGCTTCCCTCATGGAACACACCCCTTGCACTGTATACACAGTGGCGAGACCATCATGGAAGGATCAAAGTATATTATTCGAACGGATGTGCTGTTTGAGATTTAAATGCGAGGTGATAACGCAGGGCCTTTCGGCCCTGGCAGGTGAAATGACCTTAGCCAAATTTCATCGCGAATGGATCGCGATTATCATTGGAAAAGTCGATCATGACATTTTTGCTGGTGGTGAATTCGAGAATGCCCTGCTCGCCTCGCTCGCGACCGTACCCGCTGTCTTTCATGCCACCGAAGGGCGCCTGTGGTGCCGAGGCGCGGTAAGTGTTAATCCAGACTACGCCGGTGTGCATGGCATGCATCATTCGCAGGGCGCGCGACAGGCTCTCTGTCCAGACGCCGCAGGCCAATCCGAAGGGCGAATCATTGCCAATAGCTACCGCTTCTTCTTCCTCATCGAAGGGAATAATCGATAGCACAGGGCCGAAAATTTCTTCTTGCGCTACCCGCATGTCATTACGCACATCGGCAAAAATAGTCGGTTGGATAAAGAGCCCATTGGCCAGTTCACCATCGCGGGCTGGCTCGCCACCGGTAACCAATTGTGCGCCGTCTTTTTTCGCCAGGTTGATAAACTCAAGTATGCGATCGAACTGAGGTTGGTTGGCCGCAGTGCCCATTTCGGTGGCTGCCAGCCGAGGATCACCCATCACAATTTGTTGTGCGCGCTCAGCTAGTCGGGCGACCACTTCATCGTAAACCGGGCGCTGTACCAGCAGGCGCGAGCCGGCGATGCAGGTTTGGCCGGTGGCACCATAGATGCCGGCAAGGGCTCCGACAATTGCCCGGTCCAGATTGGCGTCGGCAAAAATAATATTCGGTGACTTACCCCCCAGCTCCAGTGACACTGGGCGCAGATTGCTGCCCGCTGCCGAGGCAATCAGGCGTCCGACGGCAGGGCTGCCGGTAAAGCTGATTTTGTCTACGTTTTTGGAGCCTACCAGCGCCTTGCCAACTTCAGCGGCACCGGTGACGACATTGATGACACCCGGTGGAAAGCCTGCTTGCTCAGCCAGCTTGGCAATTTCCAGCGTGGTGGCGGAAGCATGTTCCGACGGTTTGATCACGATGCAGTTGCCCGCGGCAAGTGCGGCGGGTAGTTTGTTCGCCAGAATGGCAATCGGTGAATTCCAGGCAGTGATTGCGGCAATGACACCGTAGGGTACACGCAGCGCGAGGTCCAGCAGGCCTTTCTGATCGACGGGGACGACATCGCCGCAGATCTTGTCAGCGTAACTGGCGTAGTAACGAAAGATTCGCGCGGCATAGCCCACCTGAGAATGGGTTTCCCGAATAACTTTGCCGTTGTCCGTGGTTTCCAGCAGGGCAATGTGATCCGCGTTTTCATCCAGCAGGTCGGCCAGCCGGTTTAGCAGTTTGGCACGCTCGCCGCCGGTGGTGTGTTTCCATTGTGTGTCGAAGGCTTTGCGCGCGGCGGCTATAGCCTCTTCGACATCGGCGGCAGTGGCGACGGGAATACTTGCCCAGACTTCCTGGTTGAAGGGGTTGATGGCGGGCATAGTCTGGCCGTCGGAGCTGTCCCGCCAGTTGCCATCAATGAAAAGTTGGTATTGTATTGCCATGAAGTTCTCCTGTGATCCCCTGGATGTATGATCCGCTCAAGGGGCATCATGCTACGCGTATTTATCTTTAGAGGTGCAAAGTATATATTGTGCATTATATTTTGTGTATGGTTTGTTGCTATTCACACCATCAGTTTGGCTTTTTAAGAAACATAATTGTTAGTTTGACAATAATAAAGGCATAGAAAAAATAATAGTTGGGGCCTTGTATGGAAGGGATGTTTAGTAGTGAATTACTTTTGTGGTCCTGGATTTTTTTACTGGTCTATATCGGCGGTATGCTCTCATTTGGCTATTTAGGTCAGAAGCGGGTACAGAATGCGGATGATTTTGCCACGGCCAGAGGGGGCTACGGTCCGCTGTTTCTGGCTTTTGCCTTTGCGGCTACGACGGCCAGCGGGGCTACTTTTATAGGTATCCCCGGTATTGCCTATAACACCGGGCTTTCCTCTTTGTGGATTTTATTTCTCTATCCGATTGGCGCCTATGCCGGTGTTTTAATCTGTATGACGTTGGTATCCAGAGGCGGGAATGCCTTTGGCAGTCGATCAATACCCGAGTATCTGGGCGATCGTTATCAGTCGGAAGCCCTTCGTTTAATCGTCGCATTATTTTCACTGTTGTTATTCTTTTATCTGGCTGGCCAGCTAGTCTCTTGCCTGGTGATGTTTGAAACCATGTTAGGGGTTGAGCCACAGTGGGCGATTTTTATTACCTGTGGTGTATTACTGATTTATGTCATGGCTGGAGGAGCGCATGCGGACATCCTGACGGACGGGGTGCAGGGCATGTTGATGCTGGCGTTGGCCATTTTGGTGTTGTATTTATTTCTTACCGGGCATGGGGTTGAGGGCGGATTGTCGGGATTGATCGCCAATCTGGAGTCGCAGGATCCTAATTTTACACGGGTGCTCAACCCCGATGTGCCACTGGTTGAATCCTGGTGGTCAGTGCTTTGCCTGTTGTTATCCACGGTGCCTTTGGGCTTGTTACCACATCTTGGCAATAAGTTGTGGGCACTGAAGGGCGGTTCCCAGCGGTCTCGATTCATTATTCTAGTGTTTGCTATGGGGATGCTGCTGCCAGCCATTGGTTTGGGGGGGCTGTTGATTCGAGCCCTGATTGGCGATGAGCTGATTGTCTCGGGCCTGGGTGGTAATCAGGCGATTCCTGCGCTTTTTATTGAGGTCTTCCCCACCTGGGTGGCGGCGTTGTTGGGTATCGGTGTGCTTTCGGCGGTCATGTCTACTGCGGATGGTCTGATCATATCCAGTAGTCAGGTGATAGCCAATGACATCTATCGGCGGAGCCTGGCTCGTCGTTGGCATGCGCAACTGAGTCAGGCCGAAGTTGAAGTCAACACGCTCAGGATCAGCCGTTGGGCGACACTGGCGACTCTGTTGATTTCGGCCATTCTGGCCTGGAACTTTATGGGGATGAATGTCTTGCTACTGGTGTGGATCGGCCTGGGTGGAATGATGGCCGCTTTGGCTGGGCCTCTGGTACTGGGTGTTTTATGGCGTGGGGTAACGCGCAAGGGGGCCTTGGCCGGTTTTTTAGGTGGGGCCATTGCTTTCGTGGTGTTACATGCGGGGTTGATTGATCCGAACTGGTTTGGTGACGATAAGCTATTGCACCTTGCAGCAAGCTGGTTGGCTCATCAGGGTCCTAATCCCTATTCCTGTGCGGTATTGGGGGAAATTGTGGGAGTGTTGTTGACGGTTGTGGTGTCGCTGATGACGGAAAAGTTGCCAGAATCCCATATCGTGAAAGTCTTTGGCGATTGTAAGAGTGATCCTGCACCTGCTCAATAGGTTTTGATGCTACCTTTCCGGCCACTCCCTTCGGAGCAGATTTTCGAGACGCGCCGCAAGCCCATCCCTGAGGGCTCGTATTCAGCATCCCTGCTGAATACGGTCTCGAAAATCTGTTCCGAAGGAAGCAACCTCTCGCCAGAGTTTGGATTAGATAGAGGCGCCCTTAATGTAGGTACAGACAGACCTCAGGACAAGGAAAGAAGTAGCTGCTCTTATTCGCGCATTCAGTTGAATTGTTGTTATTCTGTAAATAATATATAGTGCATTA
The DNA here is from genome assembly GCA_965661375.1 of Oceanicoccus sp. Lineage (GTDB taxonomy): Bacteria > Pseudomonadota > Gammaproteobacteria > Pseudomonadales > Dasaniaceae > Oceanicoccus. Next base: position 17,938 of record CBFIDJ010000036.1, on the reverse strand, counting down.
TTTTTTATTGGAAGCATTCATATGAGTCATCTACCGCTTGCAGGTCGTCGCATCATCGAGCTAGGCACTATGGTGGCGGCACCCTTCGCCACTCACATTCTATCGCAGTTGGGGGCCGAGGTTATCAAGGTGGAGCCGCCCAGTGGTGATACCACGCGGTCGCTTATTCGCGGTGGGCCCAGTGGCACAATAATCGCCTACAGCCACGGCAAGAAGGGGGTGTCGATCAACTTAGCTGAGCCTCAGGGTCTGGAGGTTTTCTATAAGCTGCTGTCCACGGCCGATGTCTTTATTCACAACCTTGCGCCGGGATCAGCGCGCAAGCTCAAGGTCTCGGCCGAGGATGTGGCAAAGGTCAATCCGGAGCTGATTTACTGTCATATTCGCGGGTATGCGGCAGGGCCTCAGGAGGAAGATCTGGCTACCAACCCGGTGGCTGAGGCTTCAACCGGGGTGATGGATGACCACCGTATCAATGGACGGCCGAGTCGGTTAGGACCTTCGTATCATGACCAGTTTGCCGGCACCTATGCAGTGATTCGCATCATGGCAACACTGTTGAATCCAGCACCGACGGCCGATGATCGCCGTATTGAGATTGGCCTATATGAAACGGGCCTTCACCTTGCCGCCCGGGACCTTGCCGGTGTGCAGTTAAAGACTCAGCTATTAGGCCGCCCGGAGAAAGAGGCGGGTGGTGAATTTGCCATGCCGGGCTATGGGGCCTACGAATCTGCCGATGGACGTTGGGTTTATCTGCTGGTTATCACCGATACCCATTGGAAAAAGCTTACTAAGGCCCTGAATATGCCCGAGGGCAACGACGCCGAGTTGGATAAATTGCGCGGTCGCAAAAAGCAGCGGGAGCGCGTTGAGCTGGCGGTTAAGTCGGCGGTTGGCCAATTACCCTACGATGAACTGGTTACCTGTTTGCAGGCAGTGGGAGTGGGCTTTAATGAAGTCGTGCCCATTGAGCGGGTGCTGGAATCTCCCCAGGCGCGGCAGCCCGGCAAGCTGCGAGAGGTGGATTTTCGCGGGCTGGCCTTTGAGGTACCGGAGTTTCCGGGACAAGCTGAAGTGGTTCCTGATTTGCCGCCCCCCGAGTTGGGGCAGCATACCGTCGAAGTGCTCATGGAGCTAGGTTACACAGAGGCCGAGTGTGATACCTTATTATCACAGGGAGCGGTGAAAGTGGCTGGTGACGATGAGTTCACCTGGGCAAAGGTGCGGAAGCCCGGCTAATAAATAAGTCAATCGATTAAAGAGGGCTGATTGGAATGGCGCTTACTTAAGAACTGTCATCCCCGCGAAGGCGGGGATCCAGCTTTATTAAATCGTTAGGTCGTATGGGTTGATCGTGCCGCTTGCTATTGCGAAGCGGCGGCCTCTGCTTTCAGTACATCCCAGCCAGATTCAATATGCTTACGCATGGCCATCATGGCTGCGGTGGTGTCTTTGGCTGTGAACGCGTTGAGGATTTCCTCGTGCTCCTGAACGGCATCCTCCCCTCTGCCTCTGGCGGCATTGATCAGGTCAAAGGGGTAGCGGGCCCATAAAATCTGTACGAAGTGTAAAGTGCGTGGCATATCGGCGATGTCGTAAAGGCGCCGATGGAAGCGGTAATTGATACCGCGAGCGGCGGGGCGATTACCGCTGGCAAAGGTGTCTTCAAACTCTTTAGCCAGTGTGCGAAGTTCGCTCAAGTCCTTGGCGGTTACTTTTTCGATGGCACCCTGTACCAGACGGGCCTCCAGAAGCAGGCGCAGCTGGAGTATTTCGCCGGAGGCTTCGGCGTCGAAGGGGACAACCTGGGCGCCTTTATAGGAGTCGCGACTAATATAGCCCTCGGCCTCCAGCATTTTCAAGGCTTCCCGCACGGGCGTAATGCTGATACCGAGCTCCTCGGCAATATCGGCTTGTTTTAGCCGGGAGCCACGGGGAAATACACCGGAGATGATGCGCTCGCGCAGCAGGTCGGCTACCTGCTCTTCTTTGGTTCTGTAGTCCATCATTGTGCTGTTAGTCACCGTCTCATGTGAGTAAGGGGGGTGCAAGTCTAGCGCCCCTGCTGATTTTAGGCCAGAGGCTAGTGTCGCTAAGGCGTTGTCCTGGGGACTGTTACCCCATTTTCAGATTTATGGCGGTGGGTTTGGCAGCAGGGTTAATCTTTGTGCCCAATCTCCAGCCCTCGGCAGACAAAACATAGCTTCTTGATAAGTTTAGCCGCTAAGGTAAGTTTTAGTAGAAAGTATGCATTATATATAATATATTATTTTTCAAATTTACAGATTGCCGTTTTCTGACTGCCTGGTAAAAGTGCGGGTTGCTAAGAGTGAGGATTGGTAAGAGCACGAGCAATTTGCGAGAGGGGAGGATTTTGTGACAGATAGTAATAATAATGAAGCATGGGTTGGACGGGAAGAGGTCCGCTCAGAAACTATTGACGAGTCCGTTATGCAAGCGATGGCGGCAGCAATGGACTTAGACCGTGCTCCCGGGATAGGGGAAGCTTTGCCGCCAGGCTGGCAGTGGTTGTTTTTTAATCCTAAGGTTCGCCAGAGTGAGCTGGGTGTTGATGGTCACCCTGCCAAAGGGGGATTTTTGCCGCCAGTCGCATTGCCTCGACGTATGTGGGCGGGCAGCCGGATTCAATATCTGGCGGAATTGCCTGTAGGTGCACCGGCCTCCCGCAAAAGTGAAATTCTTAAGGTGGTTAACAAGTCCGGTAAGCGCGGCGCGCTGTGCTTTGTGACTGTTCGGCACACCACTGCCAGTAATGGTGTGGACAGTATTATTGAGGAGCAGGATATTGTCTATAAAGAGGCGACTCCGCCGGGGTCACCTTTATCTGCACCGAAGCCCCATGAGGATAAGGCTAGCTGGAGCCAAACCGTGGTGCCGACTACTCCGCTATTGTTTCGCTATTCTGCGTTGACCTTTAATGGTCACCGTATTCACTATGATCAGGCCTACGCTCGGGATGAAGAAGCCTACCCGGACCTGGTTGTACAGGGCCCCCTGATTGCTACTTTACTGCAGCGTTTTGCCGTTCAGCATGGGGCGGGGCGGTCCATGGTGGGTTTTGATTTTCGTGGTGTGACGCCGTTGTTTGTCGATCGCGCCTTCACACTGGAAGGCCGTGAGGAAGATGCCAATACGCTGGCTATCTGGGCGCGCGGTCCCGATGGTGAGCTGGCAACGTCGGCTACTGCTATCTTTAAGTAGTGCTGTCATTTGAGCAGCACCGTTAGTTAGGTGTAAAACATAATAAGTAACGATTGGCTCGAGCCGTGTCGGGTGCAAGCACATAATGCTAGGTCCTATTTCCCGGGTAGCTTGTTGGCGCTTGAGTGCAGCTGAGTGAAGGAGAAACGCATGTCAAAAACTGAATTTTCTACCATTGGCTTTATCGGGCTGGGCGTTATGGGTGGGGCCATGTGTCGCAATATGGCACAAAAGCATGATGGTGAAGTGATCGCTTTTGACGCCTATGAGTCCGCTTTTGCCGCGCTCGATGGCACAAAAACACAACGAGCAAGTTCAATAAAAGAGGTTGCAGAAAAGGCAGATATTGTATTTCTGTCGCTGCCCGGCGGATCTCAGGTTGAAGAGGTTTGTCTTGGCGCTGAAGGTTTAGCTTCCGGCAGTACTTGCCCTGCGGTGATTGTAGATCTGAGTACCACGGCGGTGGCGTCGGCGCGCTCTATTGCAAGTCGTCTTGCCGAGAAGCAGGTGGAGTTTGTTGATGCGCCGGTAGCCCGGACCCGCGAGGCGGCTCAACGCGGTGAGTTAAGTATCATGGTAGGGGCAGAGCCGGCACTGTTCAAACGTATAGAGCCGCTACTGTTTTATATGGGTACCGACGTAACGCATTGTGGTGCAACGGGTTGTGGCCAAGTGGTCAAACTGGCAAATAATGCCCTGGTCTTTGAGAACACGCTGGCGCTGGCCGAAATGATGGTGGTGGCAGAGCGGGCTGGCGTGGAAGCTGCCGTTTTACTGGATGCGGTTTCCAAGGGGTCGGGGGATAGCTTTGCATTACGCAATCATGGTCACAAGTCGCTGATGCCCCGTGAGTTTCCAGAGAAGTCATTTCCACCTGAATATGTCGTGAAGGATCTCGGCTATGTGCTGGAACTTGCGGCAGAAGTCGGTGTGTCCGCCCGTGTTGCAGGTATGGCAGAACGCTATTACGAAACGACGGCTAAAAACGGCTGGGCTGGCCGCTACTACCCCGCTGTCATCGATATTATTGAGCGGGATATTCAAATCGACGCGGCCGGCAAGGAAGGGTAAGGCAGCTATCTGCAGGCATTGATTAACATAATAAAGATAAGCCGAGGTGTGAGATGAAACAGTTGACGTTAAAAGGTGAATTGCTCACCACTGAATTGGAATTTCCGGAAGGTCCGATTGCCATGCCCGACGGCTCTGTCATCGTGGTTGAGATAAAAGGTGGGCGCCTGACGCGTGTCATGCCTGATGGCACATTAACCGTGGTCGCAGAGTTGGGAGGTGGGCCTAACGGTGCAGCGATAGGGCCTGATGGCTATTGCTATGTCTGCAATAACGGTGGCTTTAGTTGGCGCACCGATGAGGGCTACTCTCGCCCCACGGGGGTGCCGGATGATTATCAGGGTGGGTCTATTCAGCGGGTCAATATCGAAACCGGTGAAGTGCAGGTGCTGTATACCCATTGCGATGGGGTGCCATTGCATGGCCCCAATGACATTGTGTTTGATCGTCAGGGTGGGTTCTGGTTTACCGATTTTGGCAAGAAGTTTGATGACCGCATTATGCAGGGTTTCCTGTATTACGCGAAAACCGATGGCAGTTTTATTCGTCAGGCGGCCAGGCATTTACTCACTCCCAATGGGGTAGGCCTGTCGCCGGACGAGAAGACTGTCTACGTGTCTGAGACCGAAACCAGCCGCCTGTGGCAATACCCAATCACCGGTGTTGGCGAGGTGGGGCTTGAGGCCTGGCCGTCGCCCAATGGGGGGCAGTTAGTGCATGGCCTTCCCGGTTATCAGCGGTTTGATTCATTGGCTGTAGAGGAGGGCGGCAATATCTGTGTCGCTACCCTGGTCAATGGTGGCATCAGTGTGTTCTCACCCGAAGGTGAGCTGTTGGAGTTTCATCGGGCGCCGGAAGGTTATTGCACCAATATTTGTTTTGGAGGTGCTGACCGCCAAACCGCTTATATCACCCTGTCCGGTTATGGCCATTTACTGGCTGTAGACTGGCCGCGGCCGGGTTTGACATTACTCTACTAGAAAGCCCTGCTAGTCGCGAGTTGAGTGGGGTGAATAATGGATAGAATGTGGAATTGACCTCATAAAAAATATAATGCATTATATATTAAGTTTATCTCACTGGTGGTCTTACTCTTTGTCTGGTGGTGGGTTTTTCTGGTTAGGGCGAGTGGTCAATTAGCTGCTCTGTCAACCTTGGTTAACAGCGAGCAACTGTGGTTAACAATGAACAATCATGGTTAACAACAAAATCTTAATAGCGATAGTCGAGGCTCTACGCTTCGATCAAATGCTTTTTTTAATGGAGAAATAACGTGAGCGAGAACAAAAACGCACCTGCCGAAGGCAAAATTACAGACGAAGCCATTGCGAAAGCGAAGGCGATGATTGGCTTGCAGTTACGTCCCGAAGGGCCTTACCTGCAAGATGCAACCGCCGACACGCTGCGCAATTGGTGTAACGGTATTGGTGACCTTAATCCGCTGTACCGCGACCCGGGTTATGGTGCAGCCTCGCGTTACGGCTCGCAGATTGCTCATCCAAACTTCCCTATGGCCTATGGCTGGTTGGGCCGCACCCGCTGGGGCTTGTCAGGTGTTCATGGTTTCTATGCCGGTAATGATTGGGAGCTGTTCCGGCATGTTCGCCCGGGCGACCGCATTAACGCCATTGAGCGTGTAGTTGGCGTAGAGGAAAAACAAAGCAAGTTTTCTGGTCGTCTGGTACTGCAATATGTAGAAGCCTGTTACTACAACCAGCGCAGCGAGCTGGTGGCCCGTGCATTGGGTACCTGTACGCGTCACGAGCGTAAAGCAGCTCGCGATACCGGCAAATACAATGAAATTCAGACTCACGAGTACACCAACGAAGAGCACGACACAATTGATCAGATGGTGCTGGACGAGCCTAAAAACATTCGCGGCGAACACACTCGTTATTGGGAAGATGTTGAGGTCGGTGAAGAGTTGCCCACCATCGCCCGCGGTCCCTTGTCACTAATGGATACCATGGGCTTTCTGGTTGGCTGTGGCCGCGGTCACACCCACGGCGTTGTGTTGCAGGCTGCCGTTAAGCACCCGGGCCACTTCTTCCGTAACCCTGAAGCGGGCGGCGGTGTTGAATATACTGGTATCGGTCACCACCGTGAGTCAACGGCTAAAGATGTGGGCGTACCTGGAACCTACGATTATGGTCCTCAGCGCTCGGCGTGGATGTGTACTCTGGTCACTAACTGGATGGGTGATGCTGGCGTACTGAAGCGTGTTCGTACGCAAATGCGTCGCTTTAACATTATGGGCGACACCACTTTCTGTAAAGGTAAAGTGGTCAAGAAATATGTGAAAGACAATACCCCACTGGTGGATATTGAGATCGCAGCGGAAAACCAGCGCGGCGAAGTCACCACACCGGGACTGGCGACAGTAGCACTGCCTTCACGTGATGTTAGCCTGCCTGCGTTTATTGATGGCTCCGGCTGCGACCTCGAACTGCCTGTTGTTCGTTAAGACTCCTCGTCAAATTTCCGGGGACAGTGGCGGATGCAACAATCTAAGGTAAACGAACACGATAGCTTGCCGCTGGCCGGTTATCGTGTGGTCGAGAGATCGAGAAACGCGGCGGCCGCTTATGCCGGTCGCTTGCTGGCCACCATGGGTGCTTCGGTCATTATGGTCGAGCCCAAAGGTGGTTCAGCCCTGCGAAAAGCGCCTCCGCTGCTGGATGATGGCTCTGGAGACAGCGCCCTGTTTGCGTATTTGTCCGTTGGCAAACGTAGCATGGTCTGCGATGTGAGGTCGGCAGAAGGTGTTAATCTGTTGGCCGCTCAGTTAGAAACCGCCGATATTTTTATCGACGATACGCCTCTTGCTGAGCGAAAGAGCTTTGGTCTGGATGCTGATACTATTGCCGAGCGCTTTCCTGCGCTGGTTCATGTCAGTGTCTTGCCCTTCGGTGCCAGCGGTCCCAAGTCGGGCTGGGATGGTGAAGAAGTTAACCTGATCCACGCCAGTGGCGAAGGCTTTCTGCTGCCCAATGGTTATTCACAGCAATTGTTTCCCGATCGTCCCCCATTAAAAATCTATGGTCACTTTGCCGAATATCAGGGCGGTTGTGTTGCGGCGCTGTCAGCGCTGTCGGCCCTGTGGGTGGTGCCTGAAGTGGGCGGTCAGTTTATTGATGTCTCAACTCAGGATGCGACCTTACTCTGTGGCGCCTTTGCACTGCAGCGGCTCGGTGATGGCTCGCTTGAGCACCGTTCGACACGAAGCTTTCGCTACGGTGGCGTGTTCAAAACCAAGGAAGGCTATGTCGAGTTATTAACCCTGGAGGATCGCCAGTGGCAAGGTCTGGTTCAGCTGCTGGGAAGCCCTGATTGGGCCACAGACGAAGCGCTGCAAGACCCACTTGAGCGCAGCCGACGGGGCGATGAAATTAACGGTCACATCAGGGAATGGATGTTACTGCATCATGCCGATGAAATTGTTCACGGTGCTCAGGAGTTGGGTGTGCCGATCGGCCGATATCGAACACCGGAAGATGTGTTTAATGGCGATCATGAACGCTCGCGGGGGCTGTTTGCAAACGCGCAGTTGCAGGATGGCCGCGAAGCCGAGCTATTGTTGGCTCCCTATCAATTTCGGCAATCGCCATTAGCGTTCTCTGGCGCGGTGCCTGCCCTGGGGGAGTTGGAAGTGGAGTTGGAGTATGAATAAGGCTAAAGCACCTTTGTCGGGAGTGCGCATTGCGGATTTCACTATTCATGCTGCAGGCCCTTTTTCCACCCATGTTTTATCCCAGCTGGGGGCTGAATGCATCAAGATAGAAAGTCAATTCCGCCCCGATGCCTTTAGAAAACCGCATGCGGTTTATGGCCGGATGGGTGCCGCGACCTTTGATCAAGTGTCAGCAAACAAGCTCTCAGTGCGCTTAAATTTAAAGAAACCTGAAGCGGTCGAACTGGCCAAAAAAATCGTTGCCGTGTCCGATGTGGCGGCTGAGAGTTTTCGCGCCGGTGTGATGAAACGATTGGGTTTGGATTTTGATGAGCTCTGTAAGGTTAAACAGGATCTGGTGATGCTATCCCTGTCATCCTCCGGGCAAACCGGGCCGGACTCCCACTATGCGGGTTACGCCCCGCTGTTTGGTGCCTGGGGTGGGCTGGGTTCGATGACGGGTTATTCTGATGGCCCGCCGGTGGAAATGCGTCATGTAATGGATCATACGACAGGCTTTCACGCGGCCTTTGCCTTGATTGCTGCGCTTCATCAGCATAGGCGTACTGGCAAGGCCCAGTATATTGATCTCGCCGCGCGCGAAGTGTCTTCGGCGATGATTGGTGATGCCCTGTTGCTGGCCAGCCTGGGGCAGGAGCCGGTTCGACCCGGCAATGGCGATCTGGAAATGGCCCCGCATGGAGTTTACGCGACGGCAGATCCTGATCGCTGGCTCACCATAGCCGTTCGAAATGACAATGAATGGCGCGCTTTGGTTAAGGCCTTGGGACGCAGCGATAAATGGTTGGATGAGCGTTTTGTGACGGTTATGGGGCGTAAAAAACATCAGCGTGCGCTGGATGCCTTGATGACTGAATGGTTAGCCGATTGCAATGCTGATGAAACGGCGGCGCAATTACAGCAAGTCGGTGTTTGTGCTCATGTCTCATGGACGATGCAGGACATTGCCGATGATTCACACCTGCATGAGCGCAAGACATTAGTGGAGGTAGATGATCCCAGCGTAGAAAAACGCTACGCCGTTGGGTCGCCGGTAAAATTCTCCAAAACGACAGAAGCGGGCATACACCGAGGCACGCCAGAACTGGGCCAGGATGAAGATTATGTCTTTGGAGAATTGTTGGGTTTGTCTTCCAGTCAGCGAGCCGATTTTGAAAATCGAGAAATCATCTTTTAAAGTGGTAGCTCTTTCAGGCTGGCTGTAGAAAAGTAAGAACCCAATTCAAAGAGATTAATCTATCAATAAAGGATAAAGCTGATGAGTAACTCGATTTATCTCGTTCTCGATATGATGAACGACCTGGTGCACGCGGATGGTCCTAATGGTAATGCACCCTATGGGCAGCAGGCGCGGGAACGTCGTATCGTAGAAAATACTCGTGTCGCTATTGATAAAGCCCGCGCTGCCGGAATCCCTGTAGGATTTGTTAGAGTCGGCTTTTCACCTGATTATCGCGAGTGCCCGCCGAATTCTCCTATCTTTTCCGGTGCCCGCAAAAGCGATATTTTCAAGTTGGGAGGTTGGGGTACAGAGACGCACCCTGATTTGGACCAACGCCCGGAAGATTTCGACATTGTTAAGCATCGCGTCAGTCCCTTTTACGCGACAACCCTGGATGCCATTCTCAGTGCGAATAATATTAAGCGCATTTACTGTTCAGGAATTTCTACTAACGCAGTGGTTCAGGCGATGGTGCGTGAAGGCCATGACCGTGATTATGAAATTGTTGTGTTGGAAGACTGTTGCTGTGGTTTGACCACCAAGGAGCACGAAATTGCTATGGAAAGCTTTAAGCGTTTTTGTCAGATTAGCCAGTCGACGGATGTAAATTTTGAGTGACCATTTTGAGTGACCAAATAGTGGATAAGTTATCACGCAGTTTATTGTTCGTTCCAGGTGATAGGCCTGATCGATTTATCAAGGCAATCAACACGGGTGCCGATGAAATTATTATCGATCTCGAAGATGCGGTATCGCCTGAGTCGAAAGCATTCGCAAGAGAGGCTACTGCAGCGTGGCTGGTCGAGGGAAATACCGCTGGGGTGAGAATTAATGCGGCGGATACAGACTGGTTCAGCAATGATCTTCATATGCTGAAGACATACTCGACAGCCACGGTCATGTTGGCTAAAGCCGATAGGGATTCTATTGGTCGTGTCGTCGAGGCATTACCGGGGCGTCGAGTTATTGCGTTGGTTGAAACCGTCAAAGGGTATATGGAACTACGACAGCTGGCTGCAACTTCCGGTGTGGTGCGAATTGCCTTTGGCAGTGTGGATTTTGGTGTGGAGTCAGGTATTGCCGACGAAGCCGATGCGATGACAGCGGTGCGTACCCAAATTGTCCTGGAGAGCTGTTATGCCGGACTGCAGGCACCTATCGATGGAGTGAGTGTTAATTTTAAGGACGAGCAGCTGATGCAGTGCGATGCAGCGCGAACCCGCCAGTTGGGTTTTGGTGGCAAGCTATGTATTCACCCCAAACAGGTAGCGATCGTAAACGCCGCCTATAAACCGACATTCGAGCAGGTCGATTGGGCAAAGCGGGTTATGTCTGCTTTCGAGGCGAGCGCGGGAGGTGCCACCACCGTCGATGGAAAAATGATAGATAAACCGGTAGTCGAGCAGGCTCGCACTATTCTTGCCGAAGCCTGTGAATAAAATCCTTCGGCTGTTTCCAGTTCGTCGGTTAGTTATTCAATAGCGACAGATAGCTCAATAAAAATAATCCCAAGGATAAACTGATGGGGGCCAATAGCGTGGTTATCATCACGATATTGGCCGCCAACCGGCCATTTCCCCCCACTGCACTAACCATCACATGACAGGCCACGGCTGCAGGCCCGCCCAGTAATAGAAAGGTAACGCCTAATTCCAGACCGCGTACACCAAATGCGAGACAGGTAAAGACGGTGACGAGTGGTGCGATGATCAGCCGCCAAACTGTTGCTGAGATCAGCTCAGGCTTGGCACTTTTTGCGGCCTTTAGACTGATTGAGCCTCCAAGACAGATAAGCGCAAAGGGAATCACCGTTTGGGTCAGAAAGTCGCCCAGGTCATAAACCGCAGCGGGTGCTTCCACCCCGCTAAGTGAAACGGCAGCGCCAATTGTAATGCCAATAATCAGCGGATTTTTTGCCATACCCTTTACCGCGGCCATTGGCGAGCTATGACCACCGTGGGTGTGACCCAGAAGTACGACAGCAATGATGTTAAACAGAACGGTCCATATGGCAATTGGCATAGCGGCCAGAACGAGCCCCTGCTGACCAAAAGCGCTGGCACAGAGAGCGAAGCCAATAATTGCAAGATTGCCCCGATAAGCCGACTGAACAACAACCCCGCGATGAGCTAACGAAAATCCCTGCCAGCGTGCATGTTGGTAAGCGGCAACCACCACTACGCAGAAAGCAACGGTACCCGCCAAAATATAGCCTGAGAGTTTTACCGCCAGAAAGTCCTGTTGAGAAGCGCTGATACCCAGCACCGTCGGCATACCTATATAAAAAACAAATTTTTCGCCAAACCTGAAGACGGACAGGCTTCCCGGGGCAATACGTCGTAGGACAATACCGAAAACAATCCAGCCAAAAGCAGGAATAACAGCATTGAAAGACGTCAACAGAAGTTGCAGTGGCTGATGGGAATCGAGCATAGATCGCAAAAGTTTGAACAGGGTGAAAGATGCGGCGAATGGTAACCCGCTGTGAGAAAGCCAATGATAACAAGCGGCGAGAAATAGGTAACGCTGAATTTCAGTATGGTCGAGAGTGGATCCGGATATTAGCCTCGCACAATGGGCAAAACCGTTGCAGGAGAAGAGCCAGATTTCAAAGCCAGACGGTAAAGGTTAGTCACTCAGGGGGCAGTATGGCTCATTAGTATTTGTGTTATATCATATATCATAGTAGGCTGCTGGTCTCTAAATACAACTGCGTGGAGAACCGCTATGGGCGAATCAACTGACGAGCTGCTTGGGTATCTTTCCAAAAAGAGCTGTTATGACCTTCCTTACGAGGAAATCCTTGATCTCCAGGTCACGGCTATGAATGAACGGCTTCAGGAACAGATTGACACCATCAAGCTTGTGAAGCACCGGGCGACAGAGGCGGGGGTCAGCGAAATTCGTCGCCGGGAAGACGCTGTGCCACTTTTGCTACCTCACACCGCTTACAAAAGTTATCCCGAGCGATTTTTAACTGAAAAACGTTTCGATCGGCTGACCAAATGGCTGGGGACGGTATCGTCCCTTCCCGTGGAGACCGTCGATCTTGAGGGCGTTGGCGATATGGACGAGTGGGTCAGCCGCTGCGAACAGGCCGGCATCTTCGTCTCCTGCTCGAGCGGCACTACCGGAAAACCGGCGATGCTCGCGGCCTCTCGTGCAGATCTCGATTTTTCAGGCAAGGATGGCATTGCCGCCGTGGAGTGGGGATCTGATATTCGTACTGGCGACAAGCGAACACTTGCCGGTTATGGCACGGTCGCTCATTCGCCGCGAAACATGGCGATGGGGCAAGCCATGATGGGGGCTTTTGTCGATATGACCAAGCCGAAGGCCGACACGGGAATTCCACCTATCACTATCGGCTCGATCTCGAAAATGATCTCGCTAAGGAAAGCCATTGCTGATGGCTCCGCCAGACCCGATGAAATAGCCGAATATGACAAAGAGTCGGCTATGCGGGAAAAGCAACTGGAGGGAGCCGTGAAAATCGCCGCCGAGGACATGATTGGCAAACGGGGCGACAGGCTTTACCTGACCGGAATGTGGGGTAATCTATTCAATCTGGCGCAGGAGGTGCGGAATCAAGGCTATAGCGGCGACGATTTCCATCCGGAGAACGCCATCTATGTTGGCGGTGGCCTTAAGCGAGCAAAGTTACCACCCGACTTCAAGGAATTTGTTTTCGAGACGTTCAATCTCAACCCCCGTTTCATCTTTCAGATGTACGGCATGCAGGAGTTGGGTTCGGCAATGCCACGTTGCCAGAAGGGTGGGCGCTACCATGTGCCGCCCTGGGTGGTGTGCCTGCCGCTCAATAAGAATGGCGATGAACTTATCCCGGTTGATGAGGGGGTCGATAAGAGGGTTGTGGAGGGCCGGGCCGCCTTTTTCGATCTCTCCATGACTGGCCGCTGGGGTGGGGTGATTTCCGGTGACCACATCGAAGTGGATTTTAGTCCCTGTGCCTGTGGGGCAGGGTCACCCTCAATCGCGGACAATATTGCACGTTATGCTGATTTGGAGGGTGATGACAAAATTGGCTGTGCAGGCACGGTGGACGCCTACGTAAGAGGCATGTCCTAAGGCTTACTCTGGAATTGTATTGAAAGCCATTAATGGCAGGAGAAATACCATGACGACAGTAACTGAAACCGGGACTCTTGCGGCGACCGATACTGCTGTGAATTCGGCACCATTTTTCATCGGCGGCAAATTGATCGAGGGCAGCGACCAGACTCATCGCTCCCGGGACTTGGGGGTGGATTTCACCACTCCGGCAATAGACCTGAACAGCCTGGTGCCTCCACGGACTGAGTTGCCGCCGTTACTCAATGTGCCACTCGCCGAGATCATCGACTTCCTGGTGGAAGCTGGCCAGAAGTTGGCCGACGACAACAATCCCTACATAGAGCCCTGCATCGACCGGTTGGCAAAGGTGAGCCTGCAGCCACGGAAATCCATTGAGTTCCAGCTCAAGCATGGCGCTGCATCTCTGAACAAGAAATCCCTGTGGGAAATGGTGGAACAGAATTTCCCCAATCCGAAGGCGCTGGACGAGTGGGTGCCACACACCGACCACACCGGTCGACGCAGTTTTATCCGCGCCTATGCGCCACGGCTGGTCCACGTACTGCCGGGCAATGCGCCGGTCCAGGGGATGCAGTCGATTGCCCAGAGCGCCCTGGTGAAGTCAGTCAGCGTGTTCAAGATGGCCTCGGCGGACCCGTTCTCAACTGTAGCGTTTCTGCGCACCATGGCCGACATCGACCCCGAGCATCCGGTGGTGAAATCCATGTCTGCGGTGTACTGGGCCGGTGGCGACGAGAGCGTGGAACGAGTCCTCTACCGCCCCCAGTACTTCGATAAGTTGGTGGCCTGGGGCGGGGGCGACGCCATAAATAATGTGATGAAGTATGTCGGTCCGGGTTTTCAACTTGTCTCATTCGACCCGAAAACCTCCATATCGATGGTGGGCAGGGAGGCCTTCGCGTCCGATGAAACTCTGGCCCAGGCGGCGGAGCTCAATGCCCGGGACGTGGCCATGGCCAATCAGGAGGCCTGCGTTTGCAGTCGTTTCACCTTTATCGAGGCAGAGCCGGAGGAGGCTGACCGATACTGCGATTTACTGGCCGAGCGCATCCGTATCGATCGACTGGAAGAAGGCACCCCGCGGCCACTGGAATTGGAGCTGAAGGAAGAGATTGACATGATGCGGATGATGGATGATGAATACGCTGTCTTCGGCAAGTCCGACGGCCGCGGTATTGCGATCCGCTCGGAGGAACCGGTGGACTTTCATCCACTGCGCAAGACCTCTAATGTCGTGTGCGTGGACTCCCTGCAGGCGGCCATGAAATATGTCAACGTGGCGACGCAGACGGTGGGTGTCTACCCCTTTAGCCGCATCCCCGAGTTGCGGGACCATCTTGCCAGCGGTGGCGCCCAGCGCACGGTGCGGCTGGGTGAAGCCGGCCCGAGTGCCATCGGCAATCCGCACGACGCCATGTATCCACTGCACCGCTTCGTTCACTGGATGGCCCATGAAGATGGCTGTGAAGGTGACGACTGAGTTAGCCCGTCTCGAACATACCGCAGTTTGTCGCTACAATACCAGCGCTCAAGGGGCTGTGGTATTGCCCGACGATGGCATCACGGAGAAAATTTGTATTGGCCAGAGAACGCACAACCAGCCCGAGAAAGCCGAATGATGCCCGGGCACATCGATCTATTGATGCATTGCGTGATGCATTTCTTCAGCTCCTCGAATACAGGTCACTGGAAGAGATTACGATCAAGGAAATAACCGAAGCTGCTGGTCTGAGTTATCCGACTTTTTTTCGCCGCTACAGCGGCAAGGACGAACTGCTGGCGGATATAGCCACCGAAGAAGTGAGGCGATTACTGTCTTTGAGTAAGCATGCTTTAGAGGAGCGCGACCGCGGGTCATCTGAGCCCGTCGAAGCTATGTGCGCTTATATCCAATGCCGCCGAAACCTCTGGAAAACGCTGCTGACTGGCGGTGCCGCGTCGGCAATGCGTGAGGAGTTTATGCGCATATCCAGGGAAATTGCCGATTCGCGGCCCCGTTCCAATCCCTGGCTGCCGGTAGATCTTGCGGTCTCTTTCACTGCAAGCGGTATCTTTGAAATTTTCGCCTGGTGGATGGCGCAACCGGAAGATTACCCACTAGAGAATGTGAAAATAATCTTTGAGGCCCTGATTTCCGACACCCTGGCTCGACCGCGGAATATTACCTTACTCTGAACAAACCCTTCCAGTGTACGAATTAACAGGCCCTAGCCTACTTCCTGAGGTACTTTGATGGCAAACTTCAAATATAAACTGATGACGGCGATGATACTCGTTGAAATACTCTCTACCATCGAAATAACCATGATCTATGCGGCGCTGCGCTTCATGGTCGAGGACTTTGACAGTACTCCGGTTGCGGTGGGGTGGACTATCACCAGTTTTCTGCTGGCCGCTGGTGTATGCGCGGCCATCGGCGGTCGTCTGGGGGACATCTACGGTCGTAAGCAGGTGCTTCTGATTATTATCCCTGTGGCGATTCTCGGTGCCATTATCGCCGGCAATGCTTCAACCCTTGTTGGTGTGGTCGTTGGAAGGACACTGCAGGGCATTACCGGCGCCATTTTTCCGCTTCTGATAGGCATTCTTCGCGAGAATATCGACCGTCATTCGCTGCCTCTCTATATCGGTATTTTGACGGCGATCGCGACAGTCTCAGCTGGCCTGGGTTTGCTGCTGGGTGGCGTATTGGTGGACTACCTTAACTGGCGCTGGATTTTTCACTCCATTGCCGCCCTTGGTGTGGTTGCACTCATCAGCGCTTACTTTATTTTACCTCCCACCTCTCCGGGCCAGCCACAACCGGGAACCAATTTTTTTGGTGGTTTGCTGTTTGTGCCCGGGCTTGTCTGTCTGATGGTGGCCCTTAACGAGGGTAAGAGCTGGGGATGGACCAATTGGCTGACCCTGTCACTGCTGTTGGCTGGTGTAGCATTTATGGTGGTCTGGGTGCGCAGCGAGCTGAAAGCCAAGGTTCCACTGCTGAATATTCGGCTGGTGGCCAGCCGTGAAATGAGGCTAGCCATGGTCGCTACTATTTTACTCGCGCTCACCTGGCAACAGTTCGGACAGACCTGGTCGCTGTTGCTGCAGCAACCCAGGGAGACCGGCGCTGGCCTGGGGCTGTCGGCTTCCATGGCCGGCCTGCTGATGCAACCCCAGACCCTGATGGCCCTGCTGGGCGGTCCGCTCGCCGGGTTGTGTATGATTCGTTATGGCGTTCGCAACAGCATATTGCTAGGTTCGTTGGTAATGGCGTCGTCATGGTTTGCCGCCATGGTGGAACATGAGGCGATTCTCTTTATCCTGTTGTTGATGCTGACCTTTGGCGTCTCAAGCGCCTTCCTGTTTTCGGTGTTTAACACCAGTGTCGCGCAAGCGGCTCCGGAGCATCGCACCAGTGAGGCGGTGGGCATGCTGACAGTGGTGCGGCAGATATCCAACAGCATTGGCACTGTTATTGTTTTCTATTTGTTGAGTGTCTCGACGGTAACGGGCCCGGATGGCAGCGGCGAGTTTCCTGATAGGTTTTCCTATCTGCTGACTATGGGCTATATAGCAGCCGGAAGCGTGCTGATATTTATTATGTATTTAACCCTCTATAAGCGCAGGGATGTAAAACCCGAGGAAGGCGGTGGTTCGGGTGTCGATTAGCCGGCGACGGCCGAGACTCGGTGGTCAAAAACTATCGGTCGTGAGGGATGAATATAGTGGTAGCGTGAAGGGTCGGCAGAGGGTGCGTCAGTTCTCCAGTTGCCAAAAACCGCGCCTGAGTTCGTCGACAAATATCCCCGGTTGTTTAAAGGCAGCGAAGTGGCCACCCCGATCCGCTGTATTCCAGTAGCGAATATTTTTGTAGGTGTTTTCCGCCCGGTGCCTGGAAATATGATGAATTTCGCCGGGGAATTGAGTGATCCCCGTGGGGGTGGGGATCTCCCCAGCCCGGAACCTGGAATTTCCTGGAGAGCTAATCGTCTCCAACGAACTCTCCGATGTAAAGCCCGCTGGCACCTGAGAATTTTTCGCTACAGCTCTCGAGGATTGAAAAAATAACGCGCCGTCCATCCGGGGATGGCGATGATTGCGTTGCATTGGCCCCGAAGCGGCTGAACTCGGTCAGCTGGCGTACGTTGTCAGGATTATCCATCGACACGACGAAAAGATCGAACGGGCGGTCGAACCCCTTCAGCGGACCGTAGGGCGCATAGTTGCCGGGTTCGCCCTTTGTCAGAGGAACGCCCATGCGTTGCGCCATCGCGGCCACGACCTCACCATCCAGACTGCTCACCCCGCGCCATGCGCCGGTGGGATCGGACGCCCGATTTGACTCCTCCAGACCATATTTTCCACCTGGAAACAGGTGCAACTCGTTGTGCCAGGGAGATTCGTACATCGGTTGAAGCGCGCCCGAATCAATGTCGATTTCGTACATCTCTGCATCCATCGTCTTGCCGCTGGAAACCATCGTCCAGAAATAGATCGTCCGGTCATTGTGCGAGAAGCCATAGGTTTCGGTGGCGCTGACGGGTGCATCCTCGAATTGAGAGGAATAGATACGCGTCACCACGCCGTTCATGCCGAGCCAGCAGGTCAGGCAGCGTAACTCTTCTGCTTCAAGGTCCATCTCGTAGGCG
>CBFIDJ010000035.1:11586-29960 GCA_965661375.1 Oceanicoccus sp. | reverse complement strand
GAACCTGAAAGGGTAAATAATTCCTGATTGGGTTGCACCTGCTCGCCATCTTCAGTTTTCCAACTGATGACAACCTCAGGATCGACCTGACGAAATACCTCGTTGACCCAGGCCTGTCCGCATACAATAGCTTGGTCGCGGGTGATAACACGGGCAGTGGCACTTTGATCGGCAGGAATCAGTTTGGCAGTAATATCGCCATCGCCGATATCTTCTTCCAGTGCGCGGCGGACGGTAATTGCCAGGTCCTTCCGGGCATAAGCAGGCAGTTTTTGCTCAGGGGTCATATATTCAGGTTCCGGTTTAAATATGGTATTGAGTACATTGTCAGCCAGAATACACTTGCTGTTTTTCGTGGTTTTTCAGTCGGGCAAGTTTAGCAGATTTTGTAAATCGCTCGCAGTCGATGCTCTACATCATCCTTTAATTACAAAATCACTATTGTCTGAGAATCATTGCCTGAGAATAAGAGTATCGCCCCGCTGGGTAAACTCGATTTGCCGCAGCGCGCTCATTCCGAGTAACACTACGCCATCGTTCATGGCCGGATTAATACTGGCCATAATGTTTCTGAGCGTTATATTACCTATTTGCAGGCTGTCTATCTCGGTACGGTAAACGGTAATACGGCCATTGGCGGTGTAGACTGCTTGTGGCGGCCCCTGTTTCAGACCGATTTTTTGCGCCAGTTGCGCGGGTATCACCACATCCGTTGCTCCGGTATCCAGTAGCAGCACCACCTGATGTTGGTTAATTAGCCCATCGACAACGTAATGATGTTGGCGATTGGCCTGGAGAATGACCTCGCGGCGCCCATCGATCAGTTGACTTTGGGGAGACTGGTTTGGGTTGTGTTCCCGCTGCAACCAGTCATCAAAAAGACTTATTAGTATCGCTAGAATAATTAGCCAGGCAATCACCAGCATGGTCAAACCCATTCGACGTTGCGGGTTGCGACCGGTCGCAGGATTATTGCTATCAGGCTCTGGTGGAGGCATTAGGATAAGCTCATGTATTGCTTACAGCCGAGATTGGCACGGTAAAGCAGCGTTTCTGTTATGTTATAGCTAGTTGGCAATACGGCTGTGATCTGTGTCTCTTCCTGAGAATTACCATGTTACCAAGCGGTTGTGGTTGCTTTATTATTCAGATAAGCAATCCAAAACGCAAAAGACAAAATGGCATTGACCTTGGGTCGAATGCAGCGGGTGAATAAAGATGGCCGAAGAATCGACAAATGTTGTGCAATTAGCAAGTCATAAAGCTGATACAACGGCTGATCATAGCCATTTATTGGCGCGTTTGCCTGCGCCCTTCATGGCAATGAAGGATAAGGGCAAACAGGCTCTACAACCGCTTTTACAATCTCTGTTCGATAATATTGATGACGCTTTGTTTGAAATGGCAGACAAGGCAGAGGTCAATGCTGAGCAGAATATGTTTTTCGAATCGATGCGGGAAATTCGCATTAAGCGGCGTGGCATGGAGCTGGGATTTGGCAAGGGCATTGATTTGTCACTAGTGCAGTTGTTTCAGCCCACTGATGAGCCGCCGACTCTTAGTGATGAAGCTAAGGTCTCCACGGAGAACTGGACGCTGGTTAAAGATGACGAATTGGAAGAGCTGGTTGCGGTCGATAATATGATCGCTAAAGCGGAGCGTGAGTTCTCGCTGGAGCTAAAGCAGCTCACGGGCAGGCTGGATCTCCTGACCACTAATCAGGCTGTAACGATCAAAAACAACCCCTTTGGCCCTGCCACGACTTGTCGCATCTTTCTGGATGTGTGCAAATCCCTGGAATTGGATATCAAGGCCAAGCTGGTATTGTTCAAGCTGTTTGACCGCTATGTCATGAAATCGCTGGGTAAGGTCTATAAGGCGGCCAACGATGCATTGATTGCAGGTGGAATACAGCCCAACCTTGAACAGTCTTCAGCGCAGGCTTCACCAACGAGCGATTCGTATGGTGCAGACACCTATGGAGCCGGTGGGGATGTTGCCAGCGATACTGCCCAAAGCCCTCAGCAGGATGTATTTGCCGATCTGCAGCAGCTACTCCATCGCCATGTCGAAGCAAATCGTCAGCCAGCCAGCCGGCCGACATTACCTCAGTCGGGTCTGGTTGCCCCTGGTCTGGCGCCGCAAATTCCTCGCAACACTCTGATGCAATTGCTGCAAGCCGTACAACAATCTCTGATGTCTGATATGGATCGACAACTGCAGGCTGCACTACAGGGACAGGGGCCGCAACATCTTGACATACAGCAATCGCTCAACAGCCTGCTCAGTGTGAAAATGCCCGCTAAAGCCCTGAGTATCGGACAGGTTGATCACGACGCTATTAATTTGGTGGCGATGTTGTTCCAGTTTATTCTGGATGATCGCAATATGGCCCCTCCAATGAAGGCCTTAATTGCCCGCTTGCAAATTCCCATCATCAAGGTGGCGATGCAGGATAAATCCTTTTTCAGTAAAAACTCGCACCCCGCGAGAAAAATGCTGAATGAGATTGCCAACGCCAGCCTTGGCTGGGTGGCAAGCAACAACCTGGATCGGGACCCCCTGTACCAAAAAGTCTCGAAAGTTGTGAACCGGGTGTTACTGGAGTTTGATGGCGATACCCAGCTGTTTCAGGATGTACTGACAGACTTTGTTGCTTTCCTGGAAATGGATAAGCGGCGCATTGGCCTGGTTGAGCAACGCACGATTACGGCCGAAGATGGTAAGGCTAAATCGGAATTGGCACGTAACGCAGTGCAGGATGCTTTGAACGAAAAGGTCGTGGGGCTGACTTTGCCTAAAGTTGTGATCACCCTGCTGGAAGATGCCTGGAGCAATGTGATGTTTTTGATCTGCCTGAAGGAGGGAAGAGACGGGCAGAAATGGCAGGAAGCTTTGCGGGTAGTCGATGACCTGTTGTTCAGTGTGCAGCCGATTACTAAACCCGAACAGCGTAGGCAGTTATTGACCTTAATTCCGGGATTATTAAAAAATCTGCGTACAGGGCTTAGTAAAATTGGTTATGACCCCTTTGAGATGAATCAGCTGTTTCAGGAACTTGAAGCGATTCATCTCGACCAACTGCAGGCGGAATCAGTAGAGCTTGATGTCGCTTCAGCTTCAGAGAATATTGTATTTAAATCCAATACCAGCACACCAAGCCCTACTGCTCAGAAGAGCACCACTGCTCATAATGCTGTTGGCAAGCAAAAACAAATTGCCAAGCAAAGCCAGGCAATCGAGCAAACGCTTGACCAGTTACTGGAGTCCCGGGGCGCTGGTTCAGTATCGCTGGAGGAATTGGATGCTGAACTGGATAGAGTTTTAGATCAGCAGCTGGAAGTGCCTGAGCCAGAGGTCAAGCCGACAAGTAAAATTGAGCGTCAGACCGTTGAAAAACTGGTAGTCAGTGGCAGTAGTGAGGAGCAGGGTGCCCAGGTGGAGCTGGAAGAGTCCGACCCGAGTTTACAGGCCGTTGATAGTTTAAAAACCGGCTGCTGGGTTGAGTTGCATCAGGACGAAGGGAAAAAAACCCGCTGCCGCTTAGCTGCTGTGATTCGCGCGACCAGCAAATATGTCTTTGTGAACCGACAGGGTATGAAAGTTGCAGAATACACGCGTATGTCATTGGCGGTTGCGCTCAAGGCCGGTAAAGTGACCACGCTGGACGAAGGCTCGCTGTTTGATCGAGCACTGGAGTCAGTTATTGGGAACCTTCGGGAGATGAAATCCGGTTCCTCCTAACGCGTCTTTTCTGCACTAGAGTTTGACAAGCCCTTGCCTAAATTTAAGCATCCGCTATCCTAAAGCCTGGTTGTCTCGACTGGGCTTTTTTCTTTGAATTATGATCTGCGCCATTCTGGAAAGGTTCCTGCCAGTAAAACCAGCCTGGAAGAGAGCGGCTGGTTGAATGGGGTACGGCATCAACCTTCTCCCAACTATAATCAGCGGCCCGTTGATTTGTTGATCGACCTGCTGGTTATACACAATATCAGCCTGCCTGAGGGGGAGTTCGGGACGGGTTGCATCGAACAGCTGTTTACCAATTGTCTTGATTGTAACAGCCACCCAAGCTTTTCCAGTCTGGAGGGAGTGAAAGTGTCCTCCCATTTGTTGATTGACCGGGAAGGGGACATTATCCAGTTTGTACCGCTGCATTTGCGCGCCTGGCACGCGGGAGATTCCACTTTCCAGGGGCGTGCAGGGTGTAATGATTTCAGTATAGGGATTGAGTTGGAGGGAACCGATCATTGCCCGTATACTGATCGCCAATACGAAAGTCTACAACAAGTAAGCCGTATAATAATGTCGCTTTACCCACTGATAACGATGGACAATATTGTTGGCCACAGTGATATTGCCCCATCGCGTAAAACCGATCCCGGCGAAACATTTGACTGGCAACGTTACCTATCCGGATTGAAAAATTGATGGAATTTTTAACTGTACTGATCACATTAGCGCTACTACAACTGTGGGGGTCCGGTGGGCCTGTGCAGCGTGATGAATGGTTTAACACTTTCTGTGAAAATATTGCGGCAATAACCGGCTCATCGACTATACGCCTGTTGATACTGGTCCTCTCACCTATGTTATTGGTGCTGCTCGTACAGGCGTTACTGGATAATACTCTGCTGGGTTTGCCTTCGCTAATTTTGTTCGTAATTGTGTTGTTGTATGGCCTGGGCCGTGGTGATTTCAGCGACCAGCTACAGCACTATTTAAGTGCATGGAATCATGGCAATTTTGAAAGTGCCTATGACAAGGCACTGGCAATGGGGGATTTCCAGCAAAGTGATGCAATTGCAGATCATCAGTCCCTGCATGATCATGTGCGACGGGCGTTTATCTATACGGGGTTTGAGCGTTGGTTTGCCGTGGTGTTTTGGTTTTTATTGTTGGGGCCTGTCGGAGCGGTAGGTTACCGTTTGATGTTTTTGGCGGCGCGATCAACTTCTCTTGCTGAGGCTGATCAACAGCTGGCACTGCGAGTAGTGCATTATCTCGATTGGTTGCCAGCTCGCTTGTTGGTGATTTCCTTTGCCCTTACGGGTAATTTTGTCGATGGGTTTAATCGATGTTGGCAGCTGTTTTTTGAAAACCCTCCCTGTGAAGAGTTGTTGGACGATACCGCTCTTGCAGCTATCGATCACCGAGGGAATGACCGACCGCAACTGGATAATATTGAAGCTTTCATCGAGTACGGGCGACAGGAACTGCTTGCCCTGCAGGGACTGCTATCGCGCAGCGTGGTGTGCTGGGTTATCGTGATTGCGGTATTAACGCTAGTTGCTAGTTGATACCGCTGGTTTTGGCTTAAGTTTAGAGTTGAATCGCTATTCAAACTGGCTAAAATCGGGCGTTCTTTTTTCCATAAATGCTGTTATCGCTTCCTTCGCTTCAGGGCTTTTCATTCTTTTTAGAAACTCAGTGCCTTCCACTTCAATGGTTTGTGCCAGCTCTTCTCGGTCAGCTCGGTGCAGTAGCGACTTAGTGAGTCGAATGGCAGCGGCGGGTTGCTGGTTTAAGTGGTTGGCCTGCTGCATGGCGCTGGCAAGTGCATCTTCTACCACTGCATTAACCAATCCATATTCCAGAGCTTTCAGGGAATCAAAACTATTGCCATTCATCAGCAACTCATTGGCTCGTAACTGACCAATTTGTTGAGGCAGTAGCAGGCTTGAGCCGAACTCGGGACAAAGTCCTAAATTGGTAAAGGGTAGTTGGAATTTTGCATTATCTTCGGCAAAGACAAAGTCGCAGTGCAGTAACAGGGTGGTGCCGATGCCAACCGCATGGCCATGAATGGCTGCAATCACCGGCTTTTTGCAGTCGGGGACGGCCTTGAGGAAGCGTAGCAGGCGTTTATCAATGTCATCCCCGGCGGCACTGAGAAAGTCCATCAGGTCATTACCTGAGGTAAAACAGTCGCCTGTGCCAGAGATAATAATGGATCGGACCAGCGGATCGTCGTTAGCCTGTTCAAATGCCTGCGCGGCTAGATCATACATTGCCAGAGTGATGGCATTCTTTTTCTCTGGCCGATTGAATTGAATATGCAGAGTGTTATTTTCAATGTTGGTTAGAACTGGGTCGGTCATTGGAAACACCTTTTATTATTTATCGGTTAGCCAGTATAAAGGCCGGGACTACAGTTCTGCGGTACTAAAGTCATCGCTTGAACTTCCGCAGGGAATTGTATGGGGTTAATGGCGATTTTGGGTTTAGCTTAGACGAAGTTATATCAGGTGAATAGTAATATGCTGGTGGGTGTGGACCTGGGTGGGACTAAAATTGAAGCGGTATTGATGTCTGGGCAAGGGGTTATTCTCAAGCGGCAGCGAATAGCGACACCGGCAGGCGATTATCCCGCCACCTTAAGTGCCATCGTCAAGATCATTTTGGCCATTAGTCATGATGTATCTGAGCCATTTACGGTCGGAATCGGCACGCCGGGTAGTGTCTCGCGAATCGATGGCCGTATGAAGAACTGTAACTCAACCTGTTTGAATGGACAGACCCTGCAGTCTGATTTAGAGCAGAGACTCGGTTATTCGATCAGAATAGCGAATGATGCTAACTGCTTTGCTCTGAGTGAGGCCATGGATGGTGCCGCACAAGAAAAGCGCGTTGTGTTCGGTGTCATTTTGGGCACTGGGGTGGGCGGCAGCGTTGTCATTGACAAGCAAGCATTACTAGGCCCCAGTGCAATAGGCAGTGAGTGGGGACATAATCTGTTGCCGGGGTTGGGTAGCGAGTTCAGTAATGAGCACCGGCCCTGCTATTGTGGCCGGGAAAACTGCATTGAGACTTATTTGTCGGGACCAGGTCTGGCGCTGACCTATAAGAAAAATTCGGGCCGACTTTTGCCCGCTATTGATATCCTTGCATTACTGGAACAAGGCGATAATCATGCGTTTGCGGCGCTGGAGCAATACCAGCAGCAATTGGCTTATGCGCTGTCCCAGGTGATCAATATCCTGGACCCTGACTGCATTGTATTAGGCGGGGGGTTATCGAATATCGCTTCCCTGTATGAGGGTGTGCCAAGGCTGTGGCCAGAGTACGTGTTTAGCGACCGGGTTGAAGTAGCGCTACTGCCAGCGCAATATGGCGATAGCAGTGGCGTGCGTGGGGCTGCCTGGTTGTGGCAGGAAAGGTACAGCTAACTGTTAGACTGTGTTTTAATCTCTTACTTGTACCTGCCCTCAAAACCGCGTTAAATAAACTGTTATGAATAACAATTTTAAATGAAGGATTTCCCATGCGCTATTTGATTGCAATACTATTGCCTCCGCTAGCTGTATTCCTCTGTGGTAAACCAATGTTGGGTTTATTAAATATCATCCTGACGCTGTGTTTTTGGGTGCCCGGTGCGATTCATGCGCTGTTTGTGGTTCATAATCATTTGGCCGATAAACGCGCTAAAGAAATTGTGGATGCCATTGGGAAAAATAAGGGTTAAATATGAAACGAATCGCTTTTTTTGCTTTCCTGGGCCTGCTGTTAGCGGGCTGTGAATCGACCTATTACAATGCGATGGAAAAGGTCGGCGTCCACAAGCGGGAGATTTTGATCGACCGCATTGAAGAGACGCAGGAAGCTCAGCTTGATGCACAGGAGCAGTTCAAAGATGCGTTGGAGCAGTTTCGAGCAGTTGTTAATTTTGACGGTGGTGAGCTGGAAGACCTATACGATCGCATAAACAGTGAATACGAGGATAGTGTCAGCAGTGCCGAAACCATTCGAGATCGTGTGGACAAGGTAGAGTCCGTTGCTGAAGCTCTGTTTGAAGAATGGCAGGATGAGTTGGCGCAATATAGCAGTGCTAATTTACGGCGTGATAGTCAGCAAAAGTTACAAAGTACACAGCGACAATACAAACAGCTTATCAGTGCGATGCATAAGGCTGAAAAAAGCATTGAACCGGTGTTGGCAACCTTGAAGGATAATGTGTTGTATCTCAAACATAATCTGAATGCGCGGGCAATCAATTCACTGAAGAGTGAATACAAGACTATTGATGCGGAAGTTCAGGTGTTGCTGTCTAATATGCAGAAGGCGATCAATGAATCGAACACCTTTATCAAACAGCTAAAAGAAGGCTGATATTCTGTTTCCCTTTTAAAATGTTTAACCCCGTTTTTGTAAACCTGTAATCCAAATAGAGGTCAGTGTGTCTTCAGTAAACCTTAGTGATATTCGCCCCCGCCGCTCCGTGTTATATATGCCTGCATCCAATCAGCGTGCACTGGAAAAAGCCAAGGGGCTGGCAGCTGATACGGTGGTATTCGATCTGGAAGATTCCGTTGGCCCGGAGAAAAAAGTCGAGGCCAGGGCGCTGGCAGTCGCTGCGGTTCGTGAGGGTGGTTACGGTAAACGTGAGGTTATTATTCGCTCCAATAGTCTGGATAGTGAATGGGGACGGGATGATGTTGCCGCCATTGCACTGTCCGGTGCGGATGGTGTGTGCCTGCCAAAGGTGGAGTCTGCGCAGGAGGTGCTGGACTGTCTGGCTATTCTCAATGCCGAGGGGGCTTCTGACACCATGCAAGTGTGGGTGATGATCGAAACACCGATGGGGGTTAATGCGATTGAACAGATTGCCAGTGTTGATCCGAGAATGACTGTGGTGGTGATGGGAACTACCGACCTGGCCAAGGAACTGCGCGTGCCGCATACCGCGGATCGCTGTGGTTTGCAGTATTCACTGGGCAAATGTGTGTTGGCGGCGCGAAGCTACGGCAAGGATATTCTCGATGGTGTTTATCTGGATCTGGAGGATGAGGCGGGGTTCGCTAACATCTGCGAACAGGGGCGTGATATGGGCTTTGACGGCAAAACCTTAATTCATCCCAAGCAACTGGTAATGGCCAATAAAGTTTTTGGACCCAGTGAGGCCGACCTGCAGCGCGCAGAGAAAATTATCGCCGCCTGGAAGCAGGCTGAAGCTGCAGGCAAAGGTGTGGTGGTGGTCGATGGTAAGCTGGTTGAGTCCATGCATATTGATGAGGCCCATCGAAACCAGGCAATCGCGAACACTATCGCCGAGCTTGCCGCTGAGTAAGTTTCGCTTTGTGTGGCTTCTGTGCTGCCGGATTACATGGGGCGGAGCAGGTTGGACAGTTTGGCGTTGGGCTTTTTCGCACGTCGGCAGATCAAAGCCACTTTGCCAATAAATTGCACCAAATTTGCTTTGTGATCGGTGCAGATTTTATTTGCCAGTTCTTTTCTGATTGTCGGTTCGTTGATATTAATCTTTATCTTGATCAGCTCGTGATCTTCCAGTGCACGCTCCAATTCCGTGGATATGGCCTCTGTCACTCCTTTTTCCGCAATCATAATGATGGGTTTGAGGTTATGTCCGATAGTGCGCAGCTCTTTCTTGCGAGCGTTGGATAATTCGCTGGATTTAGCATTGCCGGATGAGTGCGTGGGATTGGAAGATGCCATGGGATATGATTGCCATTGTTAAGTCGGCGCGAAAGCGGTCTTTCAGCGCAAAGGGCGCGTATTTTATAGTGCCGGGCGTTGCTGCGAAAGGCATAAGCGCTTATTTTTTACAACCGAGTAGTGAGATAGAGTCGTAGGTGTAGTGAAGTTATGGCAAAAAAATCAGGCTCCAGTAAACGCTGGCTGAAAGAGCATTTTGATGATGAGTACGTACTGCGTGCCCAGCGGGAGGGCTATCGCTCCAGAGCCTGTTACAAGTTGTTGGAATTGCATCAAAAGGACAAACTGTTTAAGCCAGGTATGACCGTGGTGGATCTGGGCAGTGCGCCAGGTGGTTGGTCTCAGGTGGCGGTGCAACTGGTTGGGGATCATGGCAGGGTTGTAGCCTCGGATATTTTGCCAATGGACTCTATTGCCGGGGTTGATTTCGTTCAGGGGGATTTTACTGAGCAGCAAGTCTTTGATTCTATTATGAATCTTGTAGGGAATGAGCCGGTAGACCTTGTAATTTCCGATATGGCCCCCAACTTATCCGGTATGGCGGCTGTGGATCAGCCGCAGTCCATGTATTTGGTAGAGCTGGCGCTGGATATGGCTCGGCAGGTACTGAAACCTGGCGGCACCTTTGTTGCCAAAGTGTTTCAGGGAGAAGGGTTTGAGCCGCTGCTCAAGGATATGCGTACCAGCTTTAACTCCGTGCTATCCCGCAAGCCGGCGGCTTCCCGGGCCAGATCCCGTGAAATCTATCAGGTAGGAAAGGGTTTCAAGGGCCAAGCTTAAAGAGTTGGTGGTCAAAGTTTAATCTTAATACGGCGCTTTTTACCGGATGATGTCGGTATCTACGCATGGTGGCGCTGGTTAAACTGTAGTAAAGTGACACTGATCTGGCAGGGCTTATCGCTGCCTGTATTTTGAACGTTGTAGAGGGTTCTCTTTTGAACGATATGGGAAAGAATTTATTGCTTTGGCTGGTCATCGCGGCAGTGTTGCTGACGGTGTTTAATAACTTTAGTGTCCAGCCAAAAACAAACGAACTCAGCTATACCCAATTTATCGAAGAGGTGCAGCAGGATCGGGTCAGCAAGGTCGAGATTGACGGCTTGACGATTAACGGTACCCGCAATGACAACTCCAGCTTTACTACTATTCGCCCAATGTTGGATGACCCCAAGCTGATCGATGATTTAATTCAGCATCGAGTTGAAGTTGAGGGCACCAAGCCTGAGCAGCAAAGCCTGTGGACGCAGTTGTTGGTGGCCTGTTTCCCCATCTTAATCATCATTGCTGTGTTTATGTTCTTTATGCGCCAGATGCAGGGCGGCGGCGGTGGTCGTGGTGGCCCAATGGCTTTTGGTAAAAGCAAGGCCCGCCTGCTGGGTGAAGACCAGATCAAAACCACCTTTGCCGATGTGGCCGGGGTTGATGAAGCTAAAGAAGACGTGCAGGAGCTGGTCGAATTTTTGCGTGATCCGGGTAAATTCCAGAAGCTGGGCGGTCGTATTCCCCGCGGTGTACTGATGGTGGGACAGCCCGGTACCGGTAAAACCCTACTGGCAAAAGCTATTGCTGGTGAAGCCAAGGTGCCGTTCTTTTCCATTTCCGGCTCCGACTTTGTGGAAATGTTTGTAGGTGTGGGCGCTTCTCGTGTTCGCGACATGTTCGAGCAGGCCAAAAAGCAGGCGCCCTGTATTATTTTTATTGACGAGATCGATGCGGTGGGTCGCCACCGTGGTGCCGGCCTCGGCGGCGGTCACGATGAGCGCGAGCAAACGCTGAACCAGTTACTGGTGGAGATGGATGGCTTTGAAGTGAATGATGGCGTAATCGTCATTGCCGCAACCAACCGTCCCGACGTACTGGATCCGGCTCTATTACGCCCGGGCCGTTTTGACCGTCAGGTGGTAGTAGGCCTACCGGATATTCGTGGCCGCGAACAAATTCTTAAAGTGCATATGCGCAAAGTACCGCTGGGCGACACCGTGGATCCTTCAGTGATTGCTCGGGGTACGCCGGGTTTTTCCGGGGCTGATCTGGCCAATCTGGTGAATGAGGCAGCGCTGTTTGCCGCTCGCGCTAACGTGCGCACGGTGGGTATGGAGCAGTTTGAGCTGGCTAAAGACAAAATCATGATGGGTGCCGAGCGCAAGTCTATGGTGATGTCGGAGGCTGAAAAGCGTAACACCGCCTATCATGAAGCCGGTCATGCAATCGTTGGGCGCTTAGTGCCAGAGCACGATCCTGTGTACAAAGTCAGCATCATTCCGCGAGGGCGCGCTTTAGGTGTGACCATGTTCCTGCCAGAGGAAGATCGCTATAGCATGAGCCGTCGTCATATTATCAGTCAGATCTGCTCGCTTTACGGCGGCAGGATCGCAGAGGAAATGACCCTGGGCCCTGATGGTGTAACGACCGGTGCTTCCAATGATATCCAGCGCGCCAGTGAAATTGCCCGCAATATGGTGACTAAATGGGGGCTGTCAGAGAAAATGGGCCCATTGATGTATGACGAAGCGCAGGAAGAAGTGTTCCTGGGCCGCAGTGCTGGTTCAAATACAAAAAGTCAATCCGGTGTAACCGCGCGTGAAATCGACGAAGAAGTCCGACGCATTATTGATGGGTGTTATTCCACTGCGCAAAAATTGCTCACCGAAAATCGTGACAAGCTGGAAATGATGGCGGATGCGTTGATGACCTATGAAACCATCGACGCCAAACAAATTGATCAGATCATGGCTGGTCATAAACCTGCTGAACCAGCAGATTGGCACGATAATAACTCCAGTGGTGGCACTGGCTCCAGCGCGGATGTGTCGGATAGCGATAGTAATAGCAAAACTAAAGATGATCCCATTGGTGGTCCCGCGAGCGAGCACTAAGTAACTCAATGGCTGTCGGAACAGTCACAAACCAAACCAATAACAGCCGTTCACTGCAATGTGGTGAGCGGCTGTTGTGTTTGCGTACCCCGCAAATAATGGGCGTGCTTAATGTCACGCCCGATTCCTTTTCTGATGGTGGTAGCCTTCACCAACAAGGCCGACTCAACATTGATCGTGCACTTCGTCGTGCGGAACAGATGCTGGCAGAGGGCGCCACTATTATCGACGTTGGCGGTGAGTCAACCCGGCCAGGTGCTGCTGCCGTCACTCTTCAGGAAGAAATGGACCGCGTGTTACCTGTTGTCGAAGCCCTTCATCAGCGTTTGGATACAATTATCTCCGTCGATACTAGTAGGCCCGAACTTATGCAAGCTTCGGCTAGGGTAGGTGCCGGGTTATTAAACGATGTGCGCGCTCTGGAAAGCCCAGGTGCGGTGGAAGCTGCAGCGCAGACAGGCTTGCCCGTCTGCCTGATGCATATGCAGGGAACGCCACAGTCGATGCAGGAACAGCCGAATTATCAAAACCTGCTGGATGAGGTGGCGGGCTATTTACAGCGTCGAGTGATGGTTTGTCAAAAGGCAGGAATCAGTTCAGACAACATCATTCTCGACCCAGGGTTTGGCTTCGGCAAAACGCCAGCACACAATCTTCTGTTGCTCAACCGTTTATCGCTATTGGTGGAACTGGGCTACCCGGTACTAGTTGGCTTGTCGAGAAAGTCATTGATCGGCAAAGTGCTGGGCCGAGATGTGGATCAACGGCTGGCGGGAAGTTTGACACTGGCCCTGCTTGCAGCTCAGCGCGGGGCATCTATTATTCGAGTACATGATGTGGCAGAAACTGCGGATGCATTAAACATGATGGCTGCTGTAGAGCAGACAGATAATTAACGTTTTTCATCGTTAGTGATGCTGAATGTGATGACAGTTGTGTTAGATAAACAGGCAGACTAGTTACTGACTATGAAGCCAGGAAATTTGAAAAATTAGGGGTTTAGCAACAATGGCACGTAAATACTTTGGTACCGACGGCATTCGGGGTCGCGTTGGCGAAGGGGCAATTACCCCGGAATTTGTACTTAAGCTGGGCTGGGCCGCCGGGAAGGTGTTTGCCCAATCGGGAAGAAGTAAAATCATAATTGGTAAAGACACCCGTATTTCCGGCTATATGTTCGAGTCAGCACTGGAGGCCGGCTTAGTGGCGGCAGGTATTGATGTCACGATGCTGGGACCAATGCCTACCCCGGCGATTGCTTATCTCACCCGCACCTTCCATGCTCAGGCCGGTATTGTTATCAGTGCTTCGCATAATCCCTACCACGATAACGGGATCAAGTTTTTTTCAGGCGAAGGAACCAAGCTGGATGATGCAGTTGAGCTGGAAATTGAAAAACAACTCGACTTGCCCATGACTACGGTCGACTCCTCGGAGTTGGGGAAAGTCGAGCGAATGAACGATGCGCCTGGTCGCTATATCGAGTTTTGCAAAAGCACTGTGCCATCGAGGTTTAGCCTGAAAGGTCTGAAAGTGGTTGTCGATTGTGCGCATGGGGCGACTTATCATGTGGCGCCTGCGGTCTTTGAGGAACTGGGTGCAGACGTTATTGTAATAGGCGCTGATCCCGATGGGTTGAATATCAATGAAAAGGTGGGTTCCACCAAGCCCAAGTCCCTGCAGAAACGTGTGTTGAAAGAAAAGGCCGATTTGGGTGTGGCCTTTGACGGTGATGGTGATCGGTTGATATTTGTCGATAAAAATGGCGAGCTGGTCGATGGGGACGAGCTACTATTTATTATCGCTCGCGACCGAATTCGCACGGCCGGGGCCTGTAGCGGAGTGGTTGGAACGTTGATGTCCAATCTCGGTTTTGAGCTGGCTTTAAAAGACCTGGAAATTCCCTTTGCTCGTGCCAAAGTAGGCGACCGCTATGTAAATGAATTGATGCAATCGCGGGGCTGGAAACTTGGCGGTGAAAATTCCGGGCATATTATTTGTGCGGATGTCACTACAACTGGAGATGGTCTGGTCGCTGCACTGAAGGTACTTTTCGCGCTGGTGGATAGCGGTGTACCCCTGCACGAGTTGAAAGCGGGGATGAATAAATTTCCCCAGATAATGATCAATGTGCCAGATGTCGATAAAAATAAATTGCACGGCAACAATGCAATCGATCAGGTTATAGCGGCCGCAGAACAAAAGTTGGCTGGGCGCGGTCGTATTTTACTCAGACCATCGGGTACCGAGCCGGTGGTCCGAGTCATGGTTGAAGGCGAAAACGACGGTCTGGTAAAAACGCTCTGCGAAGAAATTGCCTCGGTGGTACAAACCTCGGCGGCTTAGTATTGACCTTGGCCCGCCAGGAGTCAGGAAAACTTCCTAAACACTGGCCAGTCAAGCCGTTTTCACCTTGTATGTTGTAAACACATTGGGTAAGATTGGCCGCCTTTTTGGACTGGCACCTGATAAGTTCATCCGGCAAATTGCATTGCGGTGGATTTGGGATTAGGAAAAAGAATGCGTCGCAGCTTAGTCGTTGGCAACTGGAAAATGCATGGGCTCAAGGCTTCTGTCAATGATCTGATTACGGATCTGAAGCAGCAGATTCCGAGTACCTGCGTCGAGGTTGCCGTCTGTCCGCCCTTTGTGTTTCTGGATTTAGTTCAGCAAGGTCTCAGCAATAGCAATATTGTGCTGGGTGCTCAAACCCTGAGCGAGTATTCGCAGGGCGCCTTTACCGGTGAAATTGCCGCGGACATGTTAGTGGATTGTGGTTGCCGCTTTGTGATTATAGGCCACTCTGAGCGTCGAACCGTATTGGGCGAATCCGATCAGGTAGTGGCAGCAAAATTCATTGCTGCCCAGCAAGCGGGCTTAACTCCCATCCTGTGTGTCGGTGAGAGTCTGGAACAACGTGAAAAGGGTGAAACCCTGAGTTGTATTGAGCAGCAACTGCTGGCGGTGATCGATGTGGCAGGCGTGGATGCCCTTCAGCAAGCAGTTGTCGCCTATGAGCCAATATGGGCAATTGGTACAGGTAAAACGGCCAGCCCTGAACAGGCTCAGGAAGTGCATGCACATATACGCCACACAGTGGCTATTAAAAATGCTGCAGTGGCGGACAGTTTACAAATTTTGTACGGTGGCAGTGTGAAAGCCGATAATGCCGCCGAGCTGTTTGCCAAAAAGGATATCGATGGTGCGCTTGTCGGCGGAGCGGCACTCAAGGCTGCAGAATTTGCAGCGATTTGCAAGGCAGCGGCATAAGGCACTGTCTCGCAGTAAAACGTACAGTTTAGGTACCTTAAATGGAACAAGCTATTTTAATTATTCATGTGTTGATCGCGCTGGCTATTATTGGCCTGATTTTGATCCAGCAGGGAAAGGGCGCCGACATGGGTGCATCCTTTGGTGCGGGCGCGTCACAAACATTATTTGGCAGCTCTGGCAGCGGCAATGTACTGACAAAGATGACGGCCATCCTGGTGACCTTGTTTTTTGTAACCAGTTTTGGCTTGGCCATCCTTGCCAAAAACCATTCGCTCAGCGCTGGTGACGTCGACTTTGATGTGCCGGCCGTAATTGAGTCAGATGCCCCCGCGGCAGACGAAATCCCGGCGATGGATGAGCAGCAGAATGCGGATGACGTTGAGATTCCGTCAATGGAAATGCCAGCCGAGGATGTTCCGTCAGAGGAGACTGATATCCCCGCGATGTAATTGCGCACAGATTAGCCGAAGTGGTGGAATTGGTAGACACGCCATCTTGAGGGGGTGGTGAGCTATGCTCGTGCGGGTTCAAGTCCCGCCTTCGGCACCAACAACGAAAGGTCAATCAGAAATGGTTGGCCTTTTTTCTTGTCTCCGGTAGAGTAAAAAATTAACGATAAAAAATAGGTAGTTTGAGAAATGGCATTGCTTACGGATATCAAACGTCATTTAACAACTGCGTCTAATCAGCTAAGTGAAGAGATTGTTGCTGAGTTGCGCAATCGTGCATTGCGAGAAATCAATCATAA
Source organism: Oceanicoccus sp. (assembly GCA_965661375.1). Lineage (GTDB taxonomy): Bacteria > Pseudomonadota > Gammaproteobacteria > Pseudomonadales > Dasaniaceae > Oceanicoccus. The sequence goes on along the minus strand of CBFIDJ010000035.1, from coordinate 13,610 downwards.
CTCCCTGCTCGGGATTCTGGTGGTGTTTCTGGCAACGATTGTTGCGGGGCTGACTGGCGATTACCCTGAGCGTTATCCATGGGTGTATTTTCCTTTCGCAGGCGGCATTTTCCTTATTCTTCTGGCTCGCAGTGCACTATCACTTTATATCTATCGGTCGCGGGCAATGCTTCCTGACTGGACCTACTGGCTGTATTTATGCCTCATGTCGGGCTATGGCATTTTCTGGGGCTGTTTTGTTGGCGTCACGTTGCTTTTGTATGGGTTTACCTGGCTGGGTTTTGCGCTGGCGTTGTTTGCGGCCGGTATGGCTGCAGGCGCTCTTATCAGCTTTTATCCCTGGCGACTATTAGCGGGTGTCTATCTAGTGAGTATGCTGGGTCCCGGTGCAGTTGCCAGTACTATAATCGGCGAGGGCCGGGGTTACGCTGTAGCCTTTGGGTTCTCCATTTATTTGCTTTACCTGCTATGGCAGATGAGTCGTTGGTGCAGTGACTACTGGCAAGGAAAAATTAATGTTGAGCTCCTGCAGTTGAGAGCTGAAGAACTGTCGCATGCGCGAGAGCAGGCTGAAGCTGCCAGTCAGGCAAAAAGTTCCTTTTTGGCAACGATGAGTCATGAAATTCGCACACCGCTGAATGGTGTGATGGGGATGATTCATATTGTGCTCGACAGTCAATTGAATGCTGAGCAGCGCAGGAATTTGCAGGTTGCCCAGGATTCTGCTCAAGGACTGCTGACGATCATTAATGATGTGCTTGATTTTTCCAAGGTTGAAGCTGGCAAGCTGGAAATTCTGCCAGAGCCCTATGACTTGACCCGTTTGCTCATGACAATTGAAAAAATGTTTGTCGATGAGGCCGAGAAAAAAGGCCTGGCGTTCAGTGTTGGAATTAAACAAGGAACACCAACACAACTGGTCGGCGATGTAACACGCGTTCGGCAAGTGTTAATAAATTTTATTGGCAATGCCCTGAAATTCACCAAAGCTGGAGAGGTTCGGGTAGAGGTTGCGTTAGATGTTGAGGGGGGTGAAGTCTTAAAGTTTAGTGTGAGCGATACAGGGATTGGCCTTGATGAAGCACAACTGGACCATTTGTTTGACTCGTTTTCGCAGGCTGATCGCTCTACCACTCGACGTTTTGGGGGGACGGGGTTGGGTTTGGCGATTTCGCGGCAGCTGATAAATCTGATGGGTGGAAGCGTTGAGGTCAGGAGTACTTTGGGTAAAGGCAGTTGTTTCACGATGAGGCTTCCGATAGTGATTGCCCATGACTCAGTTGAAGTGCCATCCAGCCTGGTTGAGAACAATCTCCAACACAAGGCCTTAGCGGCGTTGTCTATTCTAATCATCGAAGATAATGAAGTTAATCAGATGGTAGTTACCACGATGCTGAAAAATTTAGGTCACTCAACCAGTATCGCCAATGACGGTAAAGAAGGGGTGCAGCTAGCCAGCGACCATGACTTTGATTTGATACTGATGGATATGGAGATGCCTGTTATGGATGGTCTGGAGGCAACGCGTTGGCTACGAGCAAAAGGCGTGAACACACCGATTATCGCACTGACGGCGCATGCAGTTGCCGGTTATCGTCAGCGTTGTCTGGAGGCGGGGATGAACGATTATCTGAGTAAGCCCATTGAGTTCGAGACATTGCGGGGGAAAATCGAGAGGGTAACTCAGGATACTCAGATGGAGTTACAGTAAAAGTAAAAGCCTAGCTTCTGTGTAGCTCTTTAATAAACTCGGGGATTTCATCCGGATGCAACAGGGTATGGTGGGGGTTGATGCCCAACTCGGCATCCAGTGGCTGTTGATGTTGTATCCACACCGAGGTAATACCGCTATTGTGGGCACCCGCTATATCCGCCGCGAGGCTGTCACCAACATGGATAGCTTCATGGGCTTCGCAGCCGGCCAGTTCCAGTGCTTTAAAAAAGATAGAGGCAGCCGGTTTTTGCTCCGGCTCCTGCCCGCCGATAATAATATGATCGACATACTCTACCAGTTTCACACGTTC
>CBFIDJ010000035.1:0-11492 GCA_965661375.1 Oceanicoccus sp. | reverse complement strand
AAGATAGAGGCAGCCGGTTTTTGCTCCGGCTCCTGCCCGCCGATAATAATATGATCGACATACTCTACCAGTTTCACCCGTTCGACTTTGGGGATTTGTGAATACTCAGGGCCGTTGGTTATCACCACTAAGGTAAATAGTTTGCGCGCCTCAATTAAAAACTCAGGAATACCGGGATAGAAATCAAAGGCTTCAATCCGGTCCTGATCAAAACTGTCCTGTAGATATTGCACAATCTCGGGTTCGACCCGCTGGAACCCCTGTTCGGCCAGTAAATCGGTAACCAGCTGAATGCGAAAGCCGCCTTCCCCCTGTACCTGAATAATAGGTATATAACGACTCCGCTGTTGCTCGCTCCATTGACGATAGATGCCGGCGACATAAGCATTCGCAAAGGCTAAACCCTTCAGATTTTTGCCCAGCTTTTGCTCTGCTTTTTGAGCGAGCAGGGCAGTTGCTTTGGCATTGGCCCCGAGGGTGTCACAGAGCGTTTCGTCCATATCGAGAAAGAGGGCTTTTAACATAGGTCGGTTAACTCTTGTGGAGCGTGGTTAAGTTGGGGCGGATTACTGAGCGTGAATACTGATCTGAGATTTTAACAGGGCTTAAACAGTTAATTTTAAAGAAGTTGCGGCTGTTTGTCGCTTGTTCGGCTATGGTTTATATTCGGGTCAGCGGTTAACGAGGGCTGTCGAACTATTTAAGTAGCCGAGTGTCTGTCAGGTATGTCATTAAAACCGATTGCTTTTCAAGGTTGGCAACAAGGCTGCCATGTCTATTGGAAGGTTTTACTCTGTCTGTTTTTGTTGTCCCCCTGTTTTGCTGAAGAGATTCTAGATGGCGTTGGCGCTCCGGTTGTGACCGAGAATATGCGCACACAACTTATCAGTGAGTTCGCCAGTATTAGTCCGGGGCAGACATTTACCCTTGCCATGCGCCAGCAAATTCGCCCCGGCTGGCACACCTACTGGATCAACCCCGGTGACTCCGGTGAGCCGACTACGCTGGAGTGGCAATTACCCGAGGGGTGGCAGGTATCGGAAATTCAGTGGCCAGCCCCTGAACGTATTCCGGTTGGTCCGCTGGTGAACTTTGGCTATAGTGGTGATCTCTGGTTACTCAATAGGGTGACCGCACCTGCTACGCTACTCCCCGATGATGAAGTCAGGCTAGTGGCAGACGCGTATTGGCTGGTATGCGAAGAATACTGTATTCCCGAGCAGGGTCAGTTGGAAATTGTTTTGCCCGTATCCGAGCAGGCAAAGATCAGCGCCTATGCATCTCGATTGACTCAGGCCGAAGCGGCATTGCCAAGGCCTTTTCCCTGGCTGGTTACCACTTCCGTCACGAAAAAAGCGCTTAAGCTTGAGCTAGCTGTTCCTGAAGGGAGTGAGGTTACTACGGTCACTTATTTTCCCAAGCAGGCGGGGGTGATTGATCATGCGGCCAGCCAGCGGTTAACACGGGGTGACGACCATCTCCTGTTGAGCATTCCTCGGGGCTTTGCCGCTGATTCGGGCAACTTGAATGGTTTGTTGGTACTGACCGAGGCCTCGTCAGGGATACCGCAGCAACGTGCCTATTTTTTACCAGATCAACCTCATGTTACGCAGCCTGCTGGTGACGCTTCGGGGTCAGCGATTGAGTCTTCGGTTTCTCTTTGGCTGGCTCTTGCGATGGCACTGGCCGGCGGACTTATCCTCAATCTGATGCCCTGCGTATTTCCCGTGTTATCGATTAAGGTGCTATCGCTGTTGCAACTGGCGGAGGAGCAGCCTGAGGCGCAGCGTAAAACGGCTGCAATACATGGGGTGATTTATGCGGCGGGTGTGATAGCCGGGTTCCTGTTGTTGGCTATATTGTTGATTGCCCTGCGTGCAGGGGGGGTAGTGACTGGCTGGGGGTTTCATCTACAGAACCCGGCGGTAGTGCTGGGCTTGGCCTGGTTGTTTTTTGTGATTGGATTAAATCTGTCTGGCATGTTCGAATTTGGATCTGGCCTAATGGGCTTGGGCAACCGGATAACTTCAGGGCGAGGGCGTCGGCAGAGTTTTTTGACTGGATTGCTGGCGACAATTGTCGCAACACCCTGTACCGCGCCCTTTATGGGGGTGGCTATGGGATTTGCTCTGGTGCAACCTGCGATCATTACAATTGCTGTATTTCTTGCCCTTGGGCTGGGTATGGCGGTACCCGTGGTCTTGCTGTGTCTGTTTCCGACCTGGCTACGCTGGCTGCCTGCACCGGGTACCTGGATGCTGCGGTTTAAGGAGTTGCTGGCTTTTCCCATGTATCTCTCCAGTGCTTGGCTGTTATGGGTAGTCACGCAACAACTGGGCGGTGATGCGTTATTGCTTGGGGCCGGCGGTGCAGTGCTGTTGAGTTTTGTGATTTGGCTGCAGCGGCTGGAGAGTCGTAAGCTGATCTGGTCGGGGCGTAGTGTCGGCGTGGTGGCGATGGCTATGCTACTGTTGGCGCTGTTCAGGCTTGAGCCTGAATCTCCACTGGTTGCACCATCTGAAGGGGCTTGGCGTGTCTATTCTCGTGAGGCCGTACAGCAGGCGAGAAAAACCGGGCCGGTATTGGTTAATTTCACTGCGGACTGGTGCATTACCTGCAAGGCGAATGAGCAGGTGGCGCTTAGCACTGACCGGGTTGAGCAGTTGTTTGCTGAGAAGGGTGTGATTCGATTTAAGGCTGATTGGACCCGACGGGACACTCAAATTGCCGAAGCACTTGCAGCCTATGGGCGCAGCGGAGTGCCGCTTTATCTCTGGTGGTCGGGCCCGACAGTGGAGCAGCCGGACATTTTGCCTCAGCTGTTGTCAGAACAGATGTTGCTGCAGCGTTTGCAGTCTTTGCCGGTAAAAGAAGAGTCTTAAAGCATTTGTTGTATTGCTAAAAAGCGTGATTGTTAAATCGAAAGGCTTGGTCTCAAAGGAGATATATGATGAAAAAATTAAGTCGTCAATGGGTGTGGCACTGTGCTGTTGTAAGTTTATTGTTGTTGGCAACCTCGCTCAGCAGTGCTGCGGTACGCACGGGTAAAGCCGCTCCGGATTTTACCCTGCCGGGAAGTGATGGGGAGAGCTATACGCTCAGTGATTATCAGGGCAAAAAAGTTATCCTGGAGTGGACTAATCATGGTTGCCCCTATGTGCAGAAACATTATGACTCCGGCAATATGCAGGCTCTGCAACAGGAGATGACAGAGCAGGGGATAGTCTGGCTCTCGGTGATCTCCTCCCGGCCTAACTCACAGGGCTATGTGGAAGCCGAGGAGGCTAACGAGCTGACTGTGAGCCGCAAGGCTAACCCCTCTGCGATACTGTTAGACCCGGAGGGCGATGTCGGCCGACTCTATGGCGCCAAAACGACACCACATATGTACATCATTAATGAGCAGGGTGAGTTAGTGTATCAGGGGGCGATTGATGATAAACCCTCAGCGAGGCCGTCCAGTCTCAAGGGCGCAAAAAACTATGTTCGCGCTGCTTTGGCTGACGTCAGTTCGGGACGCCCGGTTAAAATGGCCGAGACTACACCCTATGGCTGCAGTGTAAAGTACTGAGGATTCGAGATACTAACGGTTTAGTTGGTTGCAGTCGAAACCAGAATTTAAGGGAGACCACGCTGAAACAATCCCCAGATATTTCGGAGTTGTTTGTTATCGAGCAAACCGGCTGTGTGATCAGTTCTACTTATGCGAGGCGAATAGGGCAGCGCGATCTGAAAGCCAAAGCGGTGGACGAGGCATTTAAGGAAAGGTTTTTACATGGCCCGTATCTGGACATGGTGACAAAAGATTTGGGTCCAACTTCCCCAAAGTTCTACGATGCAGTGACTCTGATGTTTTACCTGCCACTGGAGCAGGTTGATGGAACCAAGGTTTGCCTTTGCGCCCGCATTCCTAATGACGTACTGGGCGATTTGATCCAGCGTGAGGCTGGGCATATTTATCAGGATTCCGGCGATAACTACCTGTTTATGGTGCAATCACGGTTCGACCCCAGCATCAAAGAGGGCACGGCCCTATCGCGTTCAAGGTTTGATGATCGCACCTTTTCGTTGGTCGTCAGCCATAGCCCCGCCCAGGGGCTTTTTTGTGCCTGTCTTGTTCTTCCATCGTTGTAGTCGTCCGCCTAATCGAGTAACGATTTTCTCTTTAAAGAGGGCATGGAAAGCGTCCTAAAATAAAAAGCAGCGGTCTTCTTTAAACTCGGAGGGTAATAATAAAAGTGAATAACTGCCTGAATTCAAAGCGTTTTTAAGCTAAAGTAGCTGTTTTGTACCTCAACAGGCTTTTAAATAATAAAAACACCGTTAAAAAAGGAAACCCATGAGCGACCTGAACGTTCCCGTCCCGCCCGCTGAAAAAACAACAGACGGCCCCATAGACAACCCCACCGCAAGTCCTGCGGAAAAGATGGTTTTTACACCCGCCTATTCAAACTATGTGCTGGGTGTTTTGTTTATTGTCTATGTGTTTAATTTTGTGGATCGTCAGGTCATGTCGGTATTTATCGGGCCGATTAAAGCCGAGTTTGGTGCTTCAGATACTGCTATGGGCTTGCTGGTGGGCTTTGCCTTTGCACTGCTCTACACCTTTGCGGGGATACCTATTGCGCGTCTGGCTGACCGCTGGAACCGACGCAATATTATCGCCATTGGTTTGGCGGTGTGGAGCGCCATGACCGTTGCTTCTGGTCTGGCAAAAAGCTTTGCGCATCTAGTAGTGGCAAGAATAGGTGTTGGTATTGGCGAGGCCGCTGGAACACCACCGGCCCACTCTTTAATCGCCGATTATTTTCCTCCTTCTCGGCGCGGGACCGCTTTGGCCATCTATTCCTCCGGCGTATTTGCCGGGTCTGCCATTGCCTATTTGGGTGGCGGTTATTTGCTGGAGAAGTTTGACTGGCGCACGGCGTTTATCCTGATCGGTGCACCAGGTATTGTGTTTGCCCTGATCCTTCGGTTCACGGTGAAAGAGCCACCCAGAGGTCACTCTGAACAGATTGAAGAGAGTGAAGGCGCCCCCAGCTTTGCTGAAACTCTACGCTTTTTAATGCTATCGCGCTCCTGGGTATTGCTAATTATTGGCTGTTCCTTTTTAGCGCTACCCGGTTATGGCGTGCTGATGTGGGGCTACGAGTTCTACGCCCGTGTTCACGAATTATCGCCCGTGGATACCGGTAAATGGATGGCGTTAATTGTCGGCGCTGGCGGTGTTTTGGGAACTATTTTGGGTGGTCCGATTACAGATAAAGTTGGGTTGGTTAAGCAGTCGCGAAGAATTACTGTGCCTGCTTTGTTAACCCTGGCAGGTGTGCCGCTGAGCCTGGTGTTTTTGTTAAGTGATTCCCTGACAATTTCACTACTCAGTTTTTTTCCCTTTTACCTACTACTGAATATTTATATTCCGGCCATGTACAGCGTCAATCAGAGTCTGGCCGAGTTAAAAATGCGTGCCACGGCTTCAGCGATTCTGCTTTTTACTATCAATATTGCCGGCGCCGGTGCGGGCCCTTTTGTTGTGGGAGCCTTGAGTGATTGGTTGGCACCCGAATATGGAGTGCATTCAATACGGTATGCGCTGGCCTGTGTTGCCATGTTGACGGCTGTGGGTTGTGTCTTTTTAATCCTCAGTGGGCGATATTTGGAGGAAGATATTCAGCGAGTGAGAAAGGGCGCTCACCCTCAATCGGGATCGGCTTAAACCTAATGTCCATATGGGCCGGCTGGAGCGGTTGTAAAGGCATAGCTTGTCTGTACCTGACTAAGAGTTAACTGGACAGGACTCCACCTGTTACGTAATGATCGCCTTAATTTATCGTTTCAACTTTTATAGCTACCTGATAATACATAACAATAAATAGAGAAAGAATATGGCGTTATCTACCACTTCTACCGCTCCCCGTTTTTTCTATGGCTGGGTGCTGGTTATCGTTTTATTGCTGTTGGTCAGCATCGGTATGGGTACCACGATGTACCTGTACAGTCTGGTAGCTGGAGCAGTCGGCAAGGAATTTTCTGCTGGCCGTCTGGTGTTGATGACCGGGTCCACTGGTATGTTGTTGGTGATGGGGCTTTGCTCGCCGTCACTGGGCCGCTTGCTGGATCGCTATTCCAGTAAGTGGATTTTGATTATCAGCTCACTGGTGATGGGGCTGGGTTTTATCAGCGTGGCAGTCAGCAGCCATGTTTGGATGGCCATGGTCAGTTATATGTTGCTGATCAGTATAGGTGCTGCGGCTTTAAGCTTGCTGACCGCAGCCACCTTACTAACCCGTTGGTTTGTACGTCACCGGGGTTTGGCCATTGGTATTGCGGCATTGGGCACACAGTTTGGTGGTTTTTTCTATCCGCCGATATTTGCCTCTACCATGGAAGCCTACGATTGGCGAATCGCTATCGGCGGCATGGGGGTGATGATTATGATTTTGGGGCCGTTATTGACTTTGCTGTTTGTGGCGGATCGCCCGGAGTTAAAAAATCAAAAGCCTCTTGGCGAAGAGGCTGAAACCGAGAGTGAGAGCGAGGAAAAACCAGGCGCAGCCAATGCAGAAACAACTGCTGCCGCTTCAATACAAGTCACTTTTTTACAGTTGTTAGCACAGCGGAATTTCTGGCTGGTGGTGTTGATTGCTGGCGCCGGTATGGCGACTAATACCACGCTGCTAGCCAATCTGTCATTGTTTGCCACCGATTTGGGTGAACCAGTGGTTCGCGGTGCTTTTCTGGTGTCATTGGTTGCTTTATTGGGTGTGTTTGCCAGCCCTTTTCTTGGTTGGTTAAGTGATACGATTAATCTCAAAGTCGTAGTTGCCATTATGATGCTGTCACTGGCGATGGCCTGTTTTCTATTCAGTTTGGCAACCAGTTACAACCTACTGCTGGCAGCCGCCTTTTTTATGGGTATCGGCGGAGGCGGTGTGTTTCCTGTCTTTGCTTCAATGATTGGCCACCTTTACGACACCCGTATCTACGGCCAGGTGCTGGGTGCGGCGACATTACTCAATTCCATCACTGCAGCCTCAGCCCCCCTGTTAGCGGGCTGGCTCTACGACATTACCGGTAATTATCGACTGTTGTTTTTAATCCTGATGTCTTTGCTACTGTTATTTACGGCGTGCATATTGTTACTCAAAGTTCCGCGCAGTGCTGAGGAGAAATACCGGGGCCAGGTTTTGCCGGCGGTGGTGACTTCCTGAATATGCTCCATCGCTGGCAGCTGCTGTTGATAGCTAACAATGGATGAAGCCATGATCGAGGAAGTGACGGATAATCAACAGCATTAAAACTTATATTTATCGCGCGGTTTAGCTCAGCTAACACATAAAAACGCTTAACCGTGTCATCCTTACTCAGACGATTGCTCTTTTCGGTTAAGCGAATAGTTCTATGAAAGCAGCCATCTATCACGATATTAAAAACATCAGTATCGACGATATTCCCGATCCAGTCTGTGGGGATAATGATGTGGTCATCAAAAACCTCTATGCGGGTATTTGTGGCTCCGACAAATCGGCTTACTCCGATGGCGGCGACAAAGTTTTAATCTGGAAAAACAGTGAGTTCGGCCATGAGACCGTCAGCGAGGTGGTCGAAGTCGGGAAATGCGTCGAGGGGTTTAAAGTGGGCGATCGGGTCTATCCCGAACCCTCTTCCTGTAAAGGCGACCTGATGCGAGCCTCCACAATTGGCGCATTTTCCGAAAAAATACTGGTGCTGGATGCTCGATTGAATGGCAACCTCTACAAGGTACCGGAGAGTATTCCCCTCAAGGTCGCCACTTTAATTGAACCGCTGAGCGTCGGTTTTTATACCGCCAGGCGCGCGCAACCACGGCTGGGAGAAACTGCAGTTGTATTCGGGCCCGGTATTATCGGTGCAGGCACGGCCTTAAGTTTAAGAGCGCGCGGCGTTGAAAAGATATTAATTGTAGGTACCAGCGACTTCCGCTTGAATCTGCTTCAGCAATATGGTTTTGAGGTCTGTAACCTCAACAAAGAAGCGCTCAGTGATCAACTGGCACAGTGCTTTGGCCTAAAGCAGGATAATTTCGGCCTGAAGGCGAATATCGATATCTGGGTTGATGCGGCGGGTGCTCAATCGGTACTGGAAGCCTTTACCGAGCAGGGTAAGCACGGTTCGAGAATGGTTGTAACAGCAATTCATCACATACCCAGATCCATCGATATGCAAAAGCTCACGCTGAATGATCAAACAATTATAGGCAGTGCCGGCTACGATGATGTGGCAAACGTGATTGATTTTTTGACAAGCACGGAATACCCCTTAGTTAATCTGGTTACGCAGGAGTTTCCACTGGAAAGTATCGAGCGAGCAATCGTAACAGCAGGCAATAGTGATCAGTCGCTTAAAGTCCTTATCCGGCATAATTTTTAAGTCATAGGGAATCAGTAGTACAGGGTATTAAAGAGTTTTAATACGGCGTCAAGAGTCTTTGAAATTCATTTCATGGTAAACTTTTGCCGCTTAAATGCACTATCGGTATCGGTGCCAGCATAAAATAACAATAACAGCGGAGGGCCAAGTCTTCGTTGTAACGAGGACAGGCGTGAATCAATCTTCTCAACCCGTAGTACAAGAGTTATCAGCAAAGCAAGAGTGGCAGGCCGGGTGGACATTGGTACTGGCCGCTTCGCTCGGTTTCTCTTTTTTCTCCGTCATGCTCGCCAGCACGGGCCTGTTTATGGAGCCGCTCGATAAGGAATTTGGCTGGAGCCGAACTTTGCTTTCATCCGGCCCTTCCATTGCTGTCGTGGCGACGGCGCTGCTGGGCCCCTTTCTGGGTGCATTGGTTGATCGCTTCGGGACGCGCAAGGTGGGTCTCCCCGGGCTGGTTTTAACCATGGCCTCCATTGCCTCCTTTAGTCTGCTCAATGGTGCTCAGGCTCAGTGGATTGCACTGTGGGTTGTGTTTGGCATTGTGTCAGTAAGTATCAAATCGACCGTCTGGACTACAGCGGTGGTCGGTGTGTTTCAAAAATCCCGTGGTCTGGCCTTAGGCTTGACCTTGGCAGGTACTGCTGTCGCCCAGAGTGTTGTGCCGCCACTGGGGAATTTTCTGATTACTGAGTTTGGTTGGCGTGCCGGATTTGTCTGGCTTGCTTTGGGCTGGGGTGGCATTACCCTGTTTATGTGCCTGCTATTCCTGTTTGATGCCCGCGACCGCGCTGCCAATAAGCGCAGGGCTGATTTGGCAGCCGGGCGTACGCCTGACGACGAGGCGCCAGCGGTCGAATTTACTGGGCTTACTATCCATCAGGCCTGGCGTGATTCAGCCCTTTGGCGGCTGGCTATCTCTAACTTTATTGTTATGTTGCTGACCATGGGGCTGGGCGTTCATTTGTTCCCGATCCTCACTGAAGCGGGTGTTGAGCGAGATACCGCTGCCTGGATGGTGGGGCTGGCAGGGCTGGCGGGTATTGTCGGTAAGCTGGTAACGGGGGTATTGCTGGACCGTTTACGTCCCAACTGGGTTGGCGGTATCACCCTGGGCATTGCAGCGCTGGCCTTCGTACTGCTACTGGATGGTATCCGCTCTCCGGCTCTGATTCTAATTGCGCTACTGATTAATGGCTATGCTGCCGGTACCAAGACGCATATCACCGGTTTTCTGACAGCGGGTTATGCCGGGATGAAAAATTTTGGGGCGATTTACGGTGTTATGTCATCCCTGATGGCATTGGCTGCGGGCATGGGGCCTATGCTGGCGGGGCTTATCTACGACTACTCTGGCGACTATCGTATATTCCTGATCGCGGGCGCCATCGGCTGCACCCTCGGCGGGCTGATCATCTTAAGTATGCCGGCCTATCCCAACTGGGATGTACAAAAGGACGAAGCATCAGCTTAGCCTTTTAGCGCTATGCCTATTCTCGAGTGAGTATTTTCTCCTTTATGATATAAATAGATCTATAGTTCTATTTATATCAATTTATTCCAATATATAGAACTATTTTTATAGTTATAAATTTTATTTGTAAATGTAACTATAGTTCTGTATAAGTCATTTAATCTAAAATAACTGAAACGATAGTTAATGTTATGAATTTTCAGCATTTGAGTGACCAGAAAATTCTTGAGGCGCTTGGAGAGCGATTTAAAGCTGTCAGGCTGAACCGCAACCTGACTGTATCGGCCCTGGCAGAACAGGCGGGGCTTACCGGTAAAACCATCTCCAATCTTGAAAAGGGCCGGAAGAGTGTTGGCTTGCTGAATATCATCGCCGTGCTCCGGGCTCTGGGGATGTTGGATGAGCTGGAGAGTTTTATCCCCGAACCGCCGCCCAGAGCGGCTGCGATCATTCGGCGAGAAAAAACCGCAGGTAAAACCCGGCAGCGGGCATCGGGTAAGCGAGTTAAACGTGCGGTGAGAGAAAAGGCCAGGGAGGCCAATGAGCCGTGGACCTGGGGTGAAGAGGTCACGGAAAAGACAAAGGAAAAGAAAAAGAATCAGGGGCGCGAAGAGACTTAAGCGCGATGTAGTTGCAGAAGAGCGATGCAGAAGAACGATGCGGGGAGCGCTATGGAAAAAACCATCGAGATTGCCGATGTAGTACTCTGGGGAAGGAATATCGGCACTATCCTCTGGTCAGGCGATCGCGGGTATTTTGAATACACTGAGGCTTTTCAGTCCTCAGGCATCGAATTATCGCCCTTAAAAATGCCATTAAGTAATCAATCCTATTCCTTCGCTGCGCTTAGCAAAGAAACCTTTAAGGGGCTTCCCGGCCTGTTGGCCGATTCCCTGCCGGATAAATTTGGTAATCAATTAATTAATCAGTGGCTGGAGCGGCAAGGTCGCTCTATTGATGATTTCAGCCCCATTGAACGCCTGTGCTATGTAGGCTCCAGGGGTATGGGTGCTCTCGAATTTAAACCAGCCATCGGGATTAGAGATGAACAGTCGCTGCCGATAGAGGTTGCCGAACTGGTGTCGCTGGCCAATGAAGCGTTGAGCGCAAAGTCCACGCTGTCGGTTGCGCTCAGCGGCGCAGAGGGTGAAAAAAAACAGGCGCTGGAAAAACTGATTTCCGTAGGCACCTCCGCCGGTGGTGCCAGAGCCAAAGCGGTTATCGCCTGGAACAGGCAGACCAACGAAGTGCGATCAGGACAGATAAAAACCGATCCGGATTTCAGTTATTGGCTGCTGAAGTTTGATGGTGTGGAAGAAAATCGCGATCATGAAGCACTCGCCGACCCGAAAGGTTTTAGTCTGGTTGAATACGCCTATTACTTAATGGCCGTTGAAGCTGGTATTGGTATGTCCGAGTCGAGGGTATTTGAAGAAAATGGTCGCTCTCATTTTATGACCAAACGCTTTGACCGAAAAAATGGCGGTGAAAAAATTCACATGCAGTCACTCTGTGGTATGGCGCATTTTGATTTTAATATGGCGGGCGCCTATTCCTACGAACAGGCGGTTGGTGTGATGCGAGACCTTCGGCTCGGCAAGCCGGAGAT
>CBFIDJ010000034.1:0-31172 GCA_965661375.1 Oceanicoccus sp. | reverse complement strand
GTTTCTGTATAACGGTTTTATCCAGTCGACGTCTTCCGTTGTTGCTACCGGGTTGACCAATGTGACGGGTGATATCACCAATAGCGGAACAATTCAGGCTACGGGCGCTACCGGGACTGGTTTGTCGATCAAGGATGCCGAAATTGGTGGGTCAATTGCGAATAATGCGACCGGTCAGATCGAAGGCCCTAATGGCGGCCTGGCAATCATTAGCTCTAATGTTGGTGGTGCGATCAGCAATGCCGGAACGATAAATTCTGATGGCCCAGGCGTCAGCGATAACCTCTATGGTGTTGATATCCAGTTCTCAACTATTGGGGGGGGATTTACTAATACAGGCACGATCACCGGCGGTTTTATTCTCGATAACTCAAGTTTGTCGGGTGCGCTGGATAATTCTGCAACCGGGACAATTACTGCGGCTGTGGCCGGTGGCGATGCAGTGGTCATTCGCGGAGGCTCATCAAGCTTAACCGGAATCACCAATGCCGGCACACTGTCGGGTGGTGCGGGTATCTCGGTTGAAGACGATGCCATCGTCCCGGTGATTACTAACAGTGGTTCGATTACTGGTTCTGGTGCAGGCATTATTGTTGGCAGTTTAAGTTTCCCCAGTACAGCAGTGAGCTCTATTGTTAACAACGTAGGCGGCACCATCACTGGTGGCACGCTGGGGGCAATCGTAGCTGTAAATGGTGGCACGATTGGCTCTGTGTCCAACGCGGGCACTATTTCTGGCGTGCTAGACTTCGGTGCCAACGGCGGTACATTCACCAATACTGGCGGTTCGGCGGGGAATATTGATGGTGCCGACAGCGTTACCATCAGTGGTGGTGCTGTAGGCGATATTCTCAATGCGGATAGCATTACTATCAGCGGCGGCTCGGTGGGCGATATCGCCTTGATTCCGGCGGCAACCTTTGCGATTACCGGCGGTTCAGCTGGCAATGTCAGCAATCTGCAAAGCGATTTAACCAACGGTGGTTCGATCGCCAGTGTGGCTTTCTCCGCAGCTGGCTTCTCTGTTACCAATACTGGAACCATTGGCGGCAACTTGAGCGGTCTGGCTGCAGTGACCAACAGTGGAACACTGGGTGATGTCGCGTTGCAAACGGCAGGCGGCAGTTTTAACAGCACGGCCGGTGTGGTTGGCAATGTGTCCAATGTTGCTGGCGCAAGTACCAATGATGGCACGGTCGGTAATGTCAGTTTCACTGTAGCGAGTGGCTCCTTCGACAACACCGGCGTGGCGGGTGATGTGTTGGGTGCCAATGCCGTCACTAACACCGGTGATATGGGTGATGTGACGTTAGTCGCCACAGGCGGCACGTTTACCAATGGTACGGGTACTGCGGGTGATATCAGCAATGTGACAGGAACCAGTACCAATGCCGGAACGCTGGGTACGGTAAGTTTTGTGGCAGGTGGTGGTATCTTCAATAACAGCGGTGATGTGGCGGCTTTGACCGGATCGAGCCTTCAAATCACCAATAGTGGCACTATTGGCGGGAATCTGGTGGATATCCACAGTATGACCAATAGCGGCACGGTCGGTGATGTGAGCTTTGATACAGGAGTGCAACAGACATCAAGCCCTGGCAATAATGTTGGGGTCTTTAACGCCGGCACCCTTGGTAGCTTTACCAGTACAGCGGGTACCGTTGGCGATATTACCGGTGCCAGCAGCGTTAATATCACAGGTGGTGCAGTTGGTGATGTCACGCTATCGGCCTTGGGCGGTACCTTTACCATCAGCGGCGGTTCGGCGGGTGCGGTCAGTAATATCTCGGGTGATTTAACTAACGCTGGAACTCTTGCCAGCGTTGCCTTTGCTTCCCCGGGTTCGGCAGTCACAAATTCCGGAACGATCAGTGCGGACTTGTTAGATGTAAGTGCCGTGGATAATAGCGGTACGCTACAAAATGTCAGCTTCGTTTCCACGGGAGGCGCGCTTAATAACACCGGCACTATCGGCAATGTCAGTAATGTGACTGGCACTGCCTTTAACGACATTACCGGTACGGTTGGCAATGTCGCATTCACTGGTTCTGGCAGCACCTTCTTAAATTCGGGCTCAGCGGGGACCGTTACCGGCGCAAGCTTTGTCTTTAATGATGGTGGTACCGTGGGTGATGTTACCCTGCTTGCTAATGGTATTTACGGTGCTGTTGCCGGTACTTCAGGCACGATTAGCAATGCTACATCGATTGATATACTCACTGGGCAAAATACCGGCGAAGTGGTAAGCACCATTAACGGGGACTTAACCTTTAGTGGTGTGCTGACCATGCAGGCTGACGGTACAGCTTCTGGTATCACCAATTATTCAAAACTGGATGTAACCGGCAATGCCAATCTCAATGGCGCGAGCGTTTTTGTGTTAGCCACTGGGATTCAAAACTTTCAGCTGAATGACAGCTTTACCTTCCTTGAGGCTGGTGGAACATTGACCAGTGATATCACTAACTTCAGTGCCTGTGATGTCGACAGTCAGGATACTGATTGTGAAACGCCTTTGACTGAGTTGACTGTGGTTGACTCCTCGCAGCCGCTGGAATTTAAAGTCGTACAGGTTGGCAGTACGTTACAGGCGGTGATTGGCGATATTGATTTTACGCCCGTTATCCAGCCCGTTGATCAAGGGAAAACTGGCACTAAAAACGTCACCAATCTTGCGGGCGCCTTGAATACGATTGTATTGAGCGGCGCAGATATTGGCGGTACCTCTCTGGGTAATGTCACCAATAGCCTTGCGCAAGTTGATGTCTCGACTCCTGAAGGGCAGCAACAATATGCACGCGCTCTATCCTCACTTGACCCCGACACTATAGAGGGTGCCGCCGCCGGTGCGCTGTCAGCCGATGCGGTTGCCGCCAGCACTATCGATAATCGAGTGTCGGCACTACGTGGTTTCTACGGCTTTAGCGGTGCAGTGGCCGGTGATCCTCTGGCCATCAATGGCTTCTGGGTACAGGGTTATGATAACGAAACCGATCAGGATGAGCGCGATGGCACCGATGGTTTTGATGCCGATACCTACGGTGTTGCGCTGGGTGTAGACGCACCCTGGGGTGAGGACAAAATTCTGGGTGCTGCAATCAGCTATGCCGATACCGACGTGGGTATGAAGCAAAACAGCGGCAATGGTATGGATATCTCCAGCCTGCGCTTATCCCTGTATGGCAGTTATAACACTCCGAATTATTATTTCGATGGCCAACTGGCCTATGCCATGAATAACTATGAATCCACCCGGGTGGTTGATCCACTGATCAGTGGCGGCTCCAGTCTGGTGGCCAAAGGTGATCACGATGGCGATCAGTACAATGTTCGAGTACGCGCCGGTTACCCGATGGCCTTTGATAGTGGCTGGTTTATTACGCCCAAAGCGGAATTTAACTATACCTTGCTCAGCGAAGATGATTTTTCTGAGAAAGGCGCTGGTAATGCGGGGCTGGATATCTCCACGGATGATATGGAAGTGCTGGTGATCGGCCTGGGTGCCAAGTTTGCTTATCCCTGGACCTCAGAAAACGATGTGACCTGGATTCCTGAGCTCAGCATTGATTATATGTATGACACCATTGGCGATGAGGTAGAAGTGGACTCCAACTTTGTTGGCGTAACCGGTGCGGCGTTTATCACCGAAGGTGCTAATGTTGAGCAAGAGGCCATCAAGGTTGGTCTCAAGCTTAGGGTCTTTAGTCAGGGCAAATTCAGTTTTGCCGGTGGTTATGACTATGTCACCAAGCAGGATTACGAGAGCCACTCGCTCTCAGCAACGGTTCGCTATGATTTCTAAGCTGTTAAAGCCTGTGTCAATTTAGGTGAACAAAAATGGCCAGCCTATCGGCTGGCCATTTTTCGTTGCAGGCCTGTTAGGCTCGCAAGCAACAGTTTTTAGGTCATTGTGCTTTATTAACTCACCCAACTATAATAATTCATACCCTTCACACGAATCATCAAACAAGAGTTGTATGCATGCTTTCTTACGCCGCTAAAACAGATGTAGGCAACAAGCGAAGTAATAATGAAGATTGTTATTTGGCGAGTCCAGAGCTGTGTCTGTGGATTATGGCGGATGGTGTCGGTGGACAGGATGCCGGTGAAGTGGCCAGCCAGATAGTCTGTAGCGTTATTGAGTCGGAGTTACGTGCAGGCGAAAGCCTGGAAGATGCTATCGTCATGGCGCATCAGGCCGTAAAAGCTTCCCCGAAAGAGGGTGTCGGTCGGCCGGGTATGGCTTCGACGGTGGTTGCCCTGCTGGTCCACGGTGCCGACTACCAGGTTTCATGGGTGGGTGATAGTCGTGCCTATTTGTGGAGTGGGGGCGAATTAAAGCAATTAACCCATGACCAGTCCCTGGTTCAGCGCCTACTGGATGAAAATGTGATCTCAGAGGAAGAAGCGCAGAATCACCCGCGTCGAAATCTGGTGATACAGGCTCTGGGGCAGGAAAACCTTGAAACCGTTGAGGTGGAAACCATGCGCGGAACCTTCAAGGAAAAAGACATCATTGTCATGTGTTCCGATGGTTTAACCGACTATGTCACAGATGATGAGCTCAAAACTTACCTGGAGCAAACGCAGGATGAAAAAGTCCTGGTTGATAACCTGGTGGCGGCGGCCTTGGCGACTGAGGGTAAGGATAATATTACGGTGTTGGCAATTAATATGCGCACCAAGGAGCTGCAACAAACCCAGCAAATGAAAGTGGTAAAAGCCGAGGACCTGCAAACGGAAGATACATCGGTATCGGATGAAGAGTCATCCAGAACTGGCGCCCTGTTGCTGGGTGCAGGCCTGGCAGTGCTGGGTGCAGCCGCCCTGTGGTGGTTGCAGGGCGGATGGTAGGAAACCTCAGAGCGTTGTTGAAATTCTATGGCTGAAGAAAAAACTCAAATTCGCGGACTGGCGGGGAAGACTTACTCATTAAAAGGTCTGGCGGGAGACCATAAGGGTAAGGTTTACCCGGTTACCGCCAATTTCAAAATTGGTCGCGAGCAGGATAATAATCTCATTATTAATGAAGGTTTTGTCTCCCGTCATCATGCCGTGCTCAAATTCGTGTCCGGCGTTTTAACCATCATGGATAATGATTCGTCAAACGGCACTTTCGTCAATGACAAAGCGGTTAAAACAGCGTTGTTAGCCGATGGCGATGTGATCAAGTTCGACATTATTGAATTCAAAATCATTGAAAATAAACCCCCAAGTGCTGCTGATGCTAAAGCCACGATGATGGCGACCGCTGATGAAGTGTCGGCAGAGAAGGCCCGTCAGCAAAGAGAGCGAGAACAGGGCGAGCGCCTTGAGCAGGATAAAACAGAGGCGGAACAACAGGCGCTTGAGCAGCAGGAAAAAGCCCAGCGGGAGAAAGAAGAACAGGAGCGACTCTACCAGCTAAAACTGGATCAGGAGCGGGCTGAAAAAGAGCGTCAAATTCAGGCTCAGATAGAAAGGGAAAAGGCTGAGCAAGCGCGTATTGCAAAAGAAAAGGCGGAGCAGGAGGCGAGGGAGAAAGCCGAGCAGGCGCGCATCGCCAAAGAAAAGGCGGAGCAGGAGGCCAGAGAGAAGGCCGAACAGGAACGCCTGGCGAAAGAACAAGCTGAGCAAAAGGCCAGAGAGCAAGCGGAGCAGGAACGCATTGCTAAAGAAAAAGCTGCGCAAGAAGCTAGAGAGAGGGCCGAGCAGGAGCGTATAGCGAAGGAAAAGGCTGAACAGGAAGCCAGAAAGAAAGCAGAACAGGAGCGCCTGGCGAAAGAGAAAGCCGAACAGGAAGCCCGAGAGCAGGCAGAAAAAGAGAAAATAGAGCAAGAGAAAATAGAACAAGAGAAGGCCGAACGCGAACGGATTGAACGTGAACAGGCTGAAAAGCAACGCCTGGCCAAAGAAAAGGCGGAACAAGAGGCTATCGCGAAAGCCGAGCAAGAGCGCATCGCCAAAGAAAAGGCGGAACAGGAGGCTAAAGAGCAGGCGAAAATAGAGCAAGAGAAAATAGAACAAGAGAAGGCCGAGCGCGAACGGGCTGAGCGTGAACAGGCGGAAAAACAACGCCTGGCTAAAGAAAAGGCGGAACAGGACACGCGAGAAAAAGCTGAGCAGGAAGCCCGCGAAAAAGCCGAACAGGCACAGCTCGACGCTGGAAAAACCATTATCGCGCCACCGGTCAAACCGGTAGTAGCTGATGAGGAAAAAACCGTCATGACTCCGGCTGCCGAGCTGTCGAAGCCTGAGCCAGAAAATGATAGTGAGAAAACTATCATTGCCCCACCGGCTGCAGTATCGGAGGATGCGAATAAAACCATTATTGCCCCGCCGGCTGCAGCATCGGATGATGCAAATAAGACCATTATTGCCCCGCCGCCAGCAGCTGACAAACAGGATGCAAATGCCTCTGCCGATAGCGATACGGTTGATCACGAAAGAACCGTCACCGCGCCGCCGCCCTTTGAGCCCATCGCTGATAGTGATAAAACCCTGATCACGCCACCGGCAGACCTTCAGGCCGCATCAGCTGATAGCAATAAGACGATTATCGCCTCTGCAGATAATGCCACTATGGCTATCAGCCAGGAAGCGGTACAGAAAATAAAACAGGCAGCAGCGGCAAAGCGTGAGGAAGTGGTGCTCAAGGGGCTGACTGATCCTGTTGAGGGTAGAGTGTTTTCGCTCAATAAGGACTTTCTGACCGTCGGTCGCTCGCCGTTTAATGACATTATTATCAAGTCTGCATCCGTCTCCTCGCACCATGCCGAGTTGGAGGAGGTTGAGGGGTTGTGGGTTGTTCGGGATCTGGGTTCCTCTAACGGTACTTATGTGAATGATCAGCTGGTGGAAGAGTGCGAACTCTACAGTGATGATTCGCTCATGTTTGGTGAAATTGAGCTGATTTTCGACCCTGATGGCTCTAATCCTCCGCCCGAAGATCGCTTTATCGATGGGCTCGAGGTCGGAGGCGTCGATTACCGACTCTGGTTTACGGTTGGGATTGTGATGCTTGCCGTGGCAGTGGCGGTAATACTGCTCATTTAAAGCGGTTGCTTGACGGTTTGATTGTTATTTGTCGGTGCAAGCTATAAACTCGACGGTTGATTCACGTATTGATATTGGGTCCTGATTTTGGCTTGATTCGTGGAGTTTTGTGGTCTTACTCCGACACTGGCTTCTTCGACTCTGACGCCAAGGAATGTTTGAATAGCGTATGTCGCAAAAACCGGAAATACCTGGGTACAAGATACTCGATCCGCTGGGCGAAGGCGGTATGGCGACCGTGTATCTGGCTATCCAGGAGAACTTTCAGCGTCAGGTGGCGGTTAAAATACTGTCCAAGCGCCTTCTCTCCGATGCCAGTTTTGGCGTACGTTTTCTGCGCGAAGCCCGAATTGTCGCTCAACTCTCCCACCCTAACATTGTGCCCGTGTTTGATGTGGGTCAGCACGGCGATTGCCACTATATCGCCATGGAGCTGCTGCGGGGAGGGGACCTCAAACAGCGTTTAGCGAAGGGAATGCCCTTATCCGAGTGCCTGCAGATCGTCGAGCAAATTGCTTCGGCGCTCAATTATGCCTCTAGTAAAAACTTTGTTCACCGGGATATCAAACCAGAAAATATTCTCTTCCGTGAAGATGGAAGCGCTGTAGTTTCCGATTTTGGTATCGCCCGTTCCACCGAATCAGAAACAAACATGACGCTGACCGGTACCATCATTGGTACCCCCAGTTACATGAGTCCGGAGCAGGCTCAGGCGCAACCGTTGGATGGACGCTCTGACTTATACAGCCTGGGCATTATTCTATTTGAGATGCTGACTGGCAATGTGCCTTTTACCGCCGATTCCGCGATTTCCATTGGCTTAAAGCACATCACTGACCCGATCCCTGAATTGCCTGACGAAGTCGCCGACTTTCAAGAGATCGTTGATAAAGCACTGGCTAAATCCCCCGAAGATCGCTTTCAAACCGGGCAGGAGTTTATTGAGGCGCTGGACGAGCTACACCACGATATTGAGGATGGTGGTGAGTCGACCACTATTATTTCTGCCGATGCGCTGAAGCGACATAAAAGCAGCGCCCGACGTCGTTCATCACCCAGTAATCCAACCCGCGCACGCATGCGGACAGGCAGTGGCCGTACGACTACCGGTGGCAGAACACGGCAGACAACGCGGGCAACTCGAGCTCGTACCCAGCCGCCGCAGGCGAATAAGACCAATCCTCTTCTGGTCGCCTCAATTGTGGCCGTGTTGGCCCTTGGTGGAGTGGGCGGTTGGATGATGTTGGGTGCTGGCAGTAGTTCCAATGGTTCTGCCGAAGAGCAGGCTGCATTGCAGGCACAGGTTCGCGATCTGCTGGAAAATGCCCGCGAAGCCATGGCCGATGGCAAGTTGTTCGAGCCTGCTAACGAAAGTGCTCAATTTTACTACACCACCGCTTTAGCGCTGGCTCCTACCAATGAAGAAGCCACCAGCGGTATGGAAGCCCTGATCACGCTATATCTGGATAATGCCCAGAAAGGTATCGAGGGAGCAGACGAGAAAAAAGCCGCGGATTGGCTTAATCGCTCTGCCCAAATCTCCTTCTATGCCAGTGATCAATCACTGGTTCAGCGACAACAGGACCTACGGGCTGAGCTGTTTCAATTCCAGCAGCAGAATGTACGTCAGTCTGAGCGTGAAGATCGTGTTAAAGAGCTGTTAGCTGAGGCTGAAGTTGCGCTGAAGGATAATCGTCTTTCAAGCCCCATCGGCGACAATGCCTACGACCGCTATCAGTCCGTATTGGCGCTGGACCCTGAAAATCAGGCGGCATTAAGCGGTATTTCAGACATTGCCGCGACCTATCTGGAGCAGTCCAGAGCTGAAGCCAATAAGGATAACTTTATTCGCGCCAGAGCCCTGGTAGCCGCTGCCATTCAAATTGACAGCCAACACCCGGATTTACAATCGACTCAGATTGTTATTAACGATCGTGAGACGTTGAAGCGGCAACAGGAAATGGCGCAGGCTCAGAAGAAAGAAATGTCTGCTGAGCAAATGCGTGAGTTGCAGCAACAACAGGAAAAAAATCGCATAGAACAGATTGTCGGGTTATTGAAGGGCGCTGCTGCCGACTTGCAGGCAGAGCGTTTACAGTCGCCGGTGGGAAACAATGCGGTTGAGAAGTTTCGTCAGGTGCTACAGTTAGACCCCTCAAATCTGGAAGCGCTGGAAGGTCTGCAAAAAGTAGGTGAAAAATATATTCAATTAGCGAATAACGAGCTGGGTTCTAAAGATATAGAGCAAGCGGACAAATTCCTCAATATTGCACAAAAATTAGTACCCAATAGTCAGTCCTTATTTACTGCCCGTCGTTCAGTTCTGGCTGCGCGCGAAGAGCGCGCCCGTCTGAGAGATCTGGAAATTCAGCGCCAGCGTGAAATTCGCCAATTGTTAGCCGGTGCCGAAGAGGATATGAAAGCAGGCCGCTTGAGCCTGCCTCTGGGCAATAATGCGCTGGAAAAATATTCGCAGGTGCTATCGCTGGATCCCGTCAATACCAAAGCCAGTGCGGGTCGAAATAAGATTGTTGATGTATTGGTTGCCGATACACAGAAAGCGCTGAAGAGCTTTAAGATTAAAGAAGCAGAAGAATATGTGGCTATTGTATCCCGCTTTTTCCCCAATGGTTCGAAAACCAGAGCTTTGAAACTGGATTTGGATCGGACCAAAGAAGAGTGGGCTCGATTACAGAAAGAAAAGGATACGCTGTTGGCCCGGGCTGAAAAGCTTTCCGAAAAAACGCCTTCAATTACCAATAATACGCAGCTTCGAGGTATGTATTCGCGCATCCTGCAGATTGAAAGCGATAACCCTGTCGCCAAGTCAGGGTTAATTAAAACCAGTGACTACGAACTGGCGCTGGCTACAACGGCTATCAATGCTCGTGATTATGATAAGGCCGAGTTGTACCTGAACAACGTTAAGGCGATTACTCCTGACCATCCCGCCTATGCCTCAATGCGTAAGCGTCTGGATGACGTCAAAGCCGCGCTAGCTAAAGCCAATAGTCAGTTAGCTGCCGCCGACAAGGAATATGATAAGCTTGCTACTTTCAGTAAAGATAATGCAACGCGCAATTCACTGAAAACGATTTTCCGCAATATTCTTGCCGCCAAAGAAGCTGATCCGGGGCACCCGAGAATTTCTGCTGCTTTGGAGCGTTTGGAAAATAAATATATTGAAGCCATTCAATACTACACGGAAAAGAACCAGTTTGATCGCAGTGGTGAGTTAATTGCCGATGCGCGCTCCATGAATTTATCGGAGAATCGACTGGAAGAGCAGCAGGAGCTGATGGCGGAAAAAGAAAAAGAATTTAAGGCAATGGAAAAGAAAAAACGCCTTACTCGCCAAATGGGCGTTTTTTAATTCCCGTTTTCCGTTAAGTCTTTATAGCTACTACTCCAAACAGGTGTGAGACCGTGTGTGTACTTCGCCTGGTGCCCTTGAGTTTCGCCCTGTTGCTCACCGCTTGCACCACGCCCCAATTTCCTGAATTACTTGCCTCAGCTGATCAAATGGCCGCGGCGGCGGATTTTGAGGCCAGCTATATTGCTGGTGGTGCTTTTAAGCTGCGCAGCTACGCAAAAATAAAAGACCCTGCCCAACCGCTTAGAATTTATCTGGAGGGTGATGGTAAGTCCTTCGTGAATCGCTATCGCCCATCATTAAATCCCACGCCCTGGAATCCGTTGGCGTTGGAGCTTGCTACTCTTGATAACACCGCGGCCAATATTCTCTATCTTGGCCGCCCCTGCCATTTTCGACCCACCTTCTCAGATAAAATCTGTGACCCCTCTAGGCCGGTCTACTGGACCTTGCGACGTTACTCGCAGGAGGTTGTAGATAGTCTGGATGAAGCGCTCAGTCGATTTAAACAGCAGCATGCCATCACCAAAGTGGAATTAGTCGGGTTTTCAGGTGGTGGAACGCTGGCGCTGTTGTTAGCGGCACAGCGCAGTGATGTGTTGTCAGTTCGAACCGTGGCGGGAAACCTGGATGTAAAAGCATTTGAGCAATATCACAAAGTTTCACCGATGGAAGGCTCTCTAAATCCTCTGGATGTTTCGGCTCAGCTCGCTGAATTACCGCAGCTGCACTTTTCAGGGGCGGAAGACAGGGCGGTACCTGTATCGCTTTTGAAAAATTATTTAGCTAAATTTACTGGCAATAACTGTATGCAGCTTCGGCGTATTAACGGTGTTGGGCATCATGATGGGTGGAAAGCGCAGTGGCGAACACTGCTAACAGAGCAGCCTTCATGTGGTAAATAAAGACCCTGTGAGTAGTCATTGCCTTGATAGAAATGCGGTGGAAAAACTTTTGGACGTTCATCTAGTTGATGGAAGATTTTTTTAAAGACGCGTTTGAATCCGACGCCAGGGTTGATTCTGGTGTTGCTTCTGAATTGCTCGCTTCATTGAGTGTTTGATGTAACTTGTTAAGGATTTCCAGTGCATAGAAAACCGGTAAATCGAGCCGCGAATTGTCCGAAATATTCTTAAACAAGAATGAAATAAAGGTGGGACCAAAGCTGGCTTTCATCACAAAGCGGTAACCGATTTTCTCCAGTTCATTATTTTTCATTACGTACTGAAAAGCGTCCCGTTGCTCCTCTTTCGGTTCCCCGTCATGAAGTGATTGGTGATTAAGTTGCTCTGGGTAGAAGTTTTCTGCGTGGAGAACGTTAATAAAATCTAAAGGACTTTTTTTTAACAGCGATTGTTTAGTGGCTTTTATCCGAATCATCGCCTGCATATAGTTGTCGGGATAAAACCTCACATTTAGATGTGGGTACTTTTGTCTTGTTTCGCGCGAAATAATCTCTAGTAAATCGTCGTGAGACTGCGCTGGATTAGTAGCTTGATAGAGAGAAAGTTCTTTGGAGATATTAAATGATTTCATGATTGCGTCCTTACGGTCGCAGAAGGTGCGAGAAGTCCAGTCCGTTAGTTTCGATTATTCATAAAGCTATTTAGTTGTCTATGATTTTCTTTGGGTTAATTCCATAGTTGGACGCTGTTCACAAAACAGAAATCAGAATTGTTCAAATATTGAAGTTGTCTCTGTTTTTCTTGGCTATTGATATAATTCAAATTTTTGAAAGGACAAATTGTTAGCTTTATTTCTAAGATGCGGATGGCGAAGGGTAGTTAGAAAGGTATTTTTTTGTTCATCATTCTAAATTGTAAGCAGAGCAAAAATACTTATTGCGGTATAGAATTTAAGAAGAATTTTTAATATCTAAAGCTAACAACTGCTCCAGAGATTTCGCGAATAGTGGTTACCTGGAGTTACTTGATGCTATTAAGAATTTTTTTCAATCCTGTTTAGATAGCGAACATTACCCGCATCGCCGTCATGCCTCAATACCGTGGTTTGTAATTCAAATTTAACGCCGGGCAAGGCTTCATTAACCAATGGGTTACCCACCCACCAGGCAATGCGACAGGTTCGGTGCTGAATGCGCCACCCCTCTGTCGTGCGCACCAGGTCATCATCGTACCAGCCGCTGCCATCCCATAAGGAATTGCCGTCAGCGGCTTTTCGCACCAGTCGCCAAGTGCCATAAGTGAATGCCTGTGCGGTATCACCGTTGACGTCAACCAGATGATTCATCATGCAGTGTTGGGTGGTGTCGAAGGGATCGTGAAAGGCGCCAAAATCGTTTTTAAAGGATTCAAGATCAAACCAGTGTGCGGTCTCGCTGAAATCTGCTTCTACATCCTTGGTGAAAATGCGATCAAATAAATGCCAGCGCTGGGAGTCTACTGCAAAACCGTAGAGATTAATCAATTGAATAATTGACGTCGTATCTTCGTGTGACATGGCCGTTGCTCCTTTTTAGTATTTTGATTATTTCACCAGAAGAAAGGTTGCGGTAGACCGAAGACGCATAGCTATCTACCTTTAGCCCATGCTGGTTCTAAAACGCGACTTATCTGATTGTGCAGAGTTGATTTGAATTTTGCTGGGAGATCGAACTTTAATGAACGTCGTGCGTTCTTCTTTGTGGTTTGACGACACGACAAGCCCGCATTTTAAACTGGCGGGGTGTTTCTCCGGTTTCGCGTAGAAAGGCAGCCGAGAAGTTAGAGGGTGCTGAAAAACCAGTTTCGTAAGCGACGGCTTTCACGCTGAGGCCGGAGGCAAGTAATTCCTTGGCGTGCTTTATACGGCTGGAGGCAATATAGTTACCAATAGAGCAGCCACGACTGACACGGAAGGCGCGGGTTAAGTGTCGTACAGATAAGCCGCAGATATCAGATAATTCGGTTAATGAAGGTGGTGCCGGGTGATCAAATAAACGCTGATCAATCAGTTTTAAACAGTAGCTGGATAAACCGCCCGAGGGGGGTTCCTCTTCAATGCCTGCTATAAAACGCGACAGTTCAATGGCTAGCTGGCCGCTCATCATTTCCAGCATGGGCTCATTGGCAAAGCCGGGATTACGAATTTCTTCCCCGATGCGCAGCATTAAGTTTCGAATGGCGGGGCTGGGAATATTTAGAATTTTTTGCAGATGCGTATCGGTCCACTGTAAATCCTGTTCGAGCCAGTTGGCGGTGGCAGTTGGTTTAAAGGAGCAGATGATGGAGTTTTGCTGTTGTGTTCCACTTTTGGCGCGAACGGTTTGATCGGCGGGAAATAAAAACAATGAACCGAGTGGTTCAAAACGATCTGGCCCCCAGTAATCGGGGAATGAGCCGCGCGCACTTTTTGACAGCGGCAGTAAAGTTAGCTGCAGATGATGTTCCGGTCTTGAGCCAATTTTATCGACGGGCTTGGTCCAGGACTGACGGACAATTTTAATATCACCAAGGGTGGTGCTGACTTCTGCTTCTATGCCCTGGATGCTAATTTTTTGTGGGTGCATGGCAGTGTTATCTTGTTGAGTCGTTGCAGCGGTTCATGTTACTTGGGTTATCCTTGGGTATTCCAAAAAGTTGGGTATTCCAAAAACCCTGGAAACTACCCCGACGAGACCAAGTGGTTAAAAACCATACCACATCCAGCCAGTAGCTGTGTATTAACAGATTTCCATAATTGCTTACCTGATTTGAGATTCAGTCAAGCAAAGTGGGGCAGGACCGAAGCGTCCTATTGTTAGTGTGGCTTTAGACGTTTACCACCCTATAAGCATGGTGTCTGGATTTCAGCGGGCGGAATCCAATAGCTCGTTCATCGCTTCAATCAGTTCCAGCGGGTGGTCGAGCATTAGATGATGGAAGGCTTTTGGAACCAACTTGAGCCGACCCAGTTCGGGAAATCGCTGATGGGCGTTGTCAGTCAGGCGGTCTGTGTTGTAGATGCTGCGACTGCCATAGAGACAATCGATATGGCCGGGGATGCGTTCAAGTAGCTGTGGGTTTTTGATACCGCCGAAATTGCGCATGTTGGGGTCAAATTTCCAGCACCAGCCGCCTTCAAGTTCTCGACAGGAGTGGTGGGCAATAAACTGCAATACCGCAGGTATCATTTCTGGTTGTGGCGGTGTTGGCTGAAACCGAGCCATGCATTCGCTGCGACTGCCGCGCAGGGCATGTGGGCGCGCGGGATCCCGGTTATCCCACTTGTTACTATCGGCGACAAAATTCAGGTTGGAGTCGATAATAATGCCGTGTCGAAACAGTTCCGGTCGCAGCGCCATGGCAAACATCGTTTGAAAGCCACCAAAACTGTGCCCGGCAATCGTTACCGGTTGCCTGGATATCGATTCCACAACACCAATAATGGCCTGTGCAAAACAGTCATCAATATATTCTGGTAGATGGTCGCTGTCGCCCATGCCCGGCAGGTCTATCACAACCACGCGGTAGCGGTCAGCAAGAAACGGTACGAGGAAACTCCACCAGTTGGCGTGGCCCGCAAAACCGTGCGTAAGTATCAGTGTGGGTAATTCCTGCTGTTCCAGGTTCCAGCCAAGACAATGAATTTGATTTTCCTGTCCAGCCAAAAGTACCGGGATAAATTTGGATTCACCGGGAGACTGGAGATTATCCACAAACCACTCGGGTGCTCTGGCCGGTATTTGGAAGAAAGTATCGCTGCTCATCGCTAACAACTTGTTTTAGAAGGAGTTTATTTTAGTCAAACTGATAGCGATAGAGGATAGCGGGTTAGCCACTTTAAATCGACTAACAGTTTTTTCATCTTCAGCATTTGACCGCGGGTTTGACTTGTAGGGCTATGGTCAATAATCTGCTGTGGCAATAAAAAATATTGCTTGCTCTGTAGTGATCATTGCTGTAAATAGCGCTTTTTTTAACCCTGAGACTTTTGGGGTGCCCAAACCGTCAGTTCGTTTTAATGATGTGCCAAGCATCTCCCCACCTCTGGACGGAACTACATCCCTGGATAAAGCTATGTTGAAAACACTTTTTGTTGTTGATGATGAAACGGCGCCGCTGTTGCCTGAGAACTTAAATGCAATCAGCTTCGACAGCTACCTTCGCGACTACCCGAAATTGAATGAGCCCAAGATTCGGGTTATCAATCTGTGTAATACCGAGCGCTATTTAAGCCAGGGCTATTACTGCTCGCTTCTGGCCGAAGCTCGTCATCATCAGGTGTTGCCGAGCATCAGAACGATTAACTCACTGCGTACCTTTTCCGACAAGGGTAATGGCCTGTGGCTGAAAGGTACCGAATCGCTACCCGAGTTTGAAGCTGCGGAACAGGCCGAACTGACCCATATCATCTGCATGGGTGAGATTGCAGATGGCCGCTACAAAAAATTGGCCAGTCGGGTGTTTCAACAATATCCGGCACCGCTGTTAAAAATCAGTTTTGTGCATGGTAGTGCTGGGCCGACGATTAATTTACAACGCTGCTCATTGACGGAGTTGAACGAGAGCGAACAGGGCTTTTGTCTGAAAGTGTTGGAAGAGTATTCCAAGGTCAACTGGCGCAAGCGCGGCACCAGCAAGCAGTACCGTTGGGATATGGCCCTGCTGATTAATCCGGAAGAGGCGGTACCGCCCAGCGATAAACAGGCGATTGCCAAATTTATCAAGGCCGGTGAAAAATTGGGTATTCGGGTACAAACGGTTTCGGCAGCCGAGCTATTACACCTTAATCAGTTTGATGCCCTGTTTATTCGCGAGACTACCGCGATTGATCACCATACATACCGACTGGCAAGACAGGCGGAGGAAAGTGGCCTGGTGGTACTGGATGACCCGGATTCTATTTTGCGCTGCTGTAATAAGGTGTTTTTGCATGACGCTTTTAATTATCAGAAAGTGCCTAGCCCGCTAACCGAGTTTATTAACGATTGTAGCGAAGCGACTCTGGAAAATCTGGAGCAGAAATTTGGATTTCCTGTGGTGTTAAAAATGCCGGAAGGGTCTTTTTCGAAGGGCGTTTTCAAAGCGGAAAACCGTGAAGAGCTGAAAAAAACATTAACGGATCTGTTGGAGGATTCTGCCCTGGTGTTGGCACAGGAGTATGTCTTCACGGACTACGATTGGCGCATTGGAGTACTTAATGGTCGGGCGATTTATGCCTGCCGCTATTATATGGCGCGCAATCACTGGCAGATTTACAACCACGAATCGAAGCGTTTTTTCTCCGGTGGCTTTGATACCTTACCGACCTTTGAAGTGCCCAAGTCGGTGTTAAACGCTGCCTTGAAATCGGCAGCGGTGGTGGGCAATGGTTTATATGGTATCGATATCAAGGAAATTGACGGTCGCGCCTCGGTACTGGAAGTGAATGATAATCCCAGTATTGAGTGCGGTGTGGAGGATAAATATCTGGGCGAAGAGCTGTATATGCAAATTATGTCAGAGTTCTTACGTCGCCTGGAATTGCGGGGTCGTTAAGCCTGCGGAGTGCGGACTTTAATTCTATATTGGTTTAATTCTGTCGTGGTTTAATCTGAGGCGGTTGCAAAAACTGCGTGATTGAAAATGAAACCCTCCTATATTAATGCTCCAGGCCAGTTTTTCCTGAGGGATTTTGACGCTTGCAAAGAAGGTTTTCTGACCGCCTGTGCGGCATTAAAGCATTTTTCAATCAGGCAGCAAAGCTGGTCTGTTAGCGATGCACATGGTTCAAAGAATGAATGTTTAAAAATTGAAAGTTCTCAAGCTGGGCCTGAGAAAACTGAAGCTCATCATAGCTTAACCAGCGATGCTGTTTTTATCGGCGATACTTCAGCAGAAAAAGTTTTGGTAATTATCAGCGGTACTCACGGAGTAGAAGGTTATTGTGGTAGTGCACTGCAGCGCTTTTTACTAACAGATTTGGCGGCCGGGAATTTGAAATTGCCTGCTGGTAAAGCGATTGTTCTGCTGCATGCGCTAAACCCCTGGGGCATGCAACAGGCACGTCGTTGTGATCATCAGGGCATTGACCTGAATCGCAATTTCGTCGACTTTCATCAGCCCCTGGCGTTGTATGATGATTACGCCAAAGTGTTAAGCTGTTTAACGATGACCGATGCCGTGCAGCGGCGATTGGCGCTGGCAGCATTGCGCAGGGAGTGGGGTGATACTCATTTTGATCAAGTGTTTAGCGGCGGCCAGTATCAGTACGATTGGGCACCATTTTACGGTGGTCATGGGCCTGCTCAGGCGCAACAGGTTATTGATGAGTTGATCAGTAGCTGGTCGTTGGGTCTGCGTGAGTTAGTGGTGTTGGACCTACACACCGGGCTTGGCCCCTGGGGGTATGGCGAACTGATTTCCGATCACCCCTCCCGCAGTGCCGCTAATCATTATGCACAAAAGATTTTTGGCGCCTCCATCGCGATTACCGCTGACGGCGGATCTTTTTCGGTGGCCAAACGCGGCCTGCTGGATTATCGCTGGCATCAGCTGATGTCAACAGCGGGATGCTTTCTAACATTGGAGTTTGGCAGTTACGGAACCGAAGCATTGTTTGATGTGCTGCTGGAGGATCACAATTACTGGCGACAAAATCCTCGGCCGCAATTAACTGACCCCAGTTATCGGCAAATTCGTCGTGCGATGTTAGAACATTTTTGTCCGGTAGATCATTTATGGCAACAGTCCGTCTTGCTGCGGGGTTGGCAAATTTTTCATCACTTATTGGATCAAGAGCAATGGCCATAAAGCCTGTCAATGATATCAGTCTACGCCCCGCGCAGTTGGAAGACGTCGATGCCTTGTTAGAAATCGAACAGCGCTGCTTCGAAATGGACCGGCTAACCCGGCGCAGCTTCCGTCATTGGATCAAAGCGGAACATGCCATTTTATTATTGGCGGAGCGAGATAATACTATCCTTGGTTATGGTCTGGTCTGGTGCCACAAGGGCACTCGATTGGCGCGGCTCTATTCACTGGCCAGTTTGCCGGAGGCCAGAGGGCAGGGCATAGCGGGTCGGTTATTGGTGGCGTTGGAAAAAGCGGCATCCGCCAAGGGGCGTTTGTTTATGCGACTCGAAGTGGCCAAGCCTAACGAGTCAGCTATAGCGTTGTATCAACGTAACGGCTATCGCGTTTTTGGTGAGCTTAGTGATTACTATGAAGACCATAGCGATGCCCTGCGAATGCAAAAAACGATTAAGCATATCCAGGCGCAAACACTGCATCGGCAGACGCCCTGGTACCGGCAAACCACGCCCTTTACCTGCGGTCCGGCGGCATTAATGATGGCGATGGCCAGTATTGATTCTGAAGTCGGGCTGGCACAAACGCTGGAACTGGATATCTGGCGTGAGGCCACCAGTATTTTTATGACTTCGGGCCACGGCGGCAGCCACCCACTGGGTTTGGCGCTGGCCGCGGCCGAGCGAGGCTACAGTGTCGAAGTTTGGATCAACAGTCAGGGTACGCTGTTTATAGATGGCGTCCGTAAAAATAGTAAAAAAGCGATTCTGGAAGTGGTGCACAGGCAGTTTGAAGAGCAGGCGAAATCGCATTCAAATATACATATCAACTATGGCGACATCAATCAGCAGCAGATTGAGAGCTGGTTGCAGCAGGACTATGCCATTCTGGTTCTGATCAGCACCTATCAGCTAGATGGTAAAAAAGCCCCGCACTGGGTAACCGTAACAGGGATCGATGAACACTGTCTCTATGTGCACGACCCGGATTTGCAGGAGCAGAGCCAGCTGGCGATTGATTGTCAGTACCTGCCTATTGCTCGCGCTGACTTTGACAAGATGTCCTCTTTTGGCAGTGGTCGATTACGCACGGCGCTGGCGATTAAACGCCGATAAATAATTTATTCGAAACAAAATCGCTTTGATGCCTTTAAGATGAAACTTAATGGATGATAATCTATCCAAGTTTCACCCTGGTTTCTCATGCGCGCCGCAGACTGTTGCTGTCAGGACTATGACATTCAAGCTATAAGTGATCGATTTATGTGGAAAAATTCAAACAATCATTACGGCGTTGTCAGTAAGCTTTTGCATTGGATGATTGCTTTAACGGTGATTGCATTGTTTACCCTGGGGTTATGGATGGTTGACCTCGACTATTACCACAGCTGGTATAACCGAGCACCGGATATCCATCGCAGCATAGGTGTCCTGTTAATGATCGCGATGTTGCTGCGTCTGTTGTGGTTGTTATATGCCGATAAGCCCAAGCCACTGGCCTCGCATCAGCGCTGGGAAGTCGTGTTGGCAAAAATCACGCACCTGCTGTTGTATCTGTTGATCTTTGCGATTGGTGTGACTGGCTATTTGATCTCAACCGC
This sequence comes from Oceanicoccus sp., assembly GCA_965661375.1. Lineage (GTDB taxonomy): Bacteria > Pseudomonadota > Gammaproteobacteria > Pseudomonadales > Dasaniaceae > Oceanicoccus. Next base: position 11,455 of record CBFIDJ010000034.1, on the reverse strand, counting down.
CGATGGCCGAGCGGTGGAAGTATTCGACTGGTTTTCGTTACCCTCATCGGGTGAGTGGGTTGAAGATCAGGAAGATGTTGCCGGTGAGGTTCATGAGCTGCTGGCATTCACGCTGATTTTTCTGGCAGTGATACATGCAGTGGCTGCTTTGAAGCACCATTTTTTTGATAAAGACAGTACGTTAAAAAGAATGATGTGAATTAACCAATATACCGTAAGCACATTTGAGCTAAACATTTGAACTAAATTAGGAGAGATAACAATGAAAAAACTGATGGTACTGCTGGCGGGTCTAACTCTGTCACTCAATGCTATAGCTGCCGACTATATAATCGATACCAAAGGTGGACATGCCTCCATTAATTTTAAAATTCCGCACCTTGGTTATTCAATGTTGTTAGGGCGGTTTAATACCTTCTCCGGTGAGTTTAGTTACGATCCGGATAAACTGGAGAAGTCGGAAATTTCAGTCACCATCGACACCACCAGCCTGGACTCCAATCACGCTGAACGCGATAAGCACCTCAAAGGCGATGACTTTATTGACGCGAGCAAATTTCCCAAAGCTACGTTTACCAGCACAGAGGTAAAGGATCTTGGCGGTGGAAAAATGCAGGTGATGGGAGAGCTGACTCTGCACGGAATTACTAAATCGATCACAATTGATGCGCATAAAGTTGGTGAGGGCCAGGACCCCTGGGGCGGCTATCGTGCTGGCTTTGCCGGTACTACTACCCTGTCATTAAAGGATTTTGGTATTCCCTATGAAAAACTGGGGCCTGCCTCGGCCAATGTAGAAATGGAGTTATACATTGAGGGTATCCGCAAGCAAAACAGGCATATCAACTAAGGCTATAACCGCTTTACTCAGAGACTAGAAATTGGCTGGGGTCGTGCAGGAAACAATACGACAATCTTCATCAAAGGGGTTGCGGAAGCGGTGCTCCTGCCGCGAATCAAAATAGTAACCCTGACCAGCCTCCAGTACATACACTTCGCCGGCAACGGTTAGCTCCAGTTTACCGCTGACCACATAGCCGGCTTCCTCGCCTTCGTGCATATAAAGCCCGTCGCCGGTATCGGAACCGGGAGGCATGCGCTCAACCAAAAAAGACATGGCTCGAGTGGGGAAAAATTTACCAATTAGTTTCCATTCAATTTCGCCCACTGAAGAGTCGAGAAAATCCTTGGCGCTATACACAACAGGGGTCTCAAGCTGGGACGATTCATCAGCGTCAAAAAACTCCATCAACGACATGGGGATGCCCGCGAGTACTTTTTTCAGCGAGCTAACACTGGGGCTAACGCTATTTTTTTCGATCATGGAGATGGTGGAGTTGGTGACTCCGGCACGTTTGGCTAATTCCCGCTGTGACATGCCTGCGTTTTTTCTGACTTCTTTTAAACGGTAGCCGACGTCCACGCTTGATTAAGCCCCCATAAATAAAACAGCTAGTGAAGAATGTTGATTGTGTGCATGAGATGCTGTGCTTGTGCAGCCGCCTGGATAGATGCCCTGATCAACTTGTACCGATGTGGCGGCTCGTGCATTATTCCACACGTACGATTGAAATATCAAACATCCGTTGGCGACTGCTCCCTATGTTAAACCCTAAAACTCATAGCACGACTTACCCTGATTCCTATTACCATGCGACCCTTAATGACCGCGCTGGCTTTGACTCGCTTCAGGGTGAAGTTCGCACTCAGGTTTGCGTTGTTGGAGGGGGTTTTTCGGGGGTAAACACCGCACTGGAACTGGCAGAGCGTGGTGTCGATGTGGTGTTATTGGAAGCCTACCGGATTGGCTGGGGCGCCTCGGGTCGTAACGGTGGTCAACTGATTCGTGGTATTGGTCACGGGCTGGAACAGTTCCGCTCAACTATCGGCCAGCAGGGTATCGACGCTATCGAACAGATGGGTTTTGAAGCTGTGGATATTGTGCGGGATCGCATTACCCGCTATGAGCTGGAATGTGATCTGGTGATGGGCCACTGCTGTTTGGCGCTAAAGCCTCGGCATATGAAAGCCTTTGTCGAAGAAAAAAAACATCTTGAGGCCATCGGTTATCCACACGAATTGAACATACTGGAGCAGGATCAACTGCATCAAGTGGTAGGTACCGGCACCTACCTGGGTGGGCTGGTGGATAGGGGAAGTGGTCATTTGCATCCGCTGAATCTGGTCGTGGGCGAGGCTCGGGCGGCGCAAAATCAGGGCGTGAAAATCTACGAAAACGCCAAAGTTATTTCCATTGATGATAGTGACAAGTGTGTGCTTACTACTGATAGCGGGCGGGTAATTTCTGATACCGTTGTGGTTTGTGGAAATGCCTATGTCGGTGGTCTGGACAAGGTGCTGGGGAAAGTACTGGAGAGCACGGTGCTGCCTGCCGGCAGTTATATTATCGCTACGGAGCCACTATCGAAGACGTTACAACAGCAAGTGTTGCCGACCAATTTGGCGGTGGCCGATGAAAGTATCGCGCTGGATTATTATCGCCTCAGTGCCGATGGCCGGATGATTTTTGGTGGTCTATGTACCTACTCCGGGCGCGACCCACACTCGATTGTTAAAGCTCTGCGGCCGAATATGGACCGGGTGTTTCCAAGTCTGAAAACGGTGAAGATTGACTATCAGTGGGGCGGCTTAATGGGGATTGGCGCTAATCGCCTGCCGCAAATCGGCCGTCTGCGGGAGCGAGTCTACTATGCTCAGGCCTATGCCGGTCATGGACTGGCGGCTAGTCATCTGGCCGGGCGGGTGATTGCCGAGGCAATTGCCGGTGACGATTCAAGATTAACGGTATTTGAGCGTGTGAAACATTTGAAGTTTCCCGGCGGTCGTCGCTGGCGTTCGCCCTTGTTAGCAACTGGGATGGCCTACTACCGTTTTCTGGATCTGTTCTAATGGGCGAGCAGCTGTGAGTTAGTTCGAGCTGGAATTAACTGGCAAAGGGAATTTCACCTTCAACCCCCACGATCACTCTTTGCAGAATACGTCGGCCCGAGTCCTTCAACGAACCGCGGGCGTGTTGCAGCGCGATATTATCCCATAACACCAGATCACCACGATGCCAGATATGTTCGTAGATATTGTCTTTGGCATAGAGGGTGTCAAACACCTGGTTGAGTAGTTCGGCACTTTCCTGCCATGACATGCCCTGTAATTGGGTGGCGTGCATTTCACTGACATTGAGATAGCGTTGCCCGGTTTCCGGGTGGGTATGAACGGCTGCTAATATGCCTCGTTTCATCGCCTCGGGCTCAGGGATATTGCACATTCGGTCGGTGAGGTTGTTGATTCCCGGCGAGATCAGCTCAACCTCGTGTTGGCTTAATGTTTCCCGTAACGGAGCAGGCAGCCGCTCCAGTGCGTGTTGAGCGTTGGCAAAAACCGTGGAAGAAGCACCGTCCACCACATCCACCCCGTGCAGACCAATGGCAGTAAAGGGGTGATCGGTATAGGCGGCATCGGCGTGAAAGGACAGTCCGCTTTTTACCACCTCATGCTCGCCTTCATTCGACAGATAACCACTCTCACCCTTGCGTAATAGTATCGGTCCCAGCAAGCTGGCCAGCGATTGCTGCTGCTCCATGGATAAGTTTTGTGAGCGGGCAATCACCAGACCATGTTGAAAAAACAGCTGTTTAAATTGTGTCTGAGCAGCCGCTGATAGCGGGGCCGATAGGTCATCATCCACCTCCACGCCAAAGGGGGATAGCAGTCGCCATTTTAAATCCTGCCCGCATTGCCAATCCGTCACAATTGCTTTCCTGTATTGCCTGTTAAAATTAGATAGTGCAGACTATCAAAAAGCCGTGGCTTGTCAATCTCGCCATGACGGTATGCTGAGAAAGGGAAATGGAGATAAAGATAAACATAAAGGGAGCGCTGAGGGAGATAAAGGGGAATGACTATAAAATCTGAGCTGGTGGTTGAAGGCATTTTATTTGGTGAAGGCCCGGTCTGGTGTCCGCAGGACAGCACCGTGGTGGCAACCAGTGTGGCAGAGGGAGCGTTATATAAAGTCTGGCCACAGCAGCAGAAAAAACAGCGCATTGCAGTGACTCATGGCGGGGCCAATGCGGCGGCCCCTGCTGTAGATGGTGGTTTTCTGGTAACACAAAATGGTGGGATTGATTTTAAAGGCCTGGCTGCAAAGACTGAGGGCGCAGAGTTGTTTCGCGATCTTCCCGATCCGGTCTATGTGACACCGTCTATTCAACGAGTAACGCCTAATGGTGAAGTCTTGGTTCTGAATGATGGCAGCTCGATGGGTGGTTTTAATGCGCCTAACGATTTAATTATTTCGCAGGACGGAACGATATTTTTTACCGACCCCGGCCATATCGGTACCAGCGACAAAGCTATCGGTCGACTGTTTTCCATTACACCTGACGGGCAGCTGCACTTAATCGCCTCCGGCTTTAGCTACTGCAATGGCATCGTCCTGGATAAGGATGGCCAACTGGTGGTAGTGGAGGGTAAAGGCCTGCAGCGCGTATTTGCCGATGGCTCACGCGAATGGGTGATTGAAGATTTAGGTGAAGGTGGTGGCGACGGTTTTTGTGTCGATACTGAGGGTCGTTTCTATGTTGCCTCAACCATTGCTCACGGTATTCGGGTGATTGATAGCGACGGCACAGTGCTGGATTTTCTGGAGATTGCCGGTCAGGGGCTATGTACCAATTGCTGTTTTGGCGGTGCTGACGGCAAGACCCTGTTTGTGACCGATGCGATACCGGGCAACCTTGTCGCCTTTGAGGGTATGGCAACCGCCGGGCGCGAAATTTATCAGTGGTCTGCGTGAGCTAGAGGAATAAGGTTTTGGCGAAAATTAATTGATTGAATAAATCAAATGAAGGAGCAAATCATGGCCGACAATCGCAATAAAATCCCCGTCATTATCGCTGGTATGGGTTACGGGCTACGTGTGCTTGTCCCGGTTTTGCGCGAATGCGGTTTTGATATTGTGGCACTGGTTGGCAGAGACCTAAAGCGCACCCGGCAATGTGCAAATGATAACGGCATTGCCGAGGGGTTTATCGATCTCGATGAAGCAATAGTTAAAACTGGAGCCCAAGCCGTAGCCATCGCCACACCACCACTAACCCATTCTGCGTTAGTGCATATTGCTTTACAACATGGCTGCCATGTACTGTGCGAAAAACCCTTTGCGATTAATGCCCAGGAGGCAGAGGCAATGCGGGCCGCTGCGGACAAAGCGGGTGTTGTCCATATCATGGGCAACCAGCTGCGCATGGTGCCTGATCGCTTGCTAGTGGCGAAGGCGATTGCCGATGGTCTGATCGGTGAGCCGCGGTTGATTTCCATTACTCAGTTTGTAAATCTGGTAGCGGATCCTGCGGTGAAAAGATCGGACTGGTGGTTCGATGATCAGGCCGGAGGTGGTTGGCTGGGGGCTTCGGGCTCCCATATGCTGGATATGATTCGCTTTTGGCTGGGAGACTTCGCCAGTGTCAGCGCCAAATTGCAGGTCGTGTCCGATCGCAAAGGTGTAGCCGATGATTCCTACCTCACACGTTTTACCATGAAAAACGGTGTCGAAGGTGTGCTGATGCAAACCGGTGGTGCCTGGGGGGATGCGGCGGCGATGGTTAAGGTGGCTGGTACACAGGGAACGCTATCCGTCGAACATGGAAAAGTGTTGCTATCCAATCGAGAGGGGACCAGGGAGTTGCCAGTGCCAGAAGAGCTGGCATTGCCGTCGATGGTGCCGAGCGATGATCTGAACCTGAAATATTTGCATGTGGAAATGCCACCCTCGTTGCGTTTGTGCCAGGCCTGGCAGAAAGCGATTAATGGTCAGGACTCTGGCCCTGTGCCGATTGCTACCTTTAATGATGGTGCAGCGGTGATGAAAGTAGCTGATGCGATGCGGGCATCCTCTGTGGCAGGAGGCCGGTTGATTGAGGTCAATGAGTCCGGACAGACCTAAAAGCGTTACTTAAACAACTCACCGTTTTTCGCGTCTTGGACGTACATACTTATAGTCGCGCAAAAAGGTTTGCGCTAAATGATACATAACTGGACGTTTAATGCTTAACTGACCATAATCAATACAGCTAAAATTTGAGAGCAGTATTACTATAAAAACAATTCACCTGAAAACAGTCTTCAAATTCAGCAGCATAAAACTAACAATAGAAAATTAGTCACGGGGTTATCATCATGCCAGATCAATTCAGGAAGAGTCCTTTTAGTCTTGCCTTATCCACCGCAGTATTGGCAGCCTTATCCAGTTCTTCAGGCTGGGCGCAACAGGGGGCTGATACATTGGAAGAGGTATTAGTCACCGCACAGAGGCGAGCTGAAGCTTCTATCGATGTGCCGATCTCCTTGACTACATTGAGTCAGGATCAACTGACAACAGCCAATGTCAATCAGCTTGCCGATACTGCAAGGCTGACACCCGGCCTGCGTTTTGATAGTCAGGGGCCTGCCGTGCAGCCGACCATCCGCGGTGTCGGTACTGCGGTGACCACATCCGGTGGTGGCCCCAACGTCGGTATTTATGTTGACGGTTTTTTTCAGGCCAACACCTACGTTGCTAATTTCGATCTGTTGAATGTGGAAAATATTCAGGTCCTGAAAGGCCCGCAGGGCACCCTGTTTGGTCGTAATACGACCGGTGGCGCCATTCTGGTTACTACTGCTGATCCCAGTTTTGAGCCCAGCGGTTCAATTTCGGCTTCCTACGGCCGTTTCGATACGCAAAAAGTACAGGGCTACGCCACCTTTGGCCTGAGTGAAAACGTGGCGATGGATATTGAAGGACTGTATCGCACAAGCGACGGTTATGTGACCAATAATTTCAATGGCGATGATGAGGTCGCCTCTTACGAAAATCACTCTATTCGAACAGGTTTGTTAATTGATGTGTCGCCCGATGTGCGGGTGGTGTTGCGGTATATCCATGCTGAAGTGGATGACCCCAATTCTCAGTTAGTAAATGCCTATGTCGATGGCGGCAACGCTCGCTTTTTCGATCCAGTTTCAGCCGGTGGGCAAGCCTTCTACGGCACTAACAGCTCTGCAGGTCAGCCGTTGGTTTATTTTTACGCGCCAGCCAGTACCTATGAAACGGATCCCGGTGAAATCACCACCAGTGAACGTGTCAGTTTTAACTCCGAATCCGACAGCTTTCAGGCCCGCGTTGAAGTTGACCTGGGTTTTGCTGATCTAACGTCTTTTACCCAGTATCGAGAGGATGATTCACCCTATTACGGCGACCTTGATGCAACGGCTTTGCCTTTCTTCAACCTGTTTGTTGGGGTAGAAGATGAAACAATTTCGCAGGAATTTTTGCTGACCTCCAAGTCAGATTCCGAACTGCAGTGGACAGCTGGTTTTAATTATTTCAGCGTCGAAGATACCTGGGATGTGGGGGCCTCCTTTGGTGGTGCTCCCTTTATGCCCTTTGGTGGATCCAGTACCACGACTACTTCCTATGCAGCGTTTATCGATACCACTTATCAATTTGCCGATCGTTGGTACCTGACCGCTGGTTTACGTTACAGCAACGATGAAGTCAGCGACGCTTATTTTAAGACGAATTTCTCCACTATGTTCTATGAGGGGCCGGACGGTAACCCAATCTTCATCGATCCTATAAGCACTCCACCAGGTTCAAAAATTGGCGTGGATGATCTCGATAATGACAGCGTGACACCGCGTTTGGTTTTGCGTTATGAGCCCACGGATTTTTCCAGTGTTTACGTCTCTTACACACAGGGTTACAAGTCTGGCATCCTGAATGTGGGGGGAACATCTCAGAAACCAGTGGAGCCAGAAGAAATTGAGGCCTATGAAGTCGGTTATAAATTCGATAATCGAAAATTCTCCCTCGATCTGGCTGCTTATTTCTATGACTATACTGATTTGCAATTCTCCAGTTTTCAGAATGGAGCGGCGCAAATTCGTAATGCTAAGAGCTCAGAGATCTATGGTTTAGAGGCCCAGAGTCGTTATCAGCTCAATGAAAAATTCTCAATTTACGGTGGTGTAGCGTGGACTCATGCCGAGTACAAGGATTTTGATAACGCGCCTTACTACAGTTACTGTGATCCAACTGCAGCGGTCGGTACCGCTATAGGTTGTGTTCCAACCGCTCTCGGGGGTTTTGGTCCCGGTGCGTTAACGCAGGTTACTGCTGACGCCTCCGGCAACGAGATGCAGCGTTCACCGGAATGGACCGGCAATATCGGCGCCAGCTATGACGTTAACAACGTCGCCGGCGGTGTGTTGACCTTCTCCGGCAACCTATACTACTCATCGTCTTTCTACTTCGATGCGGCCGAACAGTTCGAACAGGACTCCTATGAAGTGCTATCACTGCGCGCACAATGGGTGGATGCTGAGGGTCGTTATGAAATTGCACTCTACGGCGACAACGTTACCGACGAGCGCTATCAAACGCAGGTGCTGTTTAACACCCTGGGTATAGGAAGCGTGTGGAACTCGCCTGTCACTTATGGTGTTTCAGCCACTGCTCGTTTTTAAGCAAAGGCAAAAACAATCCGCTTGATCAAAAAGCAGGCCCGGATAAATCGGGCCTGCTTTTTTATTTTCAGGGCTCTGGAAACGGTTAATAGGCGAAGGCGCAAACAAAACGGTGAAATTTAATTGCTGCAGGAGTTGAGCCGATAGCCCTGATAAAGCATTTAAACTTATTTTTTTCTACGTTGTTAATATATAGAACTTAAAGGAGAAAGCTATGATCATCAACCTCAGCTTTGGCACTAACGATCTTGAAAAGGCGGGCAAGTTTTACGACGCTATCACCGCAGAGCTCGAGTGTGGTCGAACCAATCAAACCGAGAAATCAATTTTCTGGTCCAACCCCGGTATGGGTATCGGTTTTGCTGTGACTATCCCCTACGATGGCAATCCGGCGCATTTTGGCAATGGTGTAATGGCTACTATTGGAGCCAGGGATCGCGATCAGGTTGATCGTATCCATGCAGCGGCGATGGCCAATGGAGGCTCGGATGAGGGGGCACCCGGCGAACGGCCGAATGGTTATTACTGTGCCTACTGGCGTGATCCCGATGGTAATAAGATGAATGCGGTGGCTATGAGCTGAGCTGGTAGCTCTGTTGATTTACAATTTTATCCAGGTCGCCTTTAGCTCACTGTATTTATCAAAGGCATGCAGCGATTTATCGCGACCATTTCCACTCTGTTTATAGCCACCAAAGGGCGCGGTCATGTCGCCGCCATCGTATTGATTGACCCAGACCGAGCCGGCGCGTAAGCCCTTGGCAAAACGGTGCGCGCGGCTGAGGTCGCTGGTCCAGACCGCGGCGGCCAATCCATAGATTGAATCGTTGGCGATGCGCAGAGCTTCAGACTCGCTGTAAAATCGAATTACCGATAACACCGGCCCAAAGATTTCTTCCTGCGCGATAGTCATGCCGGGTTGAACCGACTCAAACACCGTTGGCTCCACATACAAACCACCATTGACCGCTTCAATGCGTTTACCCCCCACCGAAAGCTTGCCGCCCTCGGCACTGCCCCTGGCGATATAGTCGAGCACTCTTTCCAGTTGCTGCTGATCGACAATGGCGCCGATATTGGTGGCCGGGTCCAGCGGGTTACCGGGTTGCCATTTGGCAAAGGCCTTGCGCACTTTTTCCAAAAACACATCGGCGATGCTGTCTTCCACTAATAAGCGAGAGCCAGCGGTGCAGACTTCGCCCTGATTAAAACAGATCGCACTCGCGGCCGCTTCAGCGGCGGCATCCAGATCGGGTGCATCGGCAAACACCACATTGGGTGATTTACCACCGGCTTCAGACCAGACCCGTTTCATATTGCTCTGGCCGGCCAAAATCATCAGTTGCTTGGCCGTGGCGGTGGAGCCGGTAAAGGCCAGTGTGTCGACATCCATATGACTGGCTAGCGCAGCACCAATTTTATGACCAAAGCCGGGTACTACATTAAAAACGCCGTCGGGCAGGCCAGCCTGTTTGCCGAGTGCAGCCAGCTTGATGGCCGTCAGTGGTGATTTTTCTGAAGGTTTTAAAACCAGTGAGTTGCCCATTGCCAGTGCGGGTGCAAACTTCCAAGCAGCCATCAGCATGGGAAAGTTCCAGGGCACGATGGCGGCCACTACGCCGACAGGCTCGCGGGTGATCATGCCCAATTGGTCATGGGGTGTAGGGGCTATCTCGTCGTAGATTTTATCAACGGCTTCGGCGGTCCAGCGCAGGGCGCGCACAGTGCCGCTGACATCAACGGTGGAGGAGTCGCCTATCGGCTTACCCATATCCAGGGTTTCCAGCAGCGCCAGCTCTTCGCGAGCCGCTTCTATCAAGTCGGCAAATTTCAGTAATACGGCTTTGCGCTTGGCGGGTGGCCGCTGTGACCAATCACCATTATCAAAGGCCGCTCTCGCAGCCGATACAGCCAAATCGGCGTCAGCCTGATCGCAGGAGGCGATTTGAGTGAGCACACGCCCGTCAACCGGGCTGATACAGTCAAACTGTTCGCCGCTGCTGGCTTTAACGTATTCGCCGTAGATAAAGGCACGCCCTTCGATACCCTTGGCGATTAGGGCTTCAGCCTCGGATTGCCAGTGAGCCAGAGTGTAGGTGGAAGACATAAGCAGCCTCTTATCAGCGATAGTTAAAGCGACATTTGCGCATAACGTTAAATAAAGGAATAAAGACTAACCCATAGCGGCGTAGTGTATCAATATATTGAACGGTCTGTTGTGTAGCCTGATCAGTGCCCGATTCTAATTAAGACAACAATTAAGACAACAATGTGAAGGATTGGGTCGGGTTTTATCCGTCTCTATCTATATTTTTAAGGAATACTTGATGTTTTAAATGATTGTCATAAACTGCCGTTTTAATGTTCAAAATAACGCACAGAGGCGATTTATGTCTGAGCCCACATCAGTATCTCTGGATGCATTCTGGATGCCCTTTACCGCTAACCGGCAGTTTAAATCAGAGCCTCGGTTGCTGGTTTCGGCAGAGGGAATGTATTACACCACCGCCGACGGGCGCAAGATACTCGATGGCACGGCAGGTCTGTGGTGCGTGAATGCGGGTCATGCGCGAAAAGAAATCACCGAAGCCGTGACCCAACAGATTCAAACCCTGGACTATGCACCAACCTTTCAGATGGGGCATCCACTGCCCTTTGAATTGGCCGAGAAGCTGATCAAACATACACCGGATGATTTAAATCGCGTGTTTTTTACCAACTCCGGTTCGGAGTCGGTGGATACCGCGTTAAAGATCGCCATCGCCTACCATCGCGCCTGTGGCAATCCCGGCAAAACTCGATTGATCGGGCGCGAGAAGGGTTATCACGGCACCAACTTTGGCGGCATTTCAGTGGGTGGCCTGGTCAACAACCGCCGCGCCTTTGGCAGTTTGTTAGCCGGTGTCGATCATCTTAAGCACGCCTGGGT
>CBFIDJ010000033.1:35425-38684 GCA_965661375.1 Oceanicoccus sp. | reverse complement strand
GTGTAGTGCATTTTCACTCTGCGTTTTGCAATTCTCCAACCTTTGGCTAGTCGAATGTAGTGATCGATATAGGTACCCTCCTCGATAATTTCCCCACGGCGACTGACAAAGAAATAGATCCACCCCTGCGCGTTATTTTCATCGTTTATTTCGATTCTTGTAGTGGTCAGTTGATGACGTGAGCCGCTCAAATCTACATCGGGATTTTTGCCGGTAGCGATATTGCGAATGCTGTGCTCGATATTGGCTTTGCCTTCCATGGTCATGCCTGTTGTTTCAAGTATGGCATCCGGTGCAAACACCTCGATAAATTCATCGATTCTGCCTCGGTCGGCACAGTTGTTATAGGTGGCGACAAGGTTGCGAATCTGATCGCGGGCGATGGCAATATGGTGATCGCTGAGGCTGGTCATAGCGTTTTTTCCTGTTGAAGTCTTGTATTATTCTACTGATTATTCTGCCTGGTCGTTATCTTAAATAGTTATTGATTACTTTAACAAAAATCGATTATGGATTAAGAATATTTAATGTCGATTGGTAGTGAGGCTAGGGAAACGGTTTCAAGCGGCAGATCTTTGGAATTTATAAGCAAGTCCTTGTCCCTTTGACGGGTCTGATATACTCAATGGCCATTGCTGCTTGCAGCTAGAGTTTTGGCTTGGCTTCTCTGGCTGTGTTAACTGCTGATTTTCTCAAGGCGTTTTATGACAAAAGCTCCACTTTGGACACGGGATTTTATACTTATCTCGGCGATTAATTTTTTACTTGTGCTGGTCTTCTATTTGTTGGTTGTGATTATTGGCCTGTATGCGATAGAAGAGCTGAATGCGAGCGTTAGTCAGTCTGGTCTGGTCGTGGGTATGTTTGTGATTGGCGTATTAGTGGGTCGGTTACTGATTGGTCAGTTTATTGATCGGCTAGGGCGTAAGCGCAGCATGCTCGCTGGGCTCTTATTGGCCTTTGTTACCTGCCTGCTGTATTACCTTGAAGCGGGCATCAGTATTTTGATTTTTATCCGTTTTATCCACGGGATTGCAGTGGGTATTGCCGCCACCGCCACGGCTACAGTGGTGGCGCTGTTAATTCCGGTTTCCCGGCGTGGTGAAGGCGTTGGTTATTATGGCATGAGCAGTTCTCTGGCGACGGCCATCGGGCCTTTTATCGGCATACTTATGATGCACTCTGCAGAATTTTCCTTAATTCTGGCGTTTTGTTGTCTGTTGAGTCTGATCTGTTTTTTTGTCGCTGTGCTATTACAAGTACCTGAAGTGAGTGCTGACGCCTTGGCCAAAGCGGCAGAGAATAAGCCTTCTGTGCTGTCGCTGGATAAATGGCTGGAGCCAAAGGTCGTGCCTATCTGCTTTATTATTTTTCTGAGCAGCTTGTCCTTTTCCAGTGTGTTGTCTTTTCTCAATGCCTATGCGACTGAGCTTAAACTCAGCGAGGCGGCCAGTTTTTTCTTTATGGTTTACGCCGTGACTCTGATGGTATCCCGGCCACTATGCGGGCGCCTGATGGATAGTAAAGGGGCGAATATCATTATGTATCCGGGCTTTGTGTTGTTTGCGCTGGGTTTGTGGATACTAGGGATGGCTGACTCTGGGTGGTCGTTGCTATTCGCCGCCAGTCTGATTGGTCTGGGCTTTGGCAATATGCAATCCTGCGGTCAGGCGATTACGATCAAGTTAGCGGATCCGGCGCGGCTGGGGTTGGCCACATCGACGTTTTTTATCTTTGTAGACAGTGGTCTGGGTTTTGGCCCTTACCTGCTGGGTCTGGGCATTGCCTATAGTGGTTATAGCAATCTCTATTTAGGCTTAGCTGTGATGTCATTGCTGAGTTTGCTGTTTTATTATTTTTTGCACGGTAAACATCAGACAAGTTGTCGTTAGGCGCTAATCATTGACGCATAAGCCTACTTACTTAACGACCGGTTATGTGTTGTCATGGCGTAAACTGCAGAGAGTAGCAATGCGCAGTTTGTTAAGCCAGATCAAAGACTTTGGCTTAATATATTGTAAATATGTTAAAGATAGCCATGAGGTCTAATGAACCATGGTCATATATGCTTTTTTGATCAACATTGTCGTGGTGGCAGTTGCTGTCATGGTTCACTACGAGTTTCTTTACCAAACAACCCGGTATGTGCCGAGGCTGCCGATCAAGCATCGATTTCGAATTGTGTTTGGTGTTTTTGGCGCTTTGATAGCCCATGCCATTGAAGTCTGGATTTTTGCGCTGGCCTATTATGTTATGAATCGGACGCCAGGCTGGGGTAAATTGACCGGAAATTTTGATGGCAGCTTGCTGGATTGTGGTTATTTTTCTTTTACCGTGTTCAGTACCGTGGGTTTTGGTGATATAGAACCCGTTGGACACCTACGCTATTTAACGGGCATAGAATCACTGACGGGTCTGGTTTTGATTACCTGGTCGGCTTCCTTTTTGTTTTTTGAAATGCAGCGTTATTGGAGCAGATCATAATTCAAAACGACGTGTTGTTTGAGGCAGGTACTGACTTTGCCAAAGGCACAGCGTGGTGAACATTACTTACCGGCTTGATAGCCACAACGCTTTTAAATGTAGAGGGTTTAACATGCAGGGATTACCCCATCAGTACTCGGTTACAGTTCAGGGTACCGCAGCCGATTATTTAATTTCTCAAGCGGAAGGTTTACCGGAAATAACGGTGGCACCACCGGCCCAGTTCGATGGGCCGGGTGATCAATGGTCTCCCGAAGAATTGCTAATGGCGGCCGTTGCCAACTGTCTGGTGCTGTCCTTTCGCGCAATCAGTAAAGCTTCCAAATTGGAGTGGTTAGCCATTAGCTGTGAAAGCTCAGGAACGCTGGACAGGGTTGAGCGTAAAACTCAATTTACCCAGGTCGTATCGCGGGTGAGGCTGGTGATTGCAGATGGTCAGAGTATTGAAGCGGCGGAGAAGCTGCTGCATAAAGCGGAGGAGACCTGTTTTGTTAGTAATTCACTGTCCTGTGATTCGCAACTGGAGTGTGAAGTGGTTTTTACAGGTGAAAACAAATAAATGAACCAGCCTTGAACCTATTTGCGATAGACTGGAATGAAGGAAGACATTCACAGACTTTGTTCCGGGGCAATACAACGATGAGTCATCACGAGGACCATAAATCCCATCGAGTCGGCTGGCTCAGAGCTGCTGTGCTAGGGGCTAATGATGGTATTGTTTCGACAGCCAGTTTAATGATTGGTGTGGCTGCCGCAGAGGCGACAAGAGATAATA
>CBFIDJ010000033.1:6963-35327 GCA_965661375.1 Oceanicoccus sp. | reverse complement strand
CTAGGGGCTAATGATGGTATTGTTTCGACAGCCAGTTTAATGATTGGTGTGGCTGCCGCAGAGGCGACAAGAGATAATATTCTATTGGCGGGTATTGCCGGTTTAGTCGCGGGTGCTATGTCGATGGCGGCTGGTGAATATGTGTCGGTTAGTTCACAGGCTGATACGGAGAAGGCTGATCTTGCCATGGAAGAAAAGTCTCTGGAGGAAGATGCCGAGGCTGAAACCGGCGAACTGGCCGAGATCTATGAAGAGCGAGGCCTGGATAAAAAGCTTGCACGCGAAGTGGCTGAAAAATTAATGGCGCACGATGCTCTGGCTGCTCACGCTCGCGATGAGATTGGTATTTCTGAGGTGGTCAATGCAAGGCCGGTGCAAGCGGCGGTCTCTTCTGCGACAACCTTTACGGTGGGTGCCGCATTGCCCCTGGTGGTGGCCTGGTTGGTTCCTCTGCCTCAGCTGATAGTTTCAGTAGCGCTACTATCCTTAGTGTTTCTGGCCGCGCTGGGAGGGTTGGCCGCCAAAGCCGGGGGAGCCTCCATGGCTGTCGGTGCAGGCCGGGTTGCTTTTTGGGGCGCATTGGCCATGGTGCTCACTGCGGGTGTGGGTCATGTCGTCGGCGTTGCCGTTTAGTTTGTCAGGCAGATAATGTTTGAATCTGTAACAGACCGACCTTTCCCACCTTCGCCTCCTTCCCCAACTTCGCCGTCATAAAACTTCAATAATTGATCTTTATGCTGTCCGGTCAGGTTCTCTTATGACAATTGGATAGCAGAAACATGACTGATCGGCTTAACTCCCTTCCCTCTCTTATTTGTTTGCGCTTGTTTGCCTTATCGGCGCTTGTTTGCCTTGGTCTGGTGTCAGGCTGTAACGGCACCGGCGAGGTAGTGGTAAAGGAGGTGGAAGAAGAGACACCACTGTATCAACAGGTAGTGCAGCGTCTGCAACATAGCGATGCCGTCGTGGTGGCGCAGCCCAATGTGTATCCGGTGCAAACGGTCTACAACCGCGAGGGCGTAATTCCGCCGATGTGTTACACCCGAACCGAAGGCAAAAACAACCCCTGCTACGTCTGCCATCAGGACGCCCTGCCCGGCCGTGAAAATGTGATGAACGATGCCGATTTGCAGGAAGCCTACAGCTTCAGTGATTTGGGGATGACCAATCACTGGCATAACTTATTTGAAGACCGCAGTGAAAAAGTCGCTGCGATCAGTGATCAGGACATTGTCGAGTGGGTTAATACCGATAATTACAGTGAACTGGCGCCGCGTCTTAAAGCGGCGGACTTCCAAGGCTGGATTCCCGATCTTGCTAATTTGCAGCAGGCCAGTGGCGCCTTTGATCAGGAAGGTTTTGCCAAAGATGGTAGTCACTGGGTGGCTTACAATTATAAACCTTTCCCCAGTACCTTCTGGCCCACTAACGGCTCCACCGATGATGTGATGATCAAATTGCCTGAGGCTTATCGCAGTCACAAATCCGGTCACTATTCCCGCGAAATCTACAAGGCCAATCTCGCTATTCTGGAGGCGTTGATCAAGGGAGTGGACAGTATTAGCAGTCTGCCTATTGACGAGCGGGAAGTCGGTGTGGACCTTGATCAGAACGGCGAACTGGCTATCGCCACTCGCGTGAGCAAGCTGGATAGTTATGTAGGCGCGGCGGCGGGTTTTTTTATTGATACGCATATTTTTCCATCGGGAACCGAGTTTTTACACACCGTCAGGTATCTCGGTATCGATGAAAAGGGCGGGATTGAAGTTTCTACACGGATGAAAGAAGTGCGCTATATGAAAAAGTGGAAGACCTACCCCAAGGGCGTACTGGCACGGGTCTATGAAGAAGAGGCCTTTGACAAAGAGGCAGGTAATCTCCCCGGTTATACCTGGCTGGGTGATTATGGCCTGGATAATGATTCCGGCTGGTCGATTCAAAGTTTTATGGAAAATAAAAATGGTCGGTTGCGAGCTGCCAGCTTTGAAGAAAATTTATTCTGCATGGGTTGCCACAGCTCCATTGGTTCCACCATCGATAAAACTTTCAGTTTTGCCCGCAAGATTGATGGCGCCGGAGGTTGGGGCTATATCAATTTGAAAGGGATGCCCGATGCACCAAATGCCGGCGAGCAGCGGGGAGAGATTTTGACCTATTTTGAGCGCGCAGGTGGTGGCGATGAATTTCGCAGCAACAAAGAAATGTTAGATCGCTGGTTTACCGAAGAGGGCAAGGTGGATTATGCAGCGGTTGCCGGCAAGGATGTTTATGAGCTGGTCACGCCATCGCTTGAGCGGGCGCTGCAACTGAATAAAGCCTACCGGGTGATTGTTGAAGAACAGCGTTTTCTGTTTGGTCGCGATGCAACCATCAAACCCCCGCACAATGTTTATAACGATATTGATAATGAAACCTCGCCGACTTTAGAGAAGGAACATATCTATAGCTGGGATATTCGCCTGGATTGGAACAGGGGGTTTAAACAAGCAGGGATAGCTGAGCCTAACACAGAAACCCTGAGTGCGACTTTGCTTGAGCCAGACAGGGGCCCAAATTAGTCTTCTCATATGCTGAAAAAGTTGGTTTTTCAATGACAGTAAAGTGATACATAAAAGCACCATAAAAGCTTCATTTTACTGTCAATTCAACGTCATGTTACCTCCTGATACTACATCCCCATGAGTGAGCTGCGTATCAACAACAGCCTCATGTAATAAAGCGCTAACTTTCTGCGCGCCACTCATTCTACACATTTCCTGTACATAGTTTTTGGATCGGCGGTTCACATACAGCTGGTCCGGGCGGACTGATGTGCAGCGCAAAGGGATTGCGAACCAAAACTAAAACTACCTTTGATCGACGATAAATTGGGAGTCACTTATGAAAGCTATACCTTCAGCCATGCTGGGTTTGGCCGCCGCTGTTTCTTCAGCAGCAATGGCCGGCACGCAGCCTTACTTTAACCCTTTAACTCAATCTACCGCTGTTGCGCCCCCCGGGCACATCAACGAAATTAATTCACCCTGGCAGACACCTGCAGGTATTTCACAGATCAAACTGACCAGTATGGAAGAGATCGAAGCTGATATCGACCAGTCTGTGGTACGTGTTCCTGGCTTGAGTAGCTCCGCCTCGATGTGGGATATGGTGGCCTATGATCCAGAGGGAAAATATATTTTTATTCCTCATGAGACCCTGGTAGGTGCCGGTGTGACTCGCTACGACATCGAAAATGATTTTGCCGAGGTGCTATTTTCCGGTGATGCAAACGGTGATTGGAGTGAGCTGAAGGATTTTGGTGCTTTTGACCCTGCGAGTTTTACCCCGTACGGCACCGTGCTGTTAGGTGAAGAATGGTCGGGTGAAGGCCGTGTGATTGAAGTGTTAAATCCTTACGCTGACCCAGCCGATATTGAAATTCAGGAAAAGCATTCTTTTGCCAATGTCTCCCAGGAAGGTATCCGCTTTGGTAAGGTTCATTCGGACACGGTTTATTACGTGGATGAGGACCACTCGGGTTCCATTTACAAACTGGTTGCGACTGACGAAAACTTTAACGAAGGCCAGACTTTTGTGCTTTCGGTTAATGCCTTTGCCGGTGATGCCAGTGCTCGTGCCTACGACAACAGTGTTCGCGTTGGCGAAGCCAGCTGGGTGCCTATGACTGATGCTGATGGCAATCCTTTGACATCCACCAACCCCTTTGCCGGTTCCGGCTCAAGCCGTCCTGGTCGCGTCGCTGCTGACGAACTGGGTGCAACGCCTTACGGTCGCCCTGAAGATGTTGAAGTCAGCACGCTGGCTAACGGTAACGAAGTGCTTTACTTCGCAGCAACAGGCGAAGCGGCGGTTTACTCAGTGGAAATGACCGGTGGTAACTCTGCCATCGTTCGCGAGTTTGCCAGTGAAGCCAATACCCCCAAGAATGTTGGCTTCCCAGCGACTACTGGTGTAATCAACGCACCTGATAACCTGGCGCAGGATGCTTTCGGCAATATTTATATCATTGAAGATGCGCCTAACGGTGGCAGTGTGGGTGGTGACATCTGGTTTATTCGCGATGCGGATAACGACGGTATTGCTGAATCCGTGGATCACTTTATGAGCATTCAAGTAGGTGGTGCTGAAGCAACGGGTATGATTTTTAACCCGGAGAAACCCACTGAATATGTCGTTTCTGTGCAGCACCCAAGCTCTACCGATATGGAAGGTGGTCAAGGTGACTCTCTGTGGAAGTTCGACATCACGGATGTGGTACCTCCAACCTGCGAAAAGGGTGGTCGTTACAACAATATCAGCTTTGTTGATGGCCATGTTGTGAAAACCTGTTCTTCAGATTTTGATTTTAACTATGTGCAAAAACTGAATGCAGCTGAGAAACATAAACATTGGCACAATAAATGGAAAAATAAGTGGCAGAAAAAATGGGACAACAAGTGGGATAAGTGGAAGAAAGCTAAGCACCACCACTAACAAGTCCTGAAATATGCACCTCAGGGATGGGGTGCATCGGTTTATATCTTCGCTATTTTCTGTACCCCATCAGTTCAATACTTCAATAATGGTGAACATAATGCATGGGTTTATCTACGAATTTTTTTCTGCCAGTATTTTAATGGGACTTGCTATCGGTCTCGATGCAGCGATTGCTACCAGCGCCCAGGCGAACGCATTTAATAAGCCGAGCAAGGCTCTGGTGTGGCTGGCAGGTATCAGCTTTACCCACACCGCCTTTCCAATGATAGGGTATTTAATGTCCTACTATGGATTACAGGAATTTCCAATGGTGACGCCATTAATTGGTGTGGCCGCTTTTTATCTGATTGCACATTTTGTTTACGGTGAATATAAAAAGATCCTACTGGGCGATACTAAAGCTGAGCATGAATCGAGTTATATGATCAGCCTGGGCCTGATACTGGCTGTTAGCTGGGATGCTCTGTGGTCAGGCCCTGCCAAGTCGGCGCAGGTGATTGAGTGGCCACCGCTGGCAATCTGGGCCTCTTTTTTAGTGGTAGGTGCAACGGTTGCTATTTTGAGTACGCTGGCCTTTTTTACTTCGACCCGTTTTGTTCGCAGCACTCAAAACATCTCACAACAGAATAAGCTGGCACTGGTGGCTCAATGGCTACAGCTAAGTGCTGTCAGTTATTTTGGCTGGCTGGCCCTGGTGCGTTATACCTTTGGACAGAATCTATCCGCTTATGAGTTACTGTTATTTGCTTTTACCAGCACCGCGGTGATTATGTGCTTGCTGCAGTACCGCAGCCATCTTGATTTGTATCGCAGTCGGTCTTGATCTTCTCTGACACCTTGCTCAGCTTTGTCCGCTAAACGCTTGCCAACCTATTTTTATCGTGCGAGGCTGCAGCACCTATTGCTCCGCCAGTCAGCAGCATTAAGCACCTCTAATCTGTCGTGCTAGCGGAGCATTGTTCTGTAGAATGCCGCCTGCTGATCAGCATATGTGTCATGTTTTGTGTTAGCGGTTTTTGAAATGTAGAGAAAACAGGTTGTTAAGTTGGAAAAAATAGATTGGATTCGCGGCGATAAACTGGGCCTGGATATTCCTGCACACAGCGATGCGCTGCGAGCTGGTGGTGAGCAGTTCCTAACCAGCGCCTTTCGAGCGGCCGGTGCGTTGGGTGAGGACAATCGCGTCAGTAAGATTACCGAGTGCCATGAGATCAGCGGAGGCAGCACCGGGCGTAAATTACTGCTGGCAGTGGAGTATGAGCGCCCTTCTGCGGATTTGCATACGGATCTGTTCGTTAAGTTTTCCCGTGATTTTGATGACGAACTGCGCGATGGTGCCAAAATTCAAATGGAGCTGGAGGTTTGGTTTGCCCTGCTTTCCAGAGATCCGGATTTTCCCATCGATGTGCCTGTGTGTTACTTCTCCGATTATCACCATGAGACGGGCACGGGCATATTGATTACGCAGCGGATTCCCTTTGGTATCGACGGGGTTGAGCCGCTCTACCCGAAAAGCCGTGATTACCAAATGCCCGATCAACTGGCCCATTATCAAGCGCTGATTAAGGCGCTGGCGCGACTGGCGGGCAGCCATAAGTCGGGCCATTTACCTGATACGGTGGAGCAATATTTCCCCTTTGATCCCAGCAAATTGTCGGTCAGTAAGCGCGAGCCCTATACGCCGGAGCAGATCAGTCGCAAGGTGGAACGTTATGTCGAGTTCAGTAAAACTTATCCACAGATTCTGCCGGAGCATATTCGCTCCGAAAACTTTCTTACGAAACTGGCCGAGCAGGCTCCGCGCTTTCAGGCAGTACAATCCGCTGCTGCAGTGATTTTGCAAAGTAAGCCTGAACTAATTGCACTCTGTCACTGGAATGCTCACGTGGACAATGCCTGGTTCTGGCGCGATGAGCAGGGAACGATGGCCTGCGGATTGATGGATTGGGGCAATGTCTGCCAGATGAATCTGTCGATGGCGATCTGGGGTTGCCTGAGTGCGGCCGAACCTGCCCTCTGGGATGATCATCTGGATGAGCTGCTGGCGCTTTTTATTGCTGAGTTTGAGGCCTGTGGTGGACCTGCGATTGATAAGGATGAATTTAAACTCCATCTGACCATTTATATTGGCCAGATGGGACTGGCCTGGATGCTGGATGCGCCCAGATTGATTCTGGCAAAAGTGCCGGAACTGGCCCGAGCCGAATCACGGCTTGACCCGTTGATCCAAAGCAGCGAACGTGGACGCTCGCAACTGCTGATTATGTCGGTGTTCCTGAACTTCTGGGCACAGCAGGATATGGACCAGGTTATTGATTATATGGAGAATTTCTCCAGTTAAGTGCAATGCCCTGCTGTGTAATTCATGGACCTGATTCGAGACTCTAATTCTGAGACTCTGCTTCGAGAACTATGCTTTAAAAACTATACTCTCAACTTTTGTCTAACCCCCTGTTTGTTCATGGCGGGTCTATCGGCGATGATAAATCTATAGTATAAATTCAAGCTCATAACAGCACTCAACACTCTGTCATAACAATGCAAGAATAATAGTGGGCGACAGAGCGGGTGGATACGGGGCAAACAGGATGAAAAGCGTCAGTTCGATTATGTCTTCACCAGTGGTTACGGTGGATATGGACGATAATCTGAAAACCATACGGGAGATTTTTGCCAGCACCAAATTTCATCATCTTCTTGTGGTAGAAGATGACAAACTGTATGGCGTAATTTCCGATCGGGATTTGCTAAAGGCCTTGAGTCCTCGACTTGATACCGAAGGTGAACTGCCCGCGGATACAGCTACCTTGAATAAACGCGCGCATCAAATTATGTCGAGAAATCCCATTACCATTGGCAAAGATGAAAGCCTGTTTGCAGCGATCGATATTTTTGAAAAGCATTCGATTTCCTGTATTCCGGTGGTTGATAGTGAGCAGCACCCCATTGGCATTTTAAGCTGGCGCGATATTTTTAAAGCCATAAAAAGGACGAAACAGTAAGAGCCCTGACTGCAACAAGCGAATAAGCAAGGAGTGGATGTGTCAAACCATAACAAACTTACCGAGTCTGAACAGAATAATAATACTGCCAGCGCATTAGTGTTAGGCGTGTTTATTCTGGCGGGATTGTCCGTGCTTGGCTATCTGCTTGGAAACGCCGCGCTGGACTTTAAACAATTAGAGCGCAGCGTCACGGTTAAAGGTTTATCGGAACGTGAATACGATGCTGATATTGTTATCTGGCCGATTCAGTTTACTGCGGCGGAAAATAATCTGGAAAGTTTATATCTTGCGATTGAGAAAAATACCAATTTGATTCGCAGTTTCCTGAGCGATAAAGGCATTAAACCCGAGGAGATAACCTTTAGTTCTCCAGCCATTACGGATAAATCAGCGCAGCAATATGGTAATAATTCCGGAGCAGAATTCCGCTATACCGCATCGCAAACGGTGACGGTTTACTCGGAGAATATTGCCAGTGTGCGTGCCGTGATGAGTTCGCTGTCCGAATTAGGAAAACAGGGCATTGTCTTTACTGGTGGGAATTATCAGGCGCAGACGGAATATTTATTTACCCGTTTAAATGAAGTAAAGCCGGTGATGATTGAAGAGGCGACAACGAAAGCCCGTGAGGTGGCAGAAAAATTTGCCTCCGATTCCAAAAGCAAACTGGGAAAAATTAAACGAGCATCACAGGGTCAGTTTTCCATTACTCCGCGCGATAAAAATAATCCCCATATTAAAAAAGTCAGAATCGTGTCAACGGTGGAATACTATTTATCGGATTGACTACCATCGAGGCGAGTTCAAATGCCGACAGTGCTGTGTACATCCCGATTACATTCCGTAGGCCCGGCAACGGCAGAGCAATTTACCGGCGAGACGTTGACGGAGCTATTACAGGCGATGTCCAAATCCTATCCGCGACTGTCTGCTTATTTACTGGATGATCAGGGCAAACTTCGCAAGCATGTCGCGATATTTATTGATGGCGAACTGATACCGCGAGAAACAGTATTGACGGCGCCCTTGCGGAAGGAGTCGGAGGTCTATTTGATGCAGGCCCTGTCGGGCGGTTAATGATGTGGGTAAAAACCGGGCAAAAATATGAATAAAAGGCCCTGAAAAAAACGGATAAAGATAGCCGAGGGAAATTAAAATGAGTGCACGCTTATTGGTAGCAACGCGCAAAGGCTTGTTTGAGTATCGTCGCGAGAAGAATGGAAATTGGTGTATTGTCCGTCGTAGTTTTGTCGGAGAGCCGGTGTCCATGGTGCTGCAGCATAAGGGCAGTTTGTATGCGGCTTTGAATCTGGGGCATTTTGGCTGCAAGTTGCATCGCTCGGACAACGATGGAGAAAGCTGGCAGGAGGTCGCGGTACCGGTTTATCCACAGGCTGATGAAAGCGCTTCAACCAGCGACGCTGCCGGGGAAAGTGAGGAGCCAGATTCCCATCCTGACAAAAACACTGAACCTGACAAAAGCTCTGACCCAGATAAAATCAGCGGTCCCAGCCTGTCATTGATCTGGTCATTGGAAGCTGCCGGTGACCGCTTATGGGCAGGCACTATCCCCGGCGGCCTGTTTTGCAGTGACGATAAGGGTGAGAGCTGGCAGTTGAACGAAAGCCTGTGGCAGGAGCCCTCACGCGAACAATGGTTTGGGGGCGGCTATGACAAGCCGGGAATCCACTCCATTTGTATCGATCCGACGGACTCCAGTCGGATAACCGTGGGGATTTCCTGTGGCGGTGTCTGGACTAGCGCCGATGAGGGTCAGAGTTGGCAGACCATCTGCAAGGGTATGTTTGCGGAGTATATGCCACCGGAGCAGCGTGAGAATCCGACGATTCAGGATCCGCATAGGCTGGTTCAATGTGCCGCATCGCCGCAGCATCTATGGGTGCAGCATCACAATGGTATTTTTAAAAGTAAGGATTACGGCGCGAATTGGCAGGTGGTCACCGCCGAGCCCTCCAGTTTTGGCTTTGCCGTCGCGGTGCATCCAAACCAGCCCGAGACAGCCTGGTTTGTACCTGCCATTAAGGATGAGTTTCGAGTGCCGGTGGATGGCAAGCTGGTGGTGACGCGCACTGAAGATGGTGGTGCCAGTTTTACTGCTCTGGACCAGGGACTGCCCGAGGAAGAGAGTTACGATTTGATCTATCGCCATGGGCTGGATGTTGATGCCAGCGGTGAGCGGCTGGCGATGGGTTCAACCACGGGCAATTTGTGGTTGAGCGAAAACGGGGGTGAAAACTGGGCGTTATTGTCGGGTTACCTGCCGCCGGTTTATGCGCTGCGGTTTGTCTGATTAATTTTCCGACTATAAAGGTATCAATGCGGCGCGCTAGCTTATTCCTGCCAGCTGTAGGTTGATCGAAAGCTGGTCCGTCAGACAGGGCCAGTGTTTTTCTTCCTTGTGCCAGTCATTGTGTTTATGCTGTTCGATATAGGCTTTAAAGGCTGGCGTATTGTAGACGTGTTGCTTCATCATGGCGCGTTCGACGGTATAGTGCACGGCTTCGTCCAGCTCGTTGGCAAAGGGTTCGCCGATCAGGCTGTGGATAATGAGGTTGGACATGGTCATGTCCATGGGCACCAGCGGAATAGAGGTATGAACCATAAAGCGGTCGTTGACCTCCTCAATCAGACGGTGGGCCAGGTAGGCCTCGTCCATTAGTTCATCCAGCCCGATATGGCCAGAGACAATTTCCGGTGGCTTGAGAAAGTAATCCTCCGCCAGCTTTAAGAAGGGCTCGGCAAAATCCTGAATTCTCGCTTCCTGTGCGATCGCTCGGGCGGCGTCGATAAATTCCGGCACATGGTCAATATAGGCGATGACGAAGTCCAGCAGGCTTTCGGTGGAGTCCTGCTTTGGTAACTGAATGGCTATATGAATATTGTGTTGTACTTGCTGTGCCAGCAGTTTGGCCAGATGGCCATGCTGTTTTTCATGTAGTTTGGCTAATGCGATGGTGTCTCTGATGGCATTGGTCGCCACTTCCCACTCCTTTGCCCTTTGAAACCGAGATAACTTTGGGTCAGGGCCTTATCAATCTCCACGCTCTGTGGTTTGTTTTTATCCAAATAAACGCTGGCGTAATTTGCTGGCCGACATGCTCTATGCCTGCTGCTTAATAAGCGGCAGGGGGTCCTGATTTCCTTCATGGATTTAGGAGCGTGCAGTGTGGGCTGTGTAACTTTAGTTTCTTAAGGCTAGTACAAAACCCAAAATTCGCTACAGCTGCCTTAGAACAATATGAACTAGTTATTGATGCCTTTTGGCCACCAGAGTCTATGGCGGTTATATTGATGGAACACCACGGCCATGGACAGGCTGCGAGCAAGGTTTAGCAGGATAAAGGCAAGCCAGAGACCATGATTGCCCCAGTGTTGAGTCAGGTACCACGTGGGTAGATAGACACCCAGCACTGAGAGTAGCATGGTGTTTTGCATGGCGGCCGTTTTGGTCGCGCCGATAAAGATACCGTCAAGCAAGTATGTCCACACCGCCACCAGCGGCAGGCAAACCAGCCAGGGCAGGAAGCGAAGAGCCTGTGACCTGACCTCCTCCAATGAAGTCATCATACCCACAAGATAAGGTCCTCCCAGCCAAAAGAACAGAGTAAACAGGCCGGCGGTGGCCGCAGACCATAGCCCGCAGTGGTAGCAGGTACTGAGAAAATCGGGGTAATGACGGCGGCCGATACTGTCGCCTACCAGAGCTTCAGCGGCATTGGCAAAGCCATCCAGGCCATAGGCAGTCAGGAATAACAATTGGATGATAATGGTGTTGGCGGCGAGAATCGTCTCACCCTGATCAGCGCCCTGCGCGGTAAAAAACGCAAAACTGCCCAGTAGTGCCAGGGTTCTGAACAGTATATGGCGGTTAACCATCAATAATCTTTGGTAGTCCTGCCAGCGCCACAGTAAGGCCCTGCTCAGTTGACCGGGTTTTTTTGCGAGGTGTTGATATAAAATCCAACTGGCCACCAGACAGCCACTGTACTCGGCGATGACCGTGGCCAGCGCGGCGCCATCGCTGTTCATGCCCAGGCCAATAATCAACACCAGGTCCAATATGACGTTCAAACCATTGATGGTCAGTGCAATCAGCAGCGGACCGCGGGTGTTTTGGTAACCAATTAACCAGCCGACAATGGCAAAGTTAACCAGCATGGCCGGGGCGCTGAACAGTCGAATTTGGGTGTAGTTAGCAGCCAGTTCATAGGTGCCGGTCGGCGGCACCACAAGCTGCAGGCCAATGGAAACGATCAGAGGGCTGAGTAGGATGATAATCAAACCCAGCACTAGGGCGAGTATAACCGACTGGCCTAGCACCAGGCGCCCCTGATCGTGCCGGCCAGCGCCGGACTCCTGCGCCGCCAGGCCGGTGGTCCCCATGCGCAGAAAGGCAAAGCCCCAGAACAGCAGCGATAAAATGCTACTGCCGACGGCGACCGCTGATAAATAAGCGGCACTTTCCAGATGTCCCAGGATGGAGGTATCGACCAGACCCAGTAGCGGAACAGAAATATTGGAAATAATCATCGGCCACGCCAAATACCATATCTTGTGGTTCAGGCGTCGATCAAACCTCATATCTTCAGTTTCCCAGGGGTAAAACACGGCTGAGCGCAGATTGTCGGGCGCTATTTTCCCGCAATTTTAAGGTGGTTATAGTGGCCTGTCTTGTCAAAGGTGCGTATAATCGCGGCGTTTTGTCGCACCCAGCGGCCGGAAACTACCAGCTTAGCTGTTTGACCCACTGGTACAACACCTCTTTACATGTTGTCTGGAAAAGCTGAATAGCTACGTCTGGCATGCCGGTAAATTCGGGATGTTACTGATTTAGTTCGTTTAAAAACCACAGAACTCAGCCGTCACTGCTATATTGTTGCGAGGCAACCCATTTTGGTGCTTGCGGCAATGACAGTTTTATTCTGTTTTTTGTGGTTTTTGTGTACGCAATGGTCAGTGCGGGCACCGCCTCTGGGTAAATATCAACAATTAACAATGGAGACACGGGAGATGCATTTACAAGCGAAACGGCTTAGTAAGCTGACGCTTAGTCCTGTGCTATTTCTACTCAGCTTGCTGAGTACAGGTGCTTGGGCAGAAGAGGCTCAACGCTGGCAGGTCAATATGACCCCTGGCGTTACCGAAGTTGGGGCCACCATTTACGATCTTCACATGACCGTTTTCTGGATCTGTGTGTGGATTGGGGTCGTGGTATTTGGGGTGATGTTTTATTCGGTGTTTACTCACCGGAAGTCCCTTGGGGCAGAGGCTGCACATTTTCATGAGAGCACCAAGCTTGAGATAGCATGGACCATTGTTCCTTTCGTTATTCTTATTGTTATGGCATTTCCTGCCACCAAAGCACTGATTGAAATCTACGATTTTGAAGACACTGAGCTGGATATTCTGGTTACGGGGTATCAGTGGAAGTGGAAGTACGAGTACATTGATGAAAACGGCGACAACGTGGTTTTCTTCAGTAATCTGCGTACTGGCAAGACCGAGATTTACAATGAAGACAACAAAGGCGAGCACTACCTATTAGAGGTGGATGAGCCCGTCGTGCTTCCTGTTAACAAGAAGGTACGCCTTTTGGTAACGGCTAACGATGTTATTCACTCATGGTGGGTGCCTTCACTGGCGGTTAAGAAAGACGCTATCCCCGGTTTTATCAACGAAGCCTGGACCAAGCCAACAAAGACTGGTGTCTACCGCGGTCAGTGTGCCGAGCTTTGTGGTCGCGATCACGGTTATATGCCTATTGTTGTGAATGTCGTGGAAGAGGCTGAGTTTAATAGCTGGCTGGATGAAAAGCGGGCTAAAGCGGCTGAAATCAAAGAGCTGATGGATAAGCAGTTTACCCTGGATGAGCAAATGGCTTCCGGTAAAGCGGTTTACGATCAGTACTGCGCGGCCTGTCACGGTCTGAATGGCGAAGGTGGTGTGGGTAAAGCAATTGCTGGCAGCCCCTATGCTACTGGTGAGATTGGGCCGCACCTGGATGTCGGTATCAACGGTGTGCCCGGTACTGCAATGCAGGCCTTTGGTGGACAGTTGAATGATGTCGATATGGCGGCGGTAATCACTTATCAGCGTAATGCCTTCGGCAATAATATGGGTGATGTTGTTCAGCCCATCGATGTCTATAACTTCAAGCAAGGTCAGTAGGAGGAGTCACAATGGGTGCGCACGGACCTGCTACAAAAGGTTTAATGCGGTGGGTAACAACCACCAACCATAAAGATATCGGCACGATGTATCTGTGGTTCAGCTTCGCCATGTTTATTCTGGGCGGCGCTTTTGCCATGATCATTCGCGCTGAATTATTTCAGCCTGGCCTGCAAATTGTAGAGCCAGAGTTTTTCAACCAGATGACCACCATGCACGGCTTGGTAATGGTATTTGGTGCGATTATGCCCTCCTTCGTGGGTTTGGCTAACTGGATGATTCCGATGATGATCGGTGCGCCGGATATGGCCCTGCCTCGGATGAATAACCTGAGTTTCTGGATTTTGCCGCCGACCTTTCTGTTGCTGGCCTCTACCCTCTTTATGGAAGGTGGTGCTCCGAACTTTGGCTGGACATTCTACGCGCCGCTGTCCACGACCTATGCGCCTGACACCGTGACCTTCTTTATCTTCGGTGTGCATTTGATGGGTCTGTCTTCCATCATGGGTTCCATTAACATCATCGCAACCGTGGTTAACCTGCGTGCGCCTGGCATGACTTATATGAAAATGCCGATGTTTGTCTGGACCTGGTTAATCACTGCCTTCCTGCTGGTAGCGGTTATGCCAGTGCTGGCCGGTGCGGTAACCATGATGCTGATGGATGTGCACTTCGGCACCAGCTTCTTCTCGGCTGCCGGTGGCGGTGATCCGGTTCTGTTCCAGCATATTTTCTGGTTCTTCGGTCATCCTGAGGTGTATATCATCATCCTGCCAGCGTTTGGTGTGGTGTCACAAATCATCCCAACTTTCGCGCGCAAGCCTTTGTTTGGTTACGACTCCATGGTCTACGCCACAGCGTCGATCGCCTTCTTGTCCTTTATCGTGTGGGCTCACCACATGTATACAGTAGGTATGCCGATTGCCGGTGAGCTGTTCTTTATGTACGCCACCATGCTGATTGCAGTGCCCACCGGGGTTAAGGTGTTTAACTGGATCACCACCATGTGGCAGGGCGCGATGACCTTTGAAACCCCGATGCTGTTCTGTATCGGTTTCGTGTTCCTGTTTACTATCGGTGGCTTCACTGGCGTTATGTTGTCGCTGGCACCGGTGGATTTCCAATACCACGATAGCTACTTTGTGGTTGCTCACTTCCACTATGTGATGGTGGCCGGTGCGGTATTCAGTATGTCGGCAGCGGTGTACTACTGGTTGCCCAAGTGGTGCGGCAAGATGTACAACGAGTCCATGGGTAAAGCCCACTTCTGGATCTCGTTTGTCGGCTTTAACCTGACCTTCTTCCCACAGCACTTCCTGGGACTGGCGGGTATGCCGCGACGTATCCCTGATTACGCACTGCAATTTGCGGACTTCAATATGATGTCGTCAATTGGTGCGTTTATTTACGGTTCTTCACAAATTCTGTTCCTGTTCAATGTGATTCGTACCATTGTTGCAGGCAAGCCCACCAGCGAAGAGAAAACCTGGGAAGGTGCGGAAGGATTGGAGTGGACAGTGGCGACACCTGCGCCCTACCACACCTTCTCTACTCCGCCGAATGTGAAGTAATAAGTAGGGTTAAGTAAAGTAATGAGCGCTGATCAACTTTCGGGTTGATCAGCAAAAGTTAAAAGAGGCGAGCATGGCAAGCGACAGAGTAGAAAACAGTGTCGTTCACAACAACGTTGTTAAAACTGTCGGCAAATTGTCGATTATCGCTGTAGCCATGTTTGCTTTCGTGTTTGTGGTCATGGTGCCGTTATACAACGTTTTGTGTGATGCGTTAGGTATTAACGGTAAAACCAGTGGTGAGCGTTACCAGGTTGTTCAGGCTGCGGTCGATACCAGTCGCGAGATTCGTATCCAGTTTGTTGCGACCAATAACGACGGTATGCCCTGGGAGTTTCATCCTTCAGTCTCAGTGATGAAAGTGAACCCCGGCGGTGTCAACGACACGGTGTTTTATGCCAAAAACCCACTGCCCAAGGATATGATCGCTCAGGCAATTCCGAGCGTTTCACCCAGTCGTGCAGCGGAGTATTTTCATAAAACCGAGTGTTTCTGCTTTAACCAGCAACCATTGGCTGGCGGCGCTGAGGCAAATATGCCGTTACAGTTTATCGTCGATCAGGATTTACCCGCAGACATAAAGACGATTACATTGTCGTATACAATTTTTGATGTGACGGATATGGTGTCTCCAGACTCTACCGTCGCCACACGTTAAAACAGTTAGTATTTCTTTTCGAGAAATCGAAATAGAAAGCGCAACGGAGAAAAAAAATGGCAGGTCAAAGCAATTCTGATTTTGAGACCTATTACGTCCCGGAAAAAAGTTATCTGGCGATTTTTGCCAGCCTGACTTTATTTACCACACTGGTAGGTGGTGGCAGTGTGCTGAACGATATGACCTTTGGGGAGCCCGGTCAGGACACGAATTCCTGGTTTATCTTCCTCACGGGTCTGGTTTTGTTTCTGGCGACATTGTTTGCCTGGTTCCGTCAGACAATTATTGAGAATCGTGCTGGCATGAACAGTGGCCAGTTAAAGCACTCCTACGTAATTGGTATGCAGTGGTTTATCTTTTCTGAAGTGATGTTCTTCGCCGCTTTTTTCGGTGCCTTATGGTATGTCCGTAATCTGGCTGGTCCCTGGCTGGGTGGTGAAGGTGACGGCGGTCGAATGAATGGTCTGTTATGGCCCGGGTTCGAGTATAGCTGGCCTTTGATGGATACCCCTCAGGATGTCGTTGGTGGGGCTGGCAGCCAGCTGATTGCCAATAATGGGGTGATGACTGGCCCAGAGAAAAACCTGAGCTTTCCCGGCTGGAGCAACGTTCTGCATTGGTTGCCAATGTGGAATACCATTGTGCTGTTGACCTCTTCGGTGACTGCACACATGGCACACTTGGGCTTGTTGGCTAATAATCGTAAAAAGCTGAACATCTGGCTTGGTATTACCGTTGCACTGGGTATTATCTTCGTCTTTTTGCAGTATCAGGAATATCATGAAGCCTATGTCGAGTATGGTTTGTACCTTAACTCGGGTATTTACGGATCGACCTTCTTTATGTTGACGGGGTTCCACGGTTTCCACGTCTGTATGGGTATGATCATGCTGCTGATCCAGTGGTTGCGTTCAACCAAGTCAGGGCACTTTACTCCCGAAGATCATTTCGGCTTTGAAGCGTCCAGCTGGTACTGGCACTTTGTTGACGTGGTCTGGGTTGGATTGTTCCTGTTTGTGTATATCCTTTAACTCGGATAAGAGCATCTAAAAAGGCTGTGAAGTGTGAGCTTCACAGCCTTTTTGTGTCTGTAAGGGATGTGATAAAGGCTGAGAAAAGAATTGCCTTATGCAGCTGGAAATTATTGGGCCGATTCTTTCTCTTGCACAGGAGGGTCGGCATAACGGGCATCCCAGGGCGCATTAGAGCCAAGCCTGCCGGTATATATACCAAAGAAGATAAAGCCGATCATTAAGGCTGCCAGAATCAACCGGACTGTGAGTGAGTGCCAGGCGCGGTGATCATCGGGATCTTTGCCACGATTTTTCATCAGAAAGCCGAAACTGCTGAAAAGGCTAATCACCAGTGCAATAAACAGGAAAACAATGATCACTTTTAACCACATGGTTAAACTCCGCTGATTAAAACGCCATTATACCTGCCCTGAACCATGCCTGAAGTTAAACGTCTGAAATTCACCCCCAATTTACGCGCCAGTGCACTGGCTTTACTGCTATTGCCTGGCTTGATGTCGCTCGGATTCTGGCAGTTAGATCGGGCCGAAGAAAAAAGGCAGTTGCAGCAGCTGTTTGAACAGCGCCAGTCAGCAGGGTCTGTGCCCATAACGGAATTACAACCACAGCGGGATCTGCGCTATCAGCCGGTGACACTGCGCGGCCAGTTTGTGAATGATAAAGCCCTGTTGCTGGACAATCGGATTTATCAACAGCGCTTCGGTTATGAGATAATCACACCCTTTAAACTGGCCGATATGAATTTACTGGTGCTGGTAAACAGAGGCTGGTTACCAGGGGATCCTTCCCGCAGAACCTTACCGGAGATTGCAGCGGTAACGGGTACAATAGAGCTCAGCGCGGAAGTCTATGTGCCGCAGGGCGAGATGTTTCAGTTGGGAACCAGTGAGAACAGTAAATGGCCGCGAGTTGTGCAGTCAGTGAAGGTCGATGAACTTCACAAAGAATTCAGCACTCCCCTATTCCCCTATACGGTTCGCTTGTCGGCCGGGGAGCCGGGAAGTTATCAGGCCAACTGGGTGGTAGTTAATCTGCAGCCTGAGAAGCACACTGGCTATGCCGTGCAGTGGTTCGCCATGAGTGCAACTTTACTGCTGATCGGTTTTTTAGCCAATACGAATTGCTGGTCGTTGCTGACCAAACGTTGATAACAACAGTATTTAAAGTAAGAGGTTATAGTTGTGGTTGAGCAGGCTGCTGAACGAGAGCGCATCAAAAAAAATCGAAAAGTCTTACTGGGTATTTTTGGTATTCCAGTGTTAGTGATTGGTTTGTCTTCACTGTTATATTTTATGGTGACTTCCAACGTCATTAAACTCGATACCGTCAATAATGGTGAATTGATCACCCCTCCCCTGAAATTTGATGAGCTCCCTTTCATGACAATGGATGGAAAGGCATTTGATTATTCCCAGCCAGAACCCAAGTGGGCCTTCGTCGTTTTTGGCGATCAGTTTTGTGCCGGCGACTGTGAGAAAATGTTATATATCGCTCGTCAAAGCATTGTGGCCATGGCAAAAAAGATGAACAGGATTCGCCTAATCTATGTCACTACTGCGTATAACATCGAAAGCAGTTTTTATGAGCGTATCAAAAGTGAATATGTCGGTATGGATGTGCTTACGATCAGTAAAAGCGAGTTGGACGGTTTATTTCACAGTGCAGCTGTATCCCCCCTTCAGGATAGAAGCTTTTTTGTTGTCGATGAGCATGGCTGGATGATGATGACCTATCAGGTGCCTGACACCGAGCAGGAAACTTTGAACACGCTGGGTAAAGCGGTGATCCGCGATATGAAACGTTTGATTAAATAGCAGGATATTCTGAGATAATTTAATGGCTTTGTTTAACGCTAAAGAAAATCGACTACCTGGATTTAAATTAGCACTCGCTGGCTGCGTGTTTGCTGTTTTTGTGTTGGGATTGGGTGCGTTTACCCGTTTGGTAGACGCTGGATTGGGGTGCCCCGATTGGCCAACCTGCTACGGTCATGCTTTGTGGCCCACCAGCCATGAAGATGTGGCGGTAGCGAATCAGGCCTATCCCGATATGCCAGTGGAGCATGATAAAACCTGGCCGGAAATGGTACATCGCTACTTTGCACAGGGCCTGGGTTTTATCACTATCGGCCTATTTGTACTTGCGGTTCGTCATCGTAAGCAAGAGCAGCCAGTTAAATTAATTGGCAGTCTTTTGATCGTTAACATCTTGCTTACCGCCGTGACAGCCATAGTGGGTGTCGTGATGGAGCCATTTGCTGTAGGCTCGGTGTTAATCACCATGGCCACACTGGCCTGGCTGGCTTTGAAGCGAGGAACTTCGCGGCAGCCCTTTAAATTAGTCGCTTTTCTGCTGGCTTTTATTATTTTGCAGGGCCTGTTTGGCATGTGGACGGTTACGCTAAAGCTTTGGCCGCAGGTAGTAACAGCGCATTTGTTGGGTGGTTTCACCACCTTTACTTTATTGTGGCTGCTGACTTTGAGGCTTAACAATCAGCATTGGCAACTACCAGCTGAAAAGTTCAAGCAACTGAAAAAGTTTCGTGGTTGGGCCATTGCGGGCTTAGTCATTATTTGTTGTCAGGTTGCCCTGGGTGGCTGGACCACATCCAATTATGCAGCGGTGGCCTGCCCGGATTTGCCTACCTGTCAGGGGCAATGGTTACCGGAGATGGATTTTGCCGAAGGGTTTAATTTTACCCAGCATGTTGGCCCAAATTATCTGGGCGGCACCATGGATAACGAAGCGCGTATTGCCATTCATTTTATGCATCGTATGGGCGCTATTGTCAGCACAGTCTTTCTGTTAGGTTTAATGGTGTTCCTGATTAAACAGCTAGGTACCCGCGAAAGCCGAAATATGGCGAAGGTTATTGGTGCTGTGCTCGGGTTGCAAATTGCCTTGGGGTTGGGAAATATTATTTTCAAATTTCCGGTTTCGGTGGCCGTGGCACACAATTTGGTAGGCGCGTTATTAGTGCTGGTTATGGTGACACTGAATCATCGAGTGCTTACTGCAAGCCAGGAATCTAACGGTTAATTATGTCTGAAACTACAATCGAACGTGAAAAACAAAAGCCCGGATTTGGTGACTACTATGAGTTAACCAAGCCTAATGTTGTTTATCTGATGTTGCTGACTTCGGCGATCGGCATGTTTATGTCGACTTCAGCTGGCGTACCTCTGGATATTTTAATTTTGGGTAATCTGGGTATTGGTCTTTGTTCTGCGAGTGGTGCGGTAATCAATCATCTGGTCGATCAACGCATAGATACCATTATGGCGAGAACACACAACCGCCCGGTGGCAAAAGGCTTGATCACGCAAAAGCAGGCAGGGGTGTTCGCGGCCATTTTAGGTGTTACCGGGATGGCTGTGCTGTTAATTTTTATTAATCAGCTAACGGCCTGGCTTACTCTCTTCTCGCTAATAGGTTACGCCGGTATTTACACGCTGTGGTTGAAGCGGGCGACACCACAGAATATTGTCGTTGGTGGCCTGCCTGGTGCCGCCCCTCCCCTGCTTGGCTGGACGGCCGTCACCAATGAGGTCCATGGTCACGCTCTGCTTTTGGTTTTAATTGTGTTTGCCTGGACCCCTCCGCACTTCTGGGCACTGGCCATCAATCGTCGTGAAGATTACGCCAAAGCCGCCATCCCGATGCTTCCGGTGACGCACGGCGTCAAATACACCGCTTTGCATATCATGCTCTATACCTTGGTTTTGATTGCCATCAGCCTGCTGCCCTTTGCTACGGGCATGTCGAATGTGCTCTACCTGGCGGGGGCTGTTATTCTGGGTTTGATCTACCTCTATTATTCAGTAAGAATCATGCGCGGTGATCCAACGGCGCCTATGGCATCCTTTAAGTTTTCAATTATTTATTTGATGGCGATCTATATCATCATGTTACTGGATCACTACATTTTTCCGGTGAAAATGGTTATAGGAGTTTAACAGTGGATGCTTCTTCAGGCTTGAGACCCAATCAAAAGCGCGGCATTTATCTCACGGTTGCTATTGCCGTGGTGGCGATTGCGTTGCTGGTGGGAATGTTCGTCTATGGCCTGAGTCGACCGCCGGTCTTGAGTGATGAGGAATTGAAGTCCAAAGGGACCTTCATGTTCGATAATCCCCGCGCATTTAAAGAGTTTTCTCTGGTCGATTACCATAATGAACCCTTTACACCGCAGGCCCTGCAGGGTAAATGGTCGCTGGTTTTTTTTGGTTTTACCTATTGTCCCGATGTGTGTCCTACCACCATGGCGCTGCTGAACCGTTTTTACGCGGAGCAATTGGAGGGTGAATTCGGCAGTGATTTACAAGTGATTATGGTCAGTGTTGATCCGGGCCGAGATACTCCGGAAAAGCTCTACGAGTATGTACGCTTTTTCAATGAAGATTTTATCGGTGTTACCGGAGAATTCCTCGATCTGCACCGCTTCGCCACTCAGCTTAATATTCCCTTCAACAAAGCTCCCGGTGGCGGTGACAACTATCTGGTCGAACACAGTGGAAATATCGCCATCATCAACCCCAAGGGTCACTACGTGGGCTTTTTCCGCGCTCCACTGGATTTGTCCAAGCTAAATCTGGGGTATCACTCGATTCGGGCCAGCCGCGGATAGTGCACGGAGCAGGACATCTACCTCATGGTTCTCTGACCTTCTGGTCTTCGTGGGGCCTGTTCCAAGTGCTCATTTCTGATTCTTGATAAGCAGTCCGTAGATCTTGCTGTAGTGAATGGCGGTTGAGGCTGACATTTTGAGGGCGTTGTCAGGTGAAAATGATGGTGCTTTCTTGTTGGATCTTTGTTTGCAGAGACATGGAACGCAGGGTTCTGAAGGCGTTAATTTATCTGCCTGCGCTGAGGCGGTTAAGGTGGGTCTAAACGAAATAATAACAATAAACAACAAATGGCCCGGTCCATATGAATGTACCGGGCCCTAGGGTTTATTGCATTGCATACTCAAGTTCCTTGGCAATTTTCTCTTCAAGCTGTTTGTCCAGCTCTACAGAGACTTGCTCCATAGTTTTGGTCACTTCCAGCTGAAGGTTGTTGGCAAGGGCATCTGTGTTGATAGCCGCTGCAGGAGCGGTCCAGGTCACAGCAGCATTGCTGTTCATGGCCAGTGTGATGGGGGCTTCACTCACAGCGCTTTCTGCATTTGCAGTGCTGCCGATCACTCCCAGGATAACGGCTAATAAAGCCACGTTTTTCATTGTTACTCTCCAGTATGAGGTTGTTAATTTCCTTGCTTGTTACGTTTGTTACCGTAACGGTTCTTATAGTAACAAAATTATGGGATCTGTCTAGTTTTTACTCGTTAAATAAATGTTACCTTTTGGTGAAATACCTGTCATATTTAGTGATTATATGGTCTTAAAAAAATGTAACTATATGAAATTTATGAATTATTTTGATTTGTTACCAAAAATGACAAAAAGTAACATTTCTTAAAATTAATTCGCTTTCAAGTTGTTACTTTTTGTTTTTGGGGTGACTGGGAGGAAAAGTGCCTAACGGGAAAGGATTTGTGGGTGTTTTATACGCTTGAGTAGAATATTTTTGTAGGTCAGTGGGTTTTTTGTGACGGTTAAGTTCGGGGGAGATGTGTCGTCGTTGACTTGAAGCTGGCCGGAAAGCCGTGAGATCCAGAAGCGGGCCGCGGCAACTCTTAAAAAGTCATTCCAGAGTAGGGTTTCGGTGTCGTTTAGAGGGCGGATGGACCGATAGGCATTCACTATAGCTGAGGCTAATGTCATATCAAAGCTAGCATCAAGAGCATCTGTTCGCGAGCTCCAGTCATTGACCACAACGGCCAGATCAAACAGTAAGTAGCCGGTACCAGCACTATTAAAATCAATCACGCCGCTCAATTGCTCACCGACAAACAGGGCATTATCCCGAAACAAATCGCTATGAATAACCGCCTGAGGCAGGGCGTTGGGATGTTCGGAGCATAGCCTCTGAAAGCGTTCTGGTTCCTGTAGTAGTTGTTGGTCTGTGGGGTCCTGAAGTAGCGGTTTAATTGCTGCTGCAGTATTGCTGAGCCAGGTCAGGCCGCGATTGCTCTCATGTTGCAGCTTTGAGTTCAGGGTGTGCTGATGAATCCTTGCCAGCTCGGCACCAATCGCCCGGCACTGTTTGAGGGTGGGCGTTTCAGGGTGGCTGCCCGGGAGTTTGGGCACCAGCAGTGCGGGCTTGCTCTTAACGGTTTGAATCGCGGTGCCGTGACGATCCCGGACCGGGCTCGGCACGGGCGAGCCACGTTCATAGAGCAGGGTGGTTAGCTCGACAAAAAAGGGCAGGTCGTCGTGTTGCTGCGATTCAAAAATAGTCAGGACATAGGACTGCGGGTTGGAACTGTCCGGCTCAATGCCGTGCTCGACAGTGACAAAATAATTGGTATTTTCTATGCCATCAGCAACCCCCTTATAATCAAGCAGTTTGCCCAGTGAATAGGGCTTTAGAAAGGCCTCGATGTCATTTCGGTCGAGTCTGGTGTAGACAGCCATAGTGTATTACCTGCTAGCGGTTGAAGGGTGAGGGGGGCGGTGATAATGTGCCCGCTCTTAATATTCTTTAATAACTAAAGCATACCGTAAATATAGCCGCACAAGGTGCTCACCCGGCTTGGGAGGGCTCGCATTGCGATTTAGAGACATAAAAAATGAATGAAAAAACTGCCGCCCCGATCGTTCTGGTCGACGGGTCATCCTACCTCTATCGTGCCTACCATGCCTTACCGCCACTCACCAACTCCAAGGGCCTGGCGACCGGTGCGGTAAAGGGCGTGATCAATATGATCCGGCGTCTTTTGAAAGATTATCCGAAGAGCCCGGTGGCGGTGATCTTTGATGCCAAGGGAAAAACCTTCCGCGATGAGATTTATACTCAATACAAAGCCAATCGTCCGCCCATGCCCGATGATTTAAGGGAGCAGATCGAGCCGATTCATAACATTATCAAGGCGATGGGCTTACCCTTAATCATTATCGACAATGTTGAGGCCGACGATGTGATCGGCACTTACGCCCAGCAGGCAACGGAGAAGGGGCTGAATGTCGTTGTCTCCACAGGTGATAAGGATATGGCACAGCTGGTCAACCAGCATGTCACCCTGGTGAATACCATGACGGAAACCGTGATGGACGTGCCAGGGGTAAAAGAGAAGTTTGGGATACCACCTGAACTGATCATCGACTATTTGGCATTAATGGGTGACAAGGTCGACAACATTCCCGGGGTGCCCGGTGTGGGTGAAAAAACTGCATTGGCCTTGCTGCAAAACCTTGGCGGATTAAACCTTTTGTATGCCAATTTGGACAAAATTGTCGAATTGCCGATTCGCGGTGCTAAATCATTGGGCGCCAAGCTGGAAAAGGAAAAGGACAATGCCTATCTCTCCTATGAGCTGGCGACAATAAAGCTCGATGTAGATTTACCCGATGCCGTTGATACTTTAGCCAATGGTGATTCTGACCCTAAGTTATTGCTCACTTACTTCAAGGAGCTTGAATTCAAGAGTTGGATTCAGGAATTGGAGCAGGGCGGTAACGGTCTGCCAGTTACTCCTGAGCAGGCAGCATCCGCTTCTACCGAGCCTGCGACGATGGAGCCAGATTCAGAAACGGATTATCAGTTAGTACTCACTAAGGCTGAATGGGACGAGTGGCTGAAGAAACTGCAAGCCGCACCATTGTTCGCCTTTGATACCGAAACCACCAGCTTGAACTACAGCGAGGCGAGGGTGGTAGGCGTGTCCTTTGCGGTAGAGCCTGGCAGTGCCGCCTATGTCCCCTTTGGTCACGATTATCTGGGGGTACCGGATCAGCTCAGCGAGGAGCAGGTGTTGGGCGGCTTAAAGCCAATACTGGAGGATGAGAATAAAGCTAAGGTGGGGCAAAACCTGAAATACGATAAAAATGTCCTCGCCAATCACGCCATAAACCTGCGTGGTATTCGTTTCGATACGATGCTGGAATCCTACGTGCTCAACAGCACCGCCAGTCGCCACGATATGGATACCCTGGCGATGACGCATCTCGGTATGAAAACCATCAAGTTTGAAGAGATCGCAGGTAAGGGGGCGAAGCAATTGACCTTTAACCAGATTCAATTGGAGCAGGCAGCACCCTATGCGGCCGAGGATGCCGATATCACCCTGCGCCTGCACCAGACGCTGGGGCCACAGTTGGAGGCGGATAAAGCCCTGGCGAAGGTCTATCACGAGATTGAGCTGCCGCTAGTGCCGGTGCTGTCGGCCATAGAGTGCAATGGCGCGCTAGTCAGTAAGGACTTGCTAGCGGCACAGAGCAGAGAAATAGCCGATAGGCTTGCTGAACTTGAAAAAGAGGCCTTTGAGTTGGCCGATGAAG
Source organism: Oceanicoccus sp. (assembly GCA_965661375.1). Classification (GTDB taxonomy): domain Bacteria; phylum Pseudomonadota; class Gammaproteobacteria; order Pseudomonadales; family Dasaniaceae; genus Oceanicoccus. Next base: position 10,013 of record CBFIDJ010000033.1, on the reverse strand, counting down.
AGTTCAACCTCAGCTCCACCAAACAGCTCGGTCGTATCCTGTTTGAAAAGCAGCAATTACCGGTGATCAAGAAAACTCCCAAGGGCGCACCTTCCACAGCGGAGGAAGTGCTGGCCGAGCTGGCGCTGGATTATCCCCTGCCAAAGCTGCTGATGGAATACCGCGGTCTGAGCAAGCTCAAATCCACCTATACCGAAAAACTGCCGGAGATGATAAGCCAGAAAACCGGTCGGATACATACCTCCTATCATCAGGCGGTTACAGCCACGGGCCGGTTGTCTTCATCCGATCCCAACTTGCAGAATATCCCTATTCGTACTCCCGAGGGTCGGCGGGTGCGACAGGCCTTTATTGCTCCAAAGGGTTATAAAATCCTGGCCGCCGACTATTCGCAAATTGAACTGAGAATCATGGCGCATTTGTCTCAGGATAAAGGGCTGCTGACCGCCTTTGCCGAGGGCAAGGATATTCACCAGGCCACGGCGGCAGAGGTTTTTGGATTGCCCTTGGGACAGGTCTCTGGCGAGCAGCGTCGTAGAGCCAAGGCGATAAATTTCGGGTTGATTTACGGTATGTCGGCCTTTGGCCTGGCCAAGCAGATTCAGGTCGGCCGCCATGAAGCTCAGGACTATATAGATACCTATTTTGCCCGCTATCCCGGGGTTAAGCGCTATATGGATAATACCCGTGCCGATGCTGCAGAGAAGGGCTATGTGGAGACATTATTTGGTCGCCGCCTGTACTTGCCTGAAATCAACGCCAGCAATGGCATGCGACGACAGGCGGCTGAGCGCACAGCGATTAATGCGCCGATGCAAGGCACCGCTGCTGATATCATTAAGAAGGCGATGATTACGGTTCAACAGTGGTTGGAGGACTCTACACCGGATGTGAAGATGATTATGCAGGTACATGATGAGCTGGTCTTTGAGGTGGCAGAATCGCAGGTGGAAGAGGTAACCAAAAAGGTGATCAGCTTAATGACCAATGCTGCCCAATTGGATGTGCCGCTGATTGTCGATGCGGGAGTGGGCAACAATTGGGATGAAGCCCATTAGCAGGCTGGTGACTTTCTATCTGCGTGGCCATTGCTGCGTTAAAAACTGGCTCAAATCGGTCATTTATCAGCTATAAACTCCCTCATTTCGCCAGTTTTTGCCTTGCACTGACTGCCTCGAAAACGAAAATCAACAACCTGTTAGGGCGAATGGCGCTTACTTAAGCCAATACGGAGCGGTGCTCCCAATATTCAACAGTTATCTCCTTAAGTAAGTGTCAACAGGCCCTAAGTTAGAGGGTGGCAGGTCAGAGGGTGGCCGGGAGGTCAATGAAAATTAATACGGAAGCAGATCGGTCATTAGGAACTATCGGCCCCCAGCCCAGTCCTAATGACTGTGGTTGGATGCCACAAATTGCTAACTTTCCCCTGAGTTAGTATGTCTCCAACCGGTGTCTTTCCAGGGGCCTTTTTTAGAGAGATTGCACCTGTAAGTACCGGATCTGCTTATGCCGGAATAGCTGCAAGGTTATTCCGGCTTTTTTATGTTGGCTGCTCAGAATTCTCCTCTGAGCCATTGCTCTCGTCGGCAGGCTGTTCAGGTTCGGCTGTCAGCCAGTCATTCAGCGTGGTTTGTAATTGTTCCAGCCCGGTCCGCTTGAGCGCGGAAAATAACTGCACAGAGACCAGTTCCATCGCAGCCAGCTCTTTACGTACGGTGTGCAAGCTGGCGCTGGCCGGACCTTTTTTCAATTTGTCAGCCTTGGTCAGCAGAATATGAACGGGCATATCGCTGCTTTCAGCCCAGTTCAACATCATGCGGTCAAACTCCTGCAGCGGGTGGCGACAATCCATCAGCAGGATCAGGCCGCAGAGCGACTGTCGCTGCCGCAAATAATCCTCCAGATGGCGCTGCCATTTCTCTTTCACCTCAATGGGGACCTTGGCAAAGCCATAGCCGGGCAGGTCAACCAGCCGTTGCGAGGGGGTCAGGGTGAAAAAATTGATCAGTTGGGTACGGCCTGGTGTTTTACTGGTGCGGGCCATACGTTTGTTTTCGGTCAGGGTATTGATAGCGCTGGATTTACCGGCATTGGAGCGCCCGGCAAAGGCCACCTCCAGACCGGTATCGGGGGGGCAGGCTTTCAGAGTTGGTGCGCTGGTTAAAAAATCAGCCTGTCTGAAATTTAGGGAGTGCTTGGGTGATTCTGAGGTCAAAGTCTTGCCTACTGTGCTGCTGAAGCAGCCAAATGGTTATCGATGCGATTGATAATAGCCTGCGGATAAGCTGTTTGATGCATTCGCTGTGCTCTTAAGTTCGCTGTTTGCTGATTATGAAACTAAATCGCTTTATTCCCTGATCTTACTAGGGGATAGCGATAGGATACCAGACTTGTGTATAATGCCGCGTTTTTGTGGGCCTGCTTGTTTGCCATTGCCCTGGGTTTTTCATTTGCGGTTCTCCAGAGGGATTAATCGATGAAGAAAGTGTTATTAGCAACCTCCGTTTTAACGCTGGCTGTATCCAGTCTGCTGGCCAATGCTGCTGATCAGGCGGTGATCGATCGCTATAATAAAACCTGTGGGATCTGCCACAACTCCGGTACTGCCGGCGCCCCTAAAACCGGTGATGTCGCCGCCTGGAAACCCCGGCTGGATAAAGGCATGGATACCTTAGTGACCAGCGTTGAGAAGGGTATTAATGCCATGCCACCAAAGGGTATGTGTTTTGACTGCTCAAGCGATGAGTTCAAGGCACTAATTGAATATATGGCGACACCTAAATAAGCCCTTAGATTAGCGACTGTCCTTGCCAGCTTTATACCTTGATAAAGTAATAAGCCGGGCAAAGCAATAAGACGGACAGCCTCAGTAAAGATTCACAAAATAAATTGTTGGAAAGACTATGAAAAAACTCACCCTTAGCGTTTTGGTTTTGTGCGGCTTTGCCGGTTTGGCTCAAGCGGGCAATGGCGATGCTGCCGCAGGTAAGGCAAAGGCTGCTGATTGTGTGGCTTGCCACGGTGAAGGAGGCAATAGCATGGCTGCAACG
>CBFIDJ010000033.1:0-6864 GCA_965661375.1 Oceanicoccus sp. | reverse complement strand
CTGAAGCAACTGAAAGATATCCAGTGTGGTTTCCTGAGTGCTGAAGAACAGCAGGCGCAAAAGTGTAATCCTCGCCCAGTCCCAACCATGGCGGGGCAGCTGGATAACTTCGATGATGCTGATCTGGCCGATATCGCCGCTTACTTTGCCAGTCAGTCCATTACCGTAGGTCAGGCTAATCCTGATCTGGTGGCCAAGGGTGAAGAAATCTATCGGGCCGGTATTCGCAGCAAAGGTGTGGCGGCCTGTTCGGCCTGTCATTCACCTACCGGAAGCGGTAATAAACTGGCGGGGTACCCGGCTTTGGGTGGCCAGCATGCGGACTATATTGATGCGCAGCTGCGAGCGTTTCGTGCCGCTGCGGACGGGCTTGAAGGCCGGTCTAATGATGGTGAAACCAAAATCATGCGCGATGTTGCCATTCGCATGAGTGATAGTGAGATTAAGGCCGTGTCCAGCTATATTTCTGGCTTGCACTAATCGCAGGAACTTGAAAAAGGTGGCGTAAGCCGCCTTTTTTTTGGCCCGATCTCCAGTGTTTTGTCACCAAATTAACGCGTGCGTCAGGGAACTAAAAAGCCTAATATTTCCCTAAACCATTGATTAAAAATATAGTTTATAAACATTGTTTTTAACCAGCGTTCTTCAGCAGAATGCTCAATGATAATACCTGTAATAAAGCAGTAGTACATTTGGGAGTTACTATGAACCTACGAGCTTGTGTTCGCTCTTTGCTAAACTTGCCAATCCTGGCCCTTGGTGTGACGCTGTTGTTAAGTGTTGGTATTGCCCAGGCCCAGGAGCAATACGTCGCTGGTGAAAACTATGTGGTACTGGATCAGCCCGTGCGGACCAGAGATAGCAGCAAAGTGGAAGTGGTTGAGCTGTTCTGGTACGGCTGTCATCACTGTTACGACTTTGAGCCCCTTATCAAGCAGTGGAAGAAAAAACTGCCGCAAGATGTTGATTTCTGGCAGTCGCCCGCCATGTGGAATGGTCCCATGAAGACCCATGCCAAGATGTTTTTTACCGCTAAGGCGCTGGGAGTAAAGGACAAATTACACGACTCTATCTTTACAGCGATGAATGTAGAGCACAAGCCAATGGCTAACCCGAAAGAGATTGAAGATTTCTTCGCTGACTATGGTGTCGACCGGGAAAAGTTCCGTAAAACCTTTGACTCCTTTGGGGTGACCAGCCAGGTTAAACAGGCGGATGCGCGCGCCAGAAGCTATCAAATTCGAGGTACACCGGAGGTGGTAGTTAACGGTAAATACCGTGTCACAGCAGGCATGGCTGGGGGTAGCCAGGCTGAAATGTTGAAAATCGTTGATTACTTGATTGAAAAGGAACGCGCCCAGCTATCCTCGCAATAAGTTCAAGCCTGGCGGGCGGCGTGAATATGACGCTGCCCGCTTCCTTTTCTCGCGCACACCATCTCTATCCAGAGAGTTTCTTCGCAAAATCTCCAAGCCACCATCAACCCTGATCAGAAACATTCTGGCTAACGGCATAGCCCGCCAATTCAAAGCTATACTTATTCCAGAATAATGACTGAGAAGACACTATGAATGGCAATTCCTCTTCCCGTGGCCAGACAAACTGGAAAGACAAATACCTCGATGCACTGGATGAGCATGAAAAACGTGAGCGCAAGCACCAGCAACTCATGGCTTTGCTCACGAGGGGCATTCTTCGTATCAGCATGATCGCAGAGGGCATTGATAGTGAATTGGATAAGCAGCTTAATGGCCTACGGCAAAAGCTGCGCGAGGGCAGTCCGAGCAATCGCGATCTCAACCTGGTAGTCGATGCCCTGGAGGGACAGGTCAAGCGGATCGATACCGTTAAGTCCGAACGTGCCAAGGTGATCAGTCAGGCTTTCCAATCACTGGTGTCGCAGCTGCAAACGCTGAAACCTGAAAAAGAAGCCGGGCAACAGCTGAAACGGCTGAATAAAAGCCTGAAAACGCGCAGCGGGAAAATTCAAGAATACTCCTCCCTGATTAACGACTATGCGGAGGTACAACAGGGTGTGCTAGATGAAACAAAGATTCGGCGCGTCAGCAAACCCTTCTGGCATCAATGGGTAAACGAAACGGTTAAAACTGCTGACAGGACTGTCGATGAGGTGGATCAATCCATCGATCAAGATCAACAGGCTGAGAATAAAAAAACGGTACAGGATGTTTCTGAAACAGCTGCAGCCGAACCGCTAGCAAAAGCAGGCGGTGTTAATGCTAACACGCAGGGTGCGGAGGGGCTTGACCTGGCTGTACAGGGCGAAGAGTTGCCGGAAACTATCGACCCGGATAGCGTGGGCGAAGAACCACCGTTCGCGCGATTAAATAAAGCCATCTGTGAAGTGCTGGCGGAATTATTGGTGCAAATTGAGCCACCACCGATGGCAAGGGAAAATTATAAAGCGGCTAAACAACAGATAGAGAAAGGTCTCAACTGGTACGAGCTGGTACCCGTGCTGGAAGATATCAGTATTATTGTTATTTCAGCCTTTGATAACAACCAGAAGGACTTCGAAAGCTTTTTAAATCAGCTCAACGACCGACTGTCCGAGGCGTATGCCTTTATCAGTGCCTCGGGTCAGTTGCAGGGAGAAGGGTTTTCAGCTGGTCGCGAATTGAGCGAAACCATGCGCGAGCAGGTCACTGCTATACAACAAAGTGTGGCTGAGGCCAGAGAGCTGGATCAACTAAAAAATTCCGTAAGTCAGAGGCTCGATCAAATCGTAGCTGCCATGGATAAATATCAGGTCAGTGAAGATCGGCGGGAATCGTCCTTGTCTGAACAGCTGGATGCATTGGTTGAACGAGTAAAATTAATGGAGTCTGCCTCAGCTTCTGCGGAGCAACGCATAGAAGAACAGCGGCAAAAAGCACTGCGTGATGTGCTAACACAGCTACCCAATCGAGAGGCCTATCAGCAGCGACTGGAGCAGGAGTTTGAGCGCTGGCAGCGTTATGACCGACCCTTGACAATGGTAGTGTGCGATGTCGACCATTTCAAAAGAATAAATGACACTTATGGGCATTTGGCCGGTGATAAAGTCCTGCGAATTATTGCTAAAACCCTGCGTAAACGTTTGCGCAAAACAGATTTCGTCGCGCGCTTTGGCGGTGAAGAATTTGTTGCTCTGCTTCCTGAAACCGATCAGGCTGCCGCTTATAAAGTGGTTGAAGGTGTCAGAGAGGCGATCGCCAACTGCCCATTTCACTTTAAGGATAAACCCGTCAAAATCACCATGTCCTTTGGTATCTCCGGCTTTGTCACCGAGGACAATGCTGAGCAGGTTTTTGCCCGCTGTGACAGAGCGCTTTATCAAGCAAAAGACCAGGGTAGAAATCAATCAGTCCTGGCAGGTATAAACGAAGCGGGAGATAGCTGAGTGAAAGGCCTAACTAACCCGCCCAAAACACCACTCGCCACGACTACCCACTCTTTCACCTAAGTGTGTGAATAGTTTACAGGCCAAGGCAATTTCGGTTGTCTTGGCCTGTAAGGCTATGAGATTCTGCTTTAATAGAAATTACCAATCCTGAGTTCTGCTATTTGGATCGTTGATAAGCCGAATAATGCAGATGTTAGCATTGGTGTTTCAGTTCATAGTCCCTGTCTCAATACCTGACTCGCAAATTCGTTGTCCTTTTTAAAATGACTTTTTATCCATGTTTTGAACCGTATGGTAGTCAATTAGTATGGGCATCTGGGTTGCAGGAAGGATAGGGTAAAACACTTAAGAAAATGCAGTTGTCTGAATGAAAAGCAGCGCCAAAAAAATTTCATTAGTGCAAATTACGCAGCGCAGAGGTGCTTTGTGTTCATTGCTAGGAAAGCCGGTAAGAGCGAGCCTGGTACTATTGCTTGCCGTAGCTTTTTTATCGGCCTGTAACGCCGAAAAGCGCCAGTATGAATATATCCGTCAGGCTCATCAATATGCGATTAATAATGATCTGGAAAGTGCGGAGAAGGTCATCGATCATGCACTGGCAATAAATCCCCAAAACCCTGAAGCTCTTTATACGTTAGGGTTGATTTTAGAGAAGAAAAAACAATTTCAGGAAGCCTTTACCTCGTTTAGCTCGGCCGCAAGCTTGGATAGTACACACCTGAGGGCCATCACTAAAGTTGCTGAATATCTGTTGGCTCTCAAGAACTATGATGAAGCCAGGAAGCGTATTGATTCAATACTGGCCTTGCAGAAAAACCATGTGGAAGCATTGGCTCTGAAAGCCGCGGTGCTGGCAGCTCAGGGCCACGATAATGAAGCGATCAAGCAGGCGCAGCAGGTGCTGGTTTTGCAACCCGGACATATTCGCGCAATTACGGTGTTGACCGAATTATATGCCAGAGAACATCCTGAGATGGCATTGCAGGCCATTAGCGATGGGCTTGCCAATCAAACCCAAAATGAAGCACTTATGTTGCTAAAGGCGCGCGTGCTTGCTACGCAAAATCATCGGCAAGAGGTCATAGAGATATACAAGGCACTGATTGCGAATCATCCCGAAAAAAACCTCTATCGGGTGCAACTGATTAATTACCAGCTCTCGGATCCTGATAAAAATATGGCTGAGAGAAAAGACACCGCTGAAAAAATGTTGCGTGATCTATTGGCACAACAACCGGAGAGCCAGGAATTAAAAAAATGGTTGCTGGAGTTTCTGATCAGTAATCGGGGGCTTAAAACCGCAAAGGATCAGTTGCTAGAGTTTGAGCAGGACTCCTCGCTCGATCTTACGCTCAGAGACGAACTGGCCAGGCACTATATGCAGGCAAAAGAGTATCAACAAGCTCGTGATTTATATCAGGGATTGCCAGAGAAAAATGCGAATAAACAACGCATTGTGAATATACAAAACCGTTTAGTTGCTATCGATCTGGCCGAAGGAAAGTTGTCCGAAGCCGAGGAAAAACTGAATGCGATATTGGCTGTTGATCCGGCTAATTCCGGCGCGCTGTTAGTCAGGGCAAGGCTTTTTTTGGCAGCAAATAGTCTTGATAAAGCGATAAATGATTTACAAACCCTGCTAGTGGAAGAGGAAAGCTCTTTTCAGGCCTTGAGCATACTGGCTACAGCTTACACCAGGTCTAACGCTTTTGATAAAGCGCTGGAATGCTACCAAAAACTACTTAAATTACAGCCTGAAAATTTATCGGTGCAACTAGGCGCGGCCAGATCCTATATGGCCACAGAGCAGCTTAAGGAGGCCTTGTCCGTCCTGGAAAAGGCGAGGGACATACATGGAAATAACAACGAGGTTATCGCGCTGCTGGCTGATATTTATTCTCGGCAGCAACGCTGGGCCGAGGCGGAGTTTAATACTGATATTTTAATAAACTCCGAAGCTTCCAGGGCGCACGGTTTATATTTAAAAGGCCGGGTATTGCTAAGGAAAAAGGATCTGCAAGCGGCGATTGATGCCCTGAAAAAGTCGCATCAGCTGGCGCCAAGAGCTGAAACACTGAGTGTATTGACCAGTGCTTATATTGCCATGGGTATGACCGAAGAAGCGCTGGAGTATGTCGAGGCGCACAGCAAGCGTCATCCGGAGCAGATCCAGGCTAAAGAACTGCTGGGTAGTTTATATGCACGCAGTGGCAATAGCCCGGCCGCCAAACAGGCATTGCAAGAGGTGATTGCACGACAGCCGGGTAATAATTCTGCTTATATGACTCTCGGTCGGCTGTATCTCAATGAAGGGAAGGTGACGCAGGCGGAACAGCTCTACCTGAGCGGCCTCCAACAGGAACCGGAAAATGTGGGTCTGAGACTGATGCTGGCGGAACTATACCAACAGCAGCAACAGCACCCGCAGGCCATCACTGAGTATGAGCGCATTTTAGCCATCAACCCTGCAGTGACCGTGGTGAAGAATAACCTGGCAGCCCTATTGATGGATCATTTCCCCCTGGAAAAAAACCTGCCTCGAATCGAAGAACTGACGGTGGGGTTGGAGGCGACGGACAATCCTGCCTACCTTGACACAGCGGGCTGGGCGCAGTATCAGCTGGGTAACTTTGCGATGGCGACTTCTCTTTTACGCACTGCAATTAAACAGGGGGGGGATGAGGCGGCCTACCACTACCATCTGGGGATGAGCTATTACCGAGAGGGTAAGCCAGCTGAGGCACGCAAACATTTGGCAAGGGCGTTGTCGGATACGACGGTGACTTTTGTTGGGAGAGAAGAAGCGGAGGAGACTTTGCGGGGGTTGCGGTAGGGTAATTTCTGATTAGCTGGTCGATTAACGATCGGTCAGGGGGTGCGAATTTCTTTCCCCCGTCATTCCCGCACATAAGGTGAATTGCGTAGCAAGAGAAGGTGACCTGGGCCAGGCGGGAATCCAGTGTCTAAGGGCTGTGTAGTTGTTGAGATTGATTGCATAGGTGTGGCGGCATGGCGACAGGATGGACTCAAAACAGCCTTTGGGCTGTTTTGCCCCTGCGGGCACCTTCGGTGGTCCAAACTTTGTGTTGGGCAAAGTTTGTCGAACCGGCAGGCTTAAATGAATACTGAAGGCCGAACGATAAACTAAAAAGGGGACTATCGGGACAGGATGTACTCAAAACAGCCTTAGGGCTGTTTTGCCCCCTTCGGGGCACCTTTGGTGGTTCTAATTGCTTTGCAATTAGTCGAACCGCAGGCTTAAATGAATACTGAAGGCTGAACGATAAACTAAAAAGGGGACTATCGAAGATAGTCCCCTTTTTAGTTTATGGCCCGCCCGACAGGATTCGAACCTGTGACCAACGGCTTCGGAAGCCGCTACTCTATCCAGCTGAGCTACGGGCGGGTAACTCGGTAAATTGTGATGCAGCGCAGTGGCTGCATATATTCTGTCGTTC
>CBFIDJ010000032.1:0-44999 GCA_965661375.1 Oceanicoccus sp. | reverse complement strand
CACCTATGGCGCGGTGCAGCAAGGCGGCCACCACCGAGGAATCTACGCCGCCAGACAAGCCTAATAAAACCTTGTCTTTGCCCACCTGTTGTTTAACGGTGGCAATGGCATCCTCAACAATATTGGCTGCCGTCCACAGTGCTTCACAGGCACAGAGCTCAAGCACAAAGTGTTCAAAGATACGTTTGCCCTGCAGGGTGTGGGTCACTTCGGGATGAAATTGAATACCGTAAAAATTCTTCTCGGCCTGATACATTCCAGCGATCGGGCATGAAGGCGTAGAGGCCATTAACTCAAAACCTTCGGGCAGAACAGACACTTTGTCGCCGTGGCTCATCCAGACATCTAACAGTGCCGCACCGTCGTTGCTATCCAGATGATCTTTTATATCGTGTAACAGCGCAGACTCGCCCTGCACTTTAATCTGGGCATAGCCAAATTCGCGCAAATTGGAGGTCTCCACTTTACCGCCTAACTGTTCCGCCATGGTCTGCATGCCATAGCAAATACCCAGCACCGGTACGCCCAGCTGAAATACAATGTCAGGGGCTCGCGGGGATTCACCTGCGGTGACGGATTCCGGGCCACCAGCTAGAATAATGCCCTTGGGATTAAAGGCCTTGATTTCATCATCGGTCATATCAAAGGCACGAATCTCAGAGTACACCCCAATCTCACGCACACGGCGGGCAATAAGCTGGGTGTACTGAGAACCAAAATCCAGGATCAGGATTCGCTGGGCGTGAATATCAAGTGACATAGGGTTTCCTTTGGAACCGCTACTCTGCTGGGAGCGGTTATTTGGCTCATATCTGAAAGTTAAAAAGCGGCCCTGCAAGCCGCTTCTTCTGTTTAACTATTGTGATAGCCGATACTCATTGCTATCGAACTCTGTACATTTCTGCCCTCAAGCATCAAGCACTGGGGTAATTCGGCGCTTCCTTGGTGATGCTGACATCGTGCACATGGCTCTCATTCATACCTGCAGCAGTTACCTGCACAAATTTAGGTTTACTGCGCATCGTCTCCATATCCGCACTGCCGGTATAACCCATGGCCGAACGCAAACCGCCCATCATTTGATGAACGATTGCTGACAGTGGCCCTTTGTAGGGAACGCGCCCTTCTATACCCTCTGGGACTAGCTTCTCGACACCCGCTTCGGCACTCTGAAAATAGCGATCACTGGAACCCTGAGTCTGGGCCATGGCGCCCAGCGATCCCATGCCACGATAGGATTTGTAGGTACGGCCCTGATACAGCTCGACTTCACCAGGAGCTTCTTCGGTACCGGCAAACATACTGCCCATCATCACGGCACTGGCCCCTGCTACGATCGCTTTCGAGAGGTCGCCGGAAAAACGAATACCACCATCTGCAATAACCGGTACGCCCTTTTCTTTCAATGCTGCGGAGACGTTGGCAATGGCGGAAATTTGTGGCACACCAATCCCCGTAACAATCCGAGTGGTACAGATCGAGCCAGGGCCAATCCCCACTTTCACAGCATCAGCTCCCGCCTCGACCAGCGCCAGACCCGCTTCGGCCGTGGCGATATTGCCACCAATCACCTGCATATCGGGGTAGTTCTGTTTGATCCAACGCACTCGATCGAGCACATTTTTTGAATGGCCGTGCGCCGTATCCACTACCAACACATCCACTCCGGCTCTCACCAGTGCGGCAACGCGATCGTCGGTATCCGCGCTGGTACCCACGGAAGCGCCTACCAGTAATTGACCGGATGAATCCTTACAGGCATGGGGATAGGTCTGGGCTTTGTTGATATCCTTTACGGTGATCATGCCGCGAAGGGCAAAATCATCGTTAACCACCAGCACTTTCTCGATACGGTTCTTGTGCAGCAGCACCTTGACCATTTCCAGATCGGCACCCTCTTTGACGGTAACCAGTTTGTCTTTGGGGGTCATGATGGTGGAAACCGGCTGGTCCATATGGGTTTCAAAGCGCACATCTCGGCTGGTCACGATACCAACCAGCTCGCCCTTATCCAGCACCGGCACTCCGGAAATATTGTGCTCTTCACGTATCTGGAACAGGCGGTGAATGGGTTCGGAGGCGTCGATAGTGATAGGGTCTTTAACCACGCCGCTTTCATGCTTTTTAACCGAGCGAACCTGGGAGGCCTGCTGCTCGATGGTCATACTTTTATGGATGATGCCGATGCCACCTTCCTGGGCAATGGCAATAGCCAGCCGTGCCTCGGTGACGGTATCCATAGCCGCTGATACCAGGGGAATATTCAGGCTGATACCTCTGGTCAATTGAGTCTTTAACGAGACATCCTTGGCGGTGATTTCCGAATAACCGGGCAGCAGCAGGACATCATCAAAGGTGAGGGAGTGTTCGGCGATTCGCAACATAAGTACGTTCCCAATTAGGCGTTAAGGTTAAGACAATTCCCGGTTCTCTTTATTTCTTTGACGCCTTATATTCCTTAACATAAGGGTCAACCGAAGTGACAGCGACCGGTAATGTATGCATTGTCTTAGTCAATCATTGCGACCAACTGTGTCATAGCTGCAGCGACTGGGATTTTTACCGTGCTGGAGCTACAGAAAATACATAAAAGCCTTTACAGACTTAAAACCCGCTATTTTAAGCTATTGTTTTTATTCCGTAAATCTATTATCCGCGGAATCACAGCAAACAGGTCTTAAATTTGCAGATTTTCCGAAACAGGCCTCGTATGACTGTCCAATCCGGCTGAGTTCTATAGAATAGCGCCCCATGTCAACGTATACATCTTCCAGCCTATCACCACAGGATAGAAATCCTCTCAGTGTCAGCCAGTTAAACCGGCAGGCCAAGCGCCTACTGGAAGGTCACTTTCAATCCGTTTGGGTGGAGGGGGAAATCTCCAATCTGGCCAGGCCTTCTTCAGGGCACTGGTACTTTTCGCTGAAAGATAATAGCGCCCAGATCAAATGCGCCATGTTTCGCTCTAGCAACGCCCGACTGAGATTCAACGTAGAAGCCGGACAACAGGTGATGGTACGGGCCAAACTGAGCCTGTATGAAGCCCGCGGCGACTATCAACTGATCGTCGAACATATGGAGCCCGCGGGTGACGGCGCGCTGGCCAAGGCCTTTGAAGCCCTAAAAGCCAAGTTGCAGGCAGAGGGCCTGTTTGACCCGGATCACAAGCAGGATTTACCGACGATTCCGCAGCATATCGCTGTGATCACATCGTCGACCGGAGCCGCCATCCGCGATATATTAATCGTGTTGGCACGCCGCTTTGCTGGTATCCCGGTGACCATCGTCCCGGTAGCCGTGCAGGGAAGATCCGCAGGGATGGAAATCGCGACCGCCATCGCTCGGGTTAACCAACTGGCAGCCAGTGGTCAGTTTGATTTCGACGTTATTCTCACCGGGCGCGGCGGCGGTTCGCTGGAGGATTTGTGGGCCTTTAACGAAGAAATCGTTGCCCGCGCCATTTACGACAGCACACTGCCGGTGGTCAGTGCTGTTGGGCATGAGGTGGACTTTACCATCGCCGATTTTGTCGCTGATGTACGTGCGGCAACGCCCTCCGCAGCAGCAGAACTGCTCAGCCCAGATGGGGAAGACCTGCTGAATACCTTTGCGGGCTATCGGCAGTTGCTAACCCAAAGGCTCGGCAGCACCCTGCAACACTATCAACAAAAAGTGGATTGGCTGCGCGCCCGCCTGCGTCATCCCGGCAGCCGCTTACTGGAACATCACCAGCGTCTGGATGAACTGGAAATCAGATTAGGTAAAAGCTGGCAACGGCATTTGCAACAAGCCCATCTGCGCCTGCAGTTAATCCACAGCCAATTACAACAGCACACCCCTGACAATCACATCCAGCGGCAAAAACTCTCCGTTGCCAGTCTCTATAAACGCCTCGAACGACAAATCTTACAACAGTTGGAAAAACAACATCAGCGACTGCGCAGCAGTATGCACCTGTTAAATACTGTCAGTCCGCTGGCGACTCTGGATCGTGGTTATGCCATTGTGACCGATGAGCAGGGCCAGATTGTCCGCGACACCTCACATCTCACGAAAAACCAATCCGTGAAAACCCGCCTGGGCCGAGGCACCTTTACCAGTACTATCAGCAGCACCAAGGCCGATTAAACCCATTATGCTAGGGTCCGTGTATATCACCATTAAATCGATTCATATGCTAACGGCCGCTCTCTCAATCAGCCTGTTCTGTTTCCGCGCCGTCAAAAAACTGAATCAGCCTCACTATAGCCCCACCGGCAGCCTGCGCTTCCTGCCCCATCTCAATGATTCGGTGTTGCTGGCTTGCGCTATTTATCTTGCTGTTGCCAGCCGGCAGTACCCCTTCAGCACAGATTGGTTGACAGCGAAACTTATTGCCTTGGTGATTTATATCGGCCTGGGAATAGTTGTGATGCGACTGGCCCAAACCTTCAAGCAACGCTTGGCGGCCTTTGTACTGGCACTACTAACCTTTGGCTATATAGTGGTGACGGCCCTCAGGCACAACCCGATACCTTTCTAGCACAAATACGCTAGACCAGCTTTCGCCCATTTGGCTTTCTTGCTGGCACAAAAAAGCCCGCCATAGCGGGCTAGATAAGTTTCGTCAGATGCACTCTCGCCGGTAAATTAGGGCTAAACTGAACTCAGTAGTTCTCAGGCAGCTTGCCGTTGATCACAATATTACGGCCTTCAAAACTAATATATTCACCGATGGTCAAGTCTTTAAGAATACGGGCAACCATTTCGCGCGAGGCTCCCACCCGGTCGGCAATATCCTGCTGGGTCAGTTTTTCCGGGATCATAAAACTATTGTCGCCGTGCGGCTCAGCCAGCGTGTTAAGTACATTGGTCACCCTGCCATAAACATCCTGCAGTGCCAACGCTTTCACATCCTGAGTCAGTTTACGCACCCGGCGGGTTAGATTACGAATAAGAGTCTTAGCAATATTGGGCTGTTGCTCCAGCACCTTATTAAAATCTTCTTTATAGATAATGCAGAAGCTGGATTTTTCCATGGTCCTAACGGAAGCTGAGCGTTTATCATCATCCAGCAGCGCCAACTCGCCAAAATAATCATCCGGCCCCAGTGTGTTCATGATAAATTCTTTGCCATTCTTATCACTGCAATACACTTTCACCCTGCCCGACTCGATAATATACAGCGAATCGGCATGATCATTCTCATTGATGATCACAGTATTTTTCGGGTAGTTTCGCGCCACACTGCTGGCAGAGAGCATTTCCAGTTCGGCCGGTGTCAGGCCATCAAATATTTCTACTTTATCCAGTACCATAGTGGGTCAGCCAATTATCCATTTAATAAGTAGTTTTTTGATCAATAGTTATTGCGTTCCATCTTGATATAGCCGGCCATTTGCTGGTTCAACAGCTCATTGAAACCAATCTTTCACCCAGCCAATTAACTCAACAAAAAAGCGCCATCTCGGCCTACAAAAAGCTATCAAGGGGAGACTATTACCGTCAGGAAATATAGCATAGGGGTGGGACATTTCCAGCGACGCCCTCAACAATTTCTCCAAGCCTGATATATACTTAGGCAATCTGGATGAGAAAAACGATAATGAGTACTGACACTCACAACGCCCCGACCCGCGAATGGCTGCCTCTTGCGGCTAAATTGCATGCCCTGCTGCTGTCCATTGGCGAACACATGGTTCCTGCAGAGGATAGTGAGCTTGCCGCAGATCTGCAGAAACTGACAGCGGTGGGCACTAAATTAAAGGTATTCACCCATTCAATCAGTGACAATGATACCCGCAGTGACAGAAAAATCTGGCACGATCTCAGAAACCTGATCGGCACCGTTATCGGCTACTGCGAACTTATTCAGGAAGAACTTCCCGACCCTGACTCCACCCAAATCAAACAGGACCTTATTGAGCTATTAGATCTCAGCCATCAATTGCTGCGTCTGGACAGACAAACCAGTAAAAAAAACACGCCGACTCAACCGCTTATGGCGTCGATCACTACTGGTACAATTCTGATTGTCGACGACCAGCAGGAGAGTCGCGAGGTGTTACGACGCTATATGGAACAGGGGCAACATAGGGTGCTGGAGGCCAGAGATGGCCGCCAGATGTTTGAGATACTGCAACAGGAAGTGATTGACCTGATCTTATTGGATCAGATTTTGCCCGAGATGGAGGGTGACGAGCTGCTACGGCAACTCAAACTGGACGATGAACTACGCGCTATTCCCGTGATTATCGTCTCCGGTAATCGAGACGCCGAAAGAATTATTCGCTGCATCGAAGCCGGCGCAGAGGATTATTTATTCAAGCCCTTTGATCAGGTGTTATTACAGGCGCGTATCAGTGCTGGTATTGAACGCAAACGCTGGCATGATAAAGAACAACTGTACCGACAGGAGCTTGAGCTCAACCAAACCTTTATTCGCAAAGTCTTTGGCCGCTACTTGTCTGAAGAGATTGTCGCCAAATTACTGGAAGACCCAACCGGCCTGGATATGGGAGGCGAGCAGCGTAAGGTCACGGTGCTTATGGCCGATATCCGGGGCTTTAGTAGTATTGCCGAGCAGCTGTCGCCACAGCGTGTGGTTCGTCTGCTGAATAACTATCTGGGCGGCATGAGTGAAATTATCATGCAACACAATGGCACGGTGGATGAGTTCATTGGTGACGCGGTACTCGCCATTTTTGGTGCACCGATTAGCCGCGACAATGACAGCGACCGGGCTATTCACTGTGCACTGAAAATGCAGGCCGCTATGGCGACCATCAATCAGCAAAATCTTGCCGAAAACCTGCCCGAAATAAGCATGGGCGTTAGCATTAATACCGGGTTGGTTGTCGCTGGTAATATTGGCTCCGAGAGACGGGCAAAATACGGCGTGGTCGGCCATGCGGTTAATCAAACCGCACGGATCGGAGAACACTGCGGACCAGGCAGCATCCTGTTATCAGAAGCCACCTTAAAAGACTGCCAATCCACTCTACAGCTTGGTGACAGCTTTACCATCCAGGCCAAGGGTATTTTAAAAACTATCCATGTATTTGAGCTGATTGGAACTACGACAGAGCACGAAACTGAACAGATAAACGAGCAGAGCAACCCGGATAACCAATACTCCCCCTCAACAAACTAGTGAGCCATTAATCCATGACGACTATTTTGCTAGTCGAAGATAATGAAATGAATCGTGACATGCTTTCGCGAAGACTGCAGCGACGTAAGTTTACCGTTATTACGGCAGACAACGGCGAGGATGCCGTGAAAAAAGCCAACTCAGAATCACCACAGCTAATCCTGATGGATATGGAACTCCCCTTAAAAGATGGCTGGACCGCGAGCAGAGAAATCAAACAGCAATACAACATCCCTATTATTGCCCTCACCGCCCACGCTCTTAGTGGCGACAGGGAAAAAGCGTTGGCGGCTGGCTGTGATCACTACGCCACTAAGCCCATCGATTTCAACACGCTTATCAGCCTTATCGAACAGTATCTGTAGCCATACCCTATGAGTCTTCGCGAACGCCTGATATTGTCCATCATTACCATTCTGGTATTATTTTCTATCAATGTGGGCACCGACTACTGGGGCAATAACACCCGTAACGCCAGCCTGATGAAATTGCGCCAGGCCGTAACTGGCCAGCTGCAGGCCTCGACAGTCAGACAAAAGCTGGACGACTTACATAAAGGCATCTTACTGCTCAGCTCACTGCGCCTTACCCTTAATGAAAAACTCACAGCACCGGAAATTCTCCAGGCAAAAAGTGATATTAAATCGGCGCAAATTGAAGTCCAGCAATTGGGATTGACAATACTCGAAAGCACCCAAGACTCCTTCAGCCTCTTTCAACAAAATTTTCAAACCCTAACGCCTTTATGGGAAGATTTTTACCGGCAATATAACGGTGAGCTTTTTGACCCCTATAAAAACAGCGAGG
Source organism: Oceanicoccus sp. (assembly GCA_965661375.1). GTDB lineage: Bacteria > Pseudomonadota > Gammaproteobacteria > Pseudomonadales > Dasaniaceae > Oceanicoccus. The sequence continues at coordinate 37,060 of CBFIDJ010000032.1, read as the reverse complement.
GTCGTGAGCTGCTATTTCGTCAGGTCATGAAAGATCTGGAGGATTTAAAAAACCGACAAATAGAAGTGGCCGACCTACAGACAGTTGAAATTGAAAAGATCGAGCGGCTGACTAACCGCATCACTTTTTCGGTATTTTTTATCTCCATTATTCTCACCATAGTGTTGGGTTTTTTCCTCATTCGCTACACCACCAACGCCTTTAATCAAATCAAAAAGGGAAGTTACCGAGTGGGTAGTGGCGATCTGGATTACCGCATTCCACTCAGTAACCGGGACGAAGTGGGAGAAGTATCTGAAGCGTTTAATACTATGGCCGCTAAATTACAGCAAGCCGTCAACCAGGCACAACAGGCAAAGGAAAATGCCGACCTGGCCAACCAAGCCAAGAGCCGGCTATTGGCTAACATGAGCCATGAGCTGCGCACGCCCTTGAATGCAATCATTGGTTATAGCGAAATGATGCTGGAAGACCTTGAGGAGTTATCTATAGAAAGCCAGCACCCCTACGAAGATCTGAATAAAATCCTCTCGGCAGCCCGTCACCTGCTGAACCAGATCAATGATGTACTCGATTTTTCTAAAATCGATACGGCAAAAATGATCGTTTACAACGAAGAATTTGACTGCAACACCATACTTCGCGAAGTACTGGAAACCATCACACCTTTGGCCAGCAAAGGAAACAATGATATTTCTTTTAGTTGCTCTGAAAGCCTGCCAACACTCAATACGGATATCATTAAATTTCGTCAGATCTTTTTGAACCTACTCAGCAATGCCTGCAAATTTACCGAAAGCGGTTATATCTTATTAAAAGCTGAGTTAGACGAATCAGAACAGCCAGCCATCGCTCGCTTTACGGTACAGGATACCGGCATTGGCATGAGTGTCGAACAGGCACAGGTCATCTTCCAACCGTTTGTACAGGCAGACGCCTCTACCACCCGACGCTATGGCGGGACAGGACTAGGGTTGGCACTCTGCAAACAGTATTGCGAATTAATAGGTGGAAAAATACTGGTGGAAAGTACACCACAGAAAGGCACCACCTTTACCGTAGAGTTACCGCTTGTAGTACCTAATAACGCACCGAATAACGTAGCGGATGACGTACCGGATAACTCCCAAGCTGAAGAGCTAGCTTCAACGAAGTTATAAGATAAAACTAAAATCAAGAGGTAATCACTGATAGCAGTGTAGGAAAAACTACTGCAAATTGACTGCATTGCCAGCACAGCAGGCTGGCAATGCAAAGAGAGTAGACCAATAGACTTTTAAGACTGTGGCCGCATATGAGGAAATAACAACACATCACGAATGGAAGGTGAATTACTGAACAGCATCACCAGCCGATCAATACCAATCCCCTCTCCCGCGGTAGGTGGCAAACCATATTCCAGCGCTGCCACATAGTCGGCATCGTAATGCATGGCTTCATCATCGCCGGCCTCTTTTTCGGCAACCTGATCAAGGAACCGCTGTGCCTGATCTTCAGCATCATTCAGCTCTGAAAAGCCATTGGCAATTTCCCGACCGCCAACAAAAAATTCAAAACGCTCGGTCACGAAGGGATTGTCATCATCACGGCGCGCCAGTGGTGAAACCTCGGTGGGATATTCGGTAATAAACGTTGGCTGGTCCAGTCGATGCTCGACCGTCTTTTCAAAAATTTCGATCTGAACTTTACCCAGACCATAGCCATCTTTAAGTGGAATCCCTAAGCCTTCCGCTATCGTTCTGGCACCGGCTTCATCGGCCAGTTGCGCTGCATCAATATCAGGATTGAAATGCAAAATAGAGTTAAATACCGACAGACGCTGGAAGGGTTGGGAGAGATCGTAAACCTTCTCCTGCGTTACTTCGCCCTCAGTATTTTTAATCGTATTCACAATCGTGGTCGTACCCAGGATATGTTGCGCCATCTTGCGCAACATATCTTCTGTCAGGTTCATCAGGTCATGGTAATCCGCATAGGATTGATAAAACTCCAACATGGTGAATTCGGGATTGTGACGCGTCGATAAACCTTCGTTACGGAAGTTACGATTAATTTCGTACACCCGTTCAAAGCCGCCGACCACTAAACGCTTGAGATACAACTCCGGCGCAATACGCAGGTACATATCCAGATCCAGCGCATTGTGATGCGTTACAAAGGGGCGCGCCGTCGCGCCACCGGGAATCACCTGCATCATCGGTGTTTCCACTTCCATAAAGTGCGCGGCGTCTAAATAGTTGCGAATAAAGCTAACCATCTGCGAACGCATTTTAAAGACGTCACGCGACTCTTCACTCATAATCAGGTCGATATAGCGCTGGCGATAACGCATCTCCTGATCCTGCAAACCGTGGAATTTATCTGGCAGCGGACGCAGGGATTTAGTTAACAGTTCCACCTTATCCATGTAGACATATAAATCACCCTTGCCGGATTTATGCACCGGGCCTTCACAGCCGATAATATCGCCGATGTCCCAGCTTTTTATTTCTGGTAGCTGTTCTTCCGGTAAGATTTTTTTATCCACATAGGCCTGGATGCGACCACTCATATCCTGCAACACCAGAAATGGGCCCCGCTTGGCCATGATTCGGCCCGCCACACAGGCACGACGATCCAGCGTTTCCAGTTCATCCTTTTCCTTATCTCCCAATTCCTGTTGCAGATCACTCGCGTAATCGCTGCGACGAAATTTGTTGGGGAAGGGGTTGCGCTGCTCACGAATGGCGGTGAGTTTAGCGCGGCGCTCGGCTATAAGTTTGTTTTCGTCTTGTTGGTCGGTCATTTCAAAGTCCGGATAACTGAAAAATAATAACTCTCTTATGCAGCTCTAAGCTTAAGTCTTCCCTCAACCCTGCTCTCAATCCTAAAGGAAGAACTTTAGCTTCGTAGCACTCTAGAGCAGTGCCGCAGGCTGGGATGGCTGGTACTTCATCGGTTGGAACCCCACGCCCTTTGAAGTACCAGCCATCCCAGCCTGCTAGTTTCGTGCAACTCAACATAGCCTGCATATATTCTGCGATCTGGCAAAGCTTAGTTGGGCATACCCTCAAAGGGCGTGGGGTTCCAACCGATGAGGGTATGCCCAACTAAGCTTTGCGTTTAGATATCGAAAGCCCTAAATGAGAATAAAGCCATTGTGGCCCGTAAGTTTAAAGCCCCATCTTCAAAGAAGCTTCTATAAACTGATCCAGATCACCATCTAACACATTCTGACAGTTGCTGGTCTGGACATGGGTACGCAAATCTTTAATTCGCTGATCATCCAGTACATAGGAACGAATCTGGCTGCCCCAGCCAATATCCGCTTTGTTATCTTCCATGGCCTGGGCCGCTTCATTGCGCTTCAGCATTTCCATTTCATAGAGCTTGGCCTTTAACTGCTTCATGGCAAAGTCCCGGTTTTGATGCTGGGAACGCTGCGACTGGCACTGCACCACAATACCCGTAGGCTCGTGAGTAATACGTACCGCAGAATCGGTTTTGTTAACGTGCTGACCACCGGCACCACTGGCGCGGTAAGTATCGGTTCGCAGATCAGCAGGGTTGATCTCAATATCGATATTGTCGTCCACTTCCGGCGACACAAAAACCGAGGCAAAAGAAGTGTGCCGACGGTTGCCGGAATCAAAGGGAGATTTCCTGACCAGTCGATGAACGCCGGTTTCCGTGCGCAACCAGCCAAAGGCATACTCACCGCTGAACTGAATAGTAGCGCTTTTAATGCCCGCGACATCACCGTCGGAGGCTTCCATCAACTCGGTTTTGAAGCCCTTGGCCTCACCCCAGCGCAGATACATACGGCAAATCATTTCCGCCCAGTCCTGTGCCTCGGTTCCACCAGAGCCAGCCTGTATTTCAAGGAAGGCGTTGTTGGCATCCATCTCGCCGGAGAACATTCGGCGAAATTCAAGCGTCTCAAGATTTTTGCACAGCGACTCCAGCTCCGCCTCCACCTCGGCGACCGTATCCACATCGCCTTCTTCCACCGCCATTTCCAACAGCTCGGCGACATCGGCCAAACCGGAAGTCATGGTATCGATCGTACTGACTACAGCCTCCAGCGAAGACCGTTGGCGACCCAATTCTTGCGCTCGCTCGGGTTTATCCCAGACCGAAGGTTCGCCCAGCTCCAGCTCTACTTCTGCAAGCTGCTCTTTCTTGGCTTCGTAGTCAAAGATACCCCCTAAGAACATCTGTCCGCTCAGACAGGTCCTTAATGGATTGTTTAATGGCGCCTACTTCAATCATGAGTCAATCGGGATCCCGGCCGGTAAAGCGCGGCATTCTACCGGAACAACCCAGACAGGTAAATGATGCACCTGCAGCCAGTGCCATTCCTACACACTGGCTGCAGGTGTTAAAGGGAGGGCTTAATTTGAGTATTAAGTACGAAGGTCTAAGCCAACCAACTAATTTGAATGTACCACCCGAGTGACTCTTTCCAACACACTGTTATCGGTATGATCGAACTTACGACCATAGATATCCAGCATTGTGGTCTCGGAGTAAGTCATGTGATCACCCTCAACGGTGACGGCCATAGTAAAACTCTCGGTTCTGGCGTTATCGCGCATAAAGGGAGACTGTGCCACCCCCCAATCGCCACCCTCTTCAGATTTCACATTAATCTCAACCCGGTCGCCATCCATAACCGCTGTACCGCCAGCCACCAGCGCTACACCACGCGGAATCGACAGGGTATGCATCACGGTCTGCTCATCGGGGTCCCACAACCAATAACCGATCTGGTCATGAAACTGTTCGTTATTGCTTTTACGGTAGACTTTCTGGCTGTAACGCAATATTGTGATTTTCTGCTTATCGGCATTGGTTAAATCACCTGCTGCCTCTATCAGCAACTCTTCAAAGAAAGGGTTTTCCTCTATTGTGCCATCGGACTCGGGGGCAACATCCATGCCTTTATCGCCTTTCCACAAACCCACCATGGCGGCCAGCGGTCCGTAATCAATACCTTCAATAACTGTGTCGACCATACTCTTCTCCCATTACAGGCCCTTAAAAAAATCAGGCGAGTCATAACATTATTGTCGTTTCGTATATAGTTTCGCATGCTGGTTCGTACTTCAAATACACCGGAGTCCTTCCCTTTATTCAATGCTTAGTCAAAAAAGCTTATGCCGAATAAGCCTGGAAAAGTACAGACCTGCCCGCTGATCATAGTTGATTTCCCAATATTCAGGAAGCAGCCAGCACCGTTTCCACTTACCAGAATACAATAACCCTCCCGCCTAAATTCAGAAATGATACTTTACTAACAGATTAATATTTCTCTCATTGCGATCAGCCACACCGTATTTGTTATTCCAGAACACGTACTCAATGCCGGCATATAATTTTTGCTCTCCACCCCAGCTCCGACTAAGCTCCCACTTAAGCTGCGTGGTCAGGTTCATTGAACTGGCCTTATCACCAGTGGTGGATGTCCAGTCCAAAAAACCATCATAAAGGAAATGTTGCTTGCCAATTAAAAATGGCAGGGCAAAACTCAAGGTCAGCTGCCAATTATCTTCAACTGTGTCGTTATCCCGGTAATAAATATTCGCCTTGCTATAGCGGAAATGTGGCAAGCGAAAATCTACCCCCACTCCCCAAAGATAATGATTGAAGCTAACCGCCCCGGGCCCACTGCCCCGCTCCCAGGTGCTCGCCAGTAACAGTTCTTTTATAAGCGATTTTTCAGAACTTGAGTAGGATTTAAGGGTTAATCGAGGGGAAAACTCGGAATAGGTAGCGTAGACACCCTCATCAAAACGAAAGCGATCAATAAACAAAAACAGATCACCCGCGGCAAAATTACTGGCATGTTCAAAGGTAACGATCTCTGCATGATTATCGGGGGTTAGTTGATAACGACTGCCTGACAAGAAGCTGAGACTGTTATCCGACCAAGCAGAAGCATTACCTGCCAGTAAACTATTGAGTGCACACAAAGTGAAGCCCAAAACCCGAGACATTTTTAGCACGTTGCAGACACTCCCAGTCAACAGCAATGATAATGCAGGGAGTATAGACAGCCTCAGCAATATTGTTATAGGTAAAAGTTGTACCCAGATACAAGAATTAATTGTGGCTGCCAAAATTATTGTGGCGACCAAGAGACGCCCGAGGACTACCCTGGGCCCGAACGATAAGGAAAGGCATTAGAAAATCATTGCCGCCGCACTACCGCAGAGCGTCATAGCAAACAAAAACCATTTCAATGTCGCTGCTTTGGCGGTGATGGCGAATTTAACCGCGAGATGAGCGCCCACCATTGATCCACCAGCCAGGACCAGCCCCGGCAACCATAGCACCTGATCACGAGTAATAAATAGCCCGAGCGCCAATACGGTAAAGGCTAGTGTGCAGACCATTTTCAGGGCATTGGTACGAACCAGGTCATAGCGCAGGGTTCCTGCCAGTACCGTTATCAACACAAAACCCACACCTGCCTGAACAAAACCACCATAAACGCCGGCAATAAAAAGCCAGAACCAGGCTGTACGACTTTCTTTTACACTACGTGGCTCCGTTCCCTCAGGTGGTGAAACCACATTAGGCCGAACCAGCATAATAGCGGTCATCAGCAACATGGCGCTCAATAAAAGTGGCTTTAGCAAACTGCTGGGAGCAAAGGAAGCCACCACAGCACCCACCGCGCCACCGCACAATGTTGGGACCAGAATGGGAAACAAATCCTGCGTAGGCAACCTGTCATGACTACGAAAACCCTTTACCGCAACCAGGGTTTGCAGGAAGACGCTCACCCGATTAGTCGCATTGGCAATATCGGCCGGCATTCCCATTACCATCAACGCGGGCAAGGTCAGGTTAGAGCCACCGCCGGCGAGAGTATTGATCACCCCGGCGAGCAGCCCTGTTACCAGCAGCAGCACAATAAATCCAATGTCCATCCAGTTTCAGGCCCGGTGAGGTTTTAGGTCAGGTTATTTGGCGCTATCGCGATTAAGCCTTAGTCCATTTAAGTTTTCGGAAGGGTAACGCCGGTCTGCCCCTGATACTTTCCACCGCGATCCTTATAACTGACATCACACACTTCATCAGACTCGAAAAACAGCATCTGGGCAACGCCTTCATTCGCATAAATTTTGGCGGGTAGGTTGGTGGTATTGGAGAATTCCAGTGTGACGTGCCCTTCCCACTCCGGCTCCAGCGGTGTGACATTAACGATAATGCCACAGCGCGCATAGGTGGATTTACCCAGACAAACCGTCAATACACTACGGGGAATGCGGAAATACTCAACCGTACGCGCCAGCGCAAAGGAGTTAGGGGGAATAATGCATTCGTTACCCTTGATATCGACAAAGCTGTCCTCATCGAAATTCTTTGGATCCACGGTGGCAGAATGCACATTGGTAAAAATTTTAAACTCATCCGCACAGCGAACATCATAGCCGTAACTGGAGGTGCCGTAGGAAATTAAGCGCTCGCCGGCTTCGTTGTAACGGACTTGACCAGGCTGAAAGGGCTCAATCATCCCTTCATTTTCGGCCATTCGACGAATCCAGTGATCTGATTTAATACTCATCTGTTATTTATCCACGCCTGTTTGAATTATGGGTTTTGCTGCAAAAGCCAGTGGCTTAAGCGCTTAAGCAATCACGGATCAGAATGCAAGTTACTTAAGTTCACATCTCCGTAACCGGCCTTTCCCTCCGGCTGCAGGGGCTGAGACACGCCGTAAACCCATCCCTGGGGGCTCGGATGCAGCATCCCTGCTGCATACGGTCTCGCCCCTGCAACCGGAGGGAAAGACCTCAATCTGGTTAAAACTTCCAGTAATCACCATTTATCTCTGCTTAATCCTTATTGATCACAATATTTGGCATCGCCGATTCGGCCTGCCGGGTCAACTGCACCGCCATATTACGAGCAATATCGCCATAGAGTTGTGCTTCGGCACTCTCCGGTTCTGCCACCACTGTAGGCGCACCGGCATCAGTCTGCTGCCGAATTTTCAGCGATAGCGGTAAAGAACCCAGTACGGGTACCTTGTAATCCGCCGCAATGCGTGCACCACCGCCCTCACCAAACACATGCTCTTGATGGCCGCATTCGCTACAGATATGAATCGCCATATTCTCGACCACACCCAGCACAGGCACGCCGACCTTGCTGAACATCTCGATACCTTTCTTAGCATCCAGCAGGGCAATATCCTGAGGTGTGGTCACAATCACTGCGCCCGCCACTGCCGCTTTTTGCGATAGCGTCAGCTGAATATCACCGGTACCGGGCGGCATATCAATGATCAAATAATCCAGCTCCCCCCACCAGGTTTGGGCTAACAGCTGGTTCATCGCACCTCCAGCCATCGGACCGCGCCACACCATTGGGGTCTTGTCCGTTACCAGATAGCCCATCGACATGGTTTTCAGGCCATGCGCTTCAACTGGCATAAGGTACTGCTGGCCTTCCTGCTCCGGACGCTGACCCTCGGCAATGCCCAGCATCACCTGCTGGCTGGGGCCGTAAATATCCGCATCCAGCAATCCAACCTTGGCACCATCGGCTGCCAACGCCAGCGCCAGGTTTACCGAGGTGGTCGATTTGCCTACACCGCCCTTACCAGAGGCAACAGCGATAATGTTTTTGACCTTTTCCATATTGCGCATATCACGCTGCTGTTTGATCGAGGGAATCTCCCAGCTGATATCCACATTGACACTGTTAACCCCTTCCAGCTGGATCACCAGATCAACAATAGCCTTCTGGATACGGGCTTTGATCGACGCAACGGCAAAACTGAGTCTAATGGCGATATTGACCATACCACCGTCGATGACAATGCCCTGAATCACATTGGCTTGCAGCAGATTCTGGTTTAAATGGGGAACAACATAGGACTGCAGGGCTTCTTCTACCTGCACCTGACTGACTTCAGACATGGTGGCTCCGGACTGTGAGTAACTAATGGCCTGCGCTGATTAACACAGGTGACGCGAAAGCGTTTATCCCGGCATTTTACTCAGGCCGCGGGCAAATCACAAAAAGAATAATATAAACAGCAATTTAAGCGTTACGAGAAAGATGAAAAACCGCAACAAAACCGCTATAGTGGGCGGTTTTCAGTCAGCACCCTTTGGATGACTCTCGAGCTTTAAAGACGATCTCTATGACAGCCACAACACCGCCATCATCACAACGCAAAATTCTGGTCACCAGCGCCCTGCCCTATGCCAATGGCTCGCTGCACCTGGGTCACCTGCTTGAGACTATTCAAACGGACATCTGGGTACGCTTCCAGCAGCAGCGCGGCCACGACTGCATCTACGTCTGTGCCGACGACGCCCACGGTACTGCCATTATGCTGACTGCCGAAAAAAACGGCATTACCTCCGAGCAGCAAATCGCCAATGTAAAGGCTGAGCACGAGAAAGACTTTGCCGGTTTTTTGATTGGGTTTGATAACTACCATTCCACCCACTCGGAAGAAAACCGACACTACGCTGAGCAGATTTATCTCAGACTGCGCGACAACGGTCATATTGCCAGCCGTGAGATCACCCAACTATACGACCCGGAAAAAGAATTATTTTTGGCAGACCGCTATATCAAAGGCACCTGCCCCAAGTGCAAAACCGACGATCAGTACGGCGACAACTGTGAAGCCTGTGGCGCGACCTATACCCCTGCGGATCTGATTGACCCCAAATCGACTATCTCTGGTGCCACACCAGTCGAAAAAGCATCTACCCATTACTTCTTTAAACTGCCCGAATTTCAGAAGCTACTGAAGGAATGGACCACCAGCGGACGCCTGCAGAAGGAAATCGCTAATAAATTAAAGGAGTGGTTAGAGGCTGGCTTGCAGGAATGGGACATCTCCCGGGATGCGCCCTACTTTGGTTTTGAAATTCCCGATGCGCCCGGTAAATACTTTTACGTCTGGCTGGACGCTCCTATCGGCTATATGGCCAGTTTCCAGAACTACTGCGATAAGCAGGGCCTAAACTTTGACGACTACTGGCGGCCAGACTCCAAGGCCGAGCTGTATCACTTTATCGGCAAGGACATTATCAACTTCCACGGCCTGTTCTGGCCCGCCATGCTCGACTCAGCAGGATATCGCAAGCCCGATGCTGTTTATGTTCACGGTTTTATCACCGTTAACGGCCAGAAGATGTCCAAATCACGCGGCACTTATATCAAGGCGTCCACCTATCTGGCTCACCTCGATCCGGAATACCTGCGCTACTATTACGCCGCCAAATTGTCCGGCGGTGTCGATGACATAGATTTGAATCTTGAAGACTTTGTACAGCGGGTGAATTCCGACCTGGTAGGCAAGGTAGTTAACATCGCCTCACGCTCGGCCAAATTTATCAGCAAGGGTACCGATGGTGTGATGAGCGCCACACTGGATAACGAAGCGCTCTGGCAGCAAGCCGTTGTCAAAGGCGGTGAAATTGCTGAACTGTTTGAACAGCGGGAATTCAGCAAGGCGATTCGTGAAATTATGGCGCTGGCCGATGCCACTAATGAGTACTTTGACAGCCGTGAACCCTGGAAGCTGGCCAAGCAAGAAGACCAGCAGCAACAGGTCGTCGCCATCGCTTCGCAGTGCATCAACCTGTTCCGTTTGATTATGATTTATCTGAAACCGGTCTTACCTGCAACCGCAGAAAAAGCCAGCGAATTTTTAAATGCCGACCTGAACTGGAATGGCGAATTACAGCCCTTGCTAAATCATCAAATCAATAAGTTTCAGCCGTTAATGACCCGCATTGATAAAGACAAAGTTGATGCCATGGTCGACGCTGGCAAAGCCACAACACCTACATCCAAGCCGGCTAAAACTGAAAAACAGAAAAAGGCAAAAACTGAACCGCAGCCATCGACCATTCAGTTTGATGATTTTGCCAAAGTGGATTTGCGCATTGCAGAAATTATTGCCGCCGATCACGTAGAAGGTGCCGATAAATTATTGCAACTGACACTCAGCCTTGGCGAAGACGGTAATAAACAGGTATTTGCCGGGATTAAAGCGGCGTACAATCCTGAAGAACTGATCGGTAAACTGACGGTAATGGTCGCTAACCTGGAACCCCGAAAAATGAAATTTGGGCTTTCTGAAGGCATGGTTATCGCAGCAGGCCCCGGTGGTGAAGAGATCTTTTTACTTTCCCCCGATGCCGGTGCCAAACCGGGTATGAAGGTCAAGTAAAGCTAGATTAAAAAATCTTATTTAAAGACATACAAATAGGTAGGCTATGCTGGCAGATTATTCACTGCTATTGATTGGCGCGATTCTGGTCAACAACTTTGTGCTGGTACAGTTTTTAGGGCTGTGTCCGTTTATGGGTGTGTCCAACAAGCTGGAAACCGCCATCGGGATGTCCAGTGCAACCACCTTTGTGTTAACACTTGCCTCCATCGTTAGCTGGTTAACCTATAACTGGCTGCTGTTACCGTTAGGACTGGAATACTTAAAAACCATTTCCTTTATTTTAGTGATTGCTGTTGTCGTGCAGTTTACTGAAATGGTGGTGCGTAAAAGCAGCCCTTTACTCTATAAAGTCCTCGGCGTGTTCTTACCCCTGATCACGACAAACTGTGCCGTCCTGGGTGTTGCGCTGCTCAATATCAATAAAGAACATAACTTTCTGCAATCGGCTTTTTACGGTTTCGGTGCGGCTTTAGGCTTTTCTCTGGTGCTGGTCTTGTTTGCCGCTATGCGCGAGCGGCTCGCCGTCGCCGATGTACCCACTCCTTTTAAAGGCGCGGCGATTGGCATGATCACCGCCGGCCTGATGTCGTTGGCCTTTATGGGCTTTGCGGGTCTGGTGTAGGGGAAAAACTGTGATTGAGTTTATTCAACAGCAACCTTTTCTCGCCGCCATTATTGCGCTTTTGATTCTCGGCATCCCCTTTGGCGGGCTGTTAGGTTTCGCCGCAGTGAAATTTAAAACCGAGGGCGACCCCATCGCCGACCAAATTGAAGAGCTATTACCACAAACACAATGTGGCCAGTGTAGCTACCCCGGCTGCCGTCCCTACGCCGAAGCCATTGCCAATGGCGAAGCAATTAACAAATGTCCTCCCGGTGGTGAAGCAACAATTAATGCGTTAGCGGATTTACTGGATGTTGAAGCTATTCCCCTTGATGCCGAACACGGCGAGGAAAACGTCAAGAAGGTCGCTTTTATCCGCGAAGCAGAATGTATAGGCTGCACCAAATGCATTCAGGCCTGCCCGGTGGATGCCATCCTGGGTGCGGCCAAGCAAATGCATACGGTTATCAGCAGCGAATGTACCGGCTGCGATTTATGTGTAGAGCCCTGCCCCGTCGACTGTATTGATATGCTGCCTCTGGAAACCACCGTACAAACCTGGAGTTGGGGCCTACCCAAGCCCACTGAAGTTATCGTCACCGACCGCAACCCGCATCAAACCCCGGGCAAAGACGAGGAAGCGGCATGAGTTTAGCGACTAACTTAAAAGCTGACCGCAAAGTCTGGGATTTTCACGGCGGTATTCACCCCGACGAAAATAAGCATCAGTCGACTCGATCCAGTATCCAATTTGCAGGTACCCCCGACGAATTGGTTTTCCCTTTGTCGCAACATATCGGCGCACCTGCCGCAGCCATTGTTGAACCCGGAGATCGCGTCCTAAAAGGTCAGATGATTGCTGAAGCCAAAGGCTTTGTCAGTGTACCTGTACACGCCTCAACCTCAGGTGTAGTGATTGCCATTGAAGATCGGCCCATACCTCACCCGTCAGGGATGAGTGCACGCTGTATCATCGTCAAACCCGATGGTAGAGATGAGTGGGTTGAACATGCGGGCGTTGAGGATTTTCGGCAGTTGGAAAAAGCCAATATACTCAATCGCATTCGCGAAGCGGGCATCGCCGGCATGGGAGGCGCCGGCTTCCCCTCAGCGGTTAAGTTGGCCACAGGCGAGCTGGGTATCGAGACACTGATCATCAACGGCACCGAATGTGAGCCCTACATTACCGCAGACGATATGTTAATGCGGGAGCGGGCCGATGAAGTTATCGCCGGTGTTGAAATACTACGCTATCTGATCGAACCGACCAAAGAAACCCTGATCGGCGTTGAAGATAATAAACCGGAAAGTATTGCCGCCCTGCAAAAGGCTGCCGAAGGCACCGGTATTAAAATCGTGGTTTTCCCCACCAAGTATCCTTCCGGTGGCGAGAAACAACTGATCCAGATATTAACCGGCAAGGAAGTCCCCGCCGGTGGTCTGCCAGCTCATGTTGGTATTGTCTGCCAGAATATTGGTACCACCGTCGCTATATATCGCGCTATTCAATTCGGCGAGCCACTGATTTCCCGCATTACCACCGTGACAGGTAATGCCTGTACTCAGCAGGGCAACTATGAAGTCTTGTTAGGCACCCCAATTAAACACCTGCTGGAGCTCAATGGGTTTAATGTAAAGAGCTGTTCTCGGCTGGTAATGGGCGGTCCAATGATGGGCTTTACTCTCGAAGACGAAAACGTACCGGTGGTAAAAACCACCAACTGTATATTGGCACCCGGCCTTAAAGAACTCCCCCCACCACCACCGGCTCAAGCCTGCATTCGCTGCGGCATGTGCGCCGAAGCCTGCCCGGTTTCATTACTGCCGCAACAACTGTACTGGTTTGCTCGGGGTAAAGAATACGACAAGCTTGAAGCTCACAATTTGATGGACTGCATCGAGTGTGGGGCATGTTCTTATGTCTGCCCCAGTAATATTCCACTGGTGCAATACTATCGCGCCTCCAAAGCCGATATCCGTCAGCAGCAACAGGACGCAATTAAGGCCGAACAATCCAAAGCCCGCTTTGAAGCGCGTCAGGCGCGGCTGGAACGACTGGAAGCTGAAAAAGAAGCCAAACGTAAAGCGAGAAAAGCAGCCGCCGAAGCCAAGGCCGCAGGCAATGTAAAAGCGGGCAAAGCTGATGCGATTCAGGCCGCCGTAGAACGTGCTAAAGCCAAAAAAGCCGGTATGTCTACTACTATTGCGACAACAACGACGGAGGCAGCCCCTGCCCTTGATCCCGCGCAAGCCGCCATCGAAAAAGCCAAAGCTAAACGAGCAGGCGGCGCTGAAGAAGCACCCACCCAGGAAAGTTTAGAAAAAACACTCGCAACCGTGGAAAAGCGTCTCGCCGCCGCCAGAGAAAAACTGCAACAGGCGGAGCAGGAAGGCTCGGACAAGATTGATGCCTTCAAAACCGGAGTCGAAAAAACCGAGGCCAAGTATCAACAGGCTAAACAGGCACTGGCAGATTTTACGGCCAATAACCAGCCGGAGCCAGCAGCCGATACCCCTACGACAACCGATCCGGCTCAGCTCGCCATTGAAAGGGCCAAACAGAAACGCGCCGAGCAGGCGGATGTATCACCGCAGGTAAAAGCCGAGCAGGCGGTCAGCGCATTGCAGGCCCGACTGGAAAAAGCAGAGGCCAAACTGGCTGTTGCAAAAGAAGAAAACTCCGAACATCTGGAAACCTTTGAAAGTGCTGCGCAAAAGCTGAAAGATAAACTCCATACCGCGTCGGCAGAACTTAAACAGCTGACGGCCCAAACAACCAGTGAACCTGCAACTACACAAAAGACTATTACCACTGATACGGCTCAAGCCAATTCAGCACCTTCGGGCGATGCTGCACAGGATGCGATAGCCCGCGCTTTGGCCAAACGCGAAGCGGCCTCCAAAATGACCGACAAAGAGCGATTATTGAACGCCGTGGATGCCATCAGCAAACGTCTGGAAAAAGCCAAAGCCAAACTGGAAGATGCCGAGCAGGAAGGTAGTGACACGGTAGATATCCTGCAAACCTCTGTCGCCAAACTTGAAGTAAAACTGGTCGATGCCCGGCAGGCTTACGACGACTACCAACGACACAATAGTCAAAACCATAACAGCAACAGTAATTAGACAAGCGTACTATGGCCCTGCTCAAAATCACGTCTCCACATGCCACCAGCGCCCTCAGCACCTCTCGAGTGATGCAACTGGTGATGCTGGCCACCCTACCGGGTGTACTTGCGTTGAGCTGGCATTTTGGCTGGGGCACGCTGGTCAATATTGTCTTTGCAGCGATCGTAGCGGTGGGTGCCGAAGCACTGGCTTTACTGCTGCGTAAGCGCCCCATCGGCTTTTATCTCAAGGATTGCAGCGCGCTGGTCACCGCCCTGCTGCTGGCTATCGCCATGCCCCCCAATTCGCCCTGGTGGCTTATTCTGATCGGTGTCGGCTTCGCCATTCTCATCGCCAAGCATTTATACGGCGGTATGGGCTACAACCCTTTTAATCCGGCGATGGCGGGCTATGTGGTACTGTTGATTTCCTTTCCCGTGGAGATGACCACCTGGGCAGCCCCCCGACAGGCAGTGGAGGCTGACCTGCCGTCGCTGCTCGATAGCCTTTCGGCACTGTTTATCGGGCGCGATGCGGTGACAGCCTTTGCTATTGACGGTTTAACGATGGCTACGCCGCTGGATGTGTTAAAACAAAACAACTCTCTACTGGTTGCAGACCTGTGGCAGCAGTCGCCGCAGTTTGGTCGCTGGGCGGGCTTGGGTTGGGAGTGGGCTAATCTCGGCTTTTTAGCGGGGGGGATCTTCCTGTTATGGCAGCGGGTATTTACCTGGCATGCGCCGGTCAGCATGTTAATTTCACTGACAGTTATGTCGGCCCTGTTTTACGATGGCGGCAGTTCAGCTTCTGGTGGTTCACCACTGTTTCACCTGCTGAGTGGCGCCACCATGTTCGGTGCTTTTTTTATCGTCACGGATCCAGTAACTTCGGCCGTTTCCAATAAAGGCCGAATGGTTTATGGCGCATTAATTGGCGTACTGTTATACATTATTCGGGTATGGGGCAATTATCCCGATGCCATTGCCTTTTCGGTTTTGCTGATGAACTTTGCGGCCCCACTACTGGATTACTACACACAGCCCAAAGTCTACGGACACAGCAGTAAAAAACAGGGGGGCAACTGATGCTGGGACAATCCATCAGTCGTAATGCCATTCTCCTAGGCATATTTGCTGTTATCAGCACCGCGATTATTGCCGGTACATTTCTTGGCACCCAGGAAAATATTCGCGCCAATATTCGCGCCGCCGAGGAAAAGGCCCTGTTGGAAATTATTCCCGAAGACCGTCACGATAATTCCATGCTGGACGATGCTCACCCTATTGATAACAATGAATGGCTGGGGCTCAGGGAAAGCAAACAGTATTATATTGCCCGTCAGGACAATAAGCCCATAGCGGTTATCTTTCCAGCAACGGCACGTGAAGGTTATACCGGTGATATCGATCTGATCGTTGGGATCAATGTAGATGGCAGCATTGCCGGCGTGAGAGTATTATCCCACCGCGAAACGCCGGGGCTGGGTGATGCTGTGGAAAGCAAAAAAAGCGACTGGCTGAAAAGTTTTAGAAATAAATCCCTGAACAACCCTACTCCAGATCTCTGGAAAGTTAAAAAAGATAAGGGGGTTTTCGATCAATTTACCGGTGCCACCATTACCCCCCGTGCCGTCACTAAAACCATTTTACAAACCCTGCAGTTTTTTGATCAGCACAAACAGGATATTTTAGATTCCAAACCCACCAGTCAGGAAATGAGTAAAGGAACAGTTCATGAGTGATGCTAACTACAAAGAATTGTCGCTCAATGGCCTGTGGAAAAACAACCCAGCCATTGTTCAACTGTTAGGGCTATGCCCACTGCTAGCAGTTACCGGCACCGTCATCAATGCCATCGGCATGGGGCTGGCAACCATGATGGTACTGACTATTTCCAACTGCTGTGTTTCCCTGATTAGAGGTGTCGTCTCCGATGCCATTCGACTGCCCGCCTTTGTGATGATTATTGCCGCTGCCGTGACCTGTATCGAATTGCTGATGCAGGCCTATACCTATGAACTCTTTCAAATACTGGGCATCTTCCTGCCACTGATCACGACTAACTGCGTCATTCTCGGGCGGGCTGATGCCTACGCCAGCAAAAACGCCCTGCTTCCTGCCATGTACGATGGTTTTATTATGGGCGCCGGGTTTATGGTGATTCTCGTATTACTGGGTGCCCTTCGCGAACTGGCCGGCACAGGCTCGCTGTTTAACAATATGGACCTGCTGTTTGGTGAGGCGGCCAAATCCTGGAAGCTGGTGATCTTTTCTGATTACAATCAGTTTTTATTAGCGATACTTCCTCCGGGCGCATTTATCTTCACCGGCTTTTTAATCGCAGTAAAAAATTTAATTGATACTCAGATCAAACAACGTCAGGACGCCTTGAAAGAAAAACCTGCAGCAGGCTCAAAACGGGTTCGGGTGACTGGGCATATTTCCTAAGCGTTTTCGGGCTTTTCGCTTTCTCTACAACGCTGTGGTGCAAGATCTATTTGAGGCCTGAAACTTTCAGCACTAGCAGCTCTCCACCAGTGGCAGTATTCCGTTTCATCCGAATTCTCCAGCAAAGCGTTTTCCGGCAAAAAAGTATAAATACGATCAAAGAGTTTTGAGTCAGTAGCCCCGACCCTATGAACCAAATGATGCGGTTCCAGCTCTTTCGGATGCCTCAACCCCACAGCGGCGACAATCTCACTTAAAGCACTGACGGTTTTTTGATGAAAGCGCGCAGCACGTTCAGCCTGTACATCCACAACAAGGCCTCGCTGACGACCTGGATCATGGGTAGTAATTCCCGTGGGACAAGTTCCCTGATGACATCGTTGCGCTTGAATACAACCGATGGAAAACATAAAAGCTCTTGCCGCATTGCACCAATCTGCACCCAGGGCAAGATTCGTTGCCAGCCCCATCCCTGAATGCACTTTGCCACTGGCAGCAATTTTTATCTTACTTCGTAACCCCGTTCCAACCAGCGCGTTACGCACGGTGATTAAACCTTCAGTTAAAGGCATACCCACATTATCAGACAACTCTAATGGCGCGGCACCGGTGCCACCTTCTCCACCATCCACTACGATGTAGTCCAGGTATATTCCCGTTTTCAGAATAGCTTTTACAATCGCCAAAACCTCGTGAATATGACCAACACAAAGTTTTATGCCAACGGGCTTGCCACCAGAAAGTTCCCGCAGGGTTGATGCAAACTCCAGTAACTCTATCGGTGTTGTAAAGGCCGAATGTGCTCTGGGTGACACACAATCCTGGTAAGCAGGAACTCCTCTGGAGTTAGCAATGACCTCTGTCACCTTTGCCGCTGGCAACAATCCCCCGTGCCCTGGTTTCGCCCCCTGGCTCAGTTTGATTTCTGTCATTTTAACTTCACTGCGGGAAGCTTCCTCTGTGAAACGATGCGGATCAAAGTCACCCGCTTTATCACGGCAACCAAAATAGCCTGAACCGATCTCCCAAACCAAATCACCGCCATGTTTTAGATGGTAGGGACTGATACCGCCTTCTCCGGTATCGTGATAAAACCCTCCGAGCTTCGCGCCCTTATTTAACGCTTCTATGGCTTTAGCAGAGAGTGCACCAAAGCTCATAGCTGAGATATTTAAAATTGAAGTTTGATAGGGCTGAGTACATTGATCACCGCCAATCACAATACGCGGATCTTCGTCGAGGTCAGTAACAGGAATGATAGAGTGGCTTAGCCAGCTGTACTCAGCTGAATCAGTATTGCGCTCAGTACCAAAGGGCTGCGTGTCGGTTTGCCCTCTTGCTCGGGCGTGAACCAAGTTTCGAGCATCCAGACTGAAGGGCTTACCTTCTAAATCTGCCTCAACAATATAAGAACGTAGATAGGGGCGAAGTTTGTAGAAAAGCCAGCGCAAACGAGCGGCTACAGGATAATTCCGCGTCAAGGTCCAGCGATGCTGCAGCAAATCAAACAGGCCTAGCACTAAAAACAGAAAACTGACAGCAAACCCTAACCACCAAAGCGGACTGCGAAAGGATAAAGCCAAAAACAAGAGGCTCAATACCACGGCAAGAATCAGCAGAATATTGCGCTTGATTACATCCAATACATTCCAGTCTTTTAACTGATGCCCCCTTACCATTTGGATTACCTCTCCCCTATACGAAGATATTTAAGCCGGCAAGTTCAATTAAAACAGTATTCGATTGGTCTTAGATTATTGATTATCGGCTCTTGTGCAGAATATTGACAAGCTGATGTGGATATTACAAAAGAGTTTTACCAGACGCTTTACAAATCAGCCCACCAAACACTGATGTCTGGCAAAATAATAAGACATCTGATTGTCAAACAAGATCTATCAGTAGCCCGGCGAAAACTGTAGCGAATTCAATAGCTAAAATCGCCACAGTCCATTTGGAGGTCATGTGTTTTTCCAAGAAAGAAAACTGATATTACATCACCAATTTTCTGATATCGGCCAGCACCTCGCCCAGATAAGTCAGAAATCGCCCTGCATCAGCACCATTGATTGCGCGATGGTCATAGGACAGTGAAAGCGGCAGCATTTTACGTGGCTCAAACTCCGAACCATTCCACTGCGGTTTAATGGATAATCTGGACACACCCAGAATCGCCACCTCCGGCGCATTCACAATCGGGGTAAAACCCTGACCGCCAATACCACCCAAACTGGAAATAGTAAAACAGCCACCCTGCATCTCGGCTGGCTTGAGTTTGCGATCTTTGGCTTTCTGGGCCAACTCTGCAGTTTCGGCCGCGAGTTCCCAGATCGACTTCTTATCTACATCTCGAATAACGGGCACCATTAAACCAACGGGGGTATCGACCGCCATACCAATATGCACATAGTGCTTGAATACCATGCTTTCGCCATCACTATGTAATGAAGCATTGACCTTTGGGTTATCGATTAAAGCCTTGGCACAGGCTTTTAGCAGAAATGGCAACGGCGTAATTTTAACGCCTCGTTTTTCAGCTTCTGCTTTTAAAGAATTTCTAAAATCTTCCAGCTCGGAAATATCAGCATCATCAAACTGGGTCACATGGGGAACATTAAGCCAGCTGCGCTGCATATTTTCGGCAGTGACTTTATGGATTTTACTCAACCGCTCAACGCTAATTTCACCAAACTGACTGAAATCAACCGCCGGAATTGGTGCAATACCTGCACCTGCCGGGGCTTCCGCTTTAGCCTGCAACGCGGATTTAATATGGGATTTCAAATCATCCTTGGTGATTCGGCTTCTGGGGCCAGACCCTTTAACCTGCTCAATCTGGACCCCCATTTCCCGGGCCAGCCGACGTACCGCCGGGCCTGCATACACTTTTGATTTAGCGGGCTTGTTTTCAGCTGACTCAGATTTTTTATCGGCAGAACCAGCAAACCTGGGCGTAGGAATCTCCGAATTTTGCTCGGCAGTCACTTGTTCTTTGTTAGCGCTCTTTTCTTTGGCGCCATCTTCTTTAGGGCTTTCCTCACTAGGGTCCTCTTGTTTAGTGGACTCTTGTTTAGCAGTGTCTTTTTTAACAGACTCTTCATCAGAAGATTGGTCCGAGGATTGTTTTTCGGCAGCCGCCTTTTTATCAGACACAGCGTTTGCTTTTTTGCCCCCTGCTGCCACTTCCAACTGCAGGATTGGCGAACCTTCCGAGACTGTATCGCCCTCGCTAATATCAATCGACACCACTTTGCCTGCTTTGGGTGAAGGTACTTCCATGGATGCCTTATCAGTTTCTAATACAATCAATGAGTCGCCCTCGGCAATCTCATCTCCTGCCGCCACACTGACTTCGATCACATCAACGTTTTCTGCACCGCCGATATCAGGAATCTTAATCTGCTCCACCGTCGTCTCGCTGCCAGACTCCTCAGAAGTATCCGATTCACTGGCACTCTCACCCACTGAATCTTCTTCACTGTCTTTTGCTTCCACACTATCAGCTTCAGCTGACGCATTGCTCTCACTTTCGGTGTCTTTATCCTCGGTATTATTGCTCTCTGCTTCTGTCGCTGTTTTTTCCTCACTCGCCTCAGCAGTTTCCGATGCAGAGCCTCCTTCAGCTTCAAGCTCAAGGATAACATCGCCCACGGACAAACTATCACCCACTGTAATTTTGATTGCAGAGACGGTGCCCGACTGCGGTGACGGCACCTCCATGGAGGCTTTATCGGACTCCAGTACGATTAGCGAATCTTCCTGCTCAACCTTATCTCCAACGGCTACGCAGATTTCGATAACCTCCACGCCATCAGCGCCACCGAGATCGGGAACTTTGATAACTTCTATGCTCACATTCTTATCCTAAATTGAATGACTTTTCAGGCTTTTTGATCTGGCTATCACGCATTGCCCTGAGGCCTGTAACACTGGATTAAACCGAGCGCTCAACAAATCATCGGGTCTCTTTTATCCGGCTTGATACCAAACTTCTTAGCGGCGGCCGTTGCAACAGAAGTATCCAGCTTGCCCTCATCGACCAGTGACTTTAATGCCGCTAATACAACAAAATAGCGATCCACTTCAAAGTGATAGCGCAGTTTACTCCGGGTGTCAGAACGACCAAAACCATCGGTCCCCAAGACCCGGAATTGCCGCCTGATAAAGGGTGCCAATTGCTCGCCGTAGGACTTGATATAATCGGTTGCGCAAATAATGGGGCCATCGTGCCCTTCCAA
This sequence comes from Oceanicoccus sp., assembly GCA_965661375.1. Taxonomy (GTDB): domain Bacteria; phylum Pseudomonadota; class Gammaproteobacteria; order Pseudomonadales; family Dasaniaceae; genus Oceanicoccus. The sequence goes on along the minus strand of CBFIDJ010000032.1, from coordinate 15,466 downwards.
CTGCTGCGCGACGAAGGGAGTCTTTTGTTCCTGATCAGGATTCAACATATTCCAGCGATCAACCGCCATGCCTTCACGACGCAACTCATTAATGCTGGTCATACTCCAGACATCGGCATCGATGTCAAATTCATCACGCAGAATAGCTCTGGCTTCTCGTACTTCACGAAGAATAGAGCCACTACCCATTAGCTGAACAGATAGCTTTTTATCACCGCTAGCATGATCAATCCGATACATACCCTTGATAATGCCCTCTTCACAATCAGCTGGCATATCCGGGTGGTGATAGTTTTCATTCTCGATAGTGATGTAGTAAAAACAGTTTTCCTTATCCTGATACATGCGCTTCAAGCCATTCTGGATGATGACTGTCAGCTCATAGGCATAGGTTGGATCGTAGGCCACACAGTTTGGAATCATATTGGCCATTAACAAACTATGGCCATCCTGATGCTGTAAACCTTCACCATTCAACGTGGTACGCCCTGCGGTGGCTCCCATCAGGAAACCACGTGCCTGAGTATCCCCGGCCGCCCAGGCGAGATCCATAATCCGTTGAAAACCGAACATGGAATAGAAAATATAAAAGGGAATCATCGGGTAGCCGTGATTACTGTAAGACGTCGCTGCCGCCAGCCAAGCCGAGAAGGCACCCGCTTCGTTAATACCCTCTTCCAGAATCTGGCCTTTTTTATCTTCCTTGTAATACATGATTTGGTCGGCATCATGGGGCGTGTATCGCTGGCCCTGTGAAGAATAAATACCCAGTTGCCGGAACATACCCTCCATACCAAAGGTTCGCGCCTCATCGGGAACGATAGGCACCACACGCTCACCAATTTTCTTATCCTTGGTCAGGGTTGAAAGCGTTCTGACAAAAGACATAGTGGTAGAGATATTCCTTTTACCACTGCTTTTAAGTTGGCTCTTTAAATCATCCAGCTCAGGAACTTTCAACGCCTCAAAATCAGGATTGCGCGAGGGGATAAAACCACCGAGATCTTCTCGACGCTTGCGCATGTAGACCATTTCCGGACTATCCTTTGCCGGGCGATAATAAGGCACATTCTCAAGCTCATCATCACTGATCGGGATGGCAAAGCGATTGCGGAATTTTTTCAGGCTTTCAATATCCAGCTTTTTCAAGGAATGAGTTTCGTTCTGGGCTTCACCCGATTCACCCATACCATAGCCCTTCACCGTCATTGCCAGAACGACGCTAGGACGACCAGTCTGCTCTACCGCCTCGGCGTAGGCTGCATACATTTTGTAGGGGTCGTGACCACCACGGTTGAGATACATGATGTCGTCATCGGAAAGGTCAGAGACCAGTTCTAACAACTCAGGGTATTTGCCAAAAAAGTGCTCGCGCGTATAGGCGCCGCCATTGGCTTTATAGTTTTGCAGCTCGCCATCACAGACTTCATTCATGCGCTTTTTCAGCAGACCGGTTTTATCTTTTTCTAACAGAGCATCCCAGTGGCGCCCCCAGATGACTTTAATAACATTCCAACCCGCTCCACGGAATACACCCTCCAGCTCCTGAATAATCTTTCCATTACCCCTAACAGGGCCATCCAGTCGTTGCAAATTACAGTTAACTACAAAGATAAGATTATCCAGCTTCTCGCGACCGGCCAGGGCGATCGCGCCAAGCGATTCCGGCTCATCACATTCGCCATCGCCAAGAAAGGCCCAAACCTTACGACCACTGTTATCCAGCAGCTCACGGCTTTGCTGATACTTCATCACGTGAGCCTGGTAGATGGCCTGAATGGGACCGAGCCCCATTGATACAGTGGGAAACTGCCAGTACTCTGGCATAAGCCAGGGGTGTGGATAGGACGAAAGCCCGTTGCCGCCCACTTCGCGGCGGAAGTTATCCAACTGCTCTTCCGTTAAACGGCCTTCCAGATAGGAGCGTGCATACATGCCAGGGGCGCTATGCCCCTGATAATAGATCAGGTCACCATGACCATCATCATTACCGCGGAAAAAGTAGTTAAAGCCGATGTCGTATAAGGTCGCTGCCGAAGAAAAGGATGAGATATGCCCGCCCAGACCATCATCATTATCATTGGCCCGCATCACCATCGCCAGAGCATTCCAGCGGATCAGCGAACGAATTCGGCGTTCCATAAACAGGTCGCCAGGCATGCGGCGTTCATCAGTGGGTTTTATCGTGTTAATAAATGGCGTGGTAATCGCTGAGGGAACCTGACTACCGGCTTCAGCCATACTCTCTGCGAGTGTGCGCAACAGAAAACTTGCACGTTTGGATCCACCCTCCTGGCCAAGAACATCCTGTAGAGCGTCCAGCCATTCCTGCGTTTCCGTCGGATCAATATCCTGCATAAAAAAACCCCTAATGTTTACTCACCAACGTACTGGGCATACACAATCATGAATTCCTTTGCGGGAGGAGCATCGAGAATTTACTACTGCTACAGCACGAATCCTAAGAACTTACCTCATAATTTGATTTTTCGAGTATAAGCTTCAAGCTAAATAATGTTCGAATTTTTGAACAGATTTCTACCAGTCAAGGAGAAATGTTCGAGCGGAGGCAATCTTAACAAAACATTAATAAAGCATCGAGAAAAGACTGTAAAATTTTTACATTTTACCGCCTTAAACTCAAGTAATCGCTTATGAAAGTAAGAAAGAACCGCCCCACTGTTAAAGTAACGCTTTAAATAGCGCCAAATCAGGATGGGCACTGGTTGTAAAAAAACTACAACTAAAAATCAGTCAGGAATAAGCTCAAACTTTATCCGGTTATTCATCAACGCAACGGCGTTCCAATCTCCGGCCGTCAAACCTTCCAGGCTATCCGGGTATAACTCTCTTGGCTGAGAGGTACCGTAGGGCACGACCTCTATACGAATGCTGTTACTACTCTCAGCGAAGCTTTGCAGGTAGCGGGAGAAAGCAACAGTCTGCTGCACCGATTGCTCCATGGCCAGGCTATTGGATATGCCAATCACATCACAATCGACGATGGGTAAATCCGATGGCGGCAGCATTTCCAGCTCACGGCCATCCTCCAATGGAACCATCATCAGGCAAAACTCACCCATATGGCCCTCAAGTTTGACAGTACCTGAAAAGTTAGCGCGTTCCAGTTTATCCATCAGCCCATCGAGAAGTTCAAGCCGCTGCCCATTTAAGGGGATTTCACCGTAATCATAAGCCGGCTGTTGATTGAGCAGCCATTCAGCCGTATCCAGGTAAGCGTTTTTCTCTACCCGCAACTCCGCCAGTATTTGCTCTTGCTGCATATACAACAGTAATAGCCATACAGTGGGAATCAGCCAGATCAGAGCCACCAGCCATTGCCGGAAAGAGCCATAAAATGATGGAGATTCTACACTGGCAATATCGGGACGAACCTCTGGTACGGCCTCTTCCATGTCGGCAGCACGGGGTTCCGACCTGGTCGATAATGCAGACTCGTCGTCATCGTTTGCCACCGCAGTGACCTCCACAGAGGGCACCGGCGACTTGGTTAAGGGTGCAGCCTGTCGCTTTACACGATCAAGTACCGCCTGCAGATCCTGATCAGTGGCAGGCTTAGTCAGAATGTCACTGGCGCCCAAGGCACGGGCCTGACCAACGTAGATATCACCCTGTTTGGTGGTATGCATGACAATCGGGATAGAGGCAATACCGGGATTGGCCTTAATGGCTTTGACCGCACTGAAACCGTCCATGCCCGGCATCATATGGTCCATAAAAATCACATCGGGGTGATTTTCCTGAAGATATTCCAATGCATCTTCACCGGATTCGACCATTGCTGTCGGAATCTGGAGCTTTTCCAGCATTTTCCGCAACATGATCCGGGCGGTCTTGGAATCATCAACGATTAGTGCCAACTGCACGGTAGTATACTTCCTCTTTCGGGGCCGGGACTCTGGCCTACAAACCGCTTGAGAGCATCAGCGAATGAAACCAGTTAGCATCAATGATAGCTCGAATACTACAAATTTCACTATTACAAACGTCTATTACACCTTTAATTTGATGTTTCGCTCATTTTTCTATGGAAAGGTGTAATGCCCCAACCTCGACTGGAAGCTGGTGGTATTATCGACCGGCATCCCCGTTACCGCAGCTTGATCAGAAAATTGTCCTTCGGAATAAATCAGTAACCTGCGCGGATTATTCAACACTTCCTGCTGATGATAGCTTTTCCAGTCCTCGAAACTGAGTGCTTCCATCGCTGCTATGAGTTGCTCCCTGAAATCAAAGTCATAATAGCCCTGTGCAATATCTTTCCAGTAGCGCTCGGATTGCTCGAATAGACTCTGCGGCTCCTCTTTTAAATGGGATAACACTGCCGCGCGCTGAATATTAAAATCCTGCTCTGCGACCTGCTCAAAGTTCTCAGCCTGCTGTTGCAGGAACGTATTGATAGCCTGCTCGAGCTCTTTCGGTCCAGCTACTGGCGATTGCACCAGGAAATACAGTCCCGGCACATCCTGAATCGGATAAGCCCCGGAACTAACAATATAGCCAAGTTGCTGCTCGGTTCTCAGTTGCGTATAAAAATCTGCTCGCATCACTTGGGCCGAAACCCCTAGAGCCGCTCGCCGGGATTTATTCAAATCAGCTGCCTGCAAATATAAAGCCAATGCTGCATCGCTGTAATCGCTCTGTATTTGGTAGCTATAGCTCGATTCATCCAGTTGCGATATATACAAGGGATCTGGCAAGGCCGGCTTATTGAATAATCGACCGCTGACCTGGCGGGCATAATGCTGTGCATCTTGCTGCAGATAATTACCATGCACTAGTAAATCGATATGCCCTGCTGAGAAAAAGCGCTGCCAGTAGCCCTCGAGCTGCGACAAACTCATCTGCTCATATACTTTCAACAGGACCTGATCAGTCCAACTATTGTGATAGAGCAGATCTGGCACCGCATCCATTGCCAGCTGATAGGGTTGTTGCTTACTACGATTTTGAAGCTTGCGTAACTGTTCAAGACGAATATTTTCAAAGCGAGCGCTATTCATCTCGGGTGATTCCAACACTTCGATAATTTGAGCCAGCAACTTATCCTGCTTGTCATTGAAACCGCTGATTTTAACGGACAGACCACGCTTATGTGGGCTTATGGTGTAATTAAGCCCTGCCAGACGGGCAGCGTAGGAGAACTCATTCAACTGATCCGACGCCATGGCGGCCAGCATATTCAACATTGCCGCATGCTCTGGCGTATTCATGGCAACAGGAGACCTTAAGCTAAAGAAGATACTGCCCTTGGGTGACTTAAAGGACGGGTCCTGATAAAACCACAGGCTGAGCTCTTCTGTTTTTTTCAACTGCCTTGGCTGAGTCACTGTATCTTCGGCGTTCGCCACAATGCTTAGGTCTTCCGCAATAAACAGGTTTTTTTGTGGCAGGAAAATAGCACTGTTTTTCTCCGACTGTAGCCAGTTCGCCACATCCGTCTCATGAATTTTCGAGGCGCTATAATCAACGTGATAAAAATGCGTCTGGCTATCCGTCTCCACCTCTGGCGCGGTTAAGGTGATCAGCACATTGTTAGGTACCAGACTCTCCAGATAGCGATTGACTAACTGATTATCATAGTGACCCATCTTGTAGGGGCCACTCAGAATATCCTCAATCGGATAATATTGCATATCCGAGGAAAGGGTCATGGCATATCTCTGGGCAGAGCTTTTTTCCTGATATAAAAACTGTTGCTCCGAGATCGCCTTCTGTTCAACAAACAGACGCCTGCGCTCTGTTACATCAGCATCCCGAACGACATCAATCATTTGAAAAATTGCGTCCACCACCTGCTGATGATGACTAACGCCTTTATCGGTCAATTGAATGGTCAGGTTAAAGGTCGCGCCACCTTTATAACTAAGCCCCTTACCCGCACCGAGACTTTCCACCCAACCTTGAGATTTCAGATAGGACAGCAAACTTCCCTGCCCTTCATGACCGAGGATATTACCAATGTAGTGCAGAGGCTTATGCTGGTAATAATCGATGTCATCTGGAACAGGGAATACAATAGACAACATCCGCATGGATTTTTCTGGCTCAACCTTTACCATTTTGGGTAACTGGTCGACTGTAAACAGCGCCTCCTCAATTGGCTCTACCTGTTTATTGCTATTACTAACAGCCGAAAATTTCTGTCGCGCCATGGCTTCCAGTTGATCCAACGGTTCTTTCCCCACCAGTACCAGGTTCATCAAGTTCGCCGAATAATGCTGTTGATAAAACTGAATTAGCTGATCTCGTAAACTACCCTGCCGCTTACCTTCAACTGCCAGGGTTTCAAGATTACCAACACTCAGCTTACTGAACGGGTGCTCAGGATTAACCAATTGTTTAAATACATCCACGCTGCGCCGAAATTCGTCCTTTATTTTGGAAGTGTATTCAGAATGCACGGCATTTTTTTCTCGCTCTACGTATTCCTCATCGAATAAGGGCGCGATAAAAAACTGAGCAAAGCGATCCAACCCCTGATCAAAAAACTCGGGATTAATATCAAAGAAGTAATTGGTGTGCTCAAAGGAGGTGTAGGCATTGTGGCTGCCACCGTGTGAACTGATAAACGCCTGATAAGCACCCGCGTCAGGATATTTTTCGGTACCCAAAAACAACATATGCTCAAGAAAATGTGCCAGCCCCTGAAACTCGCTGGGATCCTGCCGGCTCCCCACATACACGTCGAGAGAGGCCGCCGACTTTTCAGCTTCCGCATCGGATACCAGCAAAACCTGTAACTCATTCGGCAACTTAATATAACGATAGTGCCGGGTATCGTTGGCACTTTTAACGATACTTTTATCAGCAACCCCATGCTCGGCAGCCCCGCGCTCAACATTATCGTTCTCACTAACCGTACGTCCAACAGGAAAGACACTGCAGGCGGTCAGCAGTATAAGCAGAAGAGAACAAGAGGCGAAAAGAAAACGCTGTGCGGGTTTCGACATAGTTGAACCTAATTGAGTAAAACTGAGTGAATTATTAAATAACCAACTGCTCATCCTGGTCATCCTGGTCAACAGCCACGGGCCAGGCATTGATAACGGCTTTAATCAGTGTCGCCAGAGGAATTGCAAAAAACACTCCCCACAGCCCCCAGAATCCACCAAATACCAATACCGCCAGAATGATAGCCACCGGGTGTAGATTAACCGCTTCGGAGAACAACAGCGGCACCAGCACATTGCCATCCAGGCCCTGGATAATGGTGTAGACGATAAACAAAGTGAAAAAATCCGCGCTCCAACCCCATTGAAAATAACCGATCATTAGCACCGGAATAGTTACCACCGCCGCGCCAATATAGGGAATGACCACAGAGAGCCCCACCAACAACCCTAATAGGGCAGCATAATTAAGACCTAGTGCGATAAACGACACGTAGCTGACCACACCGACAATCAATATTTCTATAGCCTTTCCACGTACATAATTAGCCACCTGATCATTCATCTCATGCCAAATTTTACTGAGCATGGGGCGCTGGGCGGGTAAGAAAGACTTCATCCAGGCTAATAGCAGCTGACGATCCTTGAGAAAGAAAAACACGAGAATCGGAACCAAAATCAAATAAATTAATAACCCCAGTACATTGGGAATACTGGCGATGGAGAAGGACACCACAACCTGACCAAGCTGGCCTAATTCTGCCCTCGCCAATACCATCCACTCCTGAATTTGCGCCTCTGAAAAAAGGGCTGGATATCGCTCAGGTAGTACCAACATCAGCTGCTGCCATTGCGAAAGCATACGCGGTAATTCATTGAATAAATTGGTCATCTGATTCCAGGCCAATGGCAACACCACCAGTAGTAGTAGCAGAAAACTACCGACAAAAATCAGAAATGCTATTGTGACAGCCAACCACTGGGGCACGCCACGCTCTACTTGCAGAGCAATCAACCCCTGCAACATAAAGGCAAAAATAATACTGGTAATAACCGGGGCGAGAACCCCTCCCATGGACATGAGCAACAACAGACCGGTAGCAATCAGCAAGAGTAGAATTATTGACTCTTCTTCTATAAAGATCTGGTCGAGCCACTTTCTTAAAACTCTGAACATAAATGCTCCACAGGATATAAGCCTGCTCTGAATGCTATTTTTTTTGCAAAAGGTAGGTGTAAGTGCCGTCTAACTGCTCGCAGTGCAATAAGAGGTTGCCGCTTTGCTCAGCAAACACCTGAAAATCTCGCCATGATCCGGGGTCGGTAGCAACTACCTGCAACTGATCCCCACTTTGCAGGGCGTTTAGGGCCTGCTTGGCTTTTAGCAGCGGCATGGGGCAATTTAGACCACTGGTATCCAACTCTTGTTTCACTCTTATGTCCACAATGTAACTATTTTATATCAGGAATTAACGAGGCCGGTAGTATACCCACAGCCCAAGCCATACCCAAGCAATTCGCACTTGGGGGAATTTTTTTATGCCCCAACACTCTAAATAGACCCTGTTACTATCGTTTGCTGTCCGATCCCTGACCACCACCTACAATAGTTTCTTCGCCATAACAAAACAGGTAAAGTGATCAGTATTGCTGGCCTACTGTAAATCCTAATTAAAGAAGGAATAGCCTTAAACCGTGAAAGCTGTTCGATTTCTAATCATTACGCTGATAGCTGTGATTCAGGCAACTGCCACACAGGGTCAGAGCCAGAATAATATAGAGTTGCCGGAACTCGGGGATGTCAGTTCCAGCACTTTCTCCCTGGAAAAGGAATACCGGCTGGGAAGAGCGTGGCTAAAAGTCTTTCGCAGCCAGGTGGATGTGGTCGAAGACCCATTATTACAGGACTATGTCGAAGAGCTGACCTATAAACTGGCCGCGAACAGTGAATTGAAAGACCGCCGACTCGATATGGTGATCGTAAACAATAAAGCCATAAACGCTTTCGCTGTGCCTGGCGGTGTTATTGGGATTCACAATGGTCTGGTATTGCAAGCCGAGACCGAAGCCCAACTGGCCTCTGTGCTCTCTCATGAATTAGCGCACCTCAGCCAACGACATTTTGCCCGCAGTGTTGAAGCTCAAAAGCGTAGCGCTATTCCCACCATGGCTGGTCTGTTAGCCGGCATCGTGCTGGCCGCTACGGCGGGCGGCGATAGCGGAATGGCTGCCATTGCTGCTACCCAGGCAGCCAATTTACAAAACCAGCTTCGTTACAGCCGCCTGCATGAACAGGAAGCTGATCGGGCGGGCATGCAAACCATGGCACAGGCAGATATGGACCCCAATGCCGCCGCCGGTATGTTCGAGGTTATGCAGCGATTATCTCGCTATTCGGGCAACCAGATGCCGGAATTTCTGCGCACCCACCCGGTGACAGATAATCGCATCAGCGACGCGCGCAACCGTGCCCGTCAGTACCCCCGTAAAATGTACACGGACAGTCATCAATTCCAACTTATGCAAACTAGAGTTGAGTTCAGCTTTTTTTCCAATGCCAAGGAAGCGGCAAAGCATTTTCAGAGCAAAATCAATTCCGGGGACCGACACCCCGATGCCAACCAGTATGGTCTGGTGCTGGCACTGACAGCCAGTGGCGAGCTGGAACAAGCGCAACGTCTGCTTAATACACTGCGAGAAAGCTCACCCAATGAGATTCCTTACCTGGTCGCACAGGCAGAGCTGGATATGGCGGCAGGTAAACTGCGGGAAAGTATCAATTTATTGACTCAGAAACTGGCCATTACTCCTGGTAACCACCCCTTAACCATGACGCTTGCCAAAGCGCTGCTTAAAGCTAACCAGGCACATAAGGCAGAAGCGGTTCTGAAAGAGCACGTCAAGCGACAACCCAATAATCCATCTGTCTGGTATCTACTGGCAGAAACACACGGCCTGGCAGGAGATATCGTCGGTGTTCATCAGGCCCGAGCGGAGTATTTTGTGTTGAATGGTGCGCTTGACCTGGCAGCAAAACAATTGTCCTATGCCCTGCCGCTAGTCACAAACAATGATCTGACCACCACTCGCATTCAGGAACGGATTCGACAAATCAATCAAATGGAAGCCGAGATGAGAAACCTGTAGCAAACGGAGCAAATCAGCGACCTGCATATCTCAGACCACCTTAGGCCTCGCACTTCATCTACAACTTCACCTATATAACGTCACCTACAACTTCAATAACTAACCGTTGGCAGAAAAATTCAACATTCGAGTCAGTGGTTGCATCGCTCGCTCGCCCAAGCCAGCATCGACCAGTACCTCGTTGCTCCCGGTCTCCAATACATCTGCCAGATTATCCAGCGCATTCATCGCCATCCAGGGGCAATTGGCACAGCTACGACAGGTCGCACCACTACCGCCAGTTGGGGCAATAATCAGCTCTTTATCTGGCACTTGCTGTTGCATTTTGTAGAAAATGCCCTGGTCCGTTGCTACGATAAACTGCTGATTGGGTAACGTTTTAGCCGCATTGATGATTTGCGATGTGGACCCGACATGGTCAGCCAGCTCTACCACCGACTGGGGTGATTCCGGATGCACTAAAATTGCAGCATCGGGATACACTTTCTTTAAATCCAGCAAACCCTGTGCCTTAAACTCCTCGTGCACAATACAGGCACCATCCCACATCAACACATCTGCGCCGGTTTCACGCTGTACATAGCTGCCCAAATGCTTATCCGGTGCCCACAGGATTTTCTCGCCCTGCGCATCCAGGTGCTGGACAACCTTCAGAGCAATACTGGAAGTCACTACCCAGTCGGCACGCGCTTTTACCGCTGCAGAAGTATTGGCATAGACCACAACGATTCGGTCGGGGTGTTGGTCACAAAACTCAGAGAATTCATCCGCGGGGCAACCAATATCCAGCGAGCAGGTTGCCTCCAGAGTCGGCATCAGCACTCGCTTCTCGGGAGACAGAATTTTAGCGGTCTCGCCCATAAACTTAACACCGGCCACCACCAGTGTGGAGGCCGGATTATCGCGGCCAAATCGCGCCATTTCCAGTGAATCGGAAACGCAACCACCGGTTTCTTCGGCCAGTGCCTGAATCAGGGGGTCAGTGTAATAATGAGCCACCAGGACGGCATTTTCGCGGATTAAGAGAGCCTTAATGCGTTGCTTTAGCTCAGCCTGACGTTGATCACTGAGCGCTTCGAACTGACCTATTTTAGCCAGGTGCTCGCGAACTAGCTGCTGATCTGCGGCATCATGGGACATAACGGCTTCTGCCATAGGGGAAGTTACCTTTAAATCTACGGTTGCTACGAATGGTTATAGGACAATTTTACCAGATTTTGCTAAAGGAGTGGCATGGAGTTGTCCGAGTGTGTGAAACGTTTAACTCTGAGTCATTGATAAGTCTTGACCAGAGCTAACTTTAGCGAATAGTTGCTACTTCGCTCCCAACCGGCTCAGTGCCGGTACTGGTAATTTCTGAGGGTTTTGGCGTATTTTGGCGTATTTGGCAACAATAAAGGGGTCTTCATGAGGTTATTCGTAGCAGTGACTGACAAGGAAAAGACTGAAATAAGCTAATGGCAACGTTATAGATTACCCCACTTGAGCCTTATCCCCCTATCGTATAAGCCACCCTAATACAGCTCCCCCCCTCACTGTATTCAACGCTGTCACATAATTCATGAAGTAAATCGACACCACGGCCAAAACTCTCCTCCCCGCTCATTGGCTTGATGGAATGATAATTGAACCCTTTTCCAGAATCTTTCACCACGATTTCTACCTGGAAGTGCGAATCCTGCCGGGAAAAGTTAATAGCAATATTGATAAAACCTTGCTCCAGCTGTTCCAGCCGTTGCTGCCGCAGGCGATAAAACTCTATAAACCCTTCATCGGTATTCTTGATGGCGGAGTCAAGCTGTAGCAGGCCATGATCCAATGAATTACTGTATATTTCCGATAAGACCGTTGAGACATAATCCTGATGCACATCAAAACCGATGGCATTCGATAATAGACGGATAATCTGTGGAACCGGGTTGCCCGATCGAATATCCTCAAGCTCCAAATTAAAATTCAATGACCAGGGTAAGGCCCTGACTGAAGTATCACGGCCCTTGCTATCTCCGTTGTATTCATTGGGCACACAGCGAAGCTCCACTAGCGTAATGTCATCGTCCTGCTCATTCCCCCCAACAAAGCTTTGTAGTGTTTCCAGCAAGTGACTGAACATATCCGGTTGCTGTCCATTAAACAGCTGGTAAATACGTTCCTCACCGAACATCTCACCCGCTGCATTTCTGCTTTCCTCGAGCCCATCGGTATATAGGTAGATACGATCATCTTCACGAACGTTAAAGACCTGTACATTCTGACTGAATTCATAATCCTCCAACATCGCCAGGGGGCAATGCTGTGGTTCAATAAGCTGTAACAAATTTCCCTGCTTATCGGCCAATACCATAGGTGGCATACCACCAGTCCAGACAGTGATCGTATCTCCCTGACTGCTTATCTCCACCAAACTGGCAGCCAGCATCATATTATCTGGCAATATTGACCGCAGAGAACGATTCATCTCAGCGGCGATGATACCAACCCCCATACCCTTCTCTGCCATTGTTCTGAAGGTTTGGTAAACAGGTAAAGCACCTACCGCCGCAGGTAAGCCGTGCCCAGTTACATCACCGACTGCCACATAAAGATTACCGGAGGGGCCATGGGCCGCGAGCAATACATCACCATTAAAAACCGACTTGGGTGATATATGAAAATGAAAATTCTGTGAAGGACTGATGTGCTTGTCGAATTGGTTGGTAAATATGGTTTCGACAATATCGTGCTCCTGGCTGATTCGGCGCTGGAGGTTTTTTAAATCCAGAAATTGATTGGACAAGCTTCTATAGAGCCGGCTAACCCTCCGATGTACTTCAACCTTTGAGTACAACACCTCTGCGGTAAAGGGTTTGGAAATATAATCATCACCTATGGATAGACATTTTCCCAATACGCCTTCATCCCTTTCGCCAGTCAGAAAAATAATCGGCAGATGAATATCCACCGCCTGGTCTTTAAGGATACGTGCAGTTTCATAACCATCAATACCGGGCAAGCCGATATCCAAGACGACAACCGCCGGCATAGGCTGGTCGGCTTTAACATACTCACAGGCAGCTTCCCCGGATTCGAAACAAACACTATCAATGCCGTTAGCCTCAAGAATACCGGTAATAAGGCTCCTGATAGTTAGACTATCCTCTACAATTAGAACCGTCATGTCAGCTAATATCAAATTTGGTTTCGAAACGAGAGATCATCAGAACTTTTTTTACCTGCGGGCGGCAATTAACCAGCCTGATAGGTACAGCACCTTCGTTCAGAAACCGTCTCATATTCAGCAACATGCCTAAGCCGGAACTATCCATATACTCTGTGTTGCGAAAATCAATGATGTAGGAGGTCCCAGTGTTTTCCGTATAGGCTTTTCTAAACTCATCAATGGAATCAAAATTAAACTTATTACCCAAGGTAATGGTGACTTCACTATCACTACTATTAGTCGACAAGGCCATATTAACAACTCTCTCTTAGTTCATACTATTAGAACAATTCCACATCACCCTCATCCATGGATCTCTGTACCACGGATTGCTCAATATTTTGCGCTTTAAAGCCACTGCGCATGGTTTTTAGCTTATCAGACACAAGCTTCAGATCAGAGATACCTTGAGCACTAGACAGCTCAAATCGGGAAAGCTTGGCCACTTCGTGTATATGCTGTAGCCTTTTTTGAATATGCACTGAAAGTTGATTCACAATATCTTCAAACTGGAGAGCGCGAATCGAATTATTAATTTCGTGATTGATTTCGGTGCTACACTCCGTCATTTTTTTGAGGATTACCTCTGTTTCCGTGTTGATGCTCTCTACTTCAACAAGCATGGTATCGATATTAGATTTGCCATCGATAAAGGCCATATTCATATCCAGCCCTGCAATGGTACCAACCTCTGTGCTTACTTCGGCCATCCGCTCTTTGACCTGACCTACTTTATCGCGAATTTGTGAATTAAGCGTAGCCGATGTTAATGAAAGAGATCGAACCTCATCGGCAACAACGGCAAAACCGCGACCAACTTCTCCGGCACGGGCAGCCTCAATCGCCGCGTTTAACGCTATCAGGTTGGTCTGGTCAGCCAGCTTCTGAACATTATTTAGTATCGAAAACATAGCCTCCATATGAGAGCTCGTATCGTCTATGCGATGTACTGCGCCTATGCTTTTATCACTAATATCCACTAATAAATCGACATATTTTTGTAAAATGACTTCGGTAGTATTAATAAAATCACTGATCACTACACCCTTCTTACCATCGTCACCAGATTGACTAATACGGTTTACCAGCTCCATTGCCATCTCAGTTTGAGAGGCGGTTTTACACATGACGTTGCTAAAACTATTTTGCAATAAAAAGGTTGAGTCTTGAATTAAATCCGTAATACGGGATATGTTTTCATTAACAAATTGTATCTCTTCATTGAGAATTTCTTCAATATCATTGCTCACACTGGCCAATTCATTACGATAGCCAAGACCTGGCTCTACTGCATCACCAACCCCTTCACCGGCTCTCTTTTTTTCAATTCGCAGGGCACAAAAAAACCAGCTAACAGTCACCGCAACAACCGCCAGTAACGAGAGCCACGGCCGATATTCAAACCAAAGAACTGACAAGATGGCAATTAGGCTCACCATCAACGCAGCAAAATACGCCTTAAAGATTGCAGCAAACATTACGTGTTTAACTCCTGATTTTATTTATAAACGACAAGCGTGTTTTAAGCGTAGCACTTCTCGACAATACTGTGCCCTATCGCTGACAAGGGCAAAATTTCACTGACCACACCTTCTTCGATTGCCACACGTGGCATCCCCCAAACTACCGAACTCCGCTCATCCTGGGCTATCGTCATTGCGCCTGCGCTAAACATTCGCCCCATGCCCACGGCTCCATCCATTCCCATGCCAGTCAGGATCACTCCAATTGCCCTGTCCCTGAATGAAGCAACAGAATTAAACAGCACATCCACCGAAGGCTTATGCCGATTTACCGGCTCACCCTCATCACTAAAGCCCTTCAACACACCGCCAATCTCTTTAACCAGAAAATGTTTACCACCATTGGCTATATAAACATGACCGGGCTTTAAAACATGGGCATTACCGGTAAATTCCTCAACATTTAAATCCAAA
This sequence comes from Oceanicoccus sp., assembly GCA_965661375.1. Classification (GTDB taxonomy): domain Bacteria; phylum Pseudomonadota; class Gammaproteobacteria; order Pseudomonadales; family Dasaniaceae; genus Oceanicoccus. The sequence continues at coordinate 269 of CBFIDJ010000032.1, read as the reverse complement.
AGTTTATCCAGACGTTTAGCATAGGAACCTGTAAAGCCCTCCGGCATGTGTTGTACTACCACAATAGGGGGCATATTCCTGGGCATTGCACTCAACACTTCTTTAATCGCCTCAGTTCCCCCGGTAGAAGCCCCAATAGCAATCAGGCTGTATTGATTCCCCAGTCTCGTAGCCCGGAAAGACTGTGGGGGCGGTATTAATTGTAGTTGTCGGGCATTGTGCTCCAGCGCGGACGTATTTACTCTGGCCGCCTGTTTTACCTTAGTGCA
>CBFIDJ010000031.1:0-46676 GCA_965661375.1 Oceanicoccus sp. | reverse complement strand
CTGAAACAAGTACTGTGCAAACACCGACAAGACCATCGCCCGATCAAAACCCCATAGTTCAACTCGACTACCAACACCGACTTCCTACCCCCGCGGTTTCCTCCCTTGGGGCCAGTCCGACATCAGCCCGGTAACGTTTTGATCAAGATTATTAGGTCAGTGCTTGTGGGCTGATGTCCGACAACCCTTAACAGCAGCAACCATGTAATGCAATAAACTTACTTGTCAGTGACATACCAAAAAGCGGACCTTATGTGCCTCGCGATAGTATATAAGCAAACATTAAAGTGAGTATCTCTTTTATCGGGTCAACCTCCCCCTGCAGACCGTATATAGGTTTATATAACTACACTGCTCCTCCTCTTTAGCTTCACAACTGCGTTCAAGGGATAACAACCCACGACTATTTAATGGCATAGCTATTGCTGTAATACGATAAGCAACCACACAGAATCGTTCAACGCTAAATTTTGGCAAAGTTCCGCCGCTTTAGGTGAATGATGCGGCAACATATTGCCGATCACAGGAGAAATTATATGGTCTCTCACATAAGTTTTTCGATAGTATCAAATGAAAAACTTCAACAGCGCCAGCTCTCCAACGTTGAAATCAGCGACTTTCAATCATTGTTAAATGAAGCTCGCAAAGATATGTACTCTCAAGAACTTACAGCTAAAGAGACACTGCAATCAATGAGCGCAGATGAGTTATCCCTGATTCAAAAAGCCAACTGCCTGGCTCATTCAATCAAGGTTGATGAGTTATCTAATGAGGGTGCCATTAATCTATTACAGCAGCCCGACGGATCGGAGTATGTTGATTTGAACAACGATGGTCTTGTAGAAGTCGGTGAGGGGAAGAGAATTATCTATCCCCCTGTCAATGCACCCGAGTTCGTGAAAGAAGCTTGGGATCAGGCCACAGCTTCAATGAATGAGGCAGACAAGATGTTTATGGAATTGCATATGCATACGGCAATGTATGGCGTTCACATTGATGGTATGCCGACCCAACCGATTATAAGCCAGGATGAACAATGGAGTGAGCAAGGTATTGATGAGTTATTTGCCCGGCTTCGTGATGGCTTGGAATTTCAAATGCGTCATTCTGGCTGGAGTGACAACCTTGAAATGCAGCGGCGATTCTACAATCGATTCGAAGAAGTCCTCGGCTAGAAATATTTCTGGCAATCGTGGGTTATACCCAAGGCTCTATCTAACTTTATCAGAAACAGATTGAATGGTAATCAAATAACTCTTGCAAGGAGGATGAACATGGCCGGGATCAGTACCATACTTAACAATTCAACCGGTGGCTCTACTGAATACTACAATGGCGTTACAACCCCTAACATAAACTCCGAAACCAATGAGGAAGAATCTACAAGTACGAAGAGTGGTGATACTAGCAGCATCAACGAAGATCAGGTTGAACTCTCCTCCCGTGCACAACATCTTCAAAAATTAAAAAAAGAGTTTTTTCCTGATGGATATAAAAGCATTCAAATCACACCCACATTCATTGAGCGGCTGCACGACTATGGTTTTCTTAGTGCCGCCGAGGCCGAAAAGTTAAGCCCATCCGTCAGTTCATCCAGCAGCAATAGCAATACAGATACAGTCCAAATCTCGGAGCTTTCTCAATCCATGGATAAACTATCGGATCGTTTGAAAACTGAAGCCCCCAATAATGACCTGATCACTATATTGCAAAAAGCAGATACTATTCTGGATAACCTCGATGCTCCCCTCTCCACTACTCAATATACAAACACTAAATCTGTGATTGCGGAGTTAGCCGAATATACAAACCGTGAAGAATCCCCTCTTCTCAGCGATACCGAAAAAGCCACACTACACAATCTGGAAATCACCTTGCGTATTGCTGAAAAGCTCAATCAGTCTGACAATGTTTCCAGTCAGATCAATAGCTACCTTTCAATACTTGCTCGCTAAAAAATTGTCCGACAGCAGAGCCCTGTTAGGCCGCGTTTGTATTGAGACTTCTCTAGCTTGCCTCACTACTGGGATCGAAAACATCCTCGATTGACTGCTCGAAAGCTGCTGCGATTTTGAATGCCAATGGTAGACTCGGGTCATATTTCCCGGTTTCCACAGCATTGATCGTTTGCCGAGAAACGCAAGTACGTTTGGCAAGCTCGGACTGAGACCACTCCCGCTCAGCCCGCAAAACTCTTAACCGGTTCTTCATCGGTATCGTGCTGCAACGAGTAAGGAGCCCACTGCCCAACCAATCGTCATCGGCACAAGTACATATGTCATAGGCAACGGCGGAACTCCAAGCGACTCAAGAAGGAATGAACCTAAACAAAAAATTGCACCTGCCGCCCAGCCTATGGCCATTCCCTCAAACTGAACCTTTCGCATGAATTCATCCGACTCCCGAAGGAATCGCAGGTGAGCGTGTATAGCAACGACGACTAACCCGAGAGAAACAATCACCAGCCCCCATGCCAACGGACCTCGAAACTCAGGGAACTCCGACAAAATGCTAGTCACAAGCCCGACGCTCAGGCCCGAAGTGATAAACCAGATATAAATTGCCCGAATATTCCGATTATCAACCTCCGTCTGCCCGCGAATCATTAGCGCAGCTTGCCACCATGTTGTTTTGTTGGCGCTATCACCTATTGAGCTATTCATTGTGTCAACCTCTCTAGTCCATATGTCAATTTTCCTTTACCTAAGAGAGAGTATGGCTAGCTTAACTATATGTCAAGTAAACATGACATATAGTTAAGCTAGCCATTCATAGGAGTTATTTACTACTTTATGGGTTGGCTGATGCATATATAAAGTGGAATGTGGCCAGAATTAGCGCTGGACGAGATCTCTAAGTTTCAAATCACGACACGAGTTGTCAGCGCCGTCTAATAGCGTAATGGTGCGGAATCTTCGGTCTTTCACAAGCCCGCTTGATCAGTTTTAGAGACTCACTTGTTTGCTGGCGAAAAACTTCTAAAATCACCAACCTGAACGCCAAGCTAAAACACAATGCTAACAACCGTACCATTACCCTGCTGGCTTTCTATGTTTATCTGCCAGTCAAACCGGTCACAAATACGTTTCACCATATTCAAACCCAGGCCTACACCGGAGGCCTTGGTGCTGAAGCTGCGATCAAAGACCTGTGGCAGGTTTTCAGCTTTGATACCTTCGCCGTTATCACGAATCAGCAGCTGGCCTTTGCTAAGGTGAATATGAATGGTGCCGCCCGGGGTATGTTCAATGGCATTACGCAGCAGGTTACCCACGGTCATTTTGACAATACTCTCGGGAGCATCAATTGTCTGGTCGGCTTCAAAATTGGTTTCCACTGTAATGTGGTTTCGCGACAGAATATCCTGATTATTCTCGAGAAGTTGCTTCAGGATTTGGCCCAGGTCAGTGGCCGCGGTTGTATTGATACCACGCTGTTGCTCACGCGATAACAGCAAGGTCGCTTCGATAAACCCCTGCATTTCTCCGCAGGCCCGTTGAATTCTTTGCACTGCCCGTTGAATGGCCGGAGGAGGCTGATTGGCCTCGATTACATCCACGGCCCCCATCATTACCGACAGGGGTGTTCGCAATTCGTGGCTGGCGGAGGCGGTAAAAGAACGCTCCCGATCCACAAACTGATCAATACGGGCGGCGTAAGCATCAAAGGCTTTGGCTATCTGCCCAATATCGCGATCCTCAAATTCTTCAGCGATGCGAATATTGCGTTGATCCGGGTCGATCAATGTCAGCCGAGCGGTTAATTTGCGTATCGGTGACAGAATACTGTTGGCGGCGCTGGTCGCCATCAACAGTGCCAGTATCAATACCACCAACACACCACCTAGCAGCGACAGCAGCAATTGGTGTTCCTGATGCTCCCATTCGGTAATGTCATAGAGCAAAAAGGCCTTGTCGCCCTCATACTCCGCAACTTCTAACTGGTAGTGATTGTCTTTGATGCGAACACTGTGATAACTACCGGGAAGCAGTGCTTGAATATGTTCTGGCAACTCCTGAACATCGTCGCCCACAATAAAGCGCCAATCGCCAAATACGGGGTGCATCAACTCGCGGGCGGCCTGAGAGTTTTGCTTCAAAATCTGTAAATGTTCACTGACGCTTCGCCCGAAGGTCACTTCTTCCATGTTCTGTTTCAGTAACAACACGCCACCGGCAAACAAGGCACTGGTGACGGTTACTATTAATACCGTGGTAATAATTAAACGATGGCGTAGTGATTTTTTTGTTTTCATGTTCAATGATTTCTCGGTGCCTGGAAGTTTAGTTTTCTGACAGGCGGTAACCCACACCATGCACGGTGTGTAATAATTTTTTCTCAAAGGGTTTGTCGATTACGTTGCGCAGGCTGTAAACATGGGTGCGTAAAATATCCTTGTCCGGCGGCGCATCACCCCACACAATTTCTTCCAACTTTTCCCGTGGTACAACCTTTGGGCTCAGTTGCAACAGATGCAGCAATAACCGGCGTTGGATCGGGTTGAGGTCAAGCTCCTGCCCTGCTCTTGCCGCCACTAAGGTTTCCGGATCAAAGCTCAGGTCTGCCACTCTAAAAGGCGCGGCCGGGTCAGCGTGACGCTGGCGTTTTAGCAGTGCCAGCAGGCGTGCTTCCAATTCTTTAACGGAGAAAGGTTTCACCAGATAATCATCAGCCCCCGCGCTAAAACCCAGTAACTTATCGTCAAGTTGGTCCCGTGCAGTCAACATGATAACCGGTGTTGATTTTCTGGCTTCGCGAAGGTGTTGGCACATAGTAATGCCGTTCATCTTCGGCATCATCACATCCAAAACAATAACATCAAAATCTTCGGCCAAGGCTAAATTGAGCCCCTGTTCGCCATCGTAGGCAAAGTCGAGGCGGTGCCCCCGAGGCTCAAAATAGTCGGCTATATTTTCGGCGATATCACGGTTGTCTTCGACAATCAGCAAATTCATCGTCCACTTACCTACACTCATCATCAATTCATCAAACTTTAACACGGCCCATGCCAAAAGGATGTCAAAAGGGCTGCGTACCTTCATGCCGTAGCCACCCCGACTACAAAATTTTGACATTCTCTGCCTTACCATCGCCACTCCAATTAAATATGTAATGAGGTAGTGGTTACTGTGACCTTTTACTACGCCAGTTTGCGAGCCTGCAAAAGCCTGCGACAAGTATTTCTACTCAGCTGTCTGCTGAGTGTTCCGGCGGTGGCCATGTCACCGCTCCTGGAATCCCATATCGATCACCCACGGATAATGATCAGCGAGGCCTTGTCATTTGATGACATTCTGCAAGCTGCCATTAACCGGGCACCGCAACGGGCAATGGATGACGCCTATCGTCAGTCTGCCAAAGACCAGCGCCGCTTCGCCGACAAGTTGATCACTGGCGCACCGCGACTCAATTTGAGTTACTGGGACGACGAGTACAATGACGCCACCGGCCTGCGGGAAATGGAAGCCAGTATCGAGGTGGACCTGTGGCAATGGGGCCAGAAGAAAAATGCTCAGCGACTGGCCGACAATCTCGGCCGCGGTGCCGACAGTTGGCAACAGTATTTTCGGTTGTCACTGGCCGGTGAGATACGCAACAGCCTGCACCAACTGGCGATGGCCGATGCCAGGCTCGACAATGCACAACAGGCAGTCAGCGAGGCAGAGGCTCTATTACACGCCAGCCAAACCATGCTGAATACCGGGGCGGCCTCCCGAAATACTTTACTACAAAGCCAGGCACTGGTTCTGGAAGCACGCCAACTGCTGCTGAGTGAACAGGCCAACCAGATCGATGCCGAGCGCGGCTACTATCAGTTGACGGGGCTTTCCCTGCGGCCCGCTGCATTTTCAGAAGCGGCGCCCTTACAACCGAGCATTTCTTTACAACACCCACAGCTGCAATTTCTCAATGACCAGCGCCAACAACAGGCCAGCCAGGTTGAGCGTGCGCGTTATGCCGCCGCCGATAACACCTCGGTTTCATTCGGTATGCGGCGTGAACGGGGCTCCGCACTGGAGCCGGAAATCGATAGTCTGGGCATCGCCATCTCCATTCCCTTTGGCGGTGGCAGCCAGCGCAAAGCCAGTGCCTCGGCAGCGGCTATTGCCCTGACCGAAGCCGATGTTCGCCTGCAGCAAGCCCAGCGCAAACTGGTGATGCAATTGCACGAAGCCGAGCACCAGCTCGGGGTCACGGAACAGTCTATTGCCTATGCAGAAACCAACTGCGAACTACAGAAGGAACGCTGGCAGATGACCCAAAAGGCCTTTTCACTGGGCGAATCCGATATTCAGCCCACTATTCTGGCACTGCGCGCCTACCGCGAAAGCCAGTTACAACTACGCCTGCTGGAGATTCAGCACACCGCACTTATCTCTTCTCTGAAACAAACGGTTGGAGAACTACCATGAAATTACTACCCACGGAGCGGGCGCTGTGGCGTCGCGCAGTCGTTGCCATTGTATTGCTGTCGGCATTACCGGCAGTGGCCGAAACCCAACTGATTCAACTGAGTAGTGAGGATGAACAACGCCTTGGCATTCGCTTTGACCAGGTTAGCACCAGTGCCGCCAGTGATGGTTTTCCGGTACCGGCACTGGTTATCAATTCGCCCGAACAACGCTCCCAGTTAACAACATTCTTCAACGGAAACCTGACCGGATGGTTTACCCAGGGTGGTGAAACAGTTCAACGGGGGCAACTCGTTGCCAGCATCAACAGCCCCACGCTGATGCTGCTGCAGGAACAGTGGCTCGCGGCACAAAACCACCGATTGGATATGGAGCAACAACTGAGCAAAGACCAGCAGTTACTAGCTGATGGCATTATTTCCAAACAGCGTTTGAAACAGACTCAACGCGCCCATAGTCAGGCGCTATTCAGCCTACAGGCTCGACGCCAGCAGCTTTATCAGGCGGGTATTTCAGATCAGGATCTCAAGGCTCTGAAATCCGGCGAGGAGATGCCGGGGGAATACCAACTGCGGGCACCTCGTGCCGGCGTTGTTAGCCAGCAACCGCTTGCGGTGGGCGATGCCGTTAATGCCGGCCAATCGCTGGCCACGGTAACCGATGCCTCATCGTTGTGGCTACGCGCACAATTGCCACTGCCACTGGCGCAATTGCTTCAGCCCGGCAACCCGCTAAGCATTGCTAACAGCGATGCTACCCTGACACTGATCAGCAAAAATGCGGCGCTATCCCCCACTACTCAGCAGGTGGGCATCCTGGCGCGCTTTGATCAACCCAACACTTTTTATCCGGGCCAGCAGCTCGCGCTGATTATTCCCGCAGCGCGGCCCGGCTACCTGATTCCCGCTGCTGCGGTTACCCACAACGGCATGGATACTATAGTGTATGTGAAAGTCACTGGCGGCGTAGAAGCCCGAACACTTGAACTTATCCCACTCGGAGAGGCTTATCTGGCAACGACCAATATCAACAGCAACGAACAGTTGGTGATACAGGGCAGCGCACAGCTAAAAGGCATGCAGCTAGGCCTTGGAGGTAACGAATAATGCTCAGCCGCCTGATCCAGTTTTCTCTCAGTCAACGCCTTCTGATCTGCCTGCTCGCCCTGTTGCTGATTGGCTTTGGCGGCCGCGCTCTATTGCAGCTGCCCATTGATGCGTTTCCCGATATTTCCCCCACCCAAGTCAAAATCATTATCAAATCTCCGGGCATGACACCCGAGGAAGTAGAAAGCCTGATTACCCGGCCGATCGAGGTGGAACTGCTCGGCATTCCTAACCAGGCGGTGCTGCGTTCGATTTCCAAATACGCTCTCAGTGCGGTTACGCTGGATTTTGAAGAGGGCACCGATATTTACTGGGCGCGACAACAGGTTGCGGAACGCCTCAATAATATCTGGGACAATCTACCCAGCGGCATTAGCGGTGGCCTCGCCCCGATGAGTACCCCGCTAGGCGATATGTTTATGTTCACCGTCGACAACGACGCTATGAGCCTAACCGAAAAACGCTTTCTGCTCGACTGGACTATTCGGCCGGCCCTGCGCACGGTCGACGGGGTTGCCGACGTCAACGCACTGGGTGGTTTTGTTAAAACCTATGAAGTCGGACCGCGACGAGATGCCATGGCGACCATGAAGGTTTCCACCGAGGCATTGATCCAGGCACTGCAGGCTAACAACAGCAACGACGGCGCCGGCCGACTCGACCAGGGTGAAGAAGCTATTCTGGTGCGGGTAGCGGGTGCGCTGACTTCACTACAGGATATCGCCAACCTGCGAGTCACCAATGCCGACGGCGACAGTATCGCCCTGCATCAACTGGCGGCGGTTCGCCTTGGCTCGCTGGAACGCTACGGCACGGTGACCACCGATGGCACCACCGAAGTCGTGCAAGGTTTGGTGATTGGCCTGCGTGGTGCCAATGCCCGCCACGTGGTCGCCGGAGTTAAAACCAAGCTGGCCGACCTGCAATCTACTCTGCCTGAGGGCACCTCGATCAATGTATTCTATGATCGCAGCAACCTAATCGAACAAGCGGTGACTACCGTCAGCACGGCGCTGCTGGAAGCCGTGGTGCTGGTAGTTATCGTGCTCGGCCTTTTCCTCGGCAACATCCGCGCGGCCCTGACCGTCGCCCTGATTCTGCCGCTATCGGCCCTGTTCACCTTTTTTATGATGCACCAGATGGGCATGAGCGCCAACCTGATGAGCCTGGGCGGGCTGGTGATCGCCATTGGTATGCTGGTGGACTCGGCCATTGTTATCGTTGAGAACATGGTGTCGATGCTGGCAGCTCAACCCCAAAACGGTACCGAACAACGCCGCCTGCCGCGCCTGCATATATTGTTTCGTGCCAGCAAGGATGTCGCCGTGCCGGTGGTATCCGGCGTGGCCATTATTGTGATTGTGTTTTTACCGCTGCTCACCCTTGAGGGACTGGAGGGAAAACTGTTTGGCCCGGTGACTCTGACCATTGTGTTTGCACTGCTGGGCGCACTGGTATTGTCCCTGACGCTGATCCCGGTTATCGCCTCTTTTCTGCTGCGCGAAAACCACGATAACGACCCCTGGCTGGCGCGCAAACTCGACGCCTATTATGCACCGCTGCTACGCAAGGCATTGCAGCGCCCCAAAGTCATCGTGCTGGCAGCACTGGGGTTGTTGCTGGTTACTATCGCGATCTTTCCCTGGGTGGGAAAAACCTTTATGCCCACCATGGATGAGGGCGATATTATCGTGCAGCTCGAATCGATACCCTCGGTGAACCTGGCCAGTAGCACCCGAATGGTACAACGTGTAGAAAAAGCCATTATCGACAACGTTGATGAGATAGCCCGCGTGGTATCGCGCAGCGGTTCCGACGAAATCGGCATGGACCCGATGGGCCTCAATGAAACCGATGTGTTTCTGCAACTGAAACCGCAACGGGAATGGCAGGCGAGCAATAAAGAGGAGATTATCGAAAAACTTCGCGCGGTACTGGAGCAGTTCCCCGGTATCAATTACGGCTTTACCCAACCCATTGATATGCGTGTCTCGGAGATGCTCACCGGTTCGCGAGGCGACGTTGCCATTAAGTTATTTGGTACCGATCTGAGTATTCTCAATGAGTTGGCACAGCGTATCAGTACCGAAGTCGAAACTATTGATGGAGCCGTAGATACCACCGCCACTCTCAACGAGGGTGCCCAATACCTGCAGATCGACATTGATCGCCTGCGGGCGGGCCAGCTCGGTATTGATGCCGATGCCTTACAGCGCCGCCTGCGCTCGGAAGTGGAAGGCCTGCCGCTAGGAACGATTGTTGAGCATGGTGCCCGTGTGCCGCTGATGTTGCGTTTCGACAAGCTGCGTGGTGACAGCGTTACCCGCTTACAGAACAACCTGATTACCCTGCCCGATGGGCGCGCCCTGCCGCTGTCGGAACTGGCTCTTATCAAACGCACCGAGGGGCCGGTGAGTATCTCCCGTGAATCGGGGCGACGCTTCGCGGTGATCCGCACCAACGTAGAAGGGCGCGACCTGGTTGGGTTTGTAGAAGAAGCCAAGGCCGTGATTGCCCAACAGGTGACACTGCCAACCGGCTATACCCTGGCATGGGGTGGCCAGTTTGAAAACCAGCAACGCGCGGCGGCACGACTGCTACTGGTGGTACCCGTAGCGCTGGGCTTGATTGCGCTGCTGCTGTTTATCACCTTCGGCTCGATCAAACAGACGCTGATTATTCTATCCAATATTCCCTTCGCCATTACCGGTGGCATCCTCGCGCTATGGCTAACGGGCGAGTTTCTATCGGTGCCCGCGTCGGTGGGGCTGATTGCCCTGCTAGGTATTGCGGTCATGAACGGGGTGGTGATGCTGTCACACTTTAACCACCTGTTTGCCCGCGGTATCGACGTTGGGGAAGTGGTTTATCAGGGTGCCCTGCGCCGCCTACGCCCGGTGATGATGACGGCCACCACCTGCGCCCTGGGGCTGGTGCCGCTGTTAATCGCCTCGGGCCCCGGTTCGGAGATTCAAAAACCATTGGCGATTGTGGTGATCGGCGGTTTGATCAGCTCAACCCTGTTGACGCTGTTCCTGCTGCCAATCATCTATCGTTGGTTGCACCCCTCTCCCGCAGCACCCACCACTAACACCGCAACCGAGGTAGCTTAAGCATGGAACAGTTACTCATACTAAATACCCCGCCAGAACTGGAAGACCAACTGGTCGATTACCTGCTCACCGTTTCCGGGCTGGGAGGCTTTACCTCCTACCCTGCCCGCGGTCATGGTGAAAACCGGCAGATGAGTATTGCAGAACAGGTCACCGGTCGCCGCAAGCGCGTGCAATTTGAATTAATTCTTTCTGCCGAACTGGCGAACACGGTACTCGAAGGGCTGCGGGAAAACGTCGGCACCGATCTTTACTTTTGGATACAACCGATTACGAAGAGTGGCCATATATAAACCGGGAAGTAATAAAATAGATAATGCTTTCAGGTCATAGGGGCTGGCAGCTTCTTTTCGGTTGGAACCTCGAGTCCTACCAAGCAGCTACCACCGCTGCGCGAAACCCGAGTTTATCAGGAAACTATAGGACCACCATATTACTTCACGTAGAATTGATGATAGCTTTGAGCGCTGTGTATACGCCTGACAAAAGTCCGGTGATTCAGCATCGGTATTATTATCGTAAAAACACACCGCATCAGCGGCAGCACAGGCCATTATTGATGCGCTATTTAAGATCAATCCAATTAAAACTCAATAAATCCATTAAGCCTTGTTGATAAGCAGTCGGATAAGAACAAGCTAGCTGAAAGGCTGTCATCTCGCAGCCTTCGTGAGTAAGCTTTCAATTTCATCATGTTGTAAGGTTTCATTTTTAAGCAAAGCGTCCAGGAGTAGCTCCAGGTGGGATCGATGCACTTCCAGGGTGGCGAAAGTTTTCTTTTCCGCTTCTTTTAAAAGCTCGCGAACTTCCTGGTCAAGTAAACCTGCAGTCTGCTCACTAAACTCTCTGGGGCCAGATAACTCCCTACCAAGAAAGGGGTGTTCCTCTGCCACAGCATAACCAACCGGACCTATTTGTCGCCCCATTCCCCATTGACCGACCATTTTATAGGCTAACCTGGTCGCCTCGTGCAAATCGTCGGCAGCACCGGTGCTGACACTGCCAAAGATCAGTTGCTCGGCGCAGCGACCGCCGAGTAAGACCGACAGGCGCTCCTGTAAGTAATCTTCATTTAAATTGTGACGGTCTTCTGTCGGCATTTGCTCGGTCATCCCCAAGGCTCGACCGCGAGGCACGATACTGACTTTTTGTACTGGATCACTGTGCTCGCCAAAATAGGCTGCAATGGCATGGCCCGCTTCGTGGCAGGCTATGCGCCTGCGCTCCGAAGAATTGAGCAGATCGGTACGCGGGCTACCCATAATCACCCTATCGCGTGATTTTAAAAAATCATCCTGAGTGATGACATTGCGGTTGTTTCGGGTCGCCTCCAGTGCCGCTTCATTGACCAGGTTAGCAATATCAGCACCGGAAAAGCCTGGCGTGATCGCGGCAATTTGTTCCAAGTCGATGTCCTCTGCTACCGGTTTGTGTCGACAATGAACGTCGAGAATTTGCTTGCGCGCCAAACGCTGAGGCAATTCCAGCGTAATCTTTCGGTCGAAACGACCAGGGCGCAATAATGCTGGGTCAAGTACGTCAGGACGGTTGGTTGCAGCGAGTACTACTACCGCTTCCTGTGAATCAAATCCATCCATCTCTGCCAAAATCTGATTGAGGGTCTGTTCCCGCTCATCATTGCCGCCACCCAAACCGGTGCCCCGTACCCTTCCGACGGAATCGATCTCATCAATAAAAATTAAGGCTGGTGCGTCTTTACGCGCCTGCAAAAACATATCCCGCACCCGCGAGGCACCAACACCGACAAACATTTCGATAAACTCGGAGCCACTGACCGAAAAAAACGGCACCCCGGCTTCAAGGGCTGTAGCTTTCGCCAGCATGGTCTTGCCGGTACCTGGAGCCCCCATCATCAGGATCCCCTTGGGCATATGCGCACCGATCTGGTGAAATTTTTCCGGGTTCTTCAGGTAGTCGATAATTTCCTGCAAGTCCTGCTTGGCGGAATCCAATCCGGCAATATCGTTAAAGACAGGCCCGCTACCATTGGCCTCATAACGCCGTGCCCGAGAGCGTCCAAAACTGGATAAGCCACTTCCACCGCCCATTCGACTTTGCAAAGCACGGCTGCTCCAAATAAAAAAACCGATAATCAACAGCCAGGGTAGAAAACCGGCCAGCATCTGGGCCCAGAAAGGTAATTGGTCAGCCTGAACATTCACCTCCACTCGGTGCGTTTCCAGGAGTTCCAACAACCGATCACTTTCAAAGTTAGGAGCAACCACTTGAAAGTCAAAACTGTGCTTTTCTGTTTGGTCACTGCTGGATACCCGTAAATGTCCTTTTATATCCGAGCCCTTGATTAATACATCCTTTACTTCGTTGCTCTCGACCTGCTCAATAAATTTTGAATAACTGATGGTTTCCACCGGTTGTTGCTGCCAAACCTGGGTAAAAAAATACACAGCGAAAGCAAACAAAATAATCGACAACCACTGCTGGTGGTTCTCGGTAGAGTTTCGGGGCTCTTTAGCCTTATTTGTGTCAGCCATAGTGGCTTTTTCCTCAATAAAACAGATCAAATCGATTGATACGGTGCGAAAATGGCAGGCGCACTGTTCTAAGTATTGCATTCAATGGTAGTTTTCCTAACCGGGATAAGATAGCAGAAACTACAGTCACAGTACCTGCTAAGATTGATAATGGCTCTCAACAATTTGATACGAATCAATAGCGCGATATCGATGAATCTCTTATTCTTCGAGCACAAGCAGGCAATTCAGTAGGGATGGATAGATGATAAATCAATTGGCAGCGGATCAGTTATACCACTCCTGTAACGTTGAAAACTTTTCGTTTACCACAACAGCCGAGCTCGAGCCTCTGGTCACTCCCCTCGGACAAGAACGCGCCCTGGAGGCTATTCAGTTTGGTGTCGAAATTGAACGGGACGGTTTTAACTTGTTTGTCATTGGTGCGCCAGGCCTTGGCAAACACCGCCTCGTCAAACAAATTCTCGCCAAACGCGAACAGCCTCGTTCACCCCTGTTCGACTGGTGTTACGTTAACAATTTTGATAATCCTCAAAAACCCCAGTTGTTACAGTTGCCCGCCGGTAAAGGGCGACAACTCTGTCGGGATATGCGACAACTGGTGGAAGATCTACTCACTGCTATTCCGGCAGCGTTTCAGGGTGATGACTACCAACGGCGTCGCGAAGAAATTGGTGAGCAATCACAAAAGCGTTATGAGCAGGCTTTTAGGGAACTGGACGAAGAGGCCCGCGCGCACAACATAGCACTCATGCGCACACCCTCAGGTTACACTCTGGCACCTATGGTCGAGGATAAGGTTATTTCTCCGGAGGAATTTGAAAAGCTTGAAAAAGAAAAACAAGAAGAGATTGAGCGTACCGTTGCCGATATTCAGAAGAAATTACAGAGTATTGTCCGCGAAATGCCACTGATTCGCCGTGAGGTTAGTCACCGCCTGAAGGCCCTGAACCAGGAAGTTACCCAAATCACCGTCGATCAATTCATTGCCAGTATCGAACAGCAATATGCCGACTACCCCGAAATGCTGAGCTATCTCCGTGCAGTTAAGCAACATGCGATCGAAAACGCACAGGATTTTTTACCGGAAGGTGACAATGTTGGAGCAGAAAATATTGAGGTGGACAATGTCGAACGCCTGGCTCAGGAGTACCACATTTATCAAGTAAATGTACTGGTCGACAATACTGATAAAAATATTCCCCCGATTATTTTTGAAGACAATCCCACCTATCAGAATCTGGTAGGCCGCATTGAGCATGTTTCTCAGATGGGCACCCTGCTCACCGATTTCACGCTGATCAAGCCGGGCGCCCTGCACCGTGCCAACGGCGGCTACCTGATACTGGATGCTCAAAAAGTATTGTCAAATATGTATGCCTGGGAAGGGCTGAAACGCTCACTACAATCCCGGCAGGTGACCATCACCTCGCTGGAGCAAGTGCTCAGTCTCGCCAGCACACTATCGTTAGAGCCCGAGGCGATACCGATCAACGTCAAAGTCATTCTCACCGGCGAGGCACCGCTCTATTACCTGCTTAAACATTACGATCACGAATTCGATAAGCTGTTTAAAGTGGTGGCGGATTTTTCCTACCGCACCGACCGCAATGAGGACAACAATCAGCTCTACGCGCGGATGATCGCTACCCTGCAACAGGAGGAACAGATTAAACCACTCGTCCCCGCGGCTGTAGCACGGGTGATTGAATCCGCCTCCCGCCACGCCGACGACAGCACAAAATTAAGTCTGCATGTGGAATATATCAGTGACGTCTTGAAGGAGGCGGACTACTGGGCAGGTAAAGCCGGTGATGCGGAGGTCACGCTGGCACATATTGAACAGGCTCTGGAAAAGCAGCGCTATCGATTGGATCGTATTCGCGAGCAATACCATGAGCAGATTATCCGCCGGATCAGCTTGATCGAAACCAGCGGCACCGCTATCGGCCAGGTCAATGGCTTGACGGTTATTGCTTTGGCCGACCAGGCCTTCGGCAGCCCCTCTCGCATTACTGCCACTGCACGGCTGGGTTCCGGTAAGGTGGTGGATATTGAGCGCGAGGCAAAGTTGGGTGGCGAAATTCATTCCAAGGGTGTGTTAATTCTCAGCGCCTACCTTGCCTCACGGTTTGCGCCAAACAATCCGTTGCCGCTGTCGGCCAGTCTGGTGTTTGAACAATCTTACGGCGGTGTCGACGGTGACAGCGCCACGGCCGCAGAGCTGTGCGCGCTACTGTCAGCTATTGCGGATATCCCTATCAAACAAAATTATGCCGTCACGGGTTCGATGAACCAGCATGGTAATATTCAGGCGATTGGCGGCGTTAATGAAAAAATCGAGGGCTTTTTTGATATCTGCAACAGTCGCGAACTGACTGGAGATCAGGGGGTCATCATCCCCGCCAGTAACCAGGTGCACCTGATGTTGAGGAAAGATATTCGTGAAGCCGTCGTTAATGGCCAGTTTGCCATTTACACAGCGGAACACGTTGACGATGTGATGGCTAAGTTGTCAGGACTGGCGATAGGTGAAAAAGATAGCCAGGGCAATTATCCCCCTGACAGCGTTAACGGCAAGATTGTCGCCCGCATTAAAGAGCTTCAGTCATTGCATCAACGTTTCGCCAACGAGGGTAGTGGCAAGGCATCGATAGACAATGGAGGAGCAGATAATGACTGACGCCGCCTCAACACTAAGCGAAAGCCGCATTGTCATTACCATTGATAGCAATCTATTTTCTGACGCCACCATCGAATATGCAGTCAGCATGGCGGCGCGGCTAAAGCGCCCGCTGCACGGAATTTTTATCGAGGATACTGATCTGCTAAGTTCAGCTGGACTGCCCTTCACTCGGGAAATTTGTATGATCACAGGAGAGCCGCGGGATTTTGATAGCGGCAGTCTGGAGTCGGCTTTTCACGATATTCTTAGCCGGTTTCAACAACGTTTGGCTCAGCGGGCTGAATCGAAATCAGTACGATGGAGTGTCAGCTCCCAGCGCGGGCGACGACGGGATTTTCATCTCAATGATCTGGCCGGAGCTGATTATTACATTTATGAACGTGGCAAAACTGTCAAAAAAACCTCCTCCACCAACAAGCATATTCTGGTGATCGATGGTAGCGGTGAAGCCTTTTATCAAACTCTGGCGGCACTGCTAACACCGTTGGAGGGTGACGGGATTCAGTTAACACTGGTACAGATCACCACGCAGGAGAACACCAGCAATGTAAAGCAACTGCTGCCTGAAGGAACGCAGATCGATTATCTGCAAGCCAGTGATCTGGCTGCCACTCTGCAACAAAGTGGCAATCAATTTGATTATGTGGTGATTTCCCGTCGACGAGAACAGGCAGACCTGGCCTCGTTGCTGGCGCAGTTGAGCTGTCCGTTAATTGTAGTCGACTAAATGTCATTTGATATAGATCAGTGCATTGCTTACTCCCTTCGGTAGACTTCAGATTGGGTGCCGAGAGGAAGAAAGCTATATGGATCTCTACAAGAAAATGGCCGGAACGGCAGCGGTTTTTGTGCGCGCCTGTTTACATGCAAATTCACCGGTCGAACGCGACGGTTTGATTTGGAGCGACAGCGAATTGCACCTGGATTCACTGGATAAAAATCAACTTATTCGTAAAGAGCCAATGGCCACCTCACTGGCCCTGGAAGGCCTGGAAATCTATGACCCTCCTACCCATGGCGATCTTCGTCAGGTCACTCGTCTGGGTAGCCATTTTGTCTATATAGCAGCGATTAAAGGCTGGGTTGAATATCATCCAGCTTCATAGCCTGACATATCCACTTCTGCGGCCACAACCCCGGTTTACACACTATGGATGACCAAGGCCTTACACTCTTTAAGGCTCGACAAAGCTACTGTCACAAAAAAAGCTAAGGCACAACAACTGCGGCTCCATTAAAACGACCATCACGCAAATCCTCCAGCGCTTGGCCAGCCTGTTCCAGTGTATAGCGGGTTACTGTGGTTTGAACAGGAATAGCGGCGGCCCTGGGTAGAAACTCCTCTCCATCGCGGCGAGTCAGGTTGGCCACAGACAGCAGCTGCCGCTCCCCCCATAATAAGCTGTAGGGAAAACTGGGAATATCTGACATATGAATACCGCCGCAAACCACTCGCCCACCTTTGCGCACTGCGTTTAGGGCTATCGGAACCAATTCGCCGGCGGGGGCAAAAATAATTGCCGCTTCCATTAACTCCGGTGGGGTATCACTCGAGCCACCAGCCCAGGTCGCACCAAGTGAACGCGCAAACGCCTGCCCGTTTGTATCACCATCGCGGGTAAACGCAAACACGCGGCGGCCTTCGGCTGTCGCCAGTTGGATCAGGATATGCGCCGCCGCGCCAAAACCATACAAGCCGAGTAGCTTGCCCTCGCCCGCCATACGGTAGGCGCGATAACCAATCAAGCCAGCGCACAATAGTGGTGCCACCTGCGTGTCGTCATAATGATCCGGCAGGGGGAAACAAAAGTCAGCGCGAGCCACTGTGTATTCGGCAAAACCACCATTTCGTTGATAGCCTGTGTACACAGCATGGTCGCAGAGATTTTCCTGTTGCTGATAACAGTAATCGCAGCAGCCGCAACTGCCACCAAGCCAGGGTATGCCGACACGATCCCCGATGACTAAGCCTTTGACCGATTCTCCCAACGCGACCACCTCACCAACAATTTGGTGACCGGGAATCAACGGCAGGTTAGGCTCATCAAGCTCACCATCAATGATGTGCAAATCCGTGCGGCAGATACCGCAGGCCTTAACCCGGACCAGTACCTGATCGGCGGTGGGTTCAGGTACCGGCAGTTGCTGCAACTGTAACGGTTTACCTGTACCGACAAAGACCATAGCGCGCATTGTTGGCATCGCCTTTTTGTTGTCTAGTAACATTTTGTTAGCAAGTGATCTGAGCCTCTTGAAAATTTGTTATTCATAGCTCAGTGATGTCGCTCTGCCATGGAATACCCGATAGACATAAATGGTGTATCCAATAATGAGTGGCAGCGTAATAAGTACACCGTACAACATAAATAACAGGGAATTACTGGCTGCTGCCGCTTCCCATACATCCATCTGGCCGATAATAATGCTGGGGAAAATACTATAGGCAAGGCCGAGTGCTGCCATAATGCAGAGCACGACCAGGCTGGCAAATAGCGTCCATTCGTATCCTCGGGATAGAATATCTGGCTGCCGGACAAGCCATAATTGCGCGCCAAAAATCAACAGGCAGCTCAGAGGTATGGGTAATAAGCCAATGGCGTTGGGAAGCGTAAACCAGCGTGCTGCAATCACCTCGCTGACAATAGGCGTGGCAATGGAGATCAGTAAAAGACAGCCCCCCATGGGTAATATCCCCAGTCGCGCCCAGCGAAGCGCCTTTTGATAAAGTGCCCCCTCGGCTTTCATCAATAACCAGCTTGCGCCCAATACCACATAGAGTGCAGGCAGGGATACCGCAATCAGCGCTGCAAACAGAAAGCTCAAGGTGTTGTCTTGTAATCCCGTGATGTAATAACCGAGCATCCAGCCCTGACATACCGAAGCAACCAGCGAGCCGATAAAGAAGGCTTTATTCCATAGCCCCTTATGTGAGTCGCCCGCCTTTACCCGCAGGTCAAACGCCACACCTCGCAGAATCAGTCCAATTAACATCAACGTAACCGGAACATACAACGCCGTTAATACAGCGCCCTGCGCTTTGGGAAAGGCGACCAGGAGCACCCCTGCTCCAAGGACTATCCAGGTTTCATTGGCATCCCAGAACGGTCCTATCGAGGCGATCATGGTATCTTTCTCGTCTTCATTGGCACCGGGTAACAGTATGCCCACACCAAGATCATAGCCATCCAGAATAACGTAAATCAGAAGCGCTAAGCCCATGATCAACAGATAAATTACAGGCAACCAATAGTCCATATCGCAATTCTCTCTATGATTCAGTCGTGGTGTATCCCGGTGCCAGAGTCAGCGAACCCGCCGGTTTGGTCGACAGGTATCGCAGCGCACCGATGTAAGCAATCAGCAAAAACAGGTAGAGACCAATATAGCCAAGCAGCGTTCCGGTCAGCGTAGCGGAGCTATGCTCAGCGGCTACCTGATCAACCCGTAACAAGCCGTTGATTATCCATGGCTGGCGACCTATTTCTGTCACATACCAGCCGGCAAGTACCGCAACCCAGCCTGAAAAGGTCATCCACGACAGCGCGTGCAATACCGGAGAACGCGCGTCCCGACCGCCACGCAGGGACCAGCCAGCCCACCATGATACGACCAGCATTAGTACACCTATGGCCACCATAATACGAAACGACCAGAACACAATGGCTACCGGTGGGTGCGCATCGACGAATTCATTCAAGCCGCGAATCTCGCCATCGGGATCATGCGTTAAAATCAGGCTGGCGGCTTTGGGTATCTCAATAGCGAGATGGGTTTCCCGCTGCGCTTCGTCAGGAAATCCAAATAACACCAGTGGCGCAGCTTTCTCTGTGTGCCATATCCCCTCAACCGCCGCAATTTTTGCGGGTTGGTGTTCAAATGTATTGAGGCCATGCAAGTCGCCGACCAGAATCTGTATGGGAGCCAGCACTGCGGCCATCACAACACCGGTGCGCATGACTTTCCAGGTGCCCGGACCATGCACACCTTTCAACACCCGCCATGCGCTCATGCCCGCAATCAGAAAAGCGCTGGTTAGGAGAGAGGCAATCATCATATGTAACAAGCGATATGGAAATGATGGATTGAAAATAATCGTCCACCAACTGTCGACCAGAAATTCGCCGTTTTCAATGGTGTAGCCGGTTGGTGTCTGCATCCAGGAATTCAAACTCAGAATCCAGAACGCCGATAATGAAGTACCGAATGCCACCAAAAACGTGGCAAATAAATGCATCTTGTTCGACACTCGATCCTTACCAAATAACATTACTCCGAGAAAAGAGGCTTCCAGAAAAAAGGCCGTCAGTACTTCATAGGCCAGCAGTGGCCCTGCAATATTGCCTGCTTTTTCCATAAAGCCCGGCCAGTTAGTACCAAACTGAAAGCTCATGGTAATACCCGAAACCACACCCATCGCAAAGGTCAGCGCAAAGATTTTTACCCAGAACTGATAAGCAAGCTCCCAGACTTCACTTTTGGTAAAAGTAAAGCGAATGCGAAAATACAGCAGCAACCAGGCGAGGCCGATGGTGATAGAAGGGAACAATATATGAAAGCTGATATTGGCGGCAAACTGAATACGTGCGAGTAAAATAGGATCAAATTCCATTAACGTGCTCCCTCTGCTTAAAAACTATAACGCACAGCGGCGTAGGTATTGCTGTTACTTTCAAACTGAGCAAAAAATGTTTCCTGCTCGCCGCCAATAAAGATATTAAACCCACCTTCTATCAACCAATTATCTGTTGCCTTATAGCTGACTTTAGGCCGTAGATAGGCATCTTTATCGGTAGGTGAATAGAACGCGAAAAAACTCAAGGTCAGGTTCTGGTTCATTGCCAGGTGGGTTAAACGTGCTGTCAGCAGCTGACGGTATTCATCCCGTAACGGTTGACCTGGAAACACACTGTTTTTATAGGCGCCGTAATCCTGCAGTGCTTCGACGTAATACTGTAATCCGAGGGTGGTGTCTGTTGCCACTTCCCACTCATAGCCGAGCAGACCGCGCCATTCACTGTTGTTGACGAAGGCGTTATCGCCGCCGCTGTCATCGCGGGAATCGTAGTGGCCGATTTCACTGCTGAATATTCCAGGACCTACCGGGCCGCGAAGACTGGCGCCAACTACCCGCAACGCCGGGAAAGTTGCCCGCCCGGTGCCGGGGTTAAATCCGGCAGGGCTTTTCCAGAAACCATGGTACCCATAGACCGCTACTTCAAAGCTTGCCAGTTGTCGGTATACACGAATTGCGACTTCACCATCGTCAAAAATATGATTCGGTTGGTCGACAGTCACCACAGCATTGCGGCCCACCACTTCTTCGAGCGCGGTACTGTAGTAGGACAAGCGTCTGCCATCGAGAAAACGGTCGCTGTCAAAGCGTGGGGTATAGACCACATTGATGTTGATGACCTGACTGTAGGCACCGATACGCAGGGCGTCGGAGGGCGCTTTAAGGTACTGTTCGTCGCGACCGGCGAGAAAACTGTTCCAGTCTTTGGGAAACAGGTCGTTGATAAACAGCAGATCGCCTACGCCCCAGGTCAACACCTGACGGCCGAGTTTAAGATCCGCATGATCGCCAAGACGGCGCTGTAGCCAGGCTTCGCGCAGATCCAGCCAGCCGTCACCGGTTTCCAGGTCATTATGCTGACTGTCGGCGACGTCGTCATACAGTACATCAACCATCAGCTTGCTGTTCCAGTTATTCCAGTGAAAATCTTTTTCCAGCTCAAGCCGGGTTTCGGCCAGCGTAGTATGGCGCTGTGCAACCGGGTTCCTCGTACGCAATCCGCCGCGAACTTCCCAAAAACCGGTGATGCCCAATTGATTGGCCATACTTTTCTGCGACGGTTCCCATGCAGACTCCTCGCGCAAAACTGTGGTGTCACTCGATATTCCCTGAGGCAGCTCCGGCTCGTCAGAGTGAATGCCGGCCGGTAGTGGTGGCTCGTTCGAATCGATCCCTTTGGGCAATTCGGGTTCACTGTCACCCAAACCCGCAGGCAACGAAGGCTCCTCGGCATAAGCGTTAGAGTGTAGCGCTAAGGTATAGACAACCACTCCAACTAATGGGAGTAGCCAGTGCACTACTGTTTTCAGTTGCTTCATCACGTCCACTTTTTGAATTACCTAGCGTAAATAATCTCTGGGAGGCGCGCGCAGGTAACGTTCGGTAAACACCTCCTCCGGTACACCGACATCATATGCAACCTGGCTATAGCGCATCACTGTTTTACTGCCGGTTTTCAGGTTTTCCATGCTGGCTTCAGTCACGGTGGGGTAACCCTGAACCGTTTCAACTTTCAACGCCTTTGCCACGCGGTACTTCTCGCCACTGGTTTCAAAGAATTCGATTTGCACAGGAATAAAACTCTGCTTATGGACATACATATCGTAATAGGCAAACTCCACACCGGTCGGATCCTTCGGCGTATGACGCAACACATAATAATTGTCCGTAGTACGCAACAACTCATGCTGGTCAAGGTCGATACTGCGACCGCTGACATCTTCGTAAAAATAATCGGAACCGACAAAACTGGTGCGCTTGTCGCTGGCGGCTATGCGTTTGACCAAATCCAGCGCGGGCAGATACAGCCAGCGATCATCGTCGCCCGCCAGTTTTTTATGCACCATAAACACCATCTTGTTGACATCCGCCGGCCGTTGAAAGTAGACGTAAAACTGCTGCTCACCAAGATAGCCGCGATCGGCAATGGACTCACTATCGGGTGTGTCACGTCGCAATATAGTAAAGCTACGTTGCCGCTGACGGCCCTGATTGTCAGTGATCACCATCTGAACCTGGGCGCGCCCGTCTTTGCCCTGATAGTAAGCCACGTGGTTAACGCGTTGGACAATGTCTTCAACAGAAGGGTCATTGGCATTGACGTTATCATCTCCGGCCCAAAGCGGATTAACTAAAACTCCGCTGACTAATAATGTTAGAAAACCCATCACCCGTTTTTTCATTAGCTTACTCCTTGTTAAATAGGCGATTTTGCAACAGCGTCACCAGCGCGGGCATAATCACCAGCGTGGCAATACCGGCGCAGAGAATAATCGCCGCGATAAAAATACCCACCGTCTGATAGGGGATCAGCGGTGCGGCTAACAGTGGTAAAAATCCGGCACTCAGCACAATAGCATTGCGACTGATAGCGCGGGCTGGCTCACCAAATACATGACGCACCGCCGCTGACCAGCTGCCATGAACCGAAACTGCCTCGCGGGAGCGGGCCAGAAAATGAATCGCATAATCCACGGCCAGGCCCAGGCTGAGAGCACTGAGTACCGCCACCGGCATATCGTAATCTTTGCCGATCAAACCGATAATGCCGTAGATCAAACCAACCGTTAATGTCAGCGGAATCATCGAAAGTATGCCCATCAACAATGAGCGAAATAACAACGTCATCATTAACAACACCACAATAAACGAACCAAGAAAAGACTCCAGCATGCCGAACACCATTTTGTCCTGCCAGGCCACATTGATATAGGTCAGTCCAAACCAGTTCGCCTCGATACCATGCGGAGCCGGGTGATCACGTAAAAAATTATCCAGGCTAGCTATCACTGCTTCCATATCGCGGTTATCGCCGCTGGTGAGTTGCAGCCATAGGCTCGAGCGGCGATAGTCCGGAGTGACGAAATGCCATAAATCCTGTGGCCGGTGACTGTTTTGATAGGTGATTAATGTTTGCCCCACGGCGTTGGCTGTGTCCGGAATGCGATAGGCGCTCTGCTCTCCCAACAGCAATTCGCGATGCACGGTTTTCACCACATCCGCCAGTGAATTGATCTTGCCGACCTTATCGTTATCCAGCATTGCCACTTGTAATTGCTCCATCCAATGCAAGGTTTCCGGCTGCTTAAAAATTTCCTGCCTTTGCCGTTGGCCATCCAACCACAGGGCTAACTCGTCCCATTCGTAGTAAATATCGCCCGGCGCCTCAGCCATTTGGGTTTCCACATAGCCCGCCAATGAGGCTAACAGTTGATCGCTATCGTCCGCGGCCAAGCGCTGTATGCGCTCTTCTAACTGCTGGAAAATTGCCTGACTAACACCAGCGCTTGTCAGCGTTGTACGCGCCTGGTTCAGTTCATCAATCAACTGCGGGCTATTGGCTTCAACGTTTTCTGGCGCATCGAGGGATAGATAGGCCATATAGGTGCCGCCAAAATGGTCATTTAACACTTTATCGGCCACGCGAATTGGATGTTGTTCCGCAAACCACTTGGTGGGGTTGTCATTGATTTTAATCAGCGTGATGCCGTATACAGCCACTGCCGCGACCAGCAGCGTCAGCACTAGCACCCATCCTGGGCGCGCAGTGGTCACTCGCCCCATTGCCATCAGGCCACGCCCCATCAGGGTATGATCTTCCTCGCCTTCATTGCCCGTATTTTGAGAGTCTATATCTTGAGAAGCTATGCTTTGAGAATCAGTACTTTGAGAATCAGTGCCTTGAGAACCTGCATGCCCATAACCTGCCAACTTTTCTTCTGGAATTAACATCACATAGGCCGGAATAAACAGCATCGTCAGCAGCCAGGCAATAAACACTCCGACAGCAACAAAAATACCGAACACCTGCACCGGCGGTATCGGAGTAATGGCCAGTGAGAGAAACCCTGCCATAGTCGTCAGCGTAGTAAATAACATCGGCGCAAATAAGGTGTGCATCACTTCTTTTAGGGTTTCGCGACGATCCCTGTACACCGGATAACGATCAAAAAACTCCGAGAGAATATGAATCGCATCGAGCACCGCTATCGGCATAATAAAAATCGGAATCATCGAGCTCATAATGTGAATGGTATTGCCGGAAATAATCAACAGCGCCATTGTGCCCAGTGCGCTGACCATAGCGACAATCATCGGTGAGGTAACCAGTATCAGCTTCTTGAAGAACCACCACAACAGCAGAAAAATGGCCAACATAGCCAGTGGGGCTGAGATTGCCATTTGGATAAACATCTCCACCCCAAAGGTATCTTCGGCCACGGGTAGGCCAGTAACATAGACCTGATCGTCCCCATCCCACTGTGCGGCATAGTCGGTCAGTGCATTGCTGATCCGGTAAGATAAGGTCTTAGAGGAAATCGGCAGGTAAATCGCAACTGCCTTGCCATCTTCGGACACCAACGTGCCATTTAAAAACGGAATATTTTGGGCCCGCTCGCGGATGGCAAGCGCTTCTGCATCGCTTGTCGGTGGCTCTGGCATCAACCAGGAAAAATTCACCACACCCAAACCGCCCTGCTCAATATTGTCCACGGTCGATGGCGCAATGATATCCACCGCTACCACGCCCTCACGCTTTTGAGACTGGTCTGTGCTCGAGTCATCGCCGGTGGGCCAGGTGAGCGTTTTAGCGTAGTTGGTCAGTGCATAAATACGACCCAGTGATTCTTTGTTGAATACCCCCTGGGGATGCGACTCGTTAACGACACCCACTACAATCATGTCATAGAGAGAAAAGGTTTTTTTCGCCGCATCATGAAATACCCGCACCGGCTCCTCATGGGAGAGCATATTCTCCGGATCGGTATCCACAGTCAGCGGTTTCAGTAGGGGTATATCGACAGCATTAGGTATCGCCGCCAGCACCAACAGTACCACGGTGATCACCGCTGTAACCCGGATTACCATTTTGGGGTGACTCAGCGCATAGTAAACCGCTTTGTCTGCGAGAAAAGATTTAGCCATGTTGCGTTCCCCGAAAAAGAGTTCAACAATAAATTTGCAAATACATTAGAACTTACTTATATTAGATGCATATTATATAAGTTTAAACTAATATACAAACTCTTTGTAAATCGTTAATTAAGATAATTGATACTTAAAACATATGCCTAGAAAAAAAACACAATCCATGGATATCACTACCATGCAGCGCAATGCCACAGAAGCGGCCGAATTGCTAAAAAACCTGGCCAACCCCTCGCGGCTACTCATCCTTTGCGCTCTCGTCACTCGTGAGCATACAGCAGGAGAACTGGAGGAATTAGTGGGCCTGAGTCAGTCAGCAGTATCTCAGCATCTGGCCCGCCTGCGCAGTCAGGGTATTGTGGCAACCCGTCGTGAAGGGCAGTCTATTTACTATGCCCTAAGTGATGACAGCGCCAAACGAATTTTGGAAACGATGCACGATATTTATTGTGCAAACCTTGATTAAAAACAAGTTATTCGAAAACAGTTCATGCTATTTATTATTTCTGTTGGGCGTTAAGCCCGACCAAACAGGCTGAAGGCAACCGTGATGAAAAAAATTGTGATCGTCGGCGCTGGTATAGGTGGCCTCCCCATGGCCTACGAACTACGTGAAAAACTCGGCAAACAACACCACATTACGGTACTGTCAGATTCACCGACTTTTCAGTTCGTCCCTTCTAATCCCTGGGTCGCTGTCAACTGGCGCAAGCGCAGAGAAGTTTGCATTGAAGTAGAAAAACCGCTGCAGAAAAGAGGCATAAACTTCAGCGCGGCGGGTCTGAAAAAACTCAACCCCGATAGCAAATACCTTGAGCTCGGTGACGGCTCCACCCTGGATTATGACTATCTGGTGCTCGCCACTGGCCCACGGCTGGCCTTTGACGAAATCGACGGACTGGGTCCCGACGGTTTTACTCAATCGGTATGCCATATCGACCATGCGGAACATGCCCGCGACGCCTGGGAAACCTTCGTCGCCAACCCCTCCCCTATTGTGGTGGGCGCAGCACAGGGCGCTTCCTGTTTTGGCCCGGCCTATGAGTTCGCTTTTATTCTGGATGCTGACCTGCGCAAGCGTAAAATCCGTGACAAAG
Organism: Oceanicoccus sp.; assembly: GCA_965661375.1. Taxonomy (GTDB): domain Bacteria; phylum Pseudomonadota; class Gammaproteobacteria; order Pseudomonadales; family Dasaniaceae; genus Oceanicoccus. The sequence continues at coordinate 20,027 of CBFIDJ010000031.1, read as the reverse complement.
TTCCGATGACTTACATCAGCCCGGAGCCCTATATCGGACATATGGGCCTCGATGGCGTCGGCGATTCCAAAACCTTATTGGAAAGTGAATTCCGCGAGCGGCATATCAACTGGATTACCAATGCCAGCATCACTGCCATTGAAAACGGGAACCTGTCCGTTGATGAATGCAACGATAAGGGTGAGACCATCAAGCAGCACACCCTGCCCTTTGGCTACTCCATGATTTTGCCCGCCTTTACCGGTATCAATCCGCTCAGGAACATCGAAGGGCTGGTCAACCCGCGCGGATTTGTCATCGTCGATAAATTTCAACGCAACCCTAAACACCCGGATATTTTCGCCGTCGGTGTCTGCGTAGCGATTGCCCCTCAAAAACCCACGCCAGTGCCGACTGGCGTACCAAAAACCGGCTATATGATTGAGTCAATGGTGGCCGCCACCGTGGAAAATATTGCCGCTGATATTGCCGGGGAGCTGCCCTCCGCCGAAGCCACCTGGAATGCAATATGCCTGGCGGATATGGGAGACACCGGTATCGCCTTTGTCGCCCTGCCACAAATCCCACCGCGCAACGTTACCTGGGCGCGCAAGGGGAAATGGGTGCACATGGCAAAAATTGCCTTTGAAAAATATTTTCTTCACAAAATCCGTACTGGTAAAACCGATCCCTACTACGAACAGCAAATACTTAAAATGCTTGGTATTGAAAAACTCAAAGCCTGATGGAGGCCATTATGAACATTGATCGACTCGTCTTTGCTTTTGCCGGGAGTTTCATTCTGATTAGCCTGGCCTTGAGCCAATTACACTCTGTCTACTGGCTGTGGTTTACCGCCTTTGTTGGTGCCAATATGCTTCAGGCGGCGTTTACCGGCTTTTGCCCGCTAGCGATGATTCTGAAGAAATTTGGTAAGACATCAGGCTGTGCGTTTTCCTGAAAATGTACGTCTTCCTTATAAAGGATCCCGATTTATGACAACAGCAATAACCGATATTGTAGACGCACGGTGCAACTTATCTAAAAAGTTAGTGCTTATGATCACCTTGACCGCTTTCACTACACTCGCTCAAGCAGAACTTACTGACAAATTGCAGGCTGACGACTTACAGGCTAATGAACAACAGGCAGTATCCCTTGTACAGCAGTTTGCCAGCCAGCTTAAGCCGCGGTTAAAAACTGCACTCACTAAAGGCGGGCCAGTGCACGCTATCGAAGTATGCGCCAAGGAAGCGCCGGACATTGCGGCGCAACTTAGCAAAGAGAACGGTTGGACCATTAAACGGGTCAGCGCACGCAACCGCAATCCGGACGCCACACCCGATGCCTGGGAAACTGAAACTATCGATATTTTTAAAACCAGACTCGCCGCTGGCGAGACACCCTCCTCGCTCACACGCACCGCGGTAACAGCCGTGGGGTTTCGCTTTGCCAAGGCACAAATAGCTGAACCCTTATGCCTGGTTTGCCACGGCCAGACTATCTCTGCCAATGTCACTGAGGCCTTGGCAAAGTACTACCCCGAGGATCGGGCAACGGGTTACGAAGCAGGTCAGCTGCGGGGAATTTTCAGCCTGCACAAACCGCTGTTGGATGGGGTGGAATCAACGCAATCCCAATAATCTCAAAACTACGCTCGAGACTTCCGCTGGATGGTGAAATCAGGTCATCGTGGACAAACTTGAGACCTACTCTTCCAGAGCTGTCATTTGTAGCAAGGATCATATTAATAAGAAGCGGTAAAAGTATCAGGCTTTAACCCTGCACATAGTCATCGAGTGCTGGTAGCGTGAAGCGGGATGAATATTAATCGTCACCTGGGCGATTTTTTTATCCGTAGTCTTATAAACACGCCGAACCTCTAGAGCCGCTGAGGCACTGTCCTCATGAAAAGCTACTGATAAATCAGGTGTTAACAATGTGGCAGAAATTTGCTGGTGAACTTTACTGATACTCTGGCCATAGAGGTCTTCGATAATTGTAAACACCGGCCCGGTGCTGCGCTGTAGTAATCGGCCAACTGCCGCATAGTCGCGGTTGACGTAATACTCTGTCCAGCACACCGGCACATCGAGACTTTCTGAGTGTCGAAACCCACACATCCGCAACCATTCTTCGCCAGCAGGTAGACCTGTGAGCTTCGATAGTTTGCTGTCTATTTTTACCATCTTGCTGGATTCAATGACAAGCTTAGTTCCCGCTGCAAATGCCACCAGGTCGTTAATTGACATCACTTGATGAATATCAGTATCAGAAGAACTGGGGGGGATGACGACCGTCCCTGCACCGCGCTTTGAAGAGATCAGGCCGTCGTTGCGCAATAATCTTAATGCTTCGCGCACGGTATAACGGCTGACCGAAAAGCGCGCACAGAGATTATCCTCCGTGGGAAGCAAAGCGCCTACAGGATAAGTGCCGCTGACGATCTCGTCTCTGAGAATGTTGGAAACTTGAATATACAGCGGCTCATCGGATTTGTCGGCGGTTAATGTTTGTGGCAACCGGACTTTATCGGTGGTCACAGACCCTGACTTAGCAACACTCATATTCACAACTCACTAAATGTTTATTGACCGGAGGCATCAGGGCGACTTGTTTAATGTCTTTCTGACGAACCGGGCTCAGTCTTATCTGGCCAAGGGTGCCTTCTGGCCAGCTTCAAAAATAAAATAGATGATGACATATTTGTCCGTACATAAACAATATATTTGCTCAATAACCTTATTAAAAAGTGGTGATTGTGGCATTATTAAAATTAATATGTCTGGACATGTGTAGCGTTAAGCTCACTTATGAAAGACTTCAAAGCAGTCTTATCAATTCTCCGGGTCTCGACACTCTGAATCACGGCAACAGCACTGCTTTTAAATAGCATGCATGAGAGCAAACAAGCTTTGTACAAAAGCCCAATACAACAAACAACCCGATGCGAGGTAGTGATGAGCGAAAAGGAAAGGACGATAACATCTGCTGACCAGCTAGAAGAAGCCCTCACCTTTCCTCCGGATGCGTATATTTCCCCGGAGTATGCCCGTCAGGAACGCGACAAATTGTGGCGTAAGGTTTGGTTGCAAGCCGGTCGTGTTGAAGAGGTGTCAGAGGTCGGCAACTACATCACTTTTGAAATCGCCGATGACTCAGTGATTATTACGCGCATCGACGCCAATAACATTCAGGCCTATCACAACGTCTGTCCTCACCGTGGCCGCCGCCTGATCGACATCCCCGCTGGCGAGCGCAATGCCAGCGGCAGCCGTGGCCAGTTTAAGTGCGCCTATCATGGCTGGCGTTTCGACCTAAACGGCAAAAATTGCAACGTACCTTTTAAGGATGATTGGCAGGGCGCATTGGACAATGGCAGTAACGATCTGGTTAAGGTCAATATGGATACCTGGGGCGGCTGGATCTGGATCAACCTGGATCCAGATTGCGAACCGCTACTTGACTATTTAGAGCCTGCCGCAGAAATGCTTGATCCCTTTCAACTACAAAACATGCGTGTCAGATGGCGCAAGTGGGGTATCTTCGATTGTAACTGGAAAGTGGCGATGGAAGCCTTTGACGAAACCTATCACGTGCAAGCCACGCACCCCGAATTTAATAAGTATGGCACGTTCCGTGGCTGGGCACGCAACCAGGGTTTGCATAGTAATATTGGCTATGACGCACCAAAAGATATGGATGCAAACCAGTCAGCCAAGTTGCGCCTCGGTACCGAAGCTGACCCCAGAATTTCTACTGCAGAAATGCAGCGATATACCTGGGAAAAAGCCAATACCAATACCACCCAAACGCTGGTTAGCGTTGCAGAGCGCTTGAAGGATGAACTTCCCGAAGGCACGCCGCCGGGTGAGGTACTGCAGCACTGGCTGGCTACTGCCCGTGCCGAGGATGAAGCGCGGGGTGTTGTCTGGCCAACGGTTGACCCTAAACACGTCGGCAAAAGCGGCACCGCCTGGCAAATTTTTCCTAATTTCCAAATTGGCCACTCGGTCAACAATATGCTGACCTATCAGGCTCGCCCCTATGGCAACGATCCGGACAAATGTATTTTCGAAGGGGCTGTCTACGAACTCTATCCAGAGGGCGAAGCACCCAAAACCAAGTGGGAATTTTCCCCTGCAACGGAAGAAGCCTGGTGCTATGTACTGTCACAGGATTTCTCTAACATGGCGGCTGTGCAGCAAGGTATGAAGTCTGCCGGCTTCAGCGGACCGAAACCTAATCCTTATATGGAGCGAGCGGTGCCAAGCCTGCACTACAATCTGGCTAAATATATGGGTCAAGGAACGCCGAAGAAGTTGAGAGACTAACCTTGATCTGGCATCTAATACCGGCTGGAGCGAGGGCTAAAACCCCGTGCAGAACACAGTTAAAAGTCTAACGCTACGCGAAATTGAAAACACAGCACGAAGAAACGGCCGATATAGTCACCCACCGACAATTTTCTTTTTAACAGAGGCGGATTAAACCTGTTCTCCGCGAGACCGCTCACCAAAGCAGCCTATGAAAAAAAATCATACAAAAAAGTCTAATCAAAACCAGCGATGTGGCCCACTGGCAGGTGTTCGTGTGGTTGATCTTACCGCCATGGTGATGGGGCCTTACAGTACCCAGATCATGGCTGATATGGGTGCCGATGTTATTAAGATCGAGCCACCCGCCGGTGACCCAACCCGCTTTGTTTCCGTCGGCCCCGAGGCTGGCATGAGCGGTGTATTTGTCAATGTTAACCGCGGCAAGCGTAGTATCGTACTCGATCTGAGAAGTGAAGAAGGCAAAGTTTCTCTACGAAAACTGATTGAAAACGCCGATGTGTTTATCCACTCTATGCGCGCCAAAGCCATTGCCAAACTGGGCTTCAGTTATGAGGCAGTGTCGGCGATTAAACCGAATATTATCTATACCAATTGCTATGGATATAGCCGTCGTGGCCCCGATGCTGACCTGCCAGCCTATGACGATACTATTCAGGCTGAATGTGGTCTACCTGCGGTACAGGAAAGGTTAACCGGTCAAGCGAATTACATCGGCACTATTATGGCCGACAAGGTCGCTGGGTTAACAGTACTCTACGCAACTATCATGGCTTTATATCATCGCGAACGTACTGGTGAAGGTCAGGAAGTGGAAGTGGGCATGTTTGAAACCATGGCCTCTTTCATGATGGTCGAACATGCCGACCGCGCCATCTTTGACCCGCCATTGGGCAAAGCAGGCTATCACCGCGCCATAGCAAAAAACCGTCGCCCTTACGAGACAAAAGACGGACACATCTCTGCCCTTGTTTACAACGACAAACACTGGTCTCTGTTTATTGACGCGGTGCAACCCGCCTGGGCCAGCGATGAATTCGCGACGCTGGAGCAACGCGCCAAACAGATTAACCGTGTGTACGGTTTACTGGGTGAGACCTTCAAGGAGCGCACCACAGAAGAATGGTTAGGACTGTTGCGCGAATTAGGTATTCCTGCTGCGCCATTGCGCACCCCTGATGAGCTATTTGACAATCCGCAGCTAAACGCCATTGGTTTTTTCGAAACAGTCGACGGTCCCTATGGCAAAGTGCGCTTTCCAGGTGTGCCCACCTGGTTCTCCCAAACTCCTGGTAAAGTACATGGCCCAACACCTCGTTTAGGTGCCCATACTGAGGAAGTGATGGATGAATTTGGTATTTCCGCAAACTACCAAGAGCCGATTTTTAAACAGACCGAATCCGAAGGCATTATTTGATACCTGGATATTATTGCCGGTCGCGACTTTATTAAGAGCCATAGAGACAGAAACTTTCCTGCCAAACATGCCTGCCAAACTTACCTGCCAAACATAGTCGAGGAGCAAGAACTTGGATTTTTCTTTCACAGTAGATCAACAAAATATTCGCGACACAGTTTTAAAACATTGCTCTCAGTTTTCAGATGATTACTGGCTCAATTTGGATCGTAAGGCGGAATTTCCCTTTGAATTTCATAAATCCATGGCTGAAGCTGGCTGGCTTGGTGTAGCTATGCCCGAATCAGTGGGCGGTGCCGGCCTGGGTATAACAGAAGCCGCGATTATGATGCAGGCCATCTCTGAGTCAGGAGGCGGTATGACAGCGGCCTCCAGTGTTCACGGTCCTGTATTTAGCCTGGAGCCTATCGCTCACTTCGGCACCGAAGAGCAACAACAGCGCATGATTCCACCCATTCTCTCCGGTGAACTGAAAATGTGTTTTGCAGTAACCGAGCCCAACGTCGGCCTGGATACAACAAAGCTAAAAACCCGTGCAGATAAAGTTCACGGTGGTTATATAGTTACTGGTGAAAAAATTTGGATCACCAATGCTCACGTTGCCGACAAAATGATGTTGCTGGCACGTACTACACCACTTGAAGAATGTAAGCGTAAAACACAGGGCCTGTCCCTCTTTTTCACGGATCTTGACCGCTCGAAAATCGAGCACCAGTTGATCCCAAAGATGGGCCGCCACGCCGTTGGCTCGAATATGCTGTTTATCAATGACCTGTTTATTCCAGAACAAGACCGTATCGGTGAAGAAGGTGAAGGCTTCAAAATTATTTTACAGGGCCTTAACCCTGAGCGTATTTTGTTGGGTGCTGAAGCCATCGGCCTGGGGCGTATTGCTATCGAAAAAGCGGCGCGTTACGCTCAAGAGCGCATAGTCTTTGATCGTCCTATTGGCATGAATCAGGGTATTCAACACCCACTGGCCAAGTGTTGGGCACAGGTGGAAGCTGCCAACCTGATGATAATGCAGGCAGCCGCTAAATTTGACAAAGGTCTGGATTGCGGCACCGAAGCCAATACCGGTAAATATCTGGCGGCAGAAGCTGGTTTTGAAGCCTGTCATACAGCCATGCTGACCTTGGGTGGTATGGGTTATGCGCAGGAGTATCACGTAGAGCGCTACTTGCGTGAAGTATTAATTCCCCGCACCGCGCCAGTTAGTCCTCATATGATTTTGAACTTCATCGCTGAGCGAGTGTTGGATTTACCGAAATCATATTAACGATTATTACTAAGGGTTTTGATCACAATGACTGATAATACTCAGGTTTTTAGCGCACGCTCATGGTTATTCGCACCGGGCGATAGCGAACGAAAAATGGAAAAATGTGCCGCAAGCGCTGCAGATATTGCCATCTTTGATTTGGAAGATGCGGTAGCTCCTGAAAATAAAGCACAGGCGCGCACCATGATTGCTGAGTTTTTAGCGGCACAACCGGTAGCCGATAAACACCGTCTGTGGGTAAGAGTGAATCCACTGGATGGACCCTACACATTACAAGATCTTGCCGCTGTAATGCCCGGCCGTCCCGGCGGCATTATGCTGCCCAAAACCTATGGCCGTGAAGATGTCGAATTACTGGATCACTACCTGTCGGCCCTGGAAGTGGCTAACGGTATTGAACAGGGAGTCACCAAGGTGATTGTATTAGTTACCGAAACTGCAGATGGTATGTTTACTACCGGCAGTTATAAAAATGCACCGCGTGTGGTTGCCATGACCTGGGGTGCCGAGGATCTGGCCGACGCCGTAGGTGCCAGTGAAAACCGTAATCTCGATGGCAGTTACGGATTTACCTACGAGCTGGCTCGCAGCCTGTGCCTGTTAGGCGCATCCGCCGCCGGTGTCGCACCGATCGAAACCATTCAGGGCGATTTTCGCGATCTCGAAGGCCTCCGCCTCCGTGCAGAAAAAGTGCGTCGCGATGGCTATCGCGGCATGCTGGCGATTCACCCGGCTCAGGTTGAGGTGATCAATGCCGCTTTTACCCCCAATGAAGAAGAGCTACTCGCCGCTCAGGAGATTGTCGATCTCTTCGCTGCCCATCCTGGCGTCGGCACCATCGGCTACAAAGGTGCGATGCTTGATCGCCCTCATCTGGCACGCGCCCAGGCGCTACTGGCTTCTGCGGGGCGTTTATGACCACTACCACAGTCGAACAGCTCGACCTCAGCCAGTTTCTTCACCCCGGTGACCGGATTGTTATGGGCCAGGCCTGTGGTGAACCTACCACTCTGGTCGAAACTTTAATTGCACAGGGGCGCGACATAGGTAATTTGTCAGCTTTTATTGCCACCAGTTTTTCCGGCCTGTTTACAGCGAAAGCAACGAATAGCTTTGCCCTTTCCAGTATGGGAGCTATCGGCGCCTTACGCTCTCTGACTAAAGCCCAAAAACTCAGTGTGATTCCGCTGCATGTCAGTCAGGTAGGGCCAATGATTGAAGCCGATATCCTCGGCTGTGATGTTGCCTTTATTCAGGTAAGCCCAGCCGATAACAATGGCAACCATAGTTACGGCCTGATCAGCGACTATACGCAAGCCGCTGTCGATAAGGCTCGCGTGGTTATTGCCGAAGTCAATGATCAGGTGCCCTTCTCTCAGGGTGAAATGATTCACTCATCACGTATCGATTGTGCCGTTGAAGTCTCCAGAGCACCGGTGGAAATACCCGTCGCGAAAATCTCCGAGCTCGACGAAGCCATTGCCAGACATGCGGCCCAGTATTTTGTCGATGGCTCTGTCATTCAAACCGGCGTTGGCGCGGTTCCCGATGCCATTCTGCGGTTACTTCATGATCGCAAGGACTTAGGTGTTCATTCGGGTATGTTGGGGGACGGGCTGGTAGAGCTGGTTGAAGCAGGCGTTGTTACCAATGCGCGCAAAGCCATCGATACTGGCGTTTCAATCAACGGTGCGCTGATCGGAACCAGGCGGCTGTACGATTTTGCCCATAACAATTCTCTGATCAGAATGTGCAGCACCCGCTACACCCACGATGCCGCGATACTGGCTCAGCTTGAACGGCTGGTAACCATTAACTCCGCTATGGAGGTCGACCTGACGGGCCAGGTAAATGCCGAGCAAAGTGGCGCAAATTATCTGGGCGGCACTGGAGGGCAGGTCGATTTTGTCCGCGCCGGCGCACGCTCCCCCGGCGGCCATGCCATCATCGCTCTTCCGGCTACCGCCAAGGGTGGCTCTATCTCACGCATTACTGTAAATCTCTCAGGCCCGGTTACTACTGCTCGTACCGATGTCGATGTCATCGTGACCGAATTCGGCGCCGCTGAACTAAAAGGTCAGTCACTTGCTGAGCGCACCCGCCGCCTTATCGCTATCGCCCACCCTGATTTTCAGGAACAACTGTCTGAAGCTGCCTACATCATTCAGCAGCGAGGTTTTTAAATGAGTGACGCCGTACTGTTTGACTCTCGTGACGATGGGATTGCCATCATCACCCTGAACCGACCTGAAACCCGTAACTGTCTGGCCAAGGATATTCGTGAGGGCCTGTATGATGCCTGGGATCGTTTTGAGCGTGATGACAATGTACGCATTGCGATTCTTACCGGCTCCGGCGACAAAGCCTTTTGTGCCGGTGGCGACCTGAAGGAAATGGTGGAAACTGGTATGAAAGTTCCACCCCGGGATATGTTTCCACTGCCTTACGACACCATTGAGTTATCCAAACCCACTATTGCCGCAGTGAATGGTGTTGCCTTTGCCGGGGGCTGGATGATTGCTCAGGCCTGTGACCTTTGCGTTGCCAGTACCCATGCCAAGTTCGCCGTTACCGAAGTCAAAGTTGGACGCAGCTCACCCTGGGCCTCACCACTGATTCATATGATTCCGCAACGAATCATGATGGAAATCCTGTTAACCGGCAAGCCAATTACTGCCAAGCGCGCCTATGAAATCGGTTTAGTTAATAGGCTGGCCGAGCCGGAAAACCTGATGGATACTGCACTGGTGTTAGCAGCAGAAATACTCGAAGGTGCTCCGCTTTCCGTGAAAGCTGCTCGCGAAACAGTTATGATATCCACCGAAATGGGGCGCTCTGCTGCACTAATCGCAGCGAGACATGCATCTGAAGACTGTTACAACAGTGACGATGCGCAGGAAGGACCAATGGCTTTTGCAGAAAAACGCAAACCTAATTGGAAGGGTGAGTAATTTCATTTACTCCGACATATTGCGGCAAAGGATATATTTTGCTGCTTTAACAGGATCTACTGTTGAGTCCTCCAGCAAAAGAGCAACTCTATCATAGCACCATAAACTGAATTTATTATCATTTGGAATCTATTCTCATGACTGTAACACTCGATATTGAACGCAACGGGCACGTTGCTCTGCTACGTTTTCACAATGCCCCGAACAATTTTGCCACTGTCGAAGTCTTGAAAAAAATTGCCGATGCCCTGGAACAATTGGATCAGGAAGAAACCATACGGGCTACTGTGCTTACCTCTGAAGGCAAAGCTTTTTGTGCTGGCGCGGATCTGGTGTCCGAAAATGGTTTCGGTGCCAAGGGAGATGATCCGCTGCGCGAATTTTACGATCAGGCTATTCGAATTTTCTCAGTAAAAAAACCTATCATTGCCGCAGTACAGGGACCGGCTATCGGTGCTGGTTTAGGTTTAGCGGTAGCCGCAGATTTTCGCGTTGTCAGCACGGCTGCTCGTTTCTCAGCCAATTTTGTCAAACTCGGTTTTCATCCCGGTTTCGGCTTAACCTGCACCCTGCCTCGCATTGTCGGAGAGCAACGCGCTACACAAATGTTTTTAACCGGTAACCGTTATAAGCCTGAAGAGCTGGAATATTGGGGCTTAATCGATCGCCTTGCCTCTGCCGACCAATTACTGGAAAGCGCTCTGGCTTTCGCCAATGAGATTGCAGTGAATGCACCGCTTTCTCTACTAACCACCCGAGCAACACTGAGGGGGAACCTTGTAGAACAAGTTATCAAAACGCTAAAACATGAACATGGTGAACAAATTAAATTACAAAAAACTGAAGATTTTTCCGAAGGCATTCGCGCCGTGACAGAACGCAGACCCGGAAATTTTGTTGGGAGATAACCTGTTCAGCTTTATTCATTTAGCTACTTATAGCCTTAGTCACTCAAAATCTTTACACAGGAAATAAAAAATGAGCTCAAACGACATCGCTATTCTCCATGTAGGTATTTGCTGCTCCGACCTGGATCGATCTTTAGCTTTTTACACCGAAGCGCTGGGCTTTAGCCATGAGCGTGATATTGGCGAAATTGGTGCACCCTTTGATGTTTTAATTGATATCCCCGGCGCTAAGTTCTATGCGCATCAGCTTAAATCCGGTAACACCATGATTGAGCTGGTAGGTTACCTTAATCACGAAGTATCTGGCTCCTCGAAACCAAGACCGATGAATCAAATTGGCTTTACGCACATGACGCTAACAGTCGGGGACCTCGCTGCAACCACGGCCAAAATAAAAAGCCTTGGTGGCCAAGTGCTCGAAAACACCCATACCGATTCCGACTTCGGTAGCATAGTCTTTTGTACTGACCCGGATGGCGTTCGCATTGAACTTATGCAACTCTCCAGTTAACGAAGAAGTAAACATATTTCTGAACACAACCTCACACACAGATAATTATTAATTGATAACAATAATACCCTTAGGAGTTAACAATGGTCTTTGCTAAAGGCGCTCTGAATGAATGGCGCAACTACTGGCCCCTGCCGATCGCTGCCGGGATTGGCTATGCCACCGCAGTGATGTACGTTTATGCTATGGGGCCTTTTATTGAACCCATTCAACAGGAATTTGGCTGGTCGCGCGCGCAAATTTCCTCCGGTATTACCCTCGCTGCTTTTTTTAGTGCAATTTTCTGTATTCCCATTGGCATATTGGTTGATCGCCTGGGGCCACGACGTATTGGCTTAGTCGGGGCTGCCATGATGTGCGGCTCGGTTGCCTTATTAGGTACTGCCACCGGCACGACGGCAAACTGGTATTTTCTCTGGGGTATTCTTGCACTGTCGACATTGGCCGTGCAGGCAACGGTCTGGACCAGTGCCGTCACCAGTCGCTTTGAGAAGTCCCGCGGCCTGGCTCTTGCGATTACGCTCTCAGGCGCATCCGTCAGTGCCACGGTTTTCCCGGTGTTGGCAACCTGGTTAATCGGTGCCTTTGACTGGCGTACGGCCTTTATCATCATGGGAGGCGCCTGGATTGCATTAGTCCTACCGATGTTATTCTTCTTTTTTCACAGTGCCCATGATAAAAAATACAAACTGGAAGCCCTTGCCGCAGAAGATAAACCGGTGCTGACCGGCTTAAGCCTGGCCGAGGGCCTGCGCTCCTCCGCACTCTATAAACTCGTGATGGCAGGCGGGTTTTTCTCATTTACCGCCATCGGTATCGTGGTTCATTTCGTGCCTATTTTGAAAGACAGCGGCGCTGAACCGCTGGCCGCAGCGGGTGTGGCTTCACTTGTAGGGATTTTTTCAATAATTGGCCGACTCGGCACCGGCGTGCTACTCGACAAGTTTGCCGGCCATATAGTGGGAGGCATTGCCTTTATCCTGCCAATTATCGCCAGCGGTCTGTTAATTTTTGATGGTTCAAACCCAACCAGCCAGATTATTGCCGCCTGTATATTTGGTTTAACGCTCGGGTCCGAGGTGGACGTTATTGCCTATCTGGCAGCCAAGTATTTCGGCCTGAAAAACTATGGGGCACTGTACGGTGCCATGGTGATGTCATTGTCACTCGGGGTTGCCTTTGGCCCTTTGGGAGCCGGCGCGACCTATGACCACTTTGGAAGCTATGACCCCTTCCTGATGCTAACGGCCGCACTAATGTGTTTGAGTGCTATTGCACTATTTAGCTTGGGAGCAACGGCCAAAGCCTCGCAACTGGCACAAGAATCAACATAGCCGGTAGCCGCCGGTTGATCTTTTACACTGTTATCTATGACAAAGATGACGCAATCTTTTTGTATGGACAAATAATTTCAAAAATAGAAACATTCTTCTATATATACTAATTAATCGTACATAAAATTAATATTTGTCCGTACCAATATACTTTTTTATGGTTGAAGTAAAAAACACAGAACGGTATGCTTTGTTCGCCAGCTGATAGGATGTTATTTCAACACCCCTGGTCACACGCAAGACCCTGAGCTGAGTTCCGGTACCGTCTTTACCATCAAATCTAATTCACAACTAAAACCACAAGTAAAAACAACATCAATAAGCGGCGGTCGACTGACTCAGCGAGCGCCAGATAGCCACCGCAAGTCAAACAAAGATGAGGTTACTCAGTAATGTCCGTAAAAGTGTATGAACGCATCCTCGAACTCTTCGAAGCCGAAGGTATTAAAACTGTCTTCGGTATTCCCGACCCCAACTTTATCCCTCTTTTTGTGGCCGCCGAAGAGCGGGGCTGGAACGTGGTCACGCCTCACCATGAACTAGCAGCAGGCTTTATGGCGGAAGGTTACGCCCGTCTGAACGGCACTCCGGCACTATGTATTGCCACACTCGGCCCCGGTGTGGCCCTGGCCTCCGGCTCAATGATGAATTCACTGGTAGAGAATTCACCGGTTATTTACCTTGGCGGCCAGCGCGCCCGGATCACCGAACAGCGCGTGCGCCGCGGTCGTATTCAGTTTGTGCAGCAAGAAGCGCTGTTTGAAAATTCCGTTAAATGGAGCGCCAGCATTGAGTACGCGGAACAGACCGATGAGATCATTCGCCAGGCTCTGCGCGTATGTCAGTCCGGCACGCCAGGCCCCGTCTATATCGAATACCCCGGACACGTCATCTGGGAAGACCTGGATGTCCCTCCCGCCCTGCCGCCCGAACAATATCGCCTGGTAGAACCCGGCGCTGATGCCGACATGGTGGCCAAAGCCGCAGAACTAATCAAAGGCGCAGAGTGCCCTATCCTACTGGTGGGCCATGCCGTTCAGTGCACTCGCGCGGGTGCCAAAGTGAAGGAACTGGCCGAGTTAATGGGCTGTCCGGTACTGCAAACGTCAGGCGGTACGGCCTTTATCGAAGGCATTGAGAATCGCACCTTCCCCTACCTGTTCGCGGAAGTGGCCGATGAGATTGTCGCTAAGTCCGATGTCGTTGTTGCGATCGGTACAGAGATTGGTGAGCCCGTGCACTATGGCGTTGGCTACCTCTGGAAAGAAGGTAATGTGGATCGCAAGTGGATCTATGTCGAACTTGACGCCACCGCCATTGGCATCAATCGCCCGATCGACGTCCCGCTTGTCGGCGACCTGCGTACTGTAGTGCCGCAGCTGTCTGCCGGTCTTAAAGACAGCCCCCGTCCGGAGCACCCCGATCTACAACGCTGGATCCAGGAAGACAAGCAGCGCCTGGCCGATCTGGCAAACGAAGACTTCAGCACTGACAGCGGTCGCGTTCACACCGGTCAGTGGGTTATCGAAGCGACCAAGGCCATGCCCAAAAACGCCATTCACGCGCGCGACGGCGGCTGTACCGTTATCTTCACCTGGACTTATCTCCAGAGTAAACCCCACGATGTAGTCTGGAACCAGAACTTTGGCTGTCTCGGCACCGGCCTGCCTTATGCGATCGGTGCTTCAGTAGCCGATGGCGGCAAACGTCCGGTGCTGTTAACCACCAGTGATTCCTCGTTCCTGTACCACATCGGTGAACTGGAAGTTGTCCAGCGCCTCAAGTTGCCTATGGTAATCGTGGTTGGGGTGGATAACTCCTGGGGACTGGAAGTTGGTGTCTACAAGCGGATGTTTGGTCACGGCAAAACCAACGAACCCGGCGTACACTGGAGCAAGAACGTTCGCTTCGACGAAATCGCTAAAGGCCTCGGCTGTGAAGGCGTCTATGTCGAAAAAGGCGAAGATATCGGCGCAGCGGTTACTGCAGCATTTGAAAGTGGCAAGCCCACCGTTATCCACGTTCCAATCGACCCTACCATCAACCACGGCGGTAACGAAAACCTGGATACACCGAACTACGATCGTTTCCGTACCTGGTACGCTGAGGGACAGCAGTAAGCTTCGCTAATAAACCATCACAGTATGCTGGACACACGGGGGAGACTGAAATGTCTCCCCTTTTTTGTCCCTGTACTTTTTCCAGTCTGTACCATTTCTCTGTCTCATTACGTCATCAAAGCCCAGTAGTGTGATAATCAGCACATCATCAATGCATACATATACCCACTCATTGCTATAGTGATAAAGTTAGAACCCATATCAGCACACAATGGCAATATCGATCATGAGCAGCAATGGAAAGCCTTTCAGTGAGAAGCCCTCAAGCCAGGCAGCCAAGGAACCAGCCAAGAGCTATCAGGAAAACCCCAACGCCCAGCAGGAAACTGAACAGGCGATTTTGTCAGTACCTGTAAAGAATTATTCCGATTACGAAATTGCTATTGAGAGCAAAGATGACTACGAAGACGCACTGTTTGGCAGCGAAGATGAACTTGAACAAGCACTGAGCGAGTCTGCTGAAAGCAAAGCTAACGCACCTTCACTATCATCGGCAAAGTCAGAGCTGGAAAATCAAGCTATCGAATCACACTCCGTCCCCATTGATTTTTCACTTTTTTTGAACCCTGAAAGCCAGACAGAAAAACAGACTGTTCAGTTGAGCAATCAACCGCAGAAACTAACTATCAGTAATAACGGTATCAATCAGTCACCCGCCAGAAAAACCATACCTATCGGTGAAAAATATCAACTTTTCAAACAGCAGTTAGCGCTGATCGCGCAACAGATCGAAGAGGAAAAAGCTGCACAGGAACAGATGGAGGCAGAGCCGGAACCCACTCCGGATTTCAACAGCGCCTTTGCCACTCTAAGCCATAAACTAAAGGCTAAAAGCCGCGAGTTGTCGGCGAAGGGGCTGGCCAAAATGGGACAGACCAAGGCAGAGTTAGAGCAATATTTCGGGCGCACCTTGCCCGAACGCTCAGTGCCGCTGGATTTTATACTGCCAATCATTAAAAACAATGCAACCAGTGATGGTGGCTTCAACGAAAGCGCCATTGAAAAATTATTTTCCTCGAAAGGGAAAAATATGGCGTCGCTGTTTGAAATAGTAGACCGGAATCTGGAGGCATTAAGCAAAACACCGCTGTCCAGCAGTAAACGCATAGCCCTGTTAAATACCTATGCACCGTTACTGAGCAGTAAGATTAAAGCGCTGATTGCGATGTACGAGCGAAAACCTTGCAATTTCGATGACGAAAAACGGGTCAACATGGTTGACTATGCCTACTCGGCTATTAAGCATTTAATTACCGGTTACAAAACGGTCTACTCGGAATACTATCACCTCAGTAACCTCATCTATGGACCCCAGCGAAAACACATTAACGAGACTGCTTTTCGATTAATGGATATGCTCTACCTTGAGCAACTTCTGATAACAGCCTTACACCTTCCTGCCGCTACCGGCACCAGTAAAACCGCTCACAAATTGTTTTATATATTGTCACTCTATGAGCCAGAAAGCATACATCAACAGCATTCCTCACTTTCTTTAGAGAAGAACAGCTCGGTTGTAGACCTCTTTATTGCCTGTCAATTACTTCAACATTTAGTGCGCAACAATTTATCCTCGGCTTTACACAGGCCTCTGAAGCAGTATCTAACTCAATACCGGTCACTGATCTCGGTAATTCCTTTGGCCATAAGCCAGCGATTAACACCTTGTCACCCAGCGCAGCAACTCTGGATAAGCCGACATGACGCCGATGAATTAAGCCTCATCAATAGCAATGAGCCGCTTGAACCTGACCAGAATACGATTTATCTATTAGTTCAGGCATTTTTCAATCAGGTGAAACAGGATTATGTGCGCTGCTTAAAAAACCGTATCAACAATAAGCCCGCAATCCTCTCATCGCTTCCAGAGTTAAGCAGCGAGCAGACCTTACTGCTACTAAGCAGCTTGAACCAATCGATTATTGCGCTGGAGAAAAAAACTGCCGCACCCTCTTTCAGCTTTTACCAACCAGTCAAACTAAAAGCCTACAGCAGTCTGAATACTATCATCGCCTATAGCCATTATGATTATGCTGTGAAAAATCAGGGCATCGTAAAAACCAGTCAGAGTGCCAATAACCTTCCCGAATTACCCTTCGCCAGTAAAAGTGTATGGCTTTGTGCCCATGCCGATAGCGACGATCTGTTTTTACAAACTACTGAACATAAACTCGGAACTGCCCTGGACATTGGACAGTTGGTATTGTTTATCAACTCTGCACTGCAGGATCAAACGCAAAACAGCGAGGCTTCAGAAAGTGCATCGACTGATAGCAATACCAGCAGTGTCTCGCTGGAGAAACCAGCCTACCTAACCCGAATAACAACGATGGAGCGTAGACCACAGGGTAAACTGCTGATCTCAGCCAAAGTGCTTAGCCATCATTTCACTGCGGCCTGCTACCTGAATGAGAGCCAGGTCGAAAAACCCTGTCTACTTACGGTGATGGATCAACAATACTCTCTATTTGCCGACAAGGAGGAAAAGTTGTTTAGCCAACAAACAGTGCCAACTCGATTTCTGGATGAATCAGATGGTCAGTGCCACATCAAAGCCCTGACAAATCTTATGCCAGATTCACAGCAATTTGACGTTTGAAAATCAGTCTAAATGGGTTATGCAGAAATCAACGTGTTTAGCGTTTTTATATAACAAATTATCACTCTAAACACCTACTAATCGCGCTATACTTCTGCCATGGACTCGACAATCGTGGAGTCGAATTCTATGACAAAAAGTATCAGAGGCTGTGCATTCTCAAGAGTTTTACTTACCTTGCTATCACCTCTACTGGTAGGGGGAATGCTGCTGGGATGTAGCGTACTATCGCCACAATATTCCATTCGGGATATGCCTCCGTTTCAGCCCGCGACAGATGTAACTCCAATAAGCCCCCAGCGGGCAACGCAGGCCTCTGAAACAGCCGACATACTTGCTCTATCTCCCGATATCATCCAGTATTTCGAGCGCCATGTAAGCAGGTCCATGCCAATCATGCAGCGCGTAGAAACCATTCATCGTCTGTTGCGCAGCCCGGCGTTTCTCGGTATTGAGTACCGTAACGACGCAACCTATACCGCCAGGGAAGTATTCCAACAACGGCAAGCCAATTGCCTGGCTTATGCCAATCTATTTAATGCCGTCGCCAGGCATTTTGAGCTGAAAGCTAAATACCAAATCATCAAGCGTGCCCCTAAGTGGAATCGAATGGGTGATGTACTCGCGATGAATATTCATATGAATTCCGTTATTCGATTACCCAAGGGCTATCAGCTGGAAATTGATATCAACCGGGATGATTCAAGCTGGCAGTCAGCACCGGAAATCATTACGGATTCTGAGGCACTTGCTCAGTATTACAATAATCTCGCTATCGAATCCTATGCTAGCAAGGACTATCAACAAGCCTACCGCCGGTTGGCCCAGGCGCTGTCGCTTGACCCACAACAAGCTCTACTTTGGTCCAACCTGGGCGCGCTGTACCGTATCAACCAACAACTTAATGAAGCAGAATTAGCTTACAAAATCGCACTGGACATTGATGGTGACCACTATACTGCACTTAATAACCTGGCCATTTTATATGAGACAACGGGTGACTATGTCGAGCAGCAAAAGATCATCTCACGGGTAAAATCCGCGAGAAACCAAAACCCTTACTACCACTATTCATTAGCCAAGCAAGCCCTTGAGGAGAATCACCTGGATAATGCACTGGAGCATATCCATCGCGCGCTTCACTTAAAAAACGATGAGGCAGAATTCGAACAACTATTGAAAGCCATCAACTATCAATTACAAAAAGAGCTGTCAGAATTAGCAGGACAAGAAAGTAAGGTTTAACTTGGCAATTAATAACCAGTAATAAAAAAGCAGGGCTTGCAGCCATAAAAACAGCTGGGCACCCTGCTTAGATTTTTCCTTCCTTCAGTAAAAAATTACTGTACGTCGTAGCCGAGAATCGCTTTTACTTCCAGATAGTCTTCGAAGCCAAATTCTCCCCACTCGCGACCGTTACCACTTTTCTTGTAGCCTCCAAAGGGAGCAAAGAAATCGAAGCCTCCATTAATAACAACGCTACCTGAACGAATACGTTTGGCTACTGCACGGCACTGTTCAAGGTCCGCACCGGATACCGCGCCCGCCAGACCAAACTCCGAGTCATTGGCAATTTCAACCGCGTGATCTATGTCGTTATAACCAATAATCACTAACACGGGACCGAAGATTTCTTCACGAGCAATCACCATATCGTTAGTCACATTGGCAAACACGGTAGGCTTCACATAAAAACCTTTGTCTAATCCATCCGGTCGGCCCGGGCCACCCGCTACCAGCGTCGCTCCCTCTTCAATACCCTTTTCGATATAGCCCTGAACTGAAATAAACTGACTTTTAGATACTACTGGTCCCATAGCCACATCGCTACCTGGATCACCAACCGTCACCTGCGCAGTGGCCTCTTTAGCCGCAGCTATGGCGTCGTCCATTCGCGACATCGGTACCAGCATGCGAGACACGGCACTACAGGTCTGGCCAGAATTAATCATCATTCCAGAGACACCACCGGCTACATTGGCCGCAAAATTTTCGTCATCCAGAACGATATTAGCGCTCTTGCCGCCCAACTCCTGACAGACACGTTTTACGGTTGGTGCTGCGTTAATGGCGACCTGTACACCCGCGCCCTCGGAACCGGTAATCGACACCATATCAACTTCGGGGTGTTCAGCAATCGCTTTACCGATGACAGAACCTTTACCCTGAACCAGGTTAAACACCCCGGCAGGCACTCCAGCTTCATCAAAAATTTCAGCCAGAACGTGGGCGGAGTAATGCGATTCCTGTGAAGGCTTTAATACCATGGTCGAACCAGCCGCCATCGCAGGAAACACTTTTACTGTGACTTGATTGATGGGCCAGTTCCAGGGCGTAATCATGCCGCAGACGCCGATGGGTTCTTTAACAATCAGGCTGCCGCCACGTTGCTCTTCGAATTTAAAATCCTTCAACACTTCGATAGCCGTTGTCAGATGCCCTAAGCCTAAATGAACCTGAAAGCCACCGGCCAAAGATTTTGGCGCGCCCATTTCCTCTCTAACCGCATCAGCCAAATCTTCCACCCGGCGGTTATAAATTTCAAGAATACGCTCCATTATGGCCAAACGCTCTTCCCGCGTTGTTTGT
>CBFIDJ010000030.1:0-46897 GCA_965661375.1 Oceanicoccus sp. | reverse complement strand
TTGATATCCAGCAGCCCGGTATCGCCACTGATCGGCTTTGACTCTTCCCGCACAAACTTCATGCCGTTGTAGTCTTTGGGGTTATGACTGGCCGTTACCGCAATACCGCCATCCATCTTGAAATGCGAGGTCGCAAAGTAGATTTCTTCAGTGCCACACTGGCCGATATCAAAGACATCCACTCCAGCGTCCATTAAGCCTCGACTGACGGCAGCTTTTATTTCTTCGCTGGTGAGCCGGATATCATGGCCGACGACAACCTTTTTAGGCTTTACCACTTCCGCATAGGCCCGACCTATAGCATAGGCAATATCCGCATTTAACTCATCGGGGACTCGACCGCGAATATCGTAGGCTTTAAAGCAAGTTAACTCTTTGGGCATGGGTTACTCACTTGATCATGTTGATTAAAGGTGCGTATCTTATGAGACACTGGATTGCTTCACTACGTTCGCAATGACGGGTGTATGGATTGCTTCGTTCCTCGCAATGACGGGGTGTATGGATTACTTCGTTCCTCGAAATGACGAATAGTGTGTTAAAGCGTGTTATACAAATCATTCCAGCAAGGATTCATCGCTTCGATCAGGTTTATCTTCTTAGCTCTGGAACCTGCCTTTAGCTGTTTTTCTCGGGAGATTGCCGCGTACATATCCTGACAAACCTCAAAATAAACCAGATCATGAAGCTTATAACGCTTTGTAAAACCTTCAACAATCCCTTGCCTGTGTTCCCACACGCGCTTACTTAGCTGACTGGTTACACCAACGTATAAAGTGCCGTTACGCTGGTTTGACATAATGTAGACTGTAGGAATCCTTTCCATTAAACAATCCTTGTTTAAAGACTTGCTCTATTTCATGCTCTGGATTGCCGCGCTACGCTGAGCCTGCCCCGCGAGCGGAGCAAGTGTTGTGGGTACGCAATGACGAGCATGTTGTCATCGCGAACGTAGTGAAGCGATCCAGCGTCTATTGATCAGATGGCTTTATAAATATTCTCGTAGACGTAGTTGGTCGCTTCAACAAAGCCATCCACACTGCCGCAGTCAAAGCGCTGCCCTTCAAACTTATAAGCCATCACACAACCGTTCTTGGCCTGTGTCAGCAGCGCATCGGTCAGTTGCACTTCGCCATTTTTACCCGGTGGTGTATCGCGTAAAATATCAAAAATATCCGGCGTTAAAATATATCTTCCAATGATCGCCAGGTTAGAGGGAGCATCCTCCGGCCTGGGCTTTTCAACCATATCATCAACCCGGTAAAGACCATCCTTCAGGGCCTCACCCGAGATCACACCGTACTTTTCAGTTTGATCCTTGGGCACTTCCTGAATAGCAATGATACTGCAGCGGAACTGTTTGTAGAGCTTGACCATCTGCGCCAGAACACTATCGCCCTGATTGATGCACAGGTCATCTGACAAAATAACACCAAAGGGTTCATTGCCTATCAGTGTTTCGCCAGTCAGAATCGCATGCCCCAAACCTTTCATTTCACGCTGACGGGTCATGGTAAAGGTTGCGTTATCCAGCACCCCCCTGATACTTTCCAGATAGGCTTCTTTGCCGGTTCCTGCAATCTGGTGCTCCAGCTCATAACTGATATCGAAATGATCGGTAATTGAGCGCTTGCCTCGCCCAGTTACCAAGGCCATTTGGTTCATCCCCGCTTCAATCGCTTCTTCAACACCATACTGCACCAAAGGCTTGTTAACTATCGGTAACATTTCCTTGGGCATTGACTTGGTAGCGGGCAAAAAGCGGGTGCCATAACCGGCAACGGGGAATAAACACTTTTTAATCATTTCACTCTATCCTGTTGTGTACAAACTCAAAAACAGCAAACTCAAAACTGCACTTATTTACTACGACCATAAACATCTTCAAATCGCACAATATCATCTTCGCCAAGGTAGCTACCACTCTGGACTTCAATCAATTCGAGTGGAATAACACCCGTATTGGCTAATCGGTGTTTGGTTCCAAGAGGAATATAGGTCGACTGGTCTTCCGATAAAATAAACTCTTTCTCACCACAGGTGACAACCGCTGTACCGCTGACCACAATCCAGTGCTCGGCCCTGTGGTGATGTAGCTGCAGAGATAACTTTTGCTTGGGATTGACAATAATACGCTTAACCTGAAACCGGTCTGCGTTCACCAACGACTCATAGGAACCCCAGGGACGATAAACCTTGGTATGGCTGTTGACCTCCTGGCGCTGTTGTTGCTTCAGGGCATTCACGATTACCTTAACATCCTGCACCTGGTTTTTATCGGCAACTAATACGGCATCGGCTGTTTCCACCACCACCACACTATCTACCCCGATGGTAGTGACCAGGCGGGAGGTGCTATGAATATAGCTGCCTTCGGTGTTGTGCAAAATCGTATCGCCCTTCGAGACGTTACCCTGCGCATCTTTCTCACCCACTTCCCACAAACTCGACCAGGCGCCCACATCACTCCATCCGCAGGCCAGTGGCACGACCATACCCTTGCTGGTTTTTTCCATAACCGCATAATCGATAGAATCGCTGGGGCAGGCTTCAAATGCTGCTTCATCGAGGCGAATAAAGTCCAGGTCTTTCTCGCCCTTATCAAAAGCCGCCTTAACACTGGACAACATATCGGGCGCAAAGGTTTCCAGCTCTTCGAGATAGGTTTTGGCACTAAGCAGAAACATGCCGCTATTCCAATAGTACTCGCCACTGTCAACATAGCGCTGAGCAACGTCCAGGGAGGGTTTTTCGACAAACTCTGCAATAGGATATGAGCCGTTGTTTTCTTCACTAGCTCTACGAATATAGCCGTAACCGGTTTCCGGGGATTCAGGGATTATCCCAAAGGTGACCAGCTTACCGTCTTCAGCCTGTTTTAATCCCAGTTCAACCGCAGCCGCAAAGGCCTCAACGTTTTTAACCACATGATCAGCGGGCATGACCAACAGTACCGCTTGCTCATCTTCCTTGAGTGCCTGTAAGGCTGCCACGGCGACCGCTGGCGCGGTATTGCGCCCCATCGGCTCAAGAATAATGGCGCCCGCACTCACCTGTGCGGAGCGCAACTGTTCCGCCACCATAAACCGGTGCTCGTTGTTGCAGACAATAATCGGGGCGGTCGTCGGTAGACTCTGGCTGCGCTTTACCGTCTCCTCCAACATACTGAGATCGCCCGCCAGTGGTAAAAACTGCTTGGGGTTCAATTCTCGAGACAACGGCCAAAGCCGACTACCGACACCACCTGATAATAGAACAGGTACTAACAAAGCCCTTATTTCCTAATTAATTAATCCAAAAGTGCACGGCCCCAGTAAGAGCTCGCTACTTAAAATAACCAAACACAGGCGACTTAACAGTCACGGCTAATATTGCGACGACCAATGCCGATATATTTAAATCCACTGTCAGCTAAATGATCTGGCTCATATTGATTGCGCCCATCAAAAATCACTGGAGACGCCATCAGTGATTTCATCTCGGCAAAGTCAGGCTGCCTGAAGCGCTTCCACTCCGTGACCAGGACCATGGCATCGGCGCCTTCCAGTACGCTGTACTGATCATCAATAATTTGTAGACGCCCATCCTCCAACCAGGCGGGAGGAAATTCCCTCGCAGCGGTTTTTTGTGCGATGGGATCAAAGGCCTTTATGGTCACGCCTGCCTGGATCAGCTCATTAATTAAAACAATGGAGGGCGCCTCACGCATATCGTCAGTGCCGGGTTTAAACGCCAGCCCCCAAACCGCAATTTGCTTTCCGGTTAATTCACCACCGAAAAAGCGGCTGATGTTATTAAACAACTGTTGTTTTTGCTGACGGTTGCGCTCTTCAACCGCCGCTAACAATAAAGGTTCAAACTCGGCCTGCTCAGCACTGTAGACTAAGGCTTTGACATCCTTGGGAAAGCAGGAACCGCCATAGCCACAGCCGGGGTAAATAAAGGAATAACCAATTCGGCTATCGGAACCGATACCTTTACGCACATTTTCAACATCCACATCCAGCCGATCGCAGAGATTGGCAATTTCGTTCATAAAGGAAATTTTGGTCGCCAGCATGGCATTGGCCGCGTACTTGGTCATTTCCGCGTCGCGTACCCCCATAAACATCAGGCGGTCGCTGGAGCGCAAGTAGGGGTCGTAAAGCGCTGTCATTTTTCTCCGGGCTTTTTCACTATCGGTGCCGATAACCACCCGGTCAGGGCGCATGAAATCGGCTACTGCGGCGCCCTCCTTTAAAAATTCCGGGTTGCTGACCACATCGTAATCAATATCAGACTGACGCGCGGCTAATTGCTCGGCTATCGTTTGATTCACCTTATCAGCCGTACCTACGGGCACAGTGGATTTGTCGATAACCACCGCATAACCCTGTAAATGCCGCCCAATATCGGCAGCCACGGTAAGCACATATTGCAGGTCAGCCGATCCGTCTTCCCCTGGTGGCGTGCCTACCGCAATAAAAATATATTCCGCATTGCTGATGGCCTCGGCAATATCTGAACTAAACGTCAGCAGACCAGCATCGACGCCAGATTTAACCACATCATCGAGGCCTGGTTCATAAATAGGGATGATCCCGTTACGCAGTTCAGCCAGTTTTGCCTCATCAATATCGACACAGGTAACGTGATTCCCCATTTCGGTAAAGCAAGCTCCAGTCACCAGACCAACATATCCAGTGCCCACGACAGTTATTCTCACCTTATTCTTTCCTCATTGTTTAGTGACTTACTTAATTGTTTTGCGGCATGTTTTCATGTCAAGTAGACATGTTTAGTAAAAATAATTCAGTACAAACGGACCTACAGGCGGCCCACTTTCCAACGTAGTCTTTGATAAGATCGCAGTACAATGTCTGTCCTGCGCGATACAGAATAGAATGATAGAAGATATGTTGCACTTATTCCTGTTAATAATGACTATCAATGCTAATGCATGCCAAGCGATATTCCCAGTGCAATCAACACCTTAAAAGCGGCAATTATTGGCTTGCAAGCCCACCTTCATTTACAATAGCTCCTTTAATAGCTATTTGGCGCCATCCTCAACCTGGAAGTATCTATGTCTGCCCATGATCAAAATACCTTTACCAAAGAAGATCTTATCGCCTCTGGCCAAGGTACGCTTTTTGGCGATGGCTTTGCCCGTCTCCCCTCAGACAATATGTTAATGATCGACCGGGTGGTCAATATGACAAGCGATGGCGGCACTCATGGTAAAGGTGAGATTATCGCCGAGCTGGATATTAACCCCGACCTGTGGTTTTTTGACTGCCATTTTAAGGGTGACCCAGTCATGCCGGGCTGCCTGGGACTGGATGCCATGTGGCAATTAGTGGGCTTTTTCCTGAGCTGGAGAGGAAACAAAGGTAATGGCCGCGCCCTCGGTGCCGGCGAAATAAAGTTTACCGGCCAGATTCTGCCTGATGCGGATAAGGTCACCTACCACCTGGACCTAAAGCGCGTTATCGAACGCAAGCTGGTCATGGGTATTGCCGATGGCACCGTCGCCGTCGATGGCAAGGTGATTTATACCGCTAAAGATTTAAGGGTTGGCCTGTTTCAACCCGAGAACATGACGTTCTAAACTGACGATTCCAGACAATATTCACAGGCCTGTTGCCAGGGCCTGTTAACACGAATGAGGTTTACCATGAAACGAGTTGTAATTACCGGCCTGGGTATTGTGTCCTGTATTGGCAACAATACTGCCAGTGCGCTGGAATCACTGCGGGAGGGCAAGTCAGGGATTCGTTTTCGCGAAGACTATAAAGAGCTGGGAATGCGCAGCCACGTCGCCGGCACCATCGACATCGACTTTAAAGAGCATATTGATCGCAAGCAACTGCGTTTTATGGGCGATGCCGCGGCTTATGCCTATATTTCCATGCAGGAAGCAGTGAAGGACGCCGGGCTCAGCGAGCAGGATTTATCCAATGAGCGCACCGGTATCATCGCCGGTTCCGGCGGGGCCTCTTCAGCCAACCTGATAGAAGCGGCTGACATACTGCGTACGCGTGGCTTAAAGCGTATTGGGCCCTACCGCGTCACCCAAACCATGGGCAGCACGGTATCTGCCTGTCTTGCTACCCCCTTTAAATTGAAGGGTGTTAATTACTCCATTTCATCGGCCTGCGCCACCAGCGCACACTGTATTGGTAATGCCATGGAACTCATCCAAATGGGCAAGCAGGATGTGGTCTTTGCCGGCGGCGGTGAGGAAGAGCACTGGTCACTGAGCTGCCTGTTTGATGCCATGGGTGCTCTGTCGACCAAGTATAATGACACCCCCGAAAAAGCGTCACGCGCCTACGATGCCGATCGCGACGGTTTTGTCATTTCCGGTGGCGGCGGCATGGTGGTATTGGAAGAGCTGGAACACGCCAAAGCCCGCGGTGCCAAAATCTATGCTGAAGTGGTTGGCTACGGTGCCACCTCGGATGGCTATGATATGGTTGCCCCGAGTGGTGAAGGCGCCATCCGCTGCATGAAACAAGCCCTGGCCACGGTAGAGGGTCCTGTGGATTATATGAACTCCCACGGCACTTCGACACCTGCAGGTGATATTCAGGAATTAAAAGCGATCAATGAGGCCTTTGGCGACAGCACCCCCATGATCAGCTCTACCAAATCTTTAAGTGGTCATTCTCTGGGCGCCACCGGCGTGCAGGAAGCTATCTACTCCCTCTTAATGATGGAAAACAACTTCGTATGCGCTTCAGCCAATATTGATAACCTGGACCCGGAAGCTGCGAAACTGAATATTGTGCGGGAGCGGCAAGACAACGTGAATATTCAACGGGCTATGTCGAACAGCTTTGGATTTGGCGGCACCAATGCCAGCCTGGTGTTTCAGAAATATCAGGCCTAAGCCCTGGCAATCCTTCCAATCTTTATCAAAAAACCGGCCTCTAGCCGGTTTTTTTATCCCTGAAAACTAAATTTTTGACCTGAACATTCCTTGCAACAGAACTCAAACCGGCTAATTCAGTCTAAAACTGACCAAATAGCCAAGTTCTAGTAACCTATCTAACAAATTATCTAGCAACAGAATTGAATAGCCGGAAAGGTATGACCTGCCCTCTAAATTTGTCACCGCCACCGGATTAGCATACTATCCGTGCTGTTGTTTTTAGATTTTAGGGTTCAGTGCTGTAGTTTTTTCAGTGACCATTTCAGCGGCCAAAAGCCAGGCGTTCACCTATAAGCAATCAATGATCGACGAGCCTCGTACCACTATGTCAAACCAGGACATTAAACAGCATACAAAAAACACTCCCGTCGGGGGCGCTATCATTGATGAAAAAGGGAATGAAGTGCCTATCACTGATGACATGATCAAAGATGCGCTGACCACTATTAAGCCACATTCAATTGGCTGGAAAAGCGGCATGATGGACATTATTACCGATGATATGCTGGAAAATGCGAGTAAAAAATAAGCTTCCGTTAACTGCCCTCTCCTTCCAGAAGCACCAGCAGAACCTGGAACTTCCAGTAAAACCGCTAGTGAACCAACTCCCCTAGCAGGATCACCTGTACCGGATCACCCTTCGCCACCTTTGTATTGGGAGGTAATAACACCAAACCATTGGCCCAACTAGCGGATGCCAACACACCGGAACTCTGGTTGGGATATAACTTGACGACACCCTCTGTAACCCTCGC
Source organism: Oceanicoccus sp. (assembly GCA_965661375.1). Lineage (GTDB taxonomy): Bacteria > Pseudomonadota > Gammaproteobacteria > Pseudomonadales > Dasaniaceae > Oceanicoccus. The sequence continues at coordinate 39,226 of CBFIDJ010000030.1, read as the reverse complement.
CCGCAGATATTCCTGACGACTACCCGCGCGCGTCCAATCGAAGCCAGCCCTTGCGGTAGAAATTGCAGGTAACACTGCCTGCTGCCCCTGTGCCCGCAGCAGATAGGGTCGCGCCATCAAGCAAAAGGTGACAAAGACTGAGGATGGGTTTCCTGGTAAACCAAAGAACGGCGTGTCGCCAATGCGGCCAAAGGCCAGCGGCTTGCCGGGTTTAATATTGAGTTTCCACAGGTTGAGCTGTCCGAGCTTTTCCACCGCCGCCTTCACATGATCCTCTTCCCCCACTGAAACACCGCCGGAAGAAATCACCACATCCGCTTGGTCAGATAAGCTCTGCAATTGTTCGCAGGTTTGAGCAAAATCATCCGCGATAATGCCGCCGTCGATCACCTCAAAGCCCAGCGATGACAATAAGGCTGATAAAGTATAACGATTGGAGTTGTAAATTTGCCCCTCGGCCAGAGGCTGCCCCGGCTCCACCAACTCATCACCCGTCGAGACCACCGCGACCCTTAGCCGAGAGTAAACACTCACTTCAGTGACGCCAATGGAAGCCAGAAGGCCAATATCCTGAGGCTGCAACCGCTTACCACTGGCCACCACCACGGAACCTTTGGCTATATCCTGCCCCTGCGGACGCACATGTTGGCCCTGCTCAACAACCTCGGTGAGCTTTATCGAGTCACCACCCAGCTGCTCTGTATCCTCCTGCATAACCACGGTATCGCTGCCAGAAGGTAAAGCCGCCCCGGTAAAAATCCGGGCGACGGTGCCAGGCTTAAGTGGCGTACCCAAAGCGCCAGCAGGAATACGTTGGCTGACGGGAAACTCACTCTGGACTTGGCTATCGGAAAAACACAGCGCATAACCATCCATCGCGCTGTTGGCACAGGGAGGTACATCAATAGCCGATTGATAATCGACAGCGAGTACACGACCCGTTGCCTGCAATAGCGAAACGCTCTCCACGACCTGCCGACAGCTTGCCGCTGCCAAAATAGCTGCCAGTGCGTCTTCAACGGGCATTAACGGCTGCCTAGCCATTAGCCTTTTGTTCCGCGCGGGTTTTTAATACACCGACAAAATTGCAGGGGCGATGGGTGCTATCCAGCTGCTCGCGAATAATCTTGCCCCAGGCCGTCTGACAGGCACCGGTGGAGCCGGGCATACAGAAAATGACTGTCTCGTTGGCTAACCCGGCAAGCGCTCGTGATTGCACCGTAGAGGTGCCGATTTCATCGTAGGACAACTGCCGGAACAGCTCGCCAAACCCTTCTACGGTTTTATCGAATAAAACACTGACCGCTTCCGGCGTCGAATCCCTGCCGGTAAAACCGGTACCGCCTGTTACCAGAATAACCTGTATCGACGCGTCGGCAATCCACTGTGAGATCACCGCTCGAATCAGATAGACATCGTCGATGACTATGCGCTTATCCAATAACTGATGACCTTCCTGTTGCAGGTTTTCCACCAGACACTGGCCGGAGGTATCGTTTTCTTCGGTACGGGTATCTGAAACCGTCAAAACGGCCACTCCGAGCGACTGTTTGACGCTAGTGCTGCTCGCCATGCTGTGCTTCCTCAACTGTTGGTTCAGGTTGATAAACCTCTTTAACCGTTGGCACGATATAGGCGCGCCAGGGTAATTGCTTAATGCCAAAGGTATTGAGCAACTTCTCGCAATTTAATAAAGGTTGTGGCCAATCCGTCGTTGAACCTTCATCGGCTTCAACCAGACTGGGGCTTTCGGTCACCGCACTGTATTGCGTTGCAACAGATAGCACCACCTCTGCAAACTGGTAACTGGTAGCGGGGTCCGAGCTGCAATAGTGATAGGTACCCCAACCCTCACAGCCACAACTCAGCTGATCAATAATGGCCGAGACCACCCTTGCCAGATCGCTGCAATGTACCGGTCCACGCTTACCCTTATTAGACAGACTAAGCTCTTCGCCCCGCTCAAACCGACTTAGGATATTGGTTAGTAGGTTATCCCCCACACTGCTGTACAAAGCTCCCGTGCGTAAAATAATATGGCGATTACTACTGCCGCGCAGCAGCTCTTCCATTCTAGCCAGCAAGGCGCCTTCGCGGCTGCCGGGCAAGACCTCTTCAGTTTCACGAAAGCGGCTACCATCTGAGCCATCGAATACCTGACAAGAGGATAATTTTATATGGGGAATAGCTGCCTGTTCACAGGCCTGAGCCAGCAGAGACAGTGGCTCAACCAGCGATTTTTCAGCCCCTGACAATAGCCACTCCAAACTCAGGGCGTTGACCACCACGCCGACATCTTCAGGGATCTTCAAGGGAGGCCGCTGAACATCCACCGGGCCGTCAGCGCAAAACCACTCCTCGCCAACGGTTTGGAATGGTCGTTTACGTAATGTGAACTGCTCTTCCAACGCCTGACGAATCTGACCCTCAAGAGCAATGATTAGGACTTTCACTAATGAGCCACCGCACAACGCTTAAATGTATTGATAACAACCGTAATCAGAACTAGAACGGAATATCGTCATCAAAATCATCGTAATTGCCAGCTGGCGCGGTTGACTGTGGTTGCTGCTGTGGCGGCTGCGGAGCAGGTTTCTGCTGGTAACCTCCACCGTTTTGCTGCGGCGCTGCCTGATTGGAACTGTAGTTCTGCTGACCGCCGCCATCGCCGCGACTGTCCAACATTTGCATCTGACCATTAATGTCGACCACCACTTCGGTCGTGTAACGATCCTGACCACCTTGATCCTGCCACTTGCGCGTACGCAGCGAACCTTCGATATAAACCTTGGAACCCTTGCGAAGATACTGTCCGGCAATCTCGGCCAGCTTGCCGAAAAAGACCACCCGGTGCCACTCGGTGCGCTCCCGCTGCTCACCCGACTGTTTGTCCCGCCAGGTTTCCGAAGTGGCAAGACTGATATTAGTCACCGCATTGCCATTGGGCATGGATTTCTGCTCCGGATCGTTACCGAGATTGCCAATCAGGATAACTTTATTAACGCCGCGCATTGCCATTGCGTTCTCCCCAAAATGAATTTGAATTATGTGCTTTAAATAGAGAGTGACTATACCGTTTGCTCTGCCACGACGCCACTGTTTAACTGGCCGGTTTAACCAATCAGCAAACCATCGGCTGGCTTGTAACGTACTCTTTCTGATCAGGCATATCCGAAGCTAAGGGTATGGATCTGAACCTGAACTTTATCACTCTCAGCAAGATTGACCTTTGCGCCCTCACGGACAAGCCACTTATACTATGAGGTTTAGCCCCGCTTGCTCCAAGCCGGGCAACGCAGTAATCAGGAACTATTAATGGATACCATTTTGGTCCGGGGCGCCCGCACCCACAATCTTAAAAACTTTGATCTCGATATCCCCCGCGATAAATTAGTCGTCATTACCGGGCTGTCAGGCTCCGGCAAATCCTCGCTGGCCTTTGACACACTCTACGCCGAGGGACAGCGTCGCTATGTCGAATCTCTCTCGACCTATGCCCGCCAGTTTTTGTCGATGATGGAAAAACCTGACATTGATCATATCGAAGGCCTGTCGCCGGCGATTTCCATTGAGCAGAAGTCCACCTCGCACAACCCCCGATCCACCGTAGGCACTATTACGGAAATCTACGATTATCTGCGCCTGTTATTTGCTCGGGTCGGTGAGCCCCGCTGCCCTGACCACGATATCAAACTGGAAGCGCAAACCATCAGTCAGATGGTCGATGCCGTACTGGCACTGCCCGAGGGCAGCAAACTGATGTTACTGGCGCCCATCGTCAAGGAGCGCAAGGGCGAACATCTGCATGTTTTTGAGCAACTGCGTGCCAATGGTTTTGTCAGGGCTCGGGTGGATGGCCGCGTGGTCGACCTGGATGATGTGCCGGATTTGGAGAAAAATAAAAAGCACACCATCGAGGTGGTGGTAGACCGGTTTAAGGTCAGAGAAGATTTAAAAATTCGTCTGGCCGAATCCTTTGAGACCGCGATTGAGCTGACCAGCGGTAACGCCGCCATCAGTTTTATGGACGGTGAACAGGAAGATATCGTGTTCTCTGCCCTCTTCGCCTGCCCCACCTGCGGCTATAGCATCAGCGAACTGGAACCACGCCTGTTCTCCTTCAACAATCCGGCTGGCGCCTGCGCCGCCTGTGATGGCCTTGGGGTGAAATCCTATTTCGACGAATCCCGTATCGTACTGCATCCGGAGGCCAGCCTGGCCGAAGGGGCTATCCGTGGCTGGGACCGTCGCAGTGTCTACTATTTTCACATGTTGACTTCACTGGCCGAACACTTTGGCTTCGATATCGATAAACCCTTTAAGAAACTCAGCCAGAAGCACCGCAAGATAATTTTGCATGGTTCCGGCAATGAGAAAGTTGACTTTAGTTACGTCAATGACCGGGGTGATGTATTCCAGCGATCCCATACCTTCGAAGGCATCATCCCGAATATGGAGCGCCGCTACCGGGACACCGATTCACAAATGGTGCGTGAGGATCTGTCCAAATTTCTGAGCACTCAGTCTTGCCCCGACTGCTCAGGTACACGCTTAAAGCGCGAAGCCCGCCATGTCTTCGTTAAGGGCCGCGACCTACCTTCCATCGTCGCCATGCCAGTCGGCGATGCTCTTGAATATTTTGAAAAGCTCAAACTGACTGGCAGCAAGGGCAAAATCGCCGAGAAGATTCTCAAGGAGCTACGCGACCGCTTCACCTTTCTGGTGGATGTCGGCCTTAACTACCTGACCCTGAACCGCAGTGCCGAAACACTCTCGGGTGGTGAAGCTCAGCGTATCCGCCTCGCCAGCCAGATCGGCGCCGGTCTGGTCGGAGTGATGTATATTCTCGACGAACCTTCTATCGGGCTACACCAACGCGATAATGAACGCCTGCTGAAAACCCTCAACCACCTGCGCGATCTGGGCAACACCGTGATTGTGGTAGAGCACGATGAAGAGGCCATTCGCCTGGCCGACCATATTATCGATATTGGCCCTGGCGCTGGTGTTCACGGCGGGCAGGTAGTCGCCCAGGGCACTTATGAAGATATTATCAAAGCCAAAGACTCGCTAACCGGCCAGTATTTGTCCGGCAAAAAAAGTATCGCCGTACCCAGTGAGCGAACCGCCTTTGATCCCAAACAACAGGTGACGATTACCGGAGCCAGCGGCAATAATCTGCAGAATGTCACGCTGAATATACCTATCGGCGTCATGACCTGCGTCACAGGCGTTTCCGGCTCGGGCAAGTCCACGCTGATTAACGGCACCCTCTACCCCCTGGCTGCTACCCTGCTTAATAAAGCCTCGACCCTAACGGCCGCTCCCCATCAAGAGGTAGCAGGCCTCGAGTATCTGGATAAATGCATCGATATCGACCAGAGTCCAATTGGTCGTACACCCCGTTCCAATCCGGCGACGTATACCGGTATTTTCACGCCGGTGAGAGAGTTGTTTGCCGGCACTCAGGAAGCCCGCTCCCGTGGCTATAAGCCGGGTCGTTTCAGCTTTAACGTGAAAGGTGGCCGCTGTGAAGCTTGCCAGGGTGATGGTGTCACCAAGGTTGAGATGCACTTTCTGCCGGATATTTACGTGCCCTGTGATATTTGTAAGGGCAAACGCTACAACCGAGAAACGCTGGAAATTCGATTTAAGGGCAAGAGCATTCACGAAGTGCTGGAAATGACGATAGAAGAGGCCAGTGAGTTTTTTGAGAATGTGCCATCAATTGCCAAAAAACTGCAAACTCTGGTGGATGTTGGGCTGTCCTATATTCGATTGGGACAAGCAGCAACAACCCTATCGGGAGGCGAAGCCCAGCGGGTGAAGTTATCCAAGGAGCTGTCGAAACGCGATACCGGCAAGACTCTCTACATTCTGGACGAACCAACCACGGGCCTGCATTTTCATGATATTCAGCAGTTACTCACGGTGCTTCATCGGCTGCGGGATCACGGCAATACCATTGTCGTCATTGAACACAATCTCGATGTGATTAAAACCGCTGACTGGATTGTAGATCTTGGCCCGGAAGGAGGTAGCGGTGGCGGCCAGATTATCGCCAGTGGCACTCCGGAACAGGTCGCAGATAATAAGCAGTCGCACACCGGCCATTTCCTAAAAGCCATGTTGTCATAAATCCACTTTTTACCGACATGGTCTATGCTTCATGGAATAAACCTTTAGACAGGTATTCACTCAGCGAAGGGCTTGAAATAATGAAGAAAAAATTACTGGTCATCGCCGATAAAAATCGAGGTAAGAACTACGCTCTGCTGCGGGCGGTTGAGTTACAACAGCACACCGGAGCAAGCATCACCTTAATGGGTTTTTGCTATGCCAATATAGACCACATTGAAGATCTGGAGTTGTCTAAGCTGAGCCGTAAATCTCTGGAAAAGCGCATGGTTCAGCAACGCCGCGACGAACTGAAATCTGTAGTGCAGCAAATGGCACCCGATGCCAATATCAATCTGGAAGTCCTCTGGGGTAAAACCATCAGCCCGGCAGTCAATGCGGCCTGCGAGAAACACCGCATTGATCTAGTACTGAAGTCAGCCAATCGCAGCGAGGGCATACTCTATACATCGACCGACTGGCAACTGATAAGAGAGTGTCCCGCCCCGGTCCTGATCAGTGCTAACAAAAGCTGGAAAAAGCAAGCCAACATTCTTGCTGCGGTCGACTTCGCCACCAAAAAGACGACAAAAATAAAACTGAACCACCAAATTGTAACCCAAGCCAAAGAACTAGCCGATACACTTGGCCATGAACTGCATATTGTCTACGCCCTCACCTTACCCGAGGCATTAGTAGATATGGACCTGATTAACCCTAAAACTTACACTCAGACCAAAAAACAAAAACTAAAACCCGTTATAGACGAATTTGCAGAACAGTACGGCCTGACAAAGGAGCAGATTCATATCAAAACAGGAAAGGCGGATAAGGTGATCCCCAGCATTGCCAATAAATTAAAAGCTGATCTGGTAGTTACGGGGACGGTTGGGCGCAAAGGCATTAAAGGTAAATTGCTGGGAAATACGGCGGAATCGATACTCAGTAAATTGCATACGGATATTATCGCTATCAAACCTTAGCTCAAATTAATCAACGTCAAAAATCACCAAATTTCAGACATAAAAAAACCGGACTGAGTCCGGTTTTTTTATCAATAGGTCAGAGCTTAATCTTCACTATCATCTTCAAAAGCGTCGTCGACCTCTGGACGATCAACCAGCTCAACATAGGCCATAGGCGCTTTATCGCCAGTGCGGTAACCCGCTTTTAAAATGCGGATATAACCACCTGGGCGTTCCTGATAACGCGGACCCAGTTCCGAAAACAGTTTGCCAACCACTTCTTTGCTACGAGTACGATCGAAAGCAAGACGACGGTTTGCCACAGAATCTGTTTTACCTAAAGTGATCAGAGGCTCGGCGAAGCGACGCAACTCCTTGGCTTTAGGGACAGTGGTTTTAATCAGCTCGTGCTCAACTAGTGAATTCGTCATGTTGCGGAACATCGCTTTGCGATGCGAGCTATTACGATTCAGTTGGCGGCCACTTTGACGATGACGCATGACTCTATTTCCTATCTATATTCTATTAACAATTAAGACGCTAAATTATGAAGCCAGAACTTTATCGTCATTTTTCAAACTGGCTGGTGGCCAGTTATCCAGGCGCAAGCCCAGTGACAAGCCACGAGAGGCCAGTACGTCTTTAATTTCGGTCAGTGACTTTTTACCCAGGTTCGGTGTTTTCAACAACTCAACTTCGGTACGTTGGACAAGATCACCAATGTAGTAAATATTTTCAGCTTTCAGACAGTTGGCTGAACGCACGGTTAACTCAAGATCATCAACCGGACGCAACAGAATTGGATCAACTTCATCCTCTTCTTCCACTGGCTCTGCTTCTTTTTCGCTTTCAAGATCAACGAACACAGACAGCTGTTGCTGCAGAATCGTAGCAGCGCGACGAATCGCTTCTTCAGGGTCAATCGTACCATTGGTTTCAAGATCCAGAACCAGCTTATCCAGGTCAGTCCGTTGCTCAACACGGGCGCTTTCGACCACATAGGCAACACGATGAACCGGGCTGAAGGACGCATCCAGCTGCAGACGGCCAATGCTACGGGTTTCTTCATCATCGGACTGACGGGCATCGGCGGGAATATAACCGCGGCCGCGACCGATAGTCAGACGCATATCCAGAGAACCGGCTTCGTTAAGGTTGGCAATCACATGATCCGGGTTAGCAATTTCAACGTCCTGATCAACCTGAATGTCGGCGGCAGTTACAGGGCCAGGGCCCTTTTTGCTTAAGCTCAGAACCGCTTCGTCTTTACCGTGCATCACGATGGATACACCTTTGAGGTTCAGAAGGATTTCAATAACATCTTCCTGTACACCTTCAATGGCACTGTATTCGTGCAGAACGCCGTCAATTTCGACTTCAGTTACGGCACAACCCGGCATGGAAGACAACAGAATTCTGCGCAGCGCATTACCCAAAGTATGGCCAAAACCACGCTCTAACGGCTCCAAAGTTACTTTGGCACGGGTTGAGCTTACTTCGTCTACGTCGATAACGCGGGGCGTTAAAAATTCGTTCACTGCACTCTGCATATGGGCACCTGTGTAGTATTAGTCCTTCGGATTATTGAGGGTAACGCCAAGTAATCGCTAGTGATTACTTGGAGTACAATTCAACAATCAGGTTTTCGTTAATGTCGGAAGACAGGTCAGCGCGATCCGGCTTGGCCTTGTAGACACCTTCCATGCTGGTAGCGTTAACATCAATCCAGGCCAGATCACCACGCTGAGAGGCAAACTCAATCGCTTGCTTAACACGCAGTTGGTTTTTGGCTTTTTCACGGACAGAAACCTTGTCACCCGCTTTAACCTGATATGAAGCGATATTCACTACATTGTCATTGACCAGGATGGCCTTATGAGCAACCAGCTGACGCGCTTCTGCACGGGTTGAACCAAAGCCCATACGGTAAACAACATTATCCAGACGGCCTTCTAACAGTTGCAGCAGGTTTTCACCCGTTGCACCCTTCAGACGGGCAGCTTGTTTGTAGTAGTTACGGAATTGCTTCTCCAGCACGCCATAAATACGACGAACCTTTTGCTTTTCACGCAACTGAACACCGTAGTCGGACAACCGACCGCGGCGGGCACCGTGAAAACCGGGTGCAGTTTCAGCTTTACATTTTGAGTCCAGAGGACGTACGCCGCTCTTCAAGAACAGGTCTGTACCTTCTCTTCTGGACAGCTTACAAGTGGGGCCTAAATAACGAGCCATAGTTGCTTTCCTGTATCTTGATTAATTAAACGCGACGTTTCTTGGGAGGACGACAGCCGTTATGAGGAATTGGCGTTACATCATTGATACTACCAATCTTATAACCGACATTGTTTAAAGCGCGGACCGCAGATTCACGGCCTGGGCCGGGGCCCTTCACTTCAACGTCCAGATTTTTTAAACCATATTCCTGGGCAGCAATACCGGCGCGCTCTGCAGCAACCTGTGCCGCAAACGGTGTACTTTTACGTGAGCCACGAAAACCGGAGCCACCAGCAGTTGCCCATGAAAGAGCATTACCCTGACGGTCGGTAATAGTAATGATGGTATTGTTAAAAGAGGCATGGATATGGGCAATGCCATCCACAACCGTCTTTTTGACCTTTTTACGGGCCGGCTTATTGTCTTTAGCCATGTTGTTCCTACTCTAATATCAACGCTACAAAGGCGATGTAGCTACACTAATAGCCAGGCAAGTGAGGCGAATATAGTCGCGCTTACTTACGGATTGGCTTGCGAGGACCTTTACGAGTCCGGGCATTGGTTTTGGTACGCTGGCCACGAAGAGGCAGGCTCTTACGATGACGCAGACCGCGGTAGCAGCCCAGATCCAGAAGACGCTTGATATTCATCGACACTTCACGACGAAGATCACCCTCAACACTCAGCTTGCCAACTTCCGCGCGCAGAGTGTCCAGCTGTTCTTCGGACAATTCACCGATTTTTACATCTTCAGCCAAGCCACTTGATGCGCATAACTGTTTTGCAGTTGTGCGACCAATACCATAGATATAGGTCAACGATATCACCGCATGCTTATGATCGGGGATGTTGACACCTGCAATACGAGCCATCCAAATTACTCCAACACTTTGTTTTTCAGCCAGTTCTCGCGTGTTTAACTTCGCTAAAGGCCATAAATTAGACCCCCTGTGCGAAAGGCGCGACATTCTAGCGTCAGATTACTAAAAAATCAACCTGCGTTTACCAAGATAAACTAAAACGTGGGTTACTCCTGTTACTCAACTTAGCAACTTTAGAGTTAACCACAACGCGCTTAACCTTGACGCTGCTTGTGGCGTGGTTCACTGTTACAGATAACACGAACGACACCTTTACGGCGTACCACTTTACAGTTACGGCAGATTTTCTTTACAGAAGCACGAACTTTCATTTTACTTCTCCACAACACCCCAATAAACAGGGCCTAAACTAAAGCCTCAACACTGATCTACTGATCAGCCGCCACGACTTTTACCATAATTTTTCAGATTGGCCTTTTTCATCATGCCCTCATATTGATGAGACATCAGGTGTGATTGCACCTGAGACATAAAGTCCATGACCACGACCACGACAATCAACAGGGAAGTACCACCCAGATAGAAGGGCACATTCCACATCACCACTAGAAATTGTGGCATCAAACAAACCAGCGCTATATACAGCGAGCCAAACATAGTTAGCCGTGTCATCACGCCATCCAAATAGTTGGCCGTTTGATCACCTGGCCGTATACCTGGCAAAAAAGCACCTGAACGCTTCAGGTTATCCGCCATTTCCTTTGGGTTGAACATCAACGCCGTATAGAAAAAGCAGAAGAACACAATCAGCATGGTGAACAACAAAATGTTCAAGGGTTGCCCTGGACCAATGGCCAGTGACACTTCCTGCAACCATTCCATACCTTCGCCCTGGCCAAACCACTGGGCGATAGATGCCGGGAATAACAATAAGGAGCTGGCAAAAATTGCAGGAATAACACCCGCCATATTCACTTTCATCGGCAGATGGCTTTTTTGCCCCTGCATTACCTTGTTACCCTGCTGACGTCGCGCATAGTTAACCGTAACCCGACGCTGACCTCTTTCAATAAACACCACCAGATAAACGACAGCGATAGCCAGAGCTAATATAAGCAGCAACACCAGAATATTAATTTCACCCTGCCGAGCTTGCTCTAAAGATTGACCGATCGCGGCCGGCAGACCAGCAACGATGCCCGCAAAAATCAGTAGCGAAATACCATTACCGATACCACGCTCAGTGACCTGTTCACCAAGCCACATCATGAATACCGCGCCGGTAACCAGAGAAACAATCGCAGTAAAGTAGAACGAAACACCGACGGTGTAAGCCATTCCGGAATTGGCCAAACCGACCACCATCCCAGTGCCTTGCACAGTAGCCAGCAGCACCGTTAGATAACGTGTGTACTGGCTGATTTTACGTCGCCCGGAATCGCCTTCCTTTTTAAGGGCTTCCAACTGGGGGCTAACCGCCGACATCAGCTGCATAATGATCGATGCAGAAATATAAGGCATGATACCCAGCGCGAGAATACTCATGCGCTCAAGTGCACCACCCGAAAACATGTTAAACAGACCCAGGACCGTACCCTGATTCTGATTAAACATGGCCGCAATCTGATCTGGGTTTATCCCTGGAACAGGAATATGCGTCCCAATTCGGTAAATAATTATGGCTAACAAAACAAAACGAAGGCGAGCCATTAGCTCGCCTAGTCCAGATTGCTTTCCACCGGGTAGCAGCCCTGTATTCATTTAAACCTCAGTCCGTGCCCTGAATCAGTCTTCGACTTTACCGCCAGCTTTTTCAATCGCTTCACGAGCACCTTTGGTTACGCCCAAGCCTTTAATCGTAACAGCCTTGGTTACATCACCCGACAGGAAGATCTTGGCGCGCTCAATGTGCGTACCCACCAGGTCAGCACGCTTCAGTGCAGACAGATCGATCACTTCATCGGTAATGCCAGCCAACTCGCTGGTGCGAATTTGTGCTGTAACACGGGATACACGTGAAGAAAAGCCGTATTTAGGCAGGCGTTTCTGCATTGGCATTTGGCCACCCTCGAAGCCTGGACGAACACTGCCGCCGCTTCGGGATTTTTGACCTTTATGACCTCGGCCACCGGTTTTACCCAAGCCGCTGCCGATACCACGACCAACACGCTTGGCGCTGTGCGTACGGCCCGGGGCCGGGCTCAGAGTATTTAAACGTAATTCGTCAGTCATGATTATTCCTCAACCCGAATTAAATAGTTGACTTGATTAATCATGCCGCGGACAGAGGGAGTATCCTCTACTTCTACCGTATGATTAATGCGACGCAAACCCAAGCCTGCAACACATGCTTTATGGGCTTTAATGCGCCCATTGGTGCTGCGAACCTGTGTCACTTTAATTGTCTTGTTGGCCATTTTTATAACCTTGAGCTTTACAGCACTCGCGGAGCGAGTCACCTACTTAATTTAAAATTTCTTCAACCGTTTTGCCGCGGCGACTTGCCACCTGCTCAGGAGAAGCCATGCTTTCCAGAGCTTTAAATGTAGCGCGGACAACGTTTACTGGATTGGTAGAACCGTAGCACTTGGCCAGAACGTTATGCACACCGGCAAGTTCAAGAACCGCACGCATTGCACCACCCGCGATAACACCCGTACCCTGAGAAGCAGGCTGCATAAAAATCTTGGACGCGCCATGATTAGCCTTAACCGGGTATTGGATAGTATCGCCGTTCAGGTCAACATCAATCATGTTGCGGCGAGCAGCTTCCATCGCCTTTTGAATTGCGACAGGTACTTCGCGCGCTTTACCGCGACCGAAACCTACTCGACCATTACCATCACCAACCACTGTCAGTGCAGTAAAACCGAATATACGTCCACCTTTTACAACTTTAGCAACACGGTTTACCTGAACCAGCTTTTCTTGCAAGCCATCAGTTTGTTCGTTGCTTTTAGCTTCTTTTAACGCCATTGTTCAAAACCTTGAGTTTGAATCCTTAGAATTGAAGACCGCCTTCACGGGCAGCATCTGCCAGAGCCTTGATACGTCCGTGGTATTTAAAACCACTACGATCAAATGCCACTTCAGTAATACCAGCAGCCTGTGCGCGCTCTGCAATCAACTTACCAACGTTAGCAGCAGCATCGATGTTGCCAGTGCTACCGCTGCGCAGGCCTGTATCCAAAGTAGAAGCGCTAGCTAATACTTTATCTCCAGCCGGAGCAATAATTTGTGCGTAAATATGCTGCGAAGTACGGTGCACGCTCAAACGATTGGCGCCTAACTGACGCATCTTGGCGCGAGCACGGCGAGCACGACGCAATCTGGATGTTTTCTTGTCGCTCATACTGTTCACCTAAACCTATTACTTCTTCTTAGCTTCTTTACGACGGACATATTCGTCAGCATAACGTACACCTTTACCCTTATAAGGCTCTGGTGGACGGAAGGCACGGATTTCCGCAGCTACCTGACCAATCTTCTGTTTATCTGCACCCTTCAGAACAATCTCTGTCTGAGTGGGTGTCTCGACAGTAATACCTTCTGGCAGGATGTAATCAACCGGATGAGAGAAACCCAGGGTCAGGTTCAGCGTATTACCACTCGCCTTAGCCCGGTAACCAACACCGTTTAATTCCAGTTTTTTCTCAAACCCTGTACTAACACCAATCACCATATTGTTGACCAGTGCGCGGGTAGTACCTGCCTGAGCCCAAGCTTCTTTCTCGTCATTACGACCAGAGAAAATCAGCTCGTTCTCTTCCTGCTTTACTTCAACCTTCTGATGAACCTTCCAGCTCATTGTCTCTTTGGAACCTTTAACAGTCAGCTGCTGACCATCAAGATTAACCTGAACACCCGAGGGGATAGTTATTGGGTCTTTTGCTACTCTAGACATAGTCCTAAACTCATACTCTCAATTAAAAGGAATCTACACGAAACCCTTTAGAAAACTGTGCACAGTACTTCGCCGCCAACACCAGCTGCGCGTGCTGCACGATCCGTCATCACACCTTTGGAGGTGGAAACAATCGCAACACCCAAGCCACCGCGCACTTGAGGCAGTTCGTTTTTACCAGCGTAGGCACGCAGACCTGGACGGCTAACACGATCAATCTCGACAATAACTGGCTTGCCTTGATAATACTTAAGCTCAATAATCAGTGTAGGCTTACCCGCCACTTCTTCATTGTGGAAACCGGCTACAAAACCTTCGTCTTGCAATACAGAAGCCACAGCTGATTTAAGCTTGGAAGCGGGCATAGACACTTCAGCTTTGCCAGCCATCTGTGCATTTCTAATCCGCGTTAGCATATCCGATACAGGATCTTGCATGCTCATATTTTTGCTCCTAAAGTCAGCGTCTCAACAACGCAAACCCTAATATCTATAAATTCTTGCCAAAAAACCTATTTAAGATTACCAGCTTGCCTTAACAAGACCTGGCACATCACCGCGCATTGCCGCTTCACGCAGCTTGTTACGACAAAGTCCGAACTTGCGATAGACACCGTGTGGTCGACCCGTTACCTGACAACGACGCTGCTGACGGATGGGGTTTGCATCGCGCGGAAGTTTCTGCAGTTTGATCTGGGCAGTCCACTTCTCATCATCGCTCGCGTTAGGATCCTGAATAATTGCTTTCAATTCAGCGCGCTTGGCTGCGTATTTCTTTACCGTTGCAGTGCGCTTCACTTCGCGGGCAATCATAGATTTTTTTGCCATAACGTGTACCTTTATACCTTTCTTTAGCTTAGCCCTTGAAAGGGAAATTAAATGCTTTCAGTAATGCCAGACCTTCTTGATTGGTCCGCGCCGTGGTGGTGATAGTAATATCCATACCACGCAGTTTGTCTATTTTGTCGTACTCAATTTCCGGGAAGATAATTTGCTCAGAAACACCCATTGCAAAATTACCACGACCATCAAATGACTTGGGAGATATCCCGCGAAAATCACGAATACGTGGAATTGAAATACTGATCAGGCGATCAAGGAATTCATACATACGATCGCTGCGCAGGGTTACTTTACAACCGATCGGCCAACCTTCGCGGACTTTAAAACCAGCGATAGACTTGCGAGCTTTAGTGACGACTGGTTTTTGACCGCTGATCTGTTCCATATTGCTAACAGCCGCTTCCAGGACTTTCTTGTCGCCCAGTGCTTCACCGACACCCATATTGAGAGTGATTTTTGTCAGGCGGGGCACTTCCATCACGTTATTCAAACCCAGCTCTTCTTTTAGCTTGGCGCGAATCTCGTTGTTATAAACTTCTTTTAAATTAGCCATTTTCTCTTCTCAGCTCGCTCTGTGTTGACACTGTAGTCCGCTACTTTAAATTCAAGCAGGAATTACGCGTCAATCTGTTCGCCGTTTGATTTGAAGACGCGAAATTTTTTGCCATCTTCCAGTTTAAAACCTACACGATCCGCTTTCGCTGTAGCTGAATTGAAAATCGCTACATTGGAAATATGGATAGGCGCCTCTTTCTCGATGATGCCGCCAGCCACGTTCAATTGTGGATTTGGCTTTTGGTGCTTCTTGATCATATTGATACCAGAAACCAGCACGCGATCATCACGTCCTACGCTGACAACTTTGCCGCGTTTGCCCTTGTCTTTACCGGCTACGACGATGACTTCATCATCTCGCTTAATCTTACGCATGTCCGATCCTCAACTCTCTTCGCTTCTCTTCTCAACCGTCACTGCAAGTCTTACAGTACTTCGGGAGCCAGAGAGATAATTTTCATGAATTTCTCACCGCGCAGCTCGCGGGTTACCGGTCCGAAAATACGCGTACCGATGGGTGCTTCCTGGTTGTTCAGGATAACTGCTGCATTGTCGTCAAACTTGATCAAAGAACCGTCTGCCCGACGAACACCCTTCTTAGTGCGCACTACAACCGCTGTCATTACCTGACCCTTCTTAACCTTACCGCGGGGAATAGCTTCCTTAACGGTTACTTTAATCAGGTCACCAATGCGGGCATAGCGACGGTGCGAACCGCCCAGCACTTTGATACACATAACACGACGAGCGCCACTGTTATCTGCAACATCCAAATACGATTCTGTTTGAATCATGTTCTACTCCAAACCTTCTGATCGAAATGACTTCAGTTAATCTGAAATCAATGGCGCTTATATTAGCGCAGCACTCTCTTCAATTTTTTCCAACTTCCAAGTCTTAGTCTTGGAATATGGACGAGTTTCGCTAATGGTGACCAGGTCGCCCATTTTGCACTCATTGTTTTCATCGTGAGCATGCAGCTTGGATGAACGAACCATGTACTTCCCATAAATCGGATGCTTAACCCGACGTTCGATCAGCACAGTAATTGTTTTGTCCATTTTGTCGCTGACAACTTTACCTGTTGCTGTACGGGTACGTTTTTCTGCTGACATTCTTAATCACCTGCCTTTTGTGACAGCACAGTTTTAACCCGTGCAATATCTTTACGAGTTTCTTTTAACAGATGGGTTTGACCCAACTGGCCTGTGGCCTTCTGCATATTTAACTTAAACTGGTCTTCACGCAGCTTCAGTAAGTCAGCATTCAGCTCATCTACAGACTTTTCACGTAATTCAGACGCTTTCATTACATTACCGACCGTTTAACAAATGTGGTTTCCACTGGAATCTTCGCAGCAGCCAGAGCAAAGGCCTCACGAGCAAGCTGCTCGCTTACACCCTGCACTTCATACAACACTTTGCCAGGCTGAATCTGGGCGACCCAGTACTCAACATTACCCTTACCTTTACCCTGACGAACCTCAAGAGGCTTACCCGTAATAGGCTTGTCCGGGAAAACGCGAATCCAGATTTTACCGCCACGCTTTATGTGGCGAGTCATTGCACGACGAGCAGCCTCGATTTGGCGAGCCGTAATACGACCACGACCGACAGCCTTCAGACCAAACTCACCGAAGCTGATCTTGCTACCACGCTGCGCCAAGCCACGATTGCGGCCCTTCATCATCTTGCGAAATTTTGTACGTTTAGGCTGTAGCATGTGCTGAACCCTTACCCTTAATCTTTGAAACTAAATTCTTTTTCAGAACCAGCAATTAATTGCTGGCACCTTTCTTGGTTTTTGCTTCGACTTCGTCAATACCGCCGATAACTTCACCTTTGAAGATCCACACTTTCACACCAATGATGCCGTAGGTGGTAGATGCTTCATGAGTTGCGTAATCAATATCAGCCCGCAGCGTGTGTAGCGGCACTCGACCTTCACGATACCACTCAGTACGAGCGATCTCGGCACCACCAACACGACCACTAACCTGAACCTTGATGCCCTGAGCACCCTGGCGCATGGCATTCTGGACCACGCGCTTCATGGCGCGACGGAACATAACTCGACGCTCTAGCTGGCCAGCTACATTTTGAGCAACCAGCTTCGCATCCAAGTCAGGCTTGCGAATCTCTTCGATATTGATGTGCACAGGCACACCCATTCTATCAGCCAGCTCTTTGCGCAACTTATCGACATCTTCACCTTTCTTGCCGATAACGATGCCAGGGCGAGCTGTATGGATCGTGATGCGCGCAGTCTGAGCGGGACGCTCGATAACAACGCGGCTCACTGAGGCGCTTTCCAGTCGCTTTTCGATAAACTGACGCACTTCCAAATCATTGATCAGGTTTTTCGCATAAGAAGAGCCATCTGCATACCACACTGAGGTATGCTCTTTGGTAATGCCTAAACGTATGCCTGTTGGGTGTACTTTCTGACCCATGTGGTCATCTCCTACCTTAGTCTTCGCTATCGCTAACTTTTACGGTTACATGACAAGAGCGCTTGAGGATACGATCCGCGCGACCCTTGGCCCGAGGACGAAGACGCTTTAACGTTCTGCCTTCATCAACAAAGATGGTGGATACTTTCAACTCATCCACATCCGCACCTTCGTTATGCTCTGCATTGGCGATAGCAGAGTTCAATAACTTCTTAACAATGTCCGCACCTTTTTTGTTGCTGAACTCCAGAATATCCAAAGCCTCTTCAACTTCTTTGCCGCGGATCTGGTCAGCAATCAAACGCACTTTCTGTGCAGAGATTTGCGCGCCAGTTAATTTTGCTGAAACTTCCATCATTCTCTACCTTTCAAAACCTAGCTTAGCGCTTCGCTTTCTTATCAGCGACGTGGCCGCGATAAGTACGAGTAGCAGCGAATTCACCCAGCTTGTGACCAACCATATCTTCAGTCACGAAAACCGGCACATGCTGACGACCATTGTGAACAGCGATAGTCAGGCCAACCATATCTGGCGAGATCATAGAACGACGAGACCAGGTTTTGATTGGACGCTTGTCGTTTTTTTCCAGCGCCACTTCAACCTTCTTCATCAGATGAAGATCAATAAATGGACCTTTTTTTAGTGAACGTGGCACAGCACCTTCCTCTCTATCTCTTTGCTTTCTTTAAGCGCTCTTAACGCGCGCTACGCTTACGAACAATCAGCTTATTAGTGCGCTTGTTCTTACGAGTCTTATAACCCTTGGTTGGCATACCCCAGGGCGACACTGGGTGACGACCACCCGATGTACGACCTTCACCACCACCATGCGGGTGATCGACCGGGTTCATTGCCACACCGCGAACAGTCGGGCGAACACCGCGCCATCTTGACGCACCTGCCTTACCCAGCTTACGCAAGCTGTGCTCGCTATTGGATACTTCACCCAACGTTGCACGACATTCAGACAAAATTTTGCGCATTTCGCCTGAACGTAAACGCAAAGTCGCATATTGACCTTCACGAGCCACCAACTGTGCAGATGTTCCGGCACTGCGTGCAATTTGCGCACCCTTGCCAGGCTTCATCTCAATACAGTGAACAACACTACCCACTGGAATATTGCGCAGCGGCAGCGTATTACCCGCCTTGATTGGAGCTGCATCACCAGAAATGACCTGATCACCAGCAACCACACCTTTTGGCGCAATAATATAGCGACGCTCACCGTCGGCGTACAATACCAGTGCAATATTTGCACTGCGATTAGGATCGTACTCAAGGCGCTCGATCTGAGCCGGAATACCATCTTTATTACGCTTAAAGTCGATTAAACGATAATGCTGCTTGTGACCACCGCCACGATGACGCGTGGTGATACGACCATTATTGTTACGACCGCCATTCTTGCTTTTCTTTTCCAGCAAAGGAGCGTAAGGGGCACCTTTATGCAGATCAGCATGAACAATGCTGACCACATGGCGGCGACCTGGAGATGTCGGTTTTGCTTTTACAATTGCCATCGTCTTACCTTATCTTCTCTTTACGCCCGAATTATTCTACTGCTGCAAAGTCGATTTCCTGACCCTGCTCCAGACGCACATAAGCCTTTTTCCAGTCAGGCTTAGCTGCAAGCCCATAACGGTTGCGCTTAACCTTACCTTTCACATTCACAGTCTGAACGCGCTCGACCTTTACTTTAAATAATTTTTCGACAGCTTTTTTTACTTCCAGCTTGGTCGCATCTACCGCAACCCGAAAAACCACTTGATCTTCGCTCATGGCAGCCTTTTCAGAAACATGAGGGCCTTTCAGAACCATATACAGTCTTTCTGCATTCATCCTAACAACTCCTCAAACTTCCTCAGAGCCGACACAGTGATAACCACTTTATCAGCCGAAACCAGACTAACCGGATCAACGCCAGCCACATCAACGGCATTAACCTTGTGCAGATTGCGCGACGCGAGGTATAGATTTTCAGAAATATCCTCTGAAACAACCAGCGCACCCTCTAAACCAAAACCACTTAATGCCTTCACCAGCAATTTGGTTTTAGGCTCTTTGATTGCGAACTCATCAACAACCACAAGGCGCTCTTGACGAGCCAGCTCAGAGAGGATCGAGCACAATGCTGCGCGATACATTTTCTTATTGACTTTCTGCGAGTGATCCTGAGGCTTAGCCGCAAAAGTCACACCACCAGAACGCCAGATTGGCGAACGAATAGTACCAGCGCGCGCGCGACCAGTACCCTTTTGACGCCAGGGCTTCTTGCCACCACCTGATACTTCAGCACGCGTTTTTTGCGAGCGAGTACCTTGACGCGCACCTGCCAGATAGGCAGTTACAACCTGATGAACAAGATCTTCATTAAACTCTTTTGCAAAGGTCGCATCAGAAACTTCTACTGCACCTGTTGCTTTTTTCTTACCAACGGTAAAGGTTGCCAATTCCATAATTACGCCCCCTTCACTTTAGTAGCAGGACGAACAATCACATCACCACCTGGAGCACCAGGAACGGCACCTTTAATCAAAATCAAATTACGGGCTTCATCAACACGAACCACTTCCAGTGTCTGAATGGTAACGCGCTCAGCACCCATGTGACCCGACATCTTCTTACCTTTGAAAACGCGACCCGGAGTCTGACACTGACCAATAGAACCGTTAGAACGGTGAGAGATAGAGTTGCCGTGAGTAGCATCCTGCATCCCAAAGTTCCAGCGCTTGATACCACCCTGAAAACCTTTACCTTTCGACTGACCGGTTACATCAACCTTCTGGCCAGCCTCAAAAGCAGAGACCGTCAACTCAGCACCCACTTCCGGAGCTTCATCGGAAGTACCCAGACGAAACTCCCACAGACCGCGACCAGCTTCAACACCCGCCTTCGCGAAGTGTCCAGCCTCAGTTTTGGAAACACGGGAAGCTTTGCGATTACCGGCAGTTACCTGAATTGCAGAGTAACCATCCTGCTCGCTTGTCTTGACACCTGTAACGCGATTGGGAGATACCTCAATCACCGTCACCGGTATAGATACGCCTTCGTCTGTAAAGACGCGCGTCATGCCGCTTTTGCGGCCGACCAAACCAATTGCCATTTTGAACCTCACAGTGTACGGGGCTAAAACCCTCTATGGCCGCACCCTTGAATCATCCACAAAACCAAATGAAGCAAGCGAGCGTTACACAACTCGATCAAACAAAAATCGAGCAGGCCTTACTAAAATATTTAAAGTAGCTTTTGAAACAGCCCTAACCAGCTTTCGCTTAGCCAAGGCTGATCTGAACTTCTACACCAGCCGCCAAGTCCAACTTCATCAACGCATCAACCGTCTTTTCTGTTGGCTCAACAATATCTAACAAACGCTTGTGAGTGCGGATCTCGTACTGATCTCGAGCATCCTTATTCACGTGCGGTGAAATCAGTACAGTAAAACGCTCTTTGCGGGTAGGCAGTGGAATTGGACCACGAACCTGTGCGCCGGTACGCTTAGCTGTCTCTACAATCTCTTCGGTAGACACGTCGATTAGGCGATGGTCAAAAGCCTTTAAACGAATTCTGATTCGCTGATTCTGCACTGACCAAACTCCAATCGTGTTTTAACAGGGGCTCACCGACAATGGCCGGGGCTACCCGAAAAAAGGAAGGCGCATTCTAATGACGGACACTGAGAGTGTCAACAATATTTCCAAGTATTTTTAATTTCTTCCCCTCGCCACCTATCAGGTGGTACCACTCAAATCGGAAGACAGAAAAAATCTTTAAAAAACAATTAGATAAGCGCCCAAAAGCGGGCCTATCATACACACAATCAGCCAGTAATCAATTAATCATTTGCGAATCAGGCAGCGCCAGTGCATTTTCTTCGCGATCGATCAGGGCATCATTTTTGAAAATCCCCGGATCGATCTCATCCAAGGTGTCAATCAACGTCTGTACCGCAGAACTCAAGCCAGAAGAACTCGATACATCGATTACCGACAGCCCAGCCTGGGCAGAAGTACCCCGCGGGGTAGGCGTATTGCCAAAGGTACCCACAAAGAAGTTCAGTAGCGAGTCAATGACCGGCGCAGCCACACTATCGACCAGTATGGGGCGAGAGAATGAACCGGTCTGCCCGGCCCCCGATCTCAACATAATACCGCCCGAGAGAATATCCGGACTATTCGCCCGCGCCACATCCAGCGGACGCCCGGCCGATATACCGCCTGCAGCATTAATAGAGACAGAGCCTGTATTCCGGGAACCAGTAGAGACCACATCAAGCTCCAACGCCCCCGGGGTGGAGATATTGATCGCCGATGCAGGCCCCGTCGCCCTAATCACCCCCAAATCCAGATCACCCTCTCCGGCCAACAGGATATCACCCGCTGTGGTGCTAATATCAATGCCACCACTCACCGCCGCCTGTAAGCTGATGTCGCCCGCTGCCAGCACACTCAAGCTGGCTAAATCCATATTATTACCGGCAACCGAACCGCTACTATTGATCACTGCAGAGCTGGCACTAACCGCACCCAGCTCGACACTACCCGCCTGCTGAATGGTGAGGCTATCGGCATCCACCGAAGCAATATTCACCACGCCGCCGGCCGACATATTAATCGCTGCAGGTGCCGACAAGGTGCCGAGCTGTAACTCACCATCGCTATTCAGGCTTAAATTGGCGCCGCTGATATCACCGCCACCGCTAATACTGTCACCCGCCAGACTGACATCACCCGCTTTGTTCAGCGCATTAACCACCAGCGCTTCACCCGTGACGCTGAGATCACCGCCAGCCTGATAGCTTAGCTGCCGGTCATCGTCGAATTGAATAAGACGCCCCTCCTCAAACACCGTTTGCCCGCTTGCCACGATAGCTGTCGAGGCTGACGCCCGGTCATCAAAGCGCTCGATGTTCAGCAGCTGGATATTGTTAAGCTCAACACTGCTATCGCCAAAGTTCCAGCTGGCATTGCTACCGGCAAAGACCACCTGATCAATATCATCACCGCCATCAAGTGCGGCAATACTGCCGTTTTCGCCAATAGTGAACTGATCCTCTCCGCCGCCAGCCGTAATCGTCGCCGTAATCGATGAGTTGATATCAAACTGATCATTACCTAAACCGGCATCTATATTGCTCAACGTCACATCGCCCTCAAAAGCGAAGCTATCCGCCAGATCGCCGCCCTGATAATTGGCAACATTAAGGATAGTGATACCATCCACCGTAGCCGCGTTACTACCCGCGAAGACAAAGCTATGCTGCTCTCCGCTGGTTACGGTCAGTAAATCGCTACCGGCAACACCATCGACCTGCCCACTAACAGTACCGCCATTAAAGGCAAAGACATCATCACCAGTAGTACCCGAGAGATTGCCCCAACCGCTAAAGTTAACCGCATCAACCTGCCCCCCATTGCTAGCAGTAATGTTGTAATTGCTGCCATTAATCAACGAGAAGCCAGCATCTCCGCCAACGACCGACTCTATAGCCAGCAACTCGCCACCGGCCAGATCCAGCGTTTTGGCGGCCAGCGCGGAGTAATCCACGGTATCGCTGCCAGCAGCACCATTAATCACCCCGGTCAGACTGCCACCAGAAGCAAACACAAAGCTATCATCCCCGGCAGTACCGGTCAGGTTCGCCCAGCCCACAAAGCTTAAACTACCCGCATTACCCGAATTCTCGGCGGTGATGGTGTAATTAGTACTTCCTGTCAGGGTAAAGCCGTTCCCGCCGCCGCGTACCTGATCGATATTGGTCAACGCCAGATTGGTATCCAGCGTCAGGGTGCCAAGAGAAGAATAATCAATTTCGTCACTGACACCGGAGACACCGTCAATCATTCCGGAAATAGAACCAGCGCTGGTAAAGCTGAAGCTGTCATTGCCCGTGGTGCCCGCCAGATTTTCAAAACCGATAAAGCTCAGGCTGCCGTCATTGACGGTGCCGCTATTAGCCCCGCTGATCGTATATTGCGAAAACCCGGTCAAGCTATCCGTCGCCGTACCTGCTGTCAGAGTCTCAAAACCGCTGAAGGCAATGCCGAAACCATTAACCTGGAATGAGCCGTCACCATTGACGGTGACTGATCCGGCAGAGGCCGCAAAGATCAGGCTATCCGTACCAGACAGGCCGTCGACAGCCCCATTTAAAGCTCCCGCACTACTAAAGGTGAAGGTGTCATCGGCACTTGCACGCCCGCTAAGGTTTTCAACATTAGCGAAAGCAGAGCCGTCGGCTGTTCCCGAATCCGTAGCATTGATGATATAGCTGGCTGCGCCCACCAGACTATCGCCACTGGTTTCACCACCCTCGCCACCATCCAGAGAGGTGTAACTGGCCGCGACCAGGGTAAAACTATCGTCTCCTGCCTGGCCATCGAGCTGGCCAATTTCTCCAGTGGTCAATACAAAACTATCGCTGGCCGCTGAACCCGTTAGATTCTCAATTCCTGTAAAGCTACTGCCATCGACCGTTCCTGCAAAACTGCCGGTCACCTCATAGGCCGAACCTCCGGTAACCAGATCACTACTGCCCGCGCCACCCAAAAGGGTATTAGCACTGCCACCAGCCAGGGTGAACGTGTCATTTCCCGCAAGGCCACTGACAGAATTGATACTGCCGGCCGACAGCAGAAAGTTATCATTGCCGCTGCTGCCAAGCAGGTTTTCTATATTGCTGAAGCCAACCCCATCTATGGTGCCACTGTCCTGCGCATTGACGACAAAATTGCTACCGCCGGAGATGGTATCCCCGAGTGTTTCGCCGCCTTCACCGCCATCTAGACTAATCGTGGTCGTGCTAACGAAGGTGAAGCTATCATCGCCTGCGGCTGCATTAATGCTTTCTATCCCCGAAAAGGCGATACCGGAGACCAGCACACCATCGGCATTTTGCAGCAGGTAAGACTCTCCCGTCGCCTGACCGATAATCGAATCAGTCCCAACACCACCAGCCGTTACTGACTCCACATTGCTAAAACTCACCCCCTGCACGGCAAAACTGCCAGCACCCAGCAGACTGTAATTTTCGGCGGCTGCGAGGCCGACAACCGTGTCTGCCCCTGCACCGGTATCCACGTTTTCAATGCCAGTGAAGGCAATATTCGACGTGCTTAAAGCATTCGCTCCCGTCAGCGTATAGGTCTCACCGCTTGTAAGTCCCGTGACGCTATCGGCACCAGCACCGCCCGCTGCCGCTTCTACATTCGTCAGCACAAGTCCGTTGACTGCCAGGCTATTGGTACCCTGAATAACAAAGGCATCGGCAGCGCTGCTGCCGGTAAAGCTATCACTGCCCGCACCAGCATCGATGGTAGTAACGATACTACCCGTCATCGAAAAGCTATCGGCTCCGGCTCCGCCGGCAAAGGTTTCTATGCCGCTGAAAGCAATACTATCGACAGATGCTGCCGAGGCGCTGGTCAACGCAAAACTGGAACCACCTGTTGCGCCAGTCACCGTATCGGTTCCCGTGCCCCCTCCGGTAACGGCTTCCAGATTAGTCAGCACCAGACCATTGGCCGAGACGCTATTTACATCCTGCAACACAAAGGCATCACCCGCAGAACTACCATTAAAGGTATCGCTGCCCGCACCTGCATCGATTGTGCCGGTGATATTGCCCACCATGGAGAAGTTATCGGCACCCACACCACCGGCGAAGGTTTCAATGCCGCTGAAATCAATGCTATCAACGGTTGCTGCCGAGACACTACTCAAAGCAAAACTGGAACCCGTTGTGGCACCAGTCACCGTATCCGTTCCCGTGCTGCCTCCCGTGACAGCTTCCAGATTAGTCAGCACCAAACCATTAACCGAGACACTGTTTGCACCCTGAAGCACAAAGGCATCACTCGCCGCACTGCCGCTAAAGGTATCACTGCCAGCACCTGCATCTATCGCGGCAGCAAAACTGCCCACCATGGAAAAGGTATCCGCACCCGCACCGCCAGCAAAGGTTTCAATTTGGGTAAAGCTGATACTGTCCACCGTAGCTGCCGACGCGCTGGTCAACGCAAAGTTAGAGCCGCTGCTGGAGGCGGTGACAGTATCTACACCTGTACCACCAGCCGCCACCGCCTCGATATTGCTAAAGGCCACTCCCGATACGGTGACCGCATTATCACCCTGAAGGGCATAGTTCTCGCTATTGCTGCTTCCCACCAGACTATCACTGCCGGATCCAGCTGCCACTGAGTCCAGGTTTGTGAAGGTAAGCCCATTAGTAGCGACGCTATTAGTGCCCAGAATCACAAAGACATCAGCACCGGTACTGCCTGTAAATGTGTCACTACCGCCACCCGCATCCACACTGGCAGCAAAGCTTCCCGTCATGGAGAAGTTATCGGCACCCGCACCACCGGCAAAGGTTTCAATACCGCTAAAATCAATACCATCAACGCTTGCTGCCGAAGCACTGCTCAGGGCAAAACCTGAACCAGTCACAGCACCCGTGACTGTATCGGCACCGGTCGCTCCACCCGTTACATTCTCCAGATTACTCAGTACCAAACCATTGGCAGAAACGCTATTGCTGCCTTGCAAAATAAAAGTATCTGCCACGCCGATATCACCATTAAACGTGTCATCGCCTGCACCGGCATCTACGGAAGCAGAGAAGCTGCCAGTCATGGAGAAGCTGTCATCACCCGCGTCACCAGCAAAGGTCTCTATTCCACTAAAGCCAATATTATCGACTGTCCCTGCTGAGGCACTGGTTAAGGCAAAGCTGGAACCGCCGCTGGCGCTGGTGACCGAATCTGCCCCGGTACCGCCGGTTACTGCCTCAATATTTGTCAGTACCAGGCCATTGGCAGAGACGCTATTGATTCCCTGTAAGACAAAGGCATCGCTCGCAGAAGAACCGCTAAAAGTATCGATACCGTCGCCCGCATTGATCGTCGTACTGATACTGCCCGTCAGGGAGAAGCTATCTGCACCATCGCCTCCTGCAAAGGTCTCAATGCCACTGAAATCAATACCATCGACAGTTGCAGTCGAAGCGCTGGTCAGGGCGAAGTTCGACCCGATGATGGCAGCACCGGTCACGGTATCCGTGCCAGTAGCGCCGCCGGTTACATTTTCGAGATTACTCAGGACCAGACCATTCGCTGACACGCTGTTAGCGCTCTGCAAAATAAAAGCATCGGTAACACTGGTATCGCCATTAAAGGTGTCATCGCCGCCACCGGCATTCACACTGGCGGAGAAACTTCCCGTCATCGAAAAAGTATCGGCACCGGCACCGCCAGTAAAAGTCTCGATTTCAGTAAAACTGATGCCGTCTACAATCGCTGCCGAGGCACTGGTCAATGCAAAGCTGGAGCCACCACTGGCACCCGTGACGGTATCGGTACCCGTACCACCCGCCGCAGCAGATTCGATCTGGCTGAAGTTAATCCCGGAAACAAGAACACTTTCCGAACCCTGAAGCACAAAATCCTCATCGCCAATGGTTCCGGTAATTGTGTCGTTATCGCCGCTATTTTCACCTGCATTAACCACTTCGAGATCGGTTAAGGTCAGGCCATTAACAGAAATACTCTCGCTTCCCTGCAAGGCAAAGATTTCATCGGCGGTCGTTCCGGTAAACGTATCGCTACCGCTGTCCGCATCAATCGCTGCCGTAAAACTACCCGTCATGGAGAACGTATCATTCCCTGCACCACCAGCAAAGGTTTCAATCTGAGTAAAACTGATAGCGTCTACGCTCGCAGCTGAAGCACTAGTCAGTGCAAAATCAGAACCACCACTGGCAGCTGTGACGGTGTCGGTTCCTGAGACACTGCCTCCCGTTACCGCTTCCAGGTTACTCAGTACCAATCCATTGGCTGACACACTGTTGGTTCCCTGCAGAACAAATACATCACCTGCACTGGCATCCCCGTTGAAAGTATCACTGCCCCCGCCCGCATCAACACTGGCAGAAAAAACACCCGTCATCGCAAAACTATCAGCGCCATCGCCGCCGGCAAAGGTTTCGATACCGCTAAAACCAATACTGTCCACCGTTGCTGCGGAAGCACTGGTTAAGGCAAAACTGGAGCCGCCACTGGCCCCCGTAACTGAGTCCGTGCCTGTACCGCCGGTGACTGTTTCAAGATTCGTCAGGGTCAAACTATTCGCCGAGACACTCTTTATTCCCTGCAGCACAAAGGTATCGCTGGCTGAAGAACCGTTAAAGGTATCGATACCATCCCCTGCATTGATACTAGCGCTGATATTACCTGTCATGGAGAAACTATCGGCACCAGCACCACCGGCAAAGGTTTCAATCCCACTAAAATCAATGCTGTCTACCGTTGCCACCGAAGCGCTGGTTAGTGCAAAACTGGATCCACCCGCAGCACCGGTGACGGTATCCGTGCCGGATGTATCCCCAGCCGACACCAACTCAAGATTACTGAGTACAAGGCCATTCGCTGACACGCTGTTTGCGCCCTGCAAAATAAAGGCATCCGCTGCATTGCTGTCGCCAGTAAAAGTATCCGTACCACCAGCAGCATCTATATTGGCTGAAAAACTGCCCGTCATGGAAAAGCTGTCTGCTCCCACTCCGCCTGCAAAGCTACCAATTTGCGAAAAGCTAATGTTATCCACGGTCGCGGCGGTAGCACTGGTCAGAGCAAAGCTGGAACCGCCCGTCGCTGCGGTCACTGTATCCGAGCCAGCCCCTCCATCTGCTGACTCCACCCCACTGAACGTGATGCCGGCAACCGTGACACTCTCGCTGCCCTCGAGCACAAAGGCATCGACACCAGCGGTACCCGTAATACTGTCGTTATCACCGCCGGTTTCCCCAGCATCAACCACTTCCAAATTGGTCAGGGTCAAATTATTAACAGTAAGACTTTCCGTGGTTTGAATCGCAAAGTTTTCATCCGCCGTGGTGCCGATAAAAGTATCATCCCCATCACCAGCATCAATGCTTGCGGTGATACTACCTGTCATGGAGAAACTATCAGCGTCATCACCACCTGCAAAGGTTTCGATGCCACTAAAATCAATACTGTCGGCGGTCGCGTCAGAGGCACTGTTCAGTGCGAAGCTGGAGCCTGTAGCAGCGCCAGTGACCGTATCGGTGCCGGTACCACCTGAGGCTGTTTCCAGATTATTCAGCGTCAGGTCATTAACCGTCACACTGTTATCACCCTGTAAGACAAAGGCGTCATCTGCGCCACTGCCTGCAAAGCTATCACTACCATCACCCGCATCAATCGTGGCGGTGATATTGCCTGTCATGGAGAAACTGTCTGCACCATTTCCGCCTGCAAAACTACCAATCTGGGTAAAACTGATGGCATCCACGGTCGCCGCAGACGCACTCGTCAGGGTGAAGGAGGAACCACCCGTAGCGGCTGTCACCGTATCCGAGCCAGTACCGCCAGCCGCTGACTCCACCTCATTGAACGTGATGCCGGCAACTGTGACACTCTCACTACCCTCGAGCACAAAGGCATCGACACCAGCGGTACCCGTAATACTGTCGTTGTCACCGCCGGTCTCGCCGGCATTAACCACTTCCAGATCCGTCAGAGCCAGGTTATTAACCGTGATACTTTCCGAGGATTGAATCGCAAAGTTTTCATCCGCCGTAGTGCCGATAAAAGTATCATCCCCATTACCGGCATCAATGGTTGCCGTGATACTACCCGTCATCGAGAAACTATCAGCGCCATCACCACCTGCAAAGGTTTCGATGCCACTAAAACTAATACTGTCGACGGTCGCGTCAGAGGCACTGGTCAGTGCGAAGCTGGAGCCTGTAGCAGCACCCGTGACCGTATCGGTGCCGGTACCACCTGAGGCTGATTCCAGATTATTCAGCGTCAGGTCATTAACCGTCACACTGTTATCACCCTGTAAGACAAAGGTGTCATCTGCGCCACTGCCTGCAAAGCTATCACTACCATCACCCGCATCAATCGTGGCGGTGATATTGCCCGTCATGGAGAAACTATCAGCGCCATCGCCACCAGCAAAGGTTTCTATCTCAGTAAAATCGATCCCATCGACCGTAGCGGCGGAGGCACTGGTCAAGGCAAAGCTGGAGCCTGTAGCAGCAGCCGTAACCGTATCTGTCCCCGAGGTATTGCCACCGACAACATTTTCCAGATCACTGAATATAATATTATTGACGGCAACACTCTCGGCGGATTGAATAACAAAACTGTCCGCGCCGTTATCATTACCCGACAGGCTGTCATCGCCGTCTCCAGCATCCACGACATCGATTTCGTTCACGGTAATATCGGTCGCCAGATCAACGACAACAGTATTCGCTGCACTGGTAGATAGCGTATCGGTACCTGTTCCCAAAACCAGCGTATCGGTGCCGCCACCACCATCACCGCCATCACCGTCAATCACAATCGCTGACCCGCTTAGCGTTCCTGCTAGAGAGAATTGATCAGCACCATCAGCGCCGTCAATATTCAAGGTGCCGTTAGCAGTGATATCGCCAAAGGTATTGGTACTGGTCACGTCACCAGAGCCGACGGCAATATCAACGGTATCTGCGGTGATAGTTCCGCTGCTTTGCACAAAATTAACCGAGCTGCTGGAGAAGGCACCCGCAGAGCCTGCGGTTCCGCCAGCCGCGCCAGAACCTACTGCACCACCGCTACTGGAAATGGAAGAAGCGATGTTGATAGTGCCACTATTCGCCATTAGCTGAACGGTGCCGCCGCCACCTCCATCGCCGCCGATACCGGCACCACCCGAGCCACCTCCACCCTGCCCCCCTGTAGAGGAAATCAGTGCATCAATAGCAATATCACCTGTGGTGGCGATAAGGTCTATTAGCCCTCCATCACCTCCCGCACCGCCATCATTATTACCCGTTGCCGCATCACCACCAGTGCCACCGACGCTAGTGATAGCCGCGTTAATATCGAGAATTGCCCCAGTTAGGGTAATAGCGCCCGGCGCTAATCCGGGGTTGCCAGGATCAGCGGAGATACCATCAATCCCAGTAGATATAATTTGTCCATTGACCGTTAAGGTGCCAGCGGTTGCGGTCAAACTGACACTTCCGGCTATATTGTCGATTGCCACTCCGAAAACAACGTCACCATCTCCTACAGTCAGGTCATTAGCCGCAGTAAAGTCGAGTGAAACATCAACACCTGCGCCATCGAGTTGTACGCCATCGGAAATAACAATATCGGTTGCGGCATTCAGAAACAGCGTATTGCCAGATGCGCTGGCATCAAAGGTGTAACTGTCAGCAATAGTTATGACACCATCCCCAGGTCCTGCTTCACTGGTAGTAACGGTAACATCACCATCATCTAACACATTTTCGATGGTAGTCCATGTTAATACCGGCTCATTGCCATCGGCGGGCACATCGTCAACAAAATTGGGCGAGCCGGTGATATTCGCGTCGGGGCCGGCGTTATTAATCGTGATATTGTCCGGGTCGATTAACCAATGGCCGCCCTTGCCCCACAGAGAAGCAATATCGATTGTTATTGAATCTGCGATCCGCAGGCCTTTTGCACCAGAGGTTTCAATAAAGCCTGCATCGCCATATTCACTCGCTACAGAAATTGAACCGGCGACCTGAGTGTAATCATCAGACCAGACTATGACTCGACCGCCGTCGCCAGTCACAGCAGATGCGTCAATCACTGCATTTTCACCCAGCAGTGTCTGTGTTGCATTTTGGACAACAGGATTTTGCCCCTTGTAATCACCCCCAACTAAAACCTCACCCCCGCCGGAGGCGCCCGAAGCATCAATTAGCGCCTCTCCCACTAACGCAACACGGTCACCCTCAACAAAAACGCGACCACCCTTAGCCTGCTGAGAGCTAACATTCAGAGTACCGCTATTAAAGGTATCGCCACCGCGACCCGACAGGCGAATCTCGCCACCCGACACATCAATGCCGGCAGCGGAAATCAAACCCTCATTATTCACGGCACGTTCAAACAGGCCGGCGGCAACATCGGCTTCAATTAAAACAGAGCCGGCGACGATATCACCACTATTGGAAACGGCCGCTTCAAATCCCGCTGTGTTTTGTAGTACCTCTTTATTGACTCTAACGCCAATCATGCCCGCTTCATCAAAAGTCAGCAGTGCTTCGGACGCGGCATTAAAGGTCACCAGCTGCGCCTGAATCAACGCGGCGGGGCCTTCATTAGAAATGCCCTTGCCTAACAGGGACACGCTGGTGGTGGCGTTAATCAGACCACGGTTAATCACCACACCGTCAGCACCGTCGATAGCACTAAACAAAAGATTGCCTGCCATAAAATCGTCAACGGAGAGATTTAATCCACTGGCAATTAACGCATCCACATTTACGGTGGAGTTTTCGGTAAATAAAATACCTGCGGGGTTAGCGAGAATGATGCGGCCATTGGATTCTAACAGCCCCATTATTTTGCTGGGGTTATTGCTCAGGATACGGTTGAGTGCCAGTGAGTTTTTACCGGGCTGATTAAAACGAACAATTTCATTGCTATCGATATCAAAACTTTGCCAGTCAAGCGCAAGGCGATCAGTGACTTGATCGATTGAAGTAGTATTACCCTGTACCGAAATGGAGCCACTACCGGCAACCACCGAGCCACCCGCAGGAGCCGCACTCACTGGCGCAATTGCTAAACCGGAAACTGCCAGCGCAATCGCCAGCGGCAACGCCGCAGAACGAAATTGCCCGGTCGTACTGGTGCAATTATCTGCCCACTGAACGGTTATCGGTTTTATTGGTAGCATGCCCGTTACTCCGTATGCGGCTAAGCATTCCTGTTTTCCGCTTTGTTCTATCTGTTTAGGCTTCAATATCCAGAAGCGCTAAAGCTTTTAATCAATCGTAAAAAAATGTGACTTCGACAAAGGTTTGTACTGAGTCAGCATTATCCGCAAAACCATCTATACTGGACTTACTGGACATCGGCTTGGAAAAGCTGATTTTAGTGCCAACTATTTCACGCCAGGTGAATTTGAACAGCACACCGGCACCTGAGATATTAACCCAGTCATCACTGACGCCGCTGGCTTCAATATTTTTGCTGCCGTAAGCGCCATCGATAAATAGCGCAACCTTCAATTTGTCATCAATAGCGTCTGACACCCAAGTCATTGGAAACTCGACATACCACTCCAGCCCAAGATATACCGCTTGGTCAGCTGAAAAATCACTTACCGTAAATGCACGAACCGCATCGGCACCACCGAGTGGTAATTGCTCAAAGGCAGGCAAGCCTGATTCGCTATAACGCCATTTACTTCTACCTAATAAATAAGACTGGTAATCAGTAAAGGGAAGATCGACCAGCTTCAAGGTGGACCAGTCAATCGCCAGCTTATAAAACTCTTCATCTTGATTCAGCAATTCATCCAAACCGGATTGAAACTCACCGTACTGAACCGAAGCCATCGCCATATTCATTAGGGAGAAACGTTTACTGATGCTATTGAAGGATACATTGAGCTGAGCACCCTGAACTTTTTCACCCGCATTAGGAATAGCAATATCCGCATCAATTTCAGTTTCTTTTTGGGTCAAGGCAAAACCAGCTCCCAAAGAAAAACCCGGCAGGCGTTTAAACTGCCTATCCATGCCGATAGTAAAACTAGTGTTTTTACCCTGAATATTGAGCAGGTCGATATTCGGGTCACCATTGCCATCCACAGTGAACTCATTGATATCCGCTGACACATAAGCAAAGGTGCGCTCATCCAATACCGGCGCACGATATTGAAACAAACCAACATCAGCACTAACCGGATCCCAGGAACGCAAATACCCCAGCGTCAATGAATCACCAATCCCCAGCGGGTTAAATAGATCAACCAGCGTCAGCAAACGTTTGTCACCGGTAAACACCGCGCCATGATTATCGGCGGTCATCGTTAACTGCCAACCCTTTTCTTCCACGACCGAAAGATCAAGATTGGTTTCCCCCACCCTTCTTCCTGCCGATAATGCTCCCTGCACCACCAGCCCCGGTAAATCATTGATCAGGAACAGCGCCTCTTCGATTTCATCACTGTTAGCTGCACGACCAAGATAATCATCAAAGGGTTGGATTAACTGCGATTCCGAATACTTTTTATTGCCCTGTAAAGTGACGCTGGATAATACACCCGCAAGAATGTCGAAATGCACGATGCCGTCTTTAACGGTTTGTATGGGAATATAAGCTTTGGCGAGGAAGACACCCTTACTGCGGTAGAAACCGGATATTCTGCCGGCAATGTCTTCCAGCTCATAGAAGTTGATACCGCGCTCCGTGCGCTGCCGCTTGACCAGCTGAATTAAATCGTCAAGCACCAGGCTATTGATCGATTCAAGGTCCGTATTGTCCGTTACACCTTTGGCCAAGCGCTGACTTTCCAGCAAATCAATCAGGCCTTTAAGCTCATACTGGCGTAAACCACCAATAGCACCACTGTCACTGATTGACAATATATAATCGGCAACCTGCTCCAACTCTTCGATACTGTAGGCCAGTTCAGCCTCTGGTGCAGACAATAACTCAGCTATCGCTAGCAGCTCGGCCTCGGTATAACCACTGGGGCGTTCATCATCTTTACGGGTGTATTGCTGCCGCAGAGTTTCGGCCAGACGCTGTACGGCTTGCCGGGTAATACCTAACTCGGGAAATTCAGGGATATTCTGAAAGCGGAACTCGGTGACTTCAATACTAGGGCCTTCATCCCGCTCACTGACAGCGGGAATCTCGGTATCGGCCGTCAGTGACTGCTCTTCGTCAAAGGAAAAATCCAGCACATCATCACCGCTTTGGGGCGTTGCT
Organism: Oceanicoccus sp.; assembly: GCA_965661375.1. Taxonomy (GTDB): domain Bacteria; phylum Pseudomonadota; class Gammaproteobacteria; order Pseudomonadales; family Dasaniaceae; genus Oceanicoccus. The sequence continues at coordinate 4,574 of CBFIDJ010000030.1, read as the reverse complement.
GAATAACCTCGATCATCGATCTGAGCCAGTGCGAGACTGGCGCAAAAACTCAATAGAACTATCGGTATCCTTCGCATTAATATCTCAATTCCGCTATTACAGGTGGTTATTAAACGCAAAATCAGTAATCGCTGTCCAAGCAAGCCATCACACAAGGCAAAAGATGAAAACCTTCAAGCGACAAAAGCTACCAAGCAGCTGAAATACACCTGTTATCGCAATCCATTTTTAATGGTTTTTATTGAGAGGTAATGACCGTAAGTCGTTACGCCTCAGCCCAGAGTGCTGCCAGACAAACTCTACTGGCAACGAAAAATTTATCGTTTGATCTGACGCACTAAACGAAAGCCTGTAGTCGCATCAGGCTGTCCACTGTGAGATTTTTTGGATTCCAATGAGCAATCCTTATCGGCCAGGCGATCCGTATGGCGACCACCGGCAGCCACCAGCTCGTCACCATCCAATGCCCATTCCTGTACATTACCGACGACGTTATAAAGCCCCCAGTCATTATAGGCACCACCCGCGATACGCAACTCTTCACCGGACACCGTGCCATTAAGCCGCTTGACGGTACAGTTAGGATCCAGGTTCTTTTTCATGCCAGTCGCCTGCGCGGCATTGAGCCATTCCGTATAACTGGGCAGGTGATAGTCAAAACCGGATTCACGGCTTAACCACTCGGCGTAGGCTTGCGCCTGTTTAATCGACAGGTTGCGCACTGGCAGGTCACTCGACACATCGTTAATGCCACTGCAATCATTGCCTGCCTGACAATAATCACCAAACTCCTTCGCGGATATTTCATAACGGGAAACCGCATAGGGCTTGCCGTCCTCACCCCCCGGCACAACCACCATTTTGGGACCAGTAATATTGCCCGCAAAGCGATCGTAGCAGAACTTGCCATCGCGGCGACCGCTACCTGGTTCCAGTTTACTGTTAGCGCAGGGGTCTATCACCAGCCCAGCCAACATTGTACTGCCCGGAAATACATCAAGGGCTGCATCTTGTGCCGCCTTGCCTGCCAGCGGATTACTGTTAGCAATCCGCTTGACGCAAATCGCCAATAACTCAACAAACTGACTTTGCTTTTGTTGGTAACGCGTATTATCCAGCGATTTAAGCTGATTCAGCTGCTGCTTCAGGCTGCCAAAATCCGGCACCGCCTGACAGGATAAATTGGCCTCCACTGCTGCCAGACTAGTTTGGTATCGCGCTTCACGCTCCTGCGCTTCAGCCGCTGCCCTGGCTCGCTCTTCAGCGGCTATGCGCTGACGTTCTGCGGCAATAGCCTGCTCTCGGGCAATTCTCTCCGCCTCTTTGCGCGCCTCCTCTTCAGCCAGCAGCCGCAATCGACGCTGCTCAATATCCTCTGCAATACCCTGAGCTAATTGTTGATAACCCTCAGACTGTTCCACTGAGGGATCCCAGCTCACAGCGGTTGCCAGCCTCGCCAGAGCATCTTCAAAACGTTTGGCAGAGCGCAGGGTTTTAGCCTCTTGCAAATACATGCTGACGATTCGCTCTCTGGAGTCCATCAGTTTTCTATCGTCTTCAGCTACCAGCGCTTTATATTTTTCAAAGGCGTCGCGAACATCCACTTCAACGCCACTAATAGGCTCACGCTGGATCCATGATTGTAAATTGTTGTAGGCGTTTTCCTGATCCGCCTGTAGCCGAATGGCCTCTTCGTCGACCGTGTCCAGACGCGAATTCTGTTCAACCGACCAGACTACAGTCCCCGCAGAAACCAGTAACACCAGCGATGCCACTAACCAGACCGGACTAATTTTGCCATCAAAGGCTTCCCAGAACTCTTCCACTGAAGGGAAACGTTCTGAGCGTCTGAACGCCAGGGCTTTACGCAACGCCTTCCACTGTCGAGCTGACAGGCTTTTGATACGAGCAGGCTTCATGCCCTCCTTTTTCGCATCAACGGCGTTTTTCTTACCGAAGGGATGACGTCCGGTGAACAGCTCGTAGGCAACACAGCCTACGGCATACACATCGTCTCCGACTTCAGGTAGCTGCCCAATTAGCATCTCACGGCTGGCATAGGCTGGGGTTAATGCACCGAGGCTACCGGGATCAAACAGGGTATTCTCATTCCCGCTTTTATCCTCGGCAACACCAGAGGTCACAGCACGCGCAATACCAAAATCCAGAACCTTGGCTTCACCAGCCTCGGTCACAAAAATATTGCCCGGTTTAAAATCCGAGTGAGCGATATTGTTTCTATGTGCATGAATCATCGCCGCGCACATATCTTTCAAAATCTGTAGAGCCGCTGTACGCTCCAAAGGCTTTCTACCGTTCTCCTTGATCAGCTCATCCAGTGGCTTACCTTGCAGAAACTCCATGGTCATGTAGACCTGATCACCATCGCGATCAAAGTCATGGACATTAACAATATTGGGATGGGCGAGTTGCTGTGAGCGACGTGCTTCACGCTGCAGTGAAATAACGGAGTGGGGATGTGCCTTAAAATCGTCGTTTAATAATTTGATTGCTACATATGGGTCGCGGTCATGCGCCTCAACCTTGCGTCGATCCAGCGCTTTAAAGACCACGCCCATACCGCCAGAACCCAATACGTCCAGCAACTCAAAGCGGTCATTAATGACCTTGGTATTGCCAAGGGTCAGGGTAGGCGCTCCACCCTGAGGTTTTTCACTATCGCTCAGAATAATTGTGGCGTCGTTGCTGCTGGCAATGGAGCCGACCACAACGGTTTTGTCAGCGCCATCATCCTCATCACTCTCATCGATATGGGAGCGAATATTAGTTGGCATGGAAGAGCTTGAGGTGCCACTATCAGCCTCATCTTCTGATACGGCTTCTGGCCTGATTTTGGTTTTATCACTCGAGCCAGAGGGGGAATCTGTGGTCATAGCTAGGTCCGCGTTCTTTTATTATCACTACATAGCTGGCGAGGCCACCACCCCTGCGACCTAATTCGTCCTTTCCACCAGCAACTTGATATACACGTTATTTTATCGGCCTTATACCAATAATGCACATTACTTACTTGGGCCAACTCCCTGAGCCTAACCGGTTTGATTGATGAGCGGCTTGAAAAACCTCAAGAGCAGCGCTGCTCATCCTATCAGAAGGCGTACAACAACCCCACATTGAAAAATGTGAACTTTTGGTCCGCCTTGTAAGTTTTGCCGTCAAATTTGATTTCCTCCTCATAATCATTCACTTTCAGCGAGACATTCACTGCCAAACGCTCTGCGACAGGCATTTGCCAACTAATGCCATAGCTCAACCCCGTGACAGAACCAGATTGCCGCCCGCTTAAATCATCAAATTCTTCAACGTCATCTTCGTCCTCATCTGCATCACTTACGAAGCGATTATCCGAATCCAGATCACTGTAACCCAGAGTAAAATTGAGACTTCCCGCCTGACCGAGCGGCAACTGGTAAGTTGTTCCCACATAAAAGCCATCCTGCCGATAATATTCATCACGCACCATGGGCTCGTCATCATCCCGACTGACAAAATCGATGTCGGTCTCACCATCCTTATAGCCGACAAAAAAGGTCCACTCGTCGTTAAATCGATAACCCAGCGTCAAATCGGTGTCCGTTCGGCTGGCATCGCCAGTATCCTCTTCCTCCGAGAGCTGCTCGTCTGAGAAAGAATTACCGTAACTCAGACTGAGGTAGGCATCCTGAAACAGAATGGACCCTGTGAGCGTGTAAACAGGAAAGGTCGGCGTGGAATCGAGCTTGGCCGGAAAATCCTGCCGTACATAGCCCATTGATACGCCCCCCAGCACATTAACCTGAGGTTGCGCCTCAACCAGTAGCGGCGACAGTGCCAATGGCACAGCCAAAAAACTTTTCTTTATTTTCATAGCATCCATCCTATTTTTGTCTATTGATGTGGTCGTTACTAGCATCAGACTGGCACTAGCCTCCCTGCCAGAAATAACCCGAGTCGCCTCGACATCCCTTTGTCGATAGCTTCTTTATGCTGCCTGACGCAATAGTTATTCCCTCAACTATAGCCTACGGATCACTACTATTAGCGGTATTTTTCACCAGGCAAAAAAAAGGGCCGCCGAAGCGACCCTTTTTCCTCAAGATCGAGACTTACTCGATGATCTTGGCTACAACACCCGCACCAACCGTACGACCACCTTCGCGGATCGCAAAGCGCAGACCTTCGTCCATCGCAATCGGGTTGATCAGGGTAACGGTCATTTGAACGTTGTCACCCGGCATGACCATTTCTGTACCTTCTGGCAGCTCACAGGCACCTGTGATGTCCGTAGTACGGAAGTAGAACTGAGGACGGTAACCTTTAAAGAAAGGCGTATGACGACCACCTTCATCTTTGCCCAGTACGTACACTTCAGCTTCGAACTTAGTGTGAGGAGTGATTGAACCGGGCTTGGCCAGTACCTGTCCACGCTCTACGTCTTCACGCTTGGTACCACGCAACAGTGCACCAATGTTCTCACCCGCACGACCTTCGTCCAGCAGCTTGCGGAACATTTCAACACCCGTACAGGTCGTTTTGGTGGTGGCACGAATACCTACGATTTCAACTTCGTCACC
>CBFIDJ010000029.1:0-47444 GCA_965661375.1 Oceanicoccus sp. | reverse complement strand
TTTACGGTATTTCGCCTGGGAAAATGCGCAAAAAGATACGGCAACAGGGATCAGCTGAAAGTGATTCTGCAACGAGTAATACCAACGATAGCCACACAAGCGATAGTCAGCATAGCAGTGGAAAAACATACTCTCCGGGACTTACCAAAGTGTTTCATCAAGTCACCAAAACGGCGGCGAGAGCCTAGACATCTCACTAATTCACAGCACTGAGAGTAGCTAATAAGCTTAACCAGCACCAAAAAAAGGCTGCTGATAATAACGTCTACCCTGCGCTTGGTATAAAGCGTTAGCCAGCGCGGCAAACACTGGAGGAAACGGTGGCTCACCCAAACCGGTGGGATCGATCCTGTTATCGACAAAATGCACTTCGATGGCCTTTGGCGCTTCACTGTGTCGGATCATACGGTAGTTATTAAAATTGTTTTTATCGGGCTTGCCCTCGGTGAAAGTCATGGCTCCAAACATCGCATTGCCAATACCATCGACCACAGCACCCTCAACCATATTGACAGCGGCATCGCGGTTCACGACGATACCACAATCAACCGCAGTCCAAACCTTTTCCACTACGGGCATATTATTTTCCATCACCACATCAACCACATGCGCCACATAGGTATTGTGGCAGAAGTATGCCGCTACGCCTCGATGCACACCGGGATGCTGTATCTGCCCCCAGCCGGATTTATCACGCACCAGCTCTAACACTCCGGCATAGCGAGCGGGATCATAATCATTGCGCTCGCCCACCGGGGCTTCCATCACCCGTTGTAATAGCTGTAAGCGGTATTCGATCGGGTCCTGACCGACAGCCTCTGCAATCTCATCCAGAAAAGATTGCTCTGCCGCCGCACAAAAATTGGAAGCCGGTGCCCTAAAGGCTCCGACGGTGATATTTGAAGGTACACTCCAATCCTCAACCAGACAGTGATCAACTGCCCCCGCTGGAAAACGGTCATAGGTCCACAATAAAGGGCTTTCCGGCACGCCACCGCCCTTAATGTGGTAAGCAACCAGATTATTATCAGCATCCAGTGCTGCACGATAAGTCGATTGATAGCGCGGTCGATAGATACCATTAGTCATATCATCCTCACGGGTATAAACCAGTTTGACCGGTGCTTTCACTGCTTGTGAAATGAGTGCGGCCTCAATCGCATAATGGCTGTAGGCCCTGCGACCAAAACCACCGCCCATACGTATCATTTCAATATCGATTTTTTCCAGCGGTACGCCAAGGCGAGCTGACAGTGTTTGCTCAATTAATTCCGGGGCCTGTAATGGCCCCTTCACTTCAACTCGATCAGCAGTGACGTCGGCGAAAAAATTCATCGGCTCCATGGTGTTGTGCGCCAGGAAAGGTGCCGAGTAAGTGTGCTCAATGACTCTGGCTGCGGATTTGAAAGCCGTCTCCGGGTTGCCATCTCTGCGTTTTACTGTACCCGGTTTCGACGCCATCTCATCGATTTTTTGCTGATGCTCCTCACTACTCTCCAAACCCTCGGGAACGTTGACAGTCATTGTTCGGCCACGGGCCGAGAGAGTAAAACGACGGTTTTCAAAGGGCTGCCACTCAACCGCTAAGGACTTTTTGGCATTCGTTACCTGCCATGTAGTTTCACCGACAATGGCAATCAGTTCAGGAAAAGCATTGGTATCAAAGGCATTACGCTCTACGGTTTCATCCACGGTTTGAATAGTAAAAACATCTTTGATACCCGGCATGGCAAGCACCGATTTTGCATCAAAGGCTTGTACCGTCAGGCCAAAAGCCGGTGGGTGGACAACCATGGCAATTAGCATACCTTCACGCTGGTAGTCCATTCCGAACATGGGCTGGCCGGTGACGATTTGCAGCCCTTCAACATTTTTGCGCGAGGTGCCGATCAGGGAAAAATCCTTCGCAGATTTTAAGCTGACCTTTTCCGGCACCGGCATTTCCGCTGCCGCTGCTGCCAGCTCGGCATAGCTGGCTCGCTTACCGCTCGGTATGTGAATAACCGTCCCTTTCTCAGTGCTTAACTCATCTAAGGGTAATAGCCACTGCTTGGCCGCGGCCTGCATCAGCATGTGCCGTCCAGCGGCGCCGGCCTGGCGTAAACTTTGCCAATTCATCCAGATGGAGCGACTACCTCCGGCCATTTGCCGGTCATATAAATCGGTATTAAACGGTGCTTGTTCAACACGCACACTTTCCCAGTCTAAATCTAATTCCTCCGCCACAATCATTGGCATAGAGGTGCGCAGGTTCTGACCAAATTCCGGGATTGGCACCAGTATTGTGGTGGTGCCGTCACTGTTGATTTTAAGGTAGGCATTAAGCTCATGGCTCACCCTGGCCATGTTTGCATCATCGGGCTTGCTCGCACAGGCCCAATTAAAACTCAGCATCAAGCCGCCGCCCGCGATGGCTGAGGCTTTCAAAAACGCGCGTCGATTCAGAGAAGTCTGTTTATTGCTCATCATCTTGTTCTCATTCTGGTAATAGCGGATATGGGGTAATTAGACAGTTTGGGCGCGCTCACTAATTGGCTGCAGCCACCGTTTTTATCGCCGCCTTGATGCGGGTATAAGTACCACAACGACAGATATTGCCCTCCATCGCACTTTCTATCTCGCTATCACTGGGCTTGGGGTTTGAATTTAACAATGAAACTGCACTCATGATTTGCCCCGCCTGACAGTAACCGCACTGCGCGACATCGTGCTTCAGCCAGGCCTGCTGCACGGGGTGATCGCCCTGCTCCGATAAGCCTTCAATCGTAGTGATTTCCTGATCACCCACGGCAGATACGGGTAATGAACAGGATCGCATTGCCACCCCATTCAGATGCACAGTACAGGCTCCACACATTCCAATCCCGCAGCCGAATTTTGGCCCGAGCAGATTAACGTGTTCCCTTAACACCCAAAGCAGGGGCGTATCTGGATCAACCTGTACTTGATGGATGCTGTTATTGATATTGAGAGAGAACGCTTTCATGATACGGATCCTTGTTGGCAAGTTCTAAATAGTTTTCGTGTCGCTTTCTCTTAAGGTGGATCTCTGGATGAAGACTTAAGATGCGGGTTTTTCGCCCCCCCATCTCAAGAGCTGCTAATGATTATGCCCTTTTTAATATTTTTTCCAAAAGTTATTTTTAATATTTTTCATACAGCTTTATTAAAACTCTTTTTAGAATTTTATAGCTTCAATACCACCAGCGTAAGCATTTAACTTTATTCATTTTTAAACTATCGACCATCAAAAAATGGCATAGATATTGTACTCCTCAATTATGTTGCTTACCAAGTTACAACAACCCATATGCAAGGAGTGAAACATGAAAAAACTACTGATAGTGATTGCCAGTGCCAGCACCTTAACTGCAGCAGCAATTTCTTCAAAAACTATCGCACAGGGCGGAATGAGTAATGACTCAGGTCTGTATTTAGGTGCCAATTATGGCTATCTGAAAGTAGACTCCGAGGATGACTTTGATGACGACAGTGATGCCGTACAGGGTTTGCTCGGCTACCGTTTCAACAATTTTTTTGCCATAGAGGGTAGCGTTATCGATTTTGGCAGTTACGGCACCGACCTCGCCGAGGCTTCAACCGATGGCTACACCTTTGCTCTCAAGGGCACCCTGCCCTTAACCGAATCCTTTGGGCTTTATGCCAAAATAGGCCAGCTCTGGTGGGAAACCGACTATGAAGTTGCAGGCTTCGACGGCAAGGAGGAGGATGAGAGCCTATTTTATGGTGCAGGCGTGAGTTTTGACGTCACTGAAAACTTTATCGTCAATGCACAATACGTGGTTTACGATGCCGACCTGGATGCCAACGACCTTGAAGACGACATCGACGATGTTGAATTTGACAAGGACCTTGAGCATATTGCACTTGGCTTGGAATACCGGTTTTAGATGTGACTTAAACCTTTTTGACACCAACTAAAACAGGCCACTTTCTGTGGCCTGTTTAGCCCGTATTTTAAACAATAATTTAAAATAATTCTTGCTGTTGCAATTCTTATAGCTAAATAAATTCATCAAAGACATAAATTTTACAAACTTATAAGCTAAATACCTGAAATATTTACCGAAATAAATAGAACACTCTCCTCCTGAGTATCTTCCTCATAACCTATGGTCAAGATGGTTAAGCCTAAAATCACTAAATTTTGTCCTTGGCACGCTTATCGCATAATCAAGAGTGAACAGTGGCATTTTTACAACGTCTGATTGAGGGGCCAAACAAGGAGAACATTATGCTCAGCTGGTCTATTATTTTTTTCGTCATAGCTATTATTGCGGCGATTCTTGGCTTCACCGGCATTGCTGGCGCAGCAACTGAGATCGCTAAAATCCTGTTTTTTATCTTTATTGTTTTATTTGTTATTTCATTAATTGCCCGAGCTGTACGGGGAAAACCTCCAAGCATTTAACAGTAAACAATAAATAATCTTCGACCATTAACCAAACAAAGGAAAACACGATGAAATATTATCTTCAATTAATCTCACTTATCTTTATTACGGGTTTTTTTATTGTCGGCTGCGACGACGGGACCGCAGAGAACCAAGGCGAGAAAATTGATGAGGCCATGAACAATGTCGGCAATGATATAGAAGATGCCTGCGAAAAAGTCAAAGAAGGGGTAAATGCAAAAGATACTGACTGTTAATAATTTTTATTCTCAGCTTTCAATTAGCAAGTGGTGTTTCGCTTTAAGTGAAGACTATGACCTTACCCCTTGCTAACCCAGCCCCTTGTTAGCAGACCTAATGCACCGAACCGAACAGTGGCGTGTTTTAGGTCTTCACTTCCTGATACTTTTCCAGTTTGTTATAAAGCGTTTTTACGCTGATACCCAGCAAACTGGCAGTCAATGATTTATTACCATCATTTTCTCTGAGGGTCTTTAGTATCACTCCGCGCTCAATTTCCTCCAGCGGCAAACCTGACGGCAAGGTTGTATTCGATTTAGACCCATTAATTTCCTTCACTTTCAGCACAAAATGCGATTCATCGACCACTGTATCAGCCAGTATTACCGCCCTTTCCACCGCATGTTTTAACTCTCGAACATTACCCGGCCAGTGATACTGGGCAATCTTTTTCAGCGCTGTATCACTTATCTGCTTCGCTGTTTTTTCTTCTCGGTTTCGATAGGCCAAAAAGTGCTTTGCCAACCCTGTAATGTCCTCCTCTCTATCTCTTAGAGGAGGGACATGCACGGGAAAATGGGCCAAGCGAAAATAAAGATCTTCACGAAATAGCCCTTCCTTAATCGCCTCTGTAGGATCACGATTAGTTGCAGAAATAATTCGTACATCTGCTTTTTTTATTTCATCGCTACCCACTGGCCGGTACTCTCCCATTTCCAGTACACGCAGCAGCTTAACCTGTTGCTCCATAGGCATTTCAGTAATTTCATCCAGAAATAAAGATCCACCTTGCGCCTGCTCAAAAACACCGGAGCGGTCCTTAGCCGCACCAGTAAAGGCGCCCTTGACATGCCCAAACAGTTCACTCTCGATTAATTCTGGACTCAAGGCACCACAGTTGACCGCAATAAAAGGCTCATTACAGAGAGGGCTCATTAAATGCAACGTATTAGCAACCAACTCTTTTCCAGTACCACTTTCGCCAACAATAAAAACATTGGCCAACGAATCTGAAGCTTTGCGAATAACATGATAAAGTTTTCGCATCACTACAGAGGAACCTACCAGCATACCAAATTGATCCAGATCGCTTGATAGCATTTGTCTAGCGGGTTTCAGTCCGCTTTTTATTTCCTGATAAATATCCCCTAATAAATCCTCAAAAAAACCGATATCCAATGGTGCTCGAAGGTGATAGCTCGCGCCATGGCGCATGGCAAGATCAACCATTGAATTTGGCTCGCCATTGGTCACAAAAATGACATCAATACGAGCCATCAATCCGCTTTTAATCAGTTTTTCACAATCCAACGGCGATAGTTTACAGGCCTGGATTAGCGCAACGCTGGGCTGGCTCTCTACCAGCACATCCGTCCAGTCACAGCCTGATGCAACCTCAACGGAAGTAAAAGAGGACATAATGCGGGCACTAGTGATTTGATGTTTCAATTCTTCATCATCAAAACACAACAAGATTCTTGGCGTTGTAGTCATATAGTTTCCGTATAATGAATAAAACTGGAACTCCCTGCTTCGGGCTGGCCGATCCAGTCTGTATTTTTGACACCCAAAAGTGTAATTGTTTCAGTGTTGCCAAACACCGACAGTTTAACGGTTTTTCATAGCCGGCGATAATCAAGCCCCCAGCCCACAGGATATAACCGTTGCTCACACCAAATCGAGGGCGGCATGTATATTGAAATGGCACACATATTGAATGAATTGAAATGGCGCACATATTGAAGGCGCACATATTGAATAAGTTACAGTGAAACTTTTTATTACTGAATAGCTTAATACTGAATAGCGTACTGATTACTTTGATAACGGAGTGACAAAATGAATATCCACAAGCATGTTTTACCACTAGCAACGGTCGCTGTGTTGGGCATGAACTCTTCAGCTGTGCTCGCGGAAAAGGAAAACACAGCCATTAAAGACGCCTGGCTCGATGGCAAGCTGGATACAGTTGTTCTCCTCAACGAACACCTGAACCCTTTTGACATCGACACCGATGTCACTAATCGTGTTGCTGTTATTTCAGGCGAAGTTGATAACGACGTGGAGAAAGAAATGCTCTCCGAACTGGCCTTAAGTATTGAAGGTATAAAAGAGGTCGATAATCGCGTACAACTTAAGGAACCGGAGAAGTCAACCAGCAGTAAAATGATGGATGGCGCAACTGATGCATCCATTACCGCTGCCATTTCCACCAAGCTCCTACTTAATACCAAAATTGACAGTACCGAAATTGACGTGGAAACAAAAAATCATGAAGTCACTATCGATGGTACAGTCGAAACAGGTGTTGAAAAGGATCTGGTTCAATATATTGCTGCCAACACGTTTAAAGTCGAATCAGTTAAAAATAACCTGGACGTTGTTAACTAACGTCTGACAATATTTTTACGTTTTACTGATAGAAAAACTTCAGGGCTTTAACAGCATAGGTAGCCAATCCTACTGGCTACCTTATTTAAGGATGAAGACGCCCACCAGCAAGTATCTATTGGTAAGCGTTATTGTATAATTATGGATTCTTTTTTAGAGCACACCAGGCTGGTCACAGAGAAAGCCCCCCTTATCGAGCTGGTCGAATCCTGCGAGCTCGGTCGAAAGTTTTATTACCACCTTGCCAGTCAAATTGATAGCCAGACACTGAGAAATCAATTTTTTATTATGGCGAAAACGCGTGAGCAGATCATTCACTCCTTAAAAAATAAAAACTATCCAAACGAACAGCAACCCTACAATCACCCGTTGCCTGCAGTACAATCACCATCCACGCTATTAAACTCAGCTTACAGGGACCTCAAAAAATCACCTTTGATAGAGTCCCTGAGTTTTTTGAATGAACTGGAAAAAACTGAAGGGCATTTTTTATATTCTATGCGGCAATATATCAAAGCCGTTGGCAACAGGCAGTGCGCCTCGCTAATGGCCTCCAATATTGCCTCACTACAAATCGTGCATGACCAGTTGAAAGCACTGATTTTTACACTGGAAAAATAGCAAAGAAAGAAACAGTGGCGCAGCAAAAACAGCATTGCGCCAACCAGCCTTTGCATCACGTTATCCAGCGGTATCCAAACCTGCCGCATGACGTGCTGACACATAACCAAAGGTAAATGAAGGCCCGACACTGGCACCGCCACCCGGATAGGCTCGCCCCATCACACCCGCGGTGGATACACCGGTCGCATACAAACCTTCAATCACAGATCCATCTTCACGCAACACCTGTCCGTGAATATTGGTCATCACACCACCATAGGTCCCCATATCTCCGGGCAATACCGGCGCGGCAAAAAATGGGCCTTCATCAATACGACCCAGTGATGCTGACCCTTCACGGAAAGGATCACCCAACCAGGTATCGTATTTGCTTTCACCGCGATGAAAATCTTCGTCTACGCCCTTATCAACAAAGTCGTTAAAACGATCAACGGTTGATTTTAGTGCGGCGGGATCAATCTCTAATTGCTCAGCCAAGGCTTCAATATTGTCAGCACGCTTCAAATAACCGGCTGCAATCAACTGATCAGCCTGCTCTAAAATGACACCCGGCATGGCTCCCGCAAACATATACTTTTTCAACAAGCGCACATCAAAAATGGCCCAACCGGGAATTGCTGGAACCGTCTGGTCACGGTCAATCATGCCCTTGCAATAGGCCGAATAGGAACCGCCTTCGGTTTGATAACGAACCCCGGTTTGATCCACAAGAATACAGTGCGGCTTGGCCGTCACGCTTTGCATAGCCGGTTTTACAATCATCTGTTCAAATCCGGGCAAGGGTGTGGTCTGGTTGCCAACCCGCGCGTCCATCTGAGCAACCGCAGCACCGTGGCGCATCATTTCCTGCAGCATCTCACCGGTATCACCTTCAGTGGCGCTGGTCCACTCGGCACGGGTGCCCGGCGCATACTGATCACGCATTTCCTGGTTATGGGCAAAGCCGCCGGCATTAACCAGCACCCCCAAGTTGACGCCAATGCGCCAGGGCTTGTCCTCCTTTTCAGTCACCAGCCCGATGATTCGGCCATCTTCTTCTATTAATTCCTTCACTGGCGACTCAGTGCGAATATCCACGCCGGCTCTTAGGGAGGCTTTCAACATCTGCCCCTGTAATCCAGCACCCGCTGCAATATATTTTTTACCTGCCAGCTTGCCGTAAACCCATTTCAGCCCCACTTTCATCATCATCAGTCGGCCCGACCAGCTGTGTTTAAAGTGTGGTAGCTTCATCATTTCACCGAGATTCATTGAACCCACCATAATCGTCAGGCGAGTTCCGGCCCACTCTTTGATAAATTTCGGCAAAGGCAGAATTTGCGTTAAATCCACCGGCAGGGGAATAAACCCGGGACGCAGCTTGGCCGCCCAGGCACCCAGCTCATTGGCATCGAACACTTCGGAGAACACACTGCGACTTTCCACGCTCCCGCCCGGCAGGTTATCGTAGTAATCGGGCCAGAAATCTGTTCGGGTTAAGCGAACACCTTTATCAACAATAAAATCAATCATTCGAGGTGATTGAGTGACAAACTGCAGGCGACGTTCACGCGAAGCTGCTGGTGCCGCTGGGTCATCATCACCTAAAATCGAATCGAGATAGGTCATGGCCTTTTCCGTGCTATCGGCAATGCCATCCCGCGCCATACAGCGATTGTTGGGAATCCACATCGCGCCTCCGGAACGCGCCGTGGTACCACCAATCCATTCGGTTTTTTCCAGAATCAGTACCGATTTTCCGGCATCGCGCATTACCAGCGCAGCACACATGGAACCACCGCCACTACCTGCGACAACGTAATCAAAGGTTTCATCAAAGTTAGTCATTATCAGCTTTCCAGTTTGGCGTTTTTATTGTTAGATGGTTATTCCACAGGCTGGTATCCCACAGCTGTGAACTATAAATCGCACCCGGTACAAAAGGCGTTTGAATGTAGCAGGCCAGACCAACTCAGTAAATGGCTTTACAAATTGGTAATGTCCAGGACCCTGGTTACTTACAGGGATACTTAATAACTAATCAACCGTAACAGTCGATTAATTCAAGTATTCCCGCATCCTCATTACTGCCTGCTCCGCTAGCGGCGACCTAACACGCCCACTTAGTGTCGCCAGATAAATTTGCGTGCTCGGTAGCGGCAGCCCCTCAACCCGTATTTCATGCAAACTGCCATCGGCCAGCTGCCGGGCCACAAAGCTTGCGGAACAAATGCAGACCAAGTCACTCTCCAGCACCGCATCACGCAGGATATGATAATTATCACAAACCACTCTGGCCGCATTAAGCACCTTGCTGTCTACTGGCGGTTCGACGGAGCTGGCCCAGGGATAACCCGATAAGTCTTCGACACTGAGATGTTTTCTTTTTGCCAGTGGATGGCCTCTGCGCACTACGACGGCAGGCATGATATGTCCGATAGGCTCCATCTCTATTTCGGGGCCTGTATCTATATAGCTCTCAGGAAAGAAGAACAGCTCCACCAGGTCATTTTTTAACGCATCCACCAACACCTCCCCTGGCCGGATCATCACCTGCAACTGGGCCTGCGCAGTGGACTTCACAAACTCCACCGCGAACCTCGACATAACCTGGCTGGCTAACAAGGGCGATAGCCCCATCGCCAGCGTGCCCGCCTTGCCGGAACCAAACAGCTTCAGGTTATTGTCAAACACTCGCATGGTCTGCAACAGGGATTGCGCTTGTTCGATCACCTGTGCACCCGCCGCCGTCAGCTCCACGCCGTGCCCCAGCCGATTAAAGATCTGAAAACCATAGCGCTCTTCAATACCGGCAATGCTGCGACTCAGCGCGGGCTGGCTGATATTCAGCTCCAGCGCCGCCTTGGAAAAACTGCCGATCCGCGCCACGGTTACCAGCTGTTGTAACTTACCAATTGATAGATCCATATTTAACTCTCGCATTTAACAGCGCAAGCTCCATCTCATGCCCACCGCCACCTTCGACTCAACCTTCACCGCAATCCAGGCCATACCTAAATCACATAACCCTAAAGGAAATTAGCATTGGACAACATAGCATCAATTTCGCAGACTGTCAGGCTACCAGGAGGGAAGCAAGCCCTCTTAGCAAGCAGCCCGTACTTCCTAATAAGTTAAGAAATCCATAAAAGAGAGGCGCACCGTGTTCAAACAGATTTGCTTATTCAAAAAACGAGACGATATGTCCATGGAAGCATTTATGGACTACTACGAAAACCAGCACTCACAGCTGTCAAAAAAAATGGGGCGTTCACCCTCCATCCCCAATGCCGTGCGTTATGTTCGCCGCTACCTGACACCTGAGAAAAACCCGGTCACCGGAGAGATTCACGATTCCGGCTATCACTGCCTGATGGAAATCTGGTGGAACAGCCGTGAGGATTTTGAAAACTCACAAAAAATTATTGCGTCACCCGATCGTATTAACTACGTCAAAGAGGACGAGGCTAAATTTTTTGCCACCCATGCAAACCCTGTTTATTCAGTGGAGGAACACGATTCACCCATGGGTCCTAATGGCGAAGCAACCCATGTTGAACTGAGCTACCACGATTAAACCGTTAGCCATACAACAACACTAATGTCATTTAAGACAAGCAGCAGGAGAATCTTATGAGTGATGAATCATCATCTGCAATCAGTGAAGTAAGGCGTGACTGGGTAGCTGAACACCGCGAGATGTATTTGAAATCTGGCGGTACCGAAGGCCATATTATGGATATTACCGCCGTCGGTGGACACGCCTTCGCCACCCACTGCCTGATCAAATACAGGGGTCGTAAAAGTGGCAAGATTTTTATCACCGGTCTCTGCTATGTGGATATCGGCGGTGAAGTCGCCATTTGCGCCTCCAAGGGCGGCGCCGATCACCACCCGGCCTGGTATCTCAACATTGTCGACAGCGACGAAATCGAATTTCAAATCGCCACTCAGGCCTTCAAAGCGACCTGGCGTGAGCCGGAAGGTGCGGAGCGGGAAAAAGTGTGGGGCTATCTGGTCGATAACTTCCCATTTTATGCCGATTACCAAAAATCCACCTCGCGCACGATACCTCTGGTGATGATGAAGCCAGTTGAATCTATCCCGGTATTTAAAGAGTCCGATGCTACCGGCATGCGTCAGAGCTAGATAATTAGACCAATAGTTAAATTAGAAGGTAGACAGCTATGCACGTACGCCATGCCAAACCGCTGATTGGCAGTGAAATTACCATCGACCGTGAGGATTTTCTCAGTGGCAAATACGCCGAAGAAATCCAGCAATTGCTGGTAGAGCGCAGCGCATTGTTGTTCCCCGCTATGCATTTAACGGACGAAGAACAGTTACAATTCGCCAGCACTATCGGTAAAGTGCATTTAGTTGGCGGTGATAAAGAGCTGCAAAACATTTCCATGGATCCGAAGATGAATGCTTCGGCAGACTACACCCGCGGTGCATTCTACTGGCATATTGATGGCGCTAACGATCCTATTCCAGCCAAAGCGACTATGCTATCGGCAAGAGTCTTACCCGCCGAAGGTGAAGGCGGTGACACTTTGGTAGCGAATACCTATGCCGCCTATGAAGCCTTACCCGAAGCGGAAAAGCAGCAGCTGGAAGGTTTAAAAGTACGCCACGCACTGGAAGCTTCGCAGCGCTATATTCGCCCCCAGCCTACGGTTGAAGAGCTAACCCGTTGGCGTACACACCCCTCACAGACCCACCCCCTGGTGTGGAAGCACAAACATGGTCGCCCATCATTATTACTGGGTAATTCCTGTCTCTATGTGGAGGGGTTGCGCCACGAAGACAGCGCCATGCTGCTGTGCCGATTACTGGAGTGGTCGACCCAGGATCAGTTTGTCTACCGTCATAAATGGTCGGCGGGTGATTTCCTGATTTTCGATAATACCGGGGGCATGCATCGCGCGGCTAACTACCCATTAGACAGTAAGCGATTAATGCGCCGTACCACTCTCGAAGGTGAAGAGTCCGTTGTTGCCTAAGCACCACCTCCTAACCGAATACATAAGCTGCAAACTATTAAAAAAGGAACGACACTATGACTAAGACACTCGACACCTCCGATATCGACCAATACCTGGGCAAGGTATTGGAATCATCTCCCATCCGCGAGCCCATCGCCAATAACGATATTCGCCGCTGGGCCCACGCCATGCACTATGCCAACCTGCTGCACTACGATCCCAAGTTTGCCTCGGAAAGCCGCTGGGGCAAACTGGTAGCCCCGCAGAGTTTTGCCATTGCCGTCGATGATGGCCACGGTGCGGCCCCGGCCTGTGTTGGCTGTATCCCCAATTCACACCTGTTGTTTGGCGGTGACGAATGGTGGTTCTACGACACCCGCACCTTCGGCGGCGATTACATTTACAATGAGCGAATTCCCTTCGATTACACCGTGAAAGAGACCGGCTTTGCCGGCCCTACCTGCTTCCAGCGTGGCGACAACAATTACCGCAACCAGAATGGCGATATGGTCGCCAAGCAACGCTCCACCTCGATACGTTATCTGGCCGACGCGGGCGGCGAATCCGTCGATACCTCCGCAGCAGAAGATCCGGTATGGACCAAGGAAGAGCTCGATACGCTGGAAGAACGCAAATTCCAGTGGATACAAATGATTCACGACCTGGGTCACAAAGAGCGCTGGTGGGATGATGTCAACGTCGGTGACCAACTGCCCGAGCGGGTATTTGGCCCCCACTCCATTGCCAGCTTCACTACCGAGTGGCGCGCTTATTTTATGAATACCTGGGGCACCATGGATCTACGCAAGAATGATCTGGAAGCGCTGGGTTTTACCAAGGAAATGGCCGGTTATGAAAATGACCCGGATATGCAATTAATCAACCCTGGGCTTACAGATGGAGCCTATTACGGCCCATCAAGAGGTCATCTGTTCCCTGAATGGGCACGAAAAATTGGTATGCCGCGCGCCTACGGATACGGCGCTTCGATGGGTGCCTGGGTGACCGATTATCTGGCCGGCTGGGCTGGGGAACACGGCATGGTAGTGCACTCGGTAGCCAATTATCGCGGCCCCGCTCTATCGGGTGATGTCACCGTACAAACCGCCGAAGTCGTCGACAAAATGGTCGACGAGGATGGCCGCCACTTAATTCAAGTGAAGCAAAAAATGGCCACCCACACCGGCTCCACCATGTGTACCGCCACGGCGGAAATTCAGCTACCGAAAAAACCTGACTGAATAACACATGAACCAAGTAAGTAGTGAAAGCGGGCTGTCCATTGCCTACGGCAGCCCCCTGTCTGAAATCTCTGGGCCTGAAATCTCTGGGCCTGAAATTTCCGGGTACGAAGCGTCTGGTATCGGCGCACTGACCCTGGGCGGCTATCTTCAGGCAATCTGTGAGCGCTACAGTGATAGCGAAGCGGCTGTCATGCGTCAGGGTGAGGCTGTCGAGCGCTGGACCTACAATGATTTGTGGAAACACTCATTGGAAGTCGCGCAAGCGCTGCTGGACTGCGGCATAGGTAAGGGCACTCGCGTTGGCATATTGATGACCAACCGACTGGAGTTTTTATCCTGCCTGTTCGGCACGGCCATGGCCGGTGGTGTCGCAACAACGATCAGCACTTTCTTTACCGCCACTGAACTCGATGAAGTTTTACAGGCGGCAGATTGTTCTGTATTACTGTTTGAACGCCAGGTGCTGAAAAAAGATTTTGCCGCCATGCTGACAGAACTGGAACCGAAACTCGCCACCACAGCAGCTGGTGAATTGCGCTCGCAACGTTTCCCCTTCCTGCGTCACCTGGCGCTGGTTGACAGTGACGACAACTACGGCGCGATCGAAGGCTGGCAAAGCTTTCGCAAGCGCAGCCAGCGTATTAGCCACGAATTGGTAAGCGCCACCGCGAGCAGTGTCGCCCCCAGCGACCCCGGCGTGCTGTTTTTCTCCTCCGGTTCCACCGGTAAGGCCAAGGGCATTCTCAGTGCACATCGCGCGGTATGCATTCAATTGTGGAGCTGGAAAATCTGGTACAACATTCAGCAGCCACCACGCACCTGGTCGGCCAATGGCTTTTTCTTCTCAGGCAATTTCTCTATGGCGCTGGGAGGCACGCTTTCTTCGGGTGGAGCACTGATCTTGCAACGCTACTTTAATGCCGAAGAAGCGCTACGCCTTGCTGAGCAGGAAGGCGCCACCATGTTACTGGCCTGGCCACATCAATGGTCGCAATTACAGGCCGCACCAAATTACCTAAGCACCGATCTCTCTGCACTGCATTATATTGGTGTTGAGTCACCACTCGCTCAGCACCCCACGGTAACCACGCAGTGGCCAGAACCCTTGCAGGCCTATGGTTGCACCGAAACCTTTACCCTGATTTCAGTCTTTCCCTCAGGCACACCGCCAGAACAAGCCAAAAACAGCTACGGCACTCCCACAGCAGGGTCAGTTATCAAAATTGTTGATCCTCTCACAGGCCATACAATGCCAATTGGAGAGCGTGGAGAGATTGCTGTTAAAGGCCCAGCCTTGATGCTGGGCTACCTCGGCACTCCGTTGGACGAAACGCTGGACGACGATGGCTTTTTCCGCACTAATGACGGAGGTTATCTCGATAACGAGGGCCGTCTGTTCTGGGAGGGACGACTCAACGACATTATCAAAACCGGCGGCGCCAATGTCTCACCGCTGGAAATTGATGCAGTGATTCGCGATTGCCCCGGCGTCAAAGTGACTCAAACCATCGGCGTGGCCGATGAGTTGCTAGGTGAGTTAGTAATCACCTGCATAGTAATGCATCAGGGAAAAACTCTCAGCGAAGAAGACATTCGTCAGTTTGCCAAGCAGAAACTGGCCAGTTTCAAAGTACCACGCCGGGTATTGTTTTTTGATGAGGCCGATTTAAAAACCACGGGCAGTTCAAAAATCAAAACCGCCGATTTACGCAAGCTTGCTGCCACGCGATTGGAAATTCTCGCTGCCAGCTAGAGCGAGTATCTGCAAAGGAAAAATTGCCTTTTATCCTTTGTGTGCTTTGAAAAAGTCAGGAAGACTTTTCAAAGCCTGTTAGGCGTTCAGGTTAATCATCGAATAACTGTCATCTTCAGGATATCGGCCGCCGAAGGGAATCTTCTGGCCCAGCGGCCCCACCTCCCAATCGGCAGCTTCGATATAATCCCGAAACCAATCTACAACTACCTTTCGCCGCAGGATTCGCCACTCATCGTCTCTTCGTTCAAAACAATCAAGATAACGTCCCGATTGGATAGAATCCATAAACCCCTGACCATTGCCCAATCGGTGATAGCCATAATAGTAAGATTCAACGTCTGCCCTACTCCCTTCAATACGCATCAAAATATTACTGATGGAATGCTGACTCTGAACCATCGCCTTTAACGTTGGCATGACCCAGGCGATTAACTCTTCCCGATCACCTGAAAACAATACATGGTCATCGAGTGCATCTTCCCAGTACACCCCTCGCAACATATCTTCATCGCAGCGATCCACCGCTCTGGAATAACGATAAAGGCAATCTCGAATCGCTTCTCTATCTGCCAATTCATCTTTAAACCGTGCAACTTTTATAACCATAACTATTTCCCCATCCTGTTATAAACCAATCAACTTTCACTCCATTTATTTATAAATCAACAAAGAATTCCTTACAGTGCTTCGACCCCGACTTAACACATTCATCACCCCTAACACTTTAATAAAGTAATATTTTATGCAGCAAATCCTCCGACAAATAAAAATACAACCAAAAAAACAGGCGCTATTTGTTGAGCTGCTGGCGCAAGATGTTGAGTTTAATACTCGACTCTGGCTGTAATATTCATCACGTCTGGCGATTCCAATCATAATTATTTTTTGCTGTCTGATGGTTTTCTTTCTCATGCCAGAGTAATAAAACAGGAAATATTTACTTCACAAAATTATTACACCCGACACTGCTGCGCACATACGACGCACATACTTTTAATACCCAGTTTTATAAAACTAACAACAAGGGGAAGGAATATGATTACTAAGAAGCTACTGTCGGCGGCAGTTGCGGCTAGTCTTTCTTTACCGGCAATACCGGTTTTATCCGGGCCATTAGAAGAAGTGGTCGTGACGGCACGCAAGCGGGAAGAATCGATTTTAAAAGTACCGGTAGCAGCAACAGCGTTAACGGGTAATCAACTTGAAAAATTGCAGACGAATAATCTGACTTCTTTAACCGAACGCGCTCCCGGCCTGGTACTGGGCGAAAACGTTGCTGCAGTAGGCACACAAATTTCACTGCGCGGGATTGGTACAGCTGTACTGAACCCGACTATTGACCAATCGGTTTCTTTAAACGTAGATGGCCTGGGCATGACTCAGGGCCTGGCTTACAAGGCCAGCTTTTTTGATCTGCAACAGATCGAAGTTCTACGCGGACCGCAATCATTGTTTTACGGAAAAAACAGTACTGCCGGGGTAATTTCAATTACAACCGCCAACCCCGGCGACGAATTTGAAGTAATGACTCGACTGGCTTATGAATTTGAAGGTGAGGAAAAGCTGGGAGAATTTGTAGTCTCAGGCCCCGTCACCGATACACTGGGCTTAAGACTTGCTACTCGTCTATCTGAGCTGGGCGGTTATTTTCATAACGAAGCCGAAGGCGATGGCATTACCGGCCTGACACCGAAATACGGCTCTGACTTTCCGCAGAAAAATGATTTTGTACTTCGCGGCACAGCAGTCTGGACACCAACCGAAGCACTTAAATCAGTACTTAAAGTGACTTATGCTCGCGACAACTGGTTAAACGATGGTGGTGGCGCTCAGTATGGCAATTGCCCGGACGGCAATATGAGTCAAGGGGCAAACGATCTTTTTGATGCTGCATTAGGCCCTATCGGACCATTATTTTATAATTCTGTCTCGCCAAACGATGACTGCAAAATTGACGACACACTGTATCTGGTTGATATGAACCCAGACAGTCCTTTTTATGCAGGCATAAGAGGTGGCGGCACCCCCTTCCTTGATATGGAGCAGACCTTTGGAACCCTCCAAGTGGATTACGACCTAACGGATGAGCTAGTGTTATCTTCAATCACTGGCTTTTACGATATGAATAACTCCAATATGATCAACGGTGGTCTTGCTGGACAGAATGGCCCAACCATTGTTGCAGACTCCGACTTTTCGCGCGAAGAGTTTACCCAGGAAGTCAGGCTTACCTCTAACTTCACGTCCTCTCTCAATTTTATGGCCGGCTTTTATTATCAAGACGGCTCCATGACTAATCGCACCGGTCTATTTTTTCTTGGTCCGCGCGATAAAGGAAAACTGAATATTGATGTGGAAACCAAGTCATTATTTGGTCAGTTACTGTGGCAGGTCACCGAGCGGGTTGAAATCGCTGCGGGCGCCCGCTGGACTGACGAAGAGCGAAGCCTTTATGGTTATAATCTGGAGACAGGTTTTGCTTTCGATGGCGTGGGTGACCCGAATGATCCGGGAGATGACGCACGACATCCCAATATTCCAGTAACCGAATTGGGCAACGAAAATGTTTCACCCGAAATATCGATCACCTATACACCAACGGACGATTTAACTTTTTTCGCCAGCTACCGAAAAGCGTTTAAATCCGGCTCCTGGGATACTGTTTCTAATCCTCGCGGCGCCGACATATCCTTTGACGATGAAGAAGTTGATGGTTTCGAAATGGGCATAAAGTCGCGCCTGTATGACAACACATTAGCCATCAACGTTTCAGCTTATAAGTATGAGTATACTGACCTGCAAACAGGTACCACCTCCTCCACCCCAAGTGGCTTTGTTATCAGAACAGAAAATGCCGCCTCGGCAGATGTTGAAGGAATAGACTTTGATATCAATTATGCGCCACCCAGTATTGAAGGCCTAACTTTATTTGCCGCTGTAAACTATAACCATGCACGCTATGGCAGCTTCAATAATGCAACATGCTGGGGTGGTCAGTCCTTTGCGGAAGGTTGTAACCAGCAGTTTGACCCCGATGCGTTTGATGCTGCTACTGGTATGAACTCCGGGGTTTACGGCGCGCAGGACCTGTCTGGCAAGGAGCTATTTAGAGCGCCAGAATACCAGGCCAGCTTTGGCTTTGATTATGAACGCCCCTTTGCTAATGGCGACCTGATCTGGGGAGTCAGCTCATCCACCCAATGGTCTGATGAGTTTTATACTAACCCCTTGTTACGGGAAGATACCATTCAGGACTCTTACTTTAAGGTTGGCCTGAGTTTTTTCCTGAAAGACGCCGACGAATCCTGGGAAGCAGCATTGATTGGCAAAAACATCAATAATGAAATTACTACTGGGCAGTGCTCGCTCTCTAATATACAAACAGGTAACCTGGGCGGACTTGCCACGGGAAGCCCAACCAATCAACGCGGTCTTGGTGGTATCGAAGAAATGGTTTGTCAACCGGACCGCCCTCGTGAAATCTGGTTGCGCTTTACCGTTTGGCCAACACGGTTTTTTAACTAATAGCCACTTATAAAAACTACGAACACAAACTACGTACACAAACCATGTATATAAACCAAGTAAAAAAAAGGGAATCAAATGATTCCCTTTTTTAATGCCTGTAAAAACAGAATATTTAGAAAAGAAGTAAAGAGCTAACCCGCTGCTTTGCGCTGTTTCATCGCCAAGCGATAGGCATTTGGCGTCAGTCCGGTGGAGCGTTTAAAGGCACGGCCAAAGCTGGTCTGCTCTGAATATCCCAATTGATAGGAAATTTCATCCAGTGTCGCATCTCCCCACAGCAAAGCTTGCTTGGCCAATTTAATGCGCTCACTTTGAATAATATCGGAAAACTTAACACCGATACGCGTTAGGCGCTTTTGCAGCGTTCGAGTCGATGTCCCCAGCTTTTCTGCACAACTATCTACCGAGCAGCTACCTGTTCCCAGCTCCCGACGCACACAGGCTTCAACCTGTTCAACAAAACTGGCTTTTGTTGCTGCATTCAGTTGCACTAAGCTGTTTTCCAGCATGGCGTATAAAGTACGGTTAGAGGTTGTAATGGGTAAATCTAATATATCCGAAGAGAAGGCGATCGCATTGGCATCAGCTTTGCTATTTATACGGCAGCCGAGCTTATCCTGTAACAACAGTTTTTCATTGCGGCTTACCGGAAAGGTCAGGCTGGCATAGCGCGGACGAAATTGTGGACCACCCAGCATCTGCAATGTCTTCATGGTCAATAACAAACCATGATAATTAACCTGCTGACAATCGCCAAAACCAATATGGGTACGCCAGCGCAGCTCAACCGTATCCTTGGCAGTCACCAGTTCCATCTCACACTCGGGGGAAGTGGACATTGGTGTGTAATCCACCAGGCATTGCAAAGCCTGGCGCATATCGGTTGCCGCCCTGGCCAGTGCTACAACACAACCGTAGGCGTCAGGCACCTGTTGCTCAGCAAGATGAAGGCCAAACAGACGGTCCTCAAGCAAGCTACTGCAATATTCCAGTAAATTAACAGCCGCTATACATTCAATATTATTATCCGGATCATCAAAGGTGAAGGGGTCAAGCTCCTGCTGCTCCAGCACGTCCCTTAAATCGCCTCCAAGATTGCGGACTAAACTTTTTAGCCCCGACAGGTATCCCGCTCTGAGCGTACCCTGTGCGGGTAAAACTGCAAACTGTCCATGTTTTAAATCTGGGGGAAATGAATTATGTATCGGCATGAAGGTATTTGGGGCTTGCACATTCCACCTCTCAGTTTTCCAAGCATCACCTGAAAAATTAATACATCACGGGACTTTACTACGTGACGTTATGATTATTATTGTCTGATTATTAGCCTTATAGCTTATTATCACAACCGTATTATTGTCTCTGCAAGAAATAACACAAACCACCACAAGGAAAGCTTGCTTGGCATCCAGAGGATATTGACGCCCGTTACTCTACACTCAAGCAACAGGACAAGAAAATATAATTAATTGTAACGAAAAGCTTTACTTGAAATTTTGTTCTTTAAATATTGCAACTTATAACCAATCTAAATACATAACACCACCTATCATGCCAGCTTATCACTATGTGATGTTTATATGTAACACGAAGCCCTTTGCAGCATACTGGAGTGCTGATTGACTGTAGCAGTTCCATCTATCTTTAGTTTTACCTGGCAACCTCACCCTTACCCTCAAAATATTTTCACCTCAGCTTGACCGTTTGTGCCTCTCTGGACCGTTGGCGCTTCTATAGCTTCTTAAGTCCTACTCTTTTTCACCTACCGGTTACCTCCAGAGACAAGCAATCCTGTCACTTCTTGTCCTCCAGGCGCAAATTATCGGGACGATATAAAATCGAGTATGTTCTACTACTTACGGTTTACAAACTGCACGCATTGCAGGGATAAACGAATACTACACGCAGAATTATAAAACATAGCGTCTTTAAGATTGTTTCTCAGATATACCTTTTTATCTCTGAAGCGTATTGAGGTTTTAATTCACATTATAAGGAGAGGCAGATGGCAGCAGAATTAGAAGGAAAGGTCGCAATCATTACTGGCGGCGCCAGTGGTCTGGGGAAAGCGACGGTAGAGGTTTTTGTCGAAGAAGGCGCGAAAGTCGTTATTGCCGATTTGGACGTTGATAGGGGCGAGACGCTGGCAGCCTCGCTTGGCGACGCAGCAATTTTTAAAAGAACGGATGTATCCAGCGCTGAAGAGGTAGAAGCACTGGTCGATTTTGCTGTAGAACACTTTGGTGCCCTGCATATTATGTTTAATAACGCAGGGGTTTCTCCCACCTTCCACTCCCGTATCGCGGATGATGATTTTTCTGACTTGCAACTGTGTATGTCCGTCAATCTGCTCGGCGCTATGCTAGGCACTAAGTACGCCGCTCGTCATATGGCGAAAAACGGTAACGGATCGATTATTAACACTGGCTCACTGGGCGGCACCATGCCGGGATACGGGGTGATGTCTTATCGTATGTCAAAGGCCGCTATTAATCACTTCACCAAGTGTGCAGCGATTGAGTTTGGAGAAAATGGTATTCGCGTAAATTGTATCAACCCTGGCAGCATTCAAACCGAGATGGTGAGCTACAAGGAACCCGGTATGAGTCAGGAGCAGGTGGATAAGGTCAGTGCTGCGCTAACACCTCTGATGACATTGGGCCAGCCGCTGCAACGTCGTGGCAATCCCGTTGATATTGCCAATGCTGCCCTCTATTTGGCCAGTGACCGTTCGGCGCAGGTTTCAGGTATCGCACTTTCCGTCGATGCCGCACATGGTGCTGGTGATTCATTCAATTATATGGAGAATATTCAGGCGGTGAGGGCTAAGGCTCTTTCTGAAGAATAAGTCAGGCCGACCAAGAATGGCTCTTTGCAGTTTCAGATATAAAGTCATAGCTCATTGTGGAACAACCGCGGGCTGGAACCATAGGCACCTCTGCGGTTGGAACCCCACGCCCTTTGATGTGCCTATGGTTCCAGCCCGCTAACTTCCGTGCAATTCCGCAGTGTCAGCATATTCTGCGATCTAGCAAAGCGTGGCTGGGAATACCCTCTAAGGGCGTGGGGTTCCAACCGAAGAGGGTACTCCCAACCACGCTTTGCGGCACACCAACAAAAAACTAATCAGAAAAAACCAAAAGCTTTCGATTGAAGCCGACATCAACTCCAACTCAAATCATGTTTCCTAAACGGCGTAGACCGCAAACGCACACCTATTGCATCGTAAATCGCGTTACCAATAGCCGGCCCAATCGGACCAACCGGCGCCTCACCCATCAGGTCAAAACGTTCAATACCCGACAACGCATCAAAGTGCACATTAATCGTCGGCAGATTATCGCCCAACCGTAACATCGGATACTGATGGTAATTGCTCTCTGCAACGCGACCATTGGCAATCGTAATCTGCTCGTTCAGCGTCAT
Organism: Oceanicoccus sp.; assembly: GCA_965661375.1. Taxonomy (GTDB): domain Bacteria; phylum Pseudomonadota; class Gammaproteobacteria; order Pseudomonadales; family Dasaniaceae; genus Oceanicoccus. Next base: position 24,854 of record CBFIDJ010000029.1, on the reverse strand, counting down.
ATTCATACCAAACAACACACCGCCTTCCACCTGCGCTCGCACCGCATCCGCATTAGCCACCTTGCCGCAATCAAAAGCCACATCCAACTGCTTAACGTGCAGCTCACCTTCCTGACTAACAGCTACCCGAGCAGCCACACAAATAATCGAACCCTTATTGCGATAAGCTGCCGCAGGCCAGTTAGAAATTGCAATGCCTCGACCCTCACCCTTAGATAGCGGCTCACCCCAACCGGACTTTTCAGCGGCTACGCGCAGACAATCCGACCAGGACTTCTCCCATTTCGACATCAGGTGCAATCGATACTCCAGTGGGTCAATCTCCGCCGCCACTGCACACTCATCAATAAAGGTTTCAACAAAAAACGCATGGGAGTTGTAACAGGGCGCACGATAAGCCCCGTTAAGAATATTAATCGGATAATTATTTCGCGAGATCTGGACATTCGGAATAATACCGCTGGTGAAATAGGGCATATCATCAAAACCCAACGGCATTTGAAAGATCTGCGCTGTGCCGACAAAACTGGCTCGAGAAGTAAACGCTTCAGGGTAACCATCCTCCCCCAACTCCGCTTTAAAGCGCGTCAGAATCGGTGTTCTTAAACGCGCCTGATGGAAGCACTCCTCCCGCGACCAGATCGTCTTAACCGGCACCCCCGGATATTCTTTGGCTACCGCAACCACCATGCGCACATCATCCGCCTGAGTGCCACGACCAAAACGCCCGCCGACAAAAGTCTGATTAAATTTCACCTGCTCGGGTTGCAATCCCGTTTCATCGATAGCAACCCAGTAAGCCTGAATCATATCCTGCGTTGGACACCAAACCTCGGCACCCTCGTTACTCACCATCGCGGTACCGTTCAGCGGTTCCAGCATGGCGTTTTCACAGTAAGGCGTGGAATAGTCGCCCTCGACGGTTTTGACGCCCTTAACCGACGTCACATCGCCCGACTCGCGCAAGACTTTGGCATCAGTACTATCGAGTAAGGCACGAGTCGCGTCATAGACTTTGTCTTCATTGGTCCACTGTGCACCTTCGCCGTCTTCCCATTCCACCGGTAAAGCTTCAAGCGCTTTTTGGGCCTGCCAGTAATGGTCGGCTATCACCGCCACGCCGCTTTGCACCTGGTTATCGGCATATCCCCAGGTGGCCTTGCTCTCTAAACCCGCGGCCAGCCCCTGGGTTTTACTCGGGTCCACTACGATCACTTTGCGCACACCCGGCATTCCGAGCACAGCCTCAGGTTTATGACTTTTTAATTTGCCGCCGTGTACCGGCGACTGCATTAATGCAGCATGTACCATACCCGGTACTTTCACATCGATACCGAACACTGCTTTACCGGCAGCTATATCAGGAATATTAATTTTAGCGGGGCTGGCTTTACCTAAAAACGTCCATTCGGATTCTGGCTTTAGCTCCGGCTCTTTTGCCAGCGTTAGCTTTGCGGCCTCGGCAGCCACTTCACCATAGGTTAATTGTTTACCGCTTGGAGAGTGCGTTAGCACACTGTTTTTAGCGTCTATTTCACTGGCGGGAACCTGCCAGCGTTCCGCAGCAGCAGCGATCAATCTTCCCCGCGCGCTGGCCCCTAACTGCATAGCATATTTCATCCGTACGCTGTCAGTGCCGTGGCCGCCAAAGAAAGGCAAAAAGCCTGAATTGTAAATACCACCATCAAGATAATCGCGCTGGATTGAACAAAACTCGACTTTAACCCTGTTCCAGTCACAGGCCAGCTCTTCGGTAACATTCATCGCCACTTGGGTCATAGAGCCATTACCGATCTCCGGCGTGGGTACGCGCAAAATCACCTGATTATCGGGCAGTATTTCCACCCAGGCGTTTAATTCATCTCCCTGAGAATCGTCGTTAGCCCAGGGCAGGTTTGAATTATCAGAAACATCAGATGAAGTGGTAGGTGAGCTAAGCTTTTCCGTTTTGGCACAGGAAGATAACCCCAGTGCCAGCCCACCGGCGACGGTTGATGCTGACACAATAAATTGACGTCGAGTCTGTTGAAGTGAATGACCAGGGTTAAGAGATTCGCTAATGCCCGCTAGCTGTAAAAGTTTTTTCATGATGCCGCTCCCTATTATGCTTTCGCTGTCTGTGCATCAGCAGCACGATGAATGGCTTCACGAATACGCGGATAGGTGCCACAACGACAAATATTGGAGACGGCGTTATCAATTTCGTCGTCGCTCGGTTTGGGATTTTTTTTCAACAGATCAGCAGCGGCCATGATGACGCCGGTCTGGCAATAGCCGCATTGCGGAACGTTCAGCTCGGCCCACAGGGTTTGCAGAATATGATCATCGTTTTCTGCCAGCCCTTCAATAGAGACAACCTCTGTCCCTTCGATACCGCTTAAAGGCACTGCGCAGGAACGAACTGCATGACCATTAAGATGCACCGTGCAGGCACCGCACTGGCCAATACCGCAACCGTATTTGGTACCTGTGTAGCCGAGGTGGTCTCGCAACACCCACAATAAAGGCGTATCGGGATCAGCCTCTACCGATTCCTGCTTACCATTCAAACGAAAATTTACGGTGGCCATAGTTACCCTCTCACACCTGATTCCGTTAAAAGAACCAGCCTCACATAGCGATTATTTTTTATTAGCACTCAATTAATACTTCCTCTAATACGTCCCCGTTGCAAGTTAAAAACCCTTAACTCGCTATATCAAATTCGATGGGCAAGCCTTTTAATCCCCACACGCCCGGGAAAGGACGCGAATCCACTGGCCCTGCCAATCTAGGGTTTTTAATATGCTGGGCAATCAGATGCAGTCCTTCTTCAATCTGCGCTCTGGCAATATATTGCCCCAGACACAGATGCATACCTCGTCCAAAGGCGGTATGTCTGACCGGTACCTCCCGCTCAGGAATAAATTCATCGGGTTTGTCAAAGATTGCTGCATCACGTCCAGAGACGTTCACCGTAAAGTACAGCAACGTGCCCTTGGGAATCAGTACATCGCGATACTCTACATCTGCACCCACACGACGAGTGATAGTCGCTGGACTGTGCAATCGCAGCACTTCTTCAACCACTTTGGTACAGAAGGCTTTATCCTCGGCGCAGCGAGCGTACTCTTCGGGGTAATCCAGCATCACTTTCATAATAAAAGTGAGCACGTTTTTTGAGGTGTCATAACCAGCGACAAACAGAAAGATCAGCAGGTCATGCAACTCTCTTTCGGTCAGCCCCTTTTCGTCATCACCCACAACGGCAATTAAAGTATCCAGTAAGTCCGGTTTTTCATTGGGTACTTGCTGTGCACGACGCTCTGCCACCAGCTTATGCACAAACTCATCCATCACCAGATGCCCCTCTTGTACCTTGGGCATAAAGTCCTTATTCATACCAAAGGCCAGACCTAACGCCTCCATCGAGCTGCGCAGGCTGGGCACCACATCAGGCGAGGCACCGATAAGCGCACACATCACCGTAATAGGAAAATAGGAGACAAATTCTTCAAAGTTAAACTGCCCCTTGGCTTTCCACTCCTCCAGCACCCGCAGCATGGTTTCACGCATCAGGATACGGCTGTTATTCGCCGCCTTCGGGGTAAACATATGAGCGACAATATCCCGAATGCGTTTGTGATCGATGCCCGTAAGGTTTAATAACTGGGTGTGCTGAAATCGTCCCCATTCCGTACCATTGGCATCCAGCATCTCAATCACATCGTCAAACATTGGCTCCATCACTGCGTCCTGAATCAGCAGCTCCCTAATCGGCACATGACCATGAACGATGGTACCGAAGGGGCATGTTGCCAACCAGGGGTGTTGCTTTCGAGCCTCGGCGAAATGCGGAAAGGGGTTTTTGGCAAACTCGGGATCGTCGATTGCCAGATAGGGTAGCTCAAGTTGGTCCAGCCTTTTCATTGCTGCTCACTCCAAAACCAGGATTTGTCTGTTACCCGACGCAGGCCTGAAATATGAGTTATCTGGCCATCGTTTAATTACTGTCGGCCCACTGACACAAACTGTACACCTGTCTCAGGACAAAAGCTCTACAGCAGACGCCATTTGCTATACCTCAGGCGTCTGGATAACTGCAAAGGCTTAAACCTAAAATATGAACCTAAAATAGACTGCCTGTCACATCCTGCTTTGTCATTTCCCTGTTCTCCGCTGTTTGCCTGGCTCTGGCCCGTAAATACTGCCTTATAGACTCCAGTTGCTGATCGGTCAGCTCTTCAAATCGCGGCATCCCCCGGCTGACCAGCGCGCCGTCACGAACAATGGCATTAAAGGCCTCGCGATTGCTCGGTATCGGCGAATAGCGTAAATCCGGTGCTGTCCCTCCGCTAATGGCATCGGTGCCGTGGCAGATAATGCAGACCGATGCTAAATACTGCGTCGCGCCCTGTTTTTCCAGCTCCAGGTTGGCTTGATACTCAGGATCAGCGGGCACGACTCTGGGAGCCGGCGGCTGGTTATCAGGCAGTGACTGCTTGCCATCCAGGGCAAAGGTCAACACTCGGCGCGGCATTCGGTAATCAGTGCGAAAATTTTTCGTGCCCTGGGAAAATAAACCACCACCGGAGGCGCCATTGCCGGTGAGTACTGAGACATATTGGCGGCCATTGACGGCGTAACTGATCGGTGGAGCAACCACCGGCACCCCCACGTTATAGGACCAAAGCTCGGAGCCATCTGCCGCGTCATAGGCGACAAACTTGCCATCAATACGCCCCTGAAAAACCAGATTCCCGGCTGTGGCTAATGTACCACCCGGCCAGTCGCCCGGCGTTTGTACCACCCAGCTGGCCGTTTGTGTGACCGGGTCCCAGGCTTTAAGAAAACTCTCACGCGCACCGGGCACATCGAGGTTGCCAATCGACAACATGCCCAGAGTGGCCATCGCCTCGGCGCTGTTTAAATCCAGCCCCTTATCACCCACCAGTGAGGCGCGTTCCATCACCGGTATATAGAGCAGTCCGGTCTTGGGGCTATAGGATTGCGGGGTCCAGTTATGGGCGCCGGTAACACCCGGCCACAGCTCAAACATGTCTTTGCCGTGATAGCGATAGCCGGGATTTTCCACCGGACGACCCGTTTCCTTATTAATATGTGTCGCCCAGGTGACCTTGGCAATTTTCTCCGCCGACAGCAACTCACCAGTTGCACGATCAAGCACATAGAGAAAGCCATTCTTTGGTGCCTGCATCAGCACTTTGCGCTGCTGGCCATCGATCTCCAGTGTCGCCAGCGTCATATCCATCACTGCGTTATAGTCGGTCTGTTCGCCCGGCGTGGTCTGATAGTGCCAGACATACTCGCCAGAATCGGCATTGACGGCGACGATAGAGGCCAGGAATAAGTTATCGCCCTTCCCTTCACTACGCATGGTGTGATTATAGGGAAAGCCATTGCCAGTACCGATATAGAAATAATTCAGTTCAGGATCGTAGCTGAAGGCATTCCAGGCCGTGCCGCCCCCACCCCAGCGCCACCACTCGCCACTCCAGGTTTTGGCCGCCATCGCCATAGCTTCGCTTTCAAAACCTTCGGCAGGGTTACCGGGCACGGTGTAAAAACGCCAAAGCTTTTTACCGGTTTCTGCATCAAAACAATCGACATAGCCGCGATTAGGGCCAGTATCGGCACCGGCGTGACCGATAATTAACTTGCCGTTAAATACACGCGGAGGGCCATCGGCATAAAGGCTGCCATTGGGTTCGAAGGTTCTTTGTTGCCAGAGCTGCTTGCCGGTGCCGGCATCTAACGCCATTACTATACCGTCGTGGGTAATGAGATAGACTTTGCCATTCCAGTAGGCGAGGCCCTTACCACCGTAGCCATAACGCAGAATAAAGCCGGAGCGTTCGCGCGTGCCGGAATCAAACTCCCAGATCAGCTTGCCGCTCTCGGCATCCAATGCACGAATGGTCGAGTGGCCTGTGGTGATAAACACTTTACCATCGGCCATGACAGGACCGGTCAGGGTGTTTTCCGATGGCAGGTCGTAATACCAGGCCAGAGAGAGATGATCGATGTTAGCCGTATTGATTTGATCTACAGGGCTGTAGTGTTGCTCCGAGGGAGCGCCACCAAAGTTTGGCCATTCGCTGGCTGGCAACATCGTAGTCGCCGAAACGTTTTTGGATTCAGCAGGATCACTATCGCCACAGGATACTAGTAGCAGGGCGGATACCAGAATGGCCAAGCCTTGTTGAATGGGACTATTCACGGTTAGATCTCACTTTGGTTTATTGGTTATTGTTATTGCTGTTATTTAAGTACGTGCCAAATTCAGGTTGAATAACGCTGATTTAAGGCGAAAGCTGCCATCTTTCGTCATTCCCGCGTACAAGGTGAATGCACTGCAAGAGAGGGCGGCCTGGGCCAGGCGGGAATCTAGTGGCTACATGACCTGAGGGTCACTGGATACCCGCTTTCGCGGGTATGACGAAATTAAATCAAGTTTCAACTTTATTTCCGCGTGCCGCAGTTACTTACCATCTAACTTCTTCTCCAACTCATCCAACCGTTTTTGAGTAGCGGCCAATTGCTCTTTCAACAGCTCAATCTCACTGGGTTTACCCGCACCCTGCCGCGCTTTATAGCTCATACGCCATTCCTGTGGATACTGGTTATCGTTTTCCTTAACCGTCGCACCCAATCCCTTTTCCCAGGTGCTTTCATCCAGCGCGAGCTCACCATCGGACTTCACCATTGGCAACATCGACTCCAGCCAGCCAGTCAGCACGCTACCCATATACTCGCCCTGCTGTTGCTTAAACACTTCGAAAAAGGTTTTTTGCATCATCACCGTATCGGTGGGACGGTTACTAGCGCAGGCAATGGCATATTTTCGCACCTCCGCTTCAAGCTGGTCGCGCGGCACAATGCTGTTTACAAAATTGCACTCATACATTTCCTGGGCGGTAAAAGGGCGACCGGTAAACACCATCTCCTGAAATTTTCGTAGACCCATCATCACAATCCACTGCCACATACGCGCCGCCCAGCCAACATAACGCCATGCAGAATGTCCGAACAGTGCATCATCAGTGGAGATAACCAGATCGGCATCTGCCGCCTGATAAAAGTGCCAGCCGTAACAGTAACCCTTCACTTCTACTATGCTGATTTTTTTAAAATCCTGCAGACTTCTTAAACCAAAGTTGGAATTGGCGTAGACCTGAGTAAGCGAAGCGAGGTAGCGGTAAGAGCCTCTGGGTGGATATTTCACATCTTCGTCGTCGGCAATTCTGAATTCATACAGCGGGGAATACTCTTTACCCTCAACAAACATATCCGCCGATTCTTCCAAATCAGCGCCGCTGCCTAAATGATCTCCCACACCCCTGATGATCAATACCTTCACATCATCATCGACATTAGCCCGATGCAGTAAATCCGCATAGCGTTGTCTCGCCTCAGCAGTCGGTGCATTGAGTTTGTCCGGCCGATTTAAGGTAATCGTTGCAATTTTGGTTTTAGGATCCTTCTCATAGAGCATGATCTCTTCGGCGGATGGGCGATTGCTATCGGCTGCCATTACTTTCTCCAAATTGATAAACAGGTTTGCTAACAGAAATGTATTGCTCGATTTTTAGAGGTACCGTTAATGCTTAATCCGAGACGCAATCATATCCGCTGTTTCAAATAATTTTATTTTCCCGGTGGCTGTACGCGGCACTTCTTCTTCAGCAATAAAAATAATATTGCGCGGAATTTTATAACTGGAAAGCAATGCCTTCAGGGCTGTTTGCAAACCTTCCTCCGTAGGATGACTGCCAGCAACGGGCACCACGGCAGCCACCACCCGCTGCCCCAGCTCGGGATCAGTAAGCCCAGCCACCACGGGAAAGTCCACCTCGGGCAAGGTCCGCAGTGCGGCCTCCACCTCCAGACGAGAGACATTAGCTGCTTTGGTTTTGATCATATCGCCACGACGGGCGATAAAAAACAAATAATCGTCCTCATCGATACGCACCAGGTCACCGGTAGGATAAAAGCCGTCCTCAGTAAACACCTTGCGCCGGTCCACTTTGTAAAAACCGGTCATCAGGGCACCGCCACGCAATTGCAGCTCTCCCACCTCACCCGTCGCAACTTCCTCACCGGTTTCGGGGTTGACCACTCGCCGTTCATAGCCATTGACCGGCCGGCCCGAGGCACCGGGCTTGTCTTCTGGCAAACGAACATTTAAAGCCTCTGCACTGTGCGGCGCAAAGGTTTCACTCATGCCCAGCATATTGGATTGCAGCGGTTGCGGGATAAGCTCGCCGTCCTGATCACGAAACGGCCCCAGGCCAACAATCGTATCGACATCTATGCCTCTCGCGGTTGCTGCATCGCGTAGCTTAACCAGCATATCACCCCAGCTGTTCACCCGATTAACCTTAAACTTCTCGATAGCGTTTAGCACATCTTCCGTATCAGGTGTTGGCGGATAGACCAGGGTTGCTCCCACGCTTAACACTTCCAAGGCCATAGCCATACCGCCCAACCAAAAGGCGGGCAGCAAGGGCATCATGCGGTCTTCGGGCTTTAACAAAAATAACTTAGCCAGTTCCGGTGGGTGACGCGACACATTCCACTGCGAATGCATTACCGCTTTAGGGAGCGAGGTGCTACCCGAGGTATAGACAATGACTGCATCATCACCGGGTACAACTTGCTGCTCAATACTGGCCAGCAAATCGCGGCTCGGAGAATCCGTCAGATCAGCCAATGCCAGTAAACTATCCACTGGACTGGCCCACGCCAAACCTTCGGCATCATCCAGAAAAATCGAGCGCAGATAGGGCGCATCGGGCAATTGCAGTGACGTAGTCTGCGCCGTTTTCAGTTCAGGAAACGCCGCTGTCAGGGTTTGAGTGTAATCGTGACGCAGAAAACCACGTGCACCGATAAAAAGTTGCACATCGCTATTGCGCAGAATATGCGCCAGTTCCGGTGGCGTACACAGAGTGCTCACGGCGGTGACAATAGCACCAATACGCAGCCCCGCCAGATAGGTGGTAATCCACAAAATACTATCGGGCGCCATTAACGCAATGCGCGTGCCCTTACCGGCCCCCATCTTCAACAGGGCGCAGGCCATGCGCGCGGTTTGCTGATCCAGCTCCTTATAACTCAAAGTGCCCTCAGCGGTCACCAGCGCATCGTGATCACCGCGAGCCGCCACCACACGGGCAAATAATTGAGGAACCGTTGAGGCTGGTTCTGGGTTATCCATTAACACTACTCCTGACGAGGAATTATTTAAAAATTTCAGGCAAATCATTGCAGACTTTCAGCTTAGCAAGCCGCTTCAGGCGAGGCTCAACCTCACACGCCAGTTTATGGACAGCTGGCGCACCAAAAATTGGTGCAGATAAGTTCTCGTAAAGTGTAGAGTATTCCTATTACTGTGCCGTTTATGCTTACCATAACCACACATAACCGCAGATAATCATAAAAAGGATAAGCCATGGCAACGCCCGACTACTTTCCACTACCCGTTACCACTGAAGCCATCACCGCCGAGTGGCTAAGCACCGCACTACGCCAGAAAACACCCGGCGTGACCTGCAACAAGGTGGAAATTGTTGATTTTATCCGTGGCACCAGCACTAAAATTCGCCTGCGCCTGGACATGGATGATGCTGGCAAAAAAGCCGGCATTCCGGAGTTGGTTATTCTCAAGGGTGGTTTTGAGCCACATAGCCGTGGGCTTTGTTACATGCATGAGCGGGAAGTCAGAGGCTTTCGTGATGTTATGTCACAAATACCCCTGCCATCACCCACCTGTTATTTCGCCGATTACGATGCCGATAGCCAACAGGGTATTGTCATCATGGAGGATCTGGTCGCTACGGGTGCAACCTTCTGTCACGCCCTCAAACCACAATCCTTTGAACAGGTGGCAAAACGGCTAACGGTACTGGCCCAATTTCATGCCGCTACCTGGGATAGCCCGGAGCTTAAACCCGGCGGCCAATGGGGCGATCTGGTGGATTTTCTGGAAACTGTCGATAACTTTTTTAACGACAAGACCTCTCCGGAGAACTGGCAGCGCTTTCTCGACAAACCCCGCGGTGTTGCCACCTCAGGACTGTTTCAGGATCGGGACTGGATGCTCGAGGCCTGGGAAAAACTCAAATACATGACCCGGCAAACCCAGCACTGCGTACTACACGGCGACATCCACCTCGGCAACCTCTACGAAGCCAAAGACGGCACTCCAGGTTTTTTTGACACGCTGGCCAGTCATGGACCAGGCATGCTGGAGGTGTCCTACCATATCTCTGCCGCCGTCGATATTGCCAACCGTGCCCGCTGGGAACGCGCACTGGTTCAACACTATCTCGATGAGCTCACTCGAAACGGCGCCACCCCGCCCAGTTTTGATGAGGCCATGTACCAATATGCGCTGGCCCATGTGTACAGCCATTTTATCTGGATGACCACGGAATCCGAATATCAAACCGAACTGGTGAATACCGCCAATGTCGCCCGGGTTTGTGCCGCGATGCTGGATCACGACACCTATGGTTTGCTTAAGGGGATGAACATTTAAGAAATCTTTGCTTAATAATTATTCGAAGGCTTCTGAAAGTTTAAACGGAGAGAGCACCATTGAACATCGGCAAGCTCGGCGTCTGGGCACTGATCAATGAATTCACCTCGGCAGAAAGTGCCGCCTTTGCCAAACGGGTAGAGGCCTGGGGCTATAGCACTCTGTGGCTGCCCGAGGCTTTTGGCCGTGAACCGCTGGTGTCTGCTTCCTGGCTGCTGGCCCACACCAGCCATTTACAGGTTGCCACCGGCATTATGAATATCTATGCCCGCGATAGCCTGACAGCACTGAATGGACAGTATGGTCTGGCCGAGCAATCCAACGGGCGTTTTTTACTCGGGCTCGGTGCTTCGCATCAGTTGTTAGTAGAAGGACTGCGCGGACATCAATACCAGAAGCCACTGGCGACCATGCATAATTATCTTGAAGCACTGCAACAGCATAAAGAAAAACTCAACTACAAAGGGCCACAACCCAGGGAACAGCCGCTGACCGTGATTGCTGCCCTTGGCCCAAAAATGTTAAAACTGGCTGCCACTATGGCCGATGGTGTGCACAGTTATAATGTATCGCCCGATCATACCGCACAGGCGCGGGAAATTTTAGGGCCAAATAAATTGCTGATCCCGGAACAGAAAATAATTTTCGAGAAAAACCCCAGCATCGCTCGCCGTATTGGGCGAATGATTATCGGGCACTCGATCAACCTACCCGCCTATCGCAACAATTTTCTGCGGATGGGTTTTACCGAAGAGGATTTTGCCGACGGCGGTTCTAACCGCTTGATTGATGGTCTCATCGCCTGGGGCGATGAAGAACACATTCGCCAGCGTATTCAACAACATTGGGATGCGGGTGCCGATCAGGTGTGTTTACAGGTGTTGGCTAAAGAGGGTATGAAAATTAGCGCCGAGGATGAAAAAATTCTGGAATTACTGGCACCTGAGTTTTCCTAAAAAGACTTACTCCCTCCGGTTTAAAACGTATAGACACTCGCCATTCTCGAAGCTCTTCCAGTTCTTTAATTTCTTGCCGCTCTTGATCCATGCTCAAACTCCCGAAGAAAAATTAGCTGGCAAGATGATCGATAATAAACTGGCCATCGCGCATCACCGCTTTCAAAGATTGCTCCGGCTGTGACAACAGAGTTAAATCCTCCAGCGGATTGCCATCGACAAGAATTAAATCAGCCAGCGCACCTGCCTCAATAACACCGACCTTGGCTGGCGCGTCCACCAATAAATCACCGGCATTGCTGGTGCCCCAGCTCAACACATCCCTAGCGGTCAAACCATCAATATCGGCGTAATAGGCAAACTCACGACCATAACAACCCACCTGATGATCCAGCGGATCGTCTTCGAGCACATCGCGAAACACACCGCTGTAGTCATCGCCAATCAGAATTTTGACTCCGGCCTCCTGCGCCGCGGGCAGGGTTTCCCTAACACTGTCATAGAGGGATTTCATTTTGTCGTCACCCCACCCCATCTGCATAATGCACTTGGGGTAAATCAAACTCGGTACCCAGAAAGTTCCCGCCTCGACCATTGCCGCAATACATTCACTGTCTACTTCATCGCCGTGGTCGATCACATCGACACCCAGTTCGACACACTCCATAATCATGGCCTTGTCGGCGACATGGGCTCGCACTTTGACGGCTCGCTCATGGGCGGTATCAACAATGGTTTTAATTTCCTGCCGCGACATATTGCGATTGGTTTTACTGGGAAAGCCATGGCCGGAACCGGCAAAGATCTTAATCGTCTCAACGCCGTGGTGAATTTCTTCGCGCACGGCTTTACGCAACTCATCGGGGCCGTCAAAAAATACGTCTGTGCCCGGAGTCCGCTGCTCCTTCCACCAGTTTTTACTGTGGTTAAGATCCCCAGTGGTACCAATATGATGACCACAGGCCCGAATGCGCGGACCGGGAATAATGCCTTCAGCAATGGCGATTTTTAATTGCGAGTCGATGTAGTTACTACAGGAGGCACCGACAAAACCGGTAAATCCGCTTTCCAGCATCACACGACAGGTGCGTACGCCAATCGCCATCATCACACCGGGGGGGAACTCCTTACCCAAAGGGTCGCCAGCCATACCCTGCGCCAAACTGAATTTAAAAAAATCGGCATGCAGATGACAACTGATCATCCCTGGCATCAGCGTCATTCCCTTAACATCAATCGCGCCCTCGGGAATGGCACCCGGCATAGGGGCCACCGATTCAATGCGTTCACCATTGAGTGCCACCAACTGCCGGCCCGGCAACAATTCACGGCCATCAAAAACCTGTGCATTGGCTATGTTTAGCATCCTGTCACTGCCCTCATCGTTATTATTGAAAGAACCCCGAACAATGCGTCATTGCGAGCAAAGCGAAGCAACCTCGCAAACATTTTCAGGGGTCCCTGGATTGCTTCGCTTTGCTCGCAACGACGTATAAGCGCCACCTATAAGCACTTTAGTATTACTATACTAAACCTATCAGCCCGTTAATGGCCGCGCTCAACATCTTGCGACGTTTTATCTGCTGGCTGCTTTGATTAGCCAGAGCTAAATCACTTATACGGGATCACTGTAACAGCAGGCACAGAAGAAAAAGCGAGAAAGTTATCGCCAAAAACCCCACTAAATCAGTGGGGTAAATCAAGCTATTAACCCCTCTTCGCCTTGGGGATGCTACACGGGAAGCTGAGGACTGGGAAGAGAGTTATACGTCCTGTACATGCTCTGGCTTTTGTTTTTCCGCTTCACTATTTATGGGAGCCGTAGCTGGACTCTCAGCCTTGGCGTGTTCTGCAGTATCAGTTTTGCTGTTTGTTTTGGCAGGCATATCTTTTGTTGCGGCATCAAACAACTTGCCATCGATAATTGAACGCGGGTCCATATTTTCAAGGCCAACTTCTTTTAATATGGAATCGAGCAGCGGTACGTTGGCACGGTGTTTTAACATAGCGTTAACCAATTGATCGGAGAGGTTAGCGCTATCACTGCCACCACCGGCATTGCCGTTGCTAAAGCCCGGCGCGCCGTTGATATCGAAGATTTTAATGCTATCGATTTTCTCTGCGGGCTTCATGGCTTGCTCCATGATATAGGGCAGCTTACCAATCATTTCCATTTTCTCTGCAAACGATATCTGCTCGGCACTTAGCAGGTTTTTCGCTTCGTTAAGCTGACGAGCACCTTCGGCCTCGGCCTCAGCTTTCACCTTAATGGCGCTGGCTTCAGCGTCTGCGGTAACACGAATGGCATCAGCATCATCGGCGGCTGCCGCTTTTCTGGCCTCAGCCTCTACCGTCACGCCAATTGCCTCACGCTCGGCACTTTCTTGCGCCTTAATCACCACAATGCGTTTTTCACGCTCGGCGCGAGCTGTTTCGCGCACGGTAATGACTTCCTCTTCCTTGGCTACTGCCTGCGCTCGTGCTCCATCGGCTTCAGCCGCAGCGCGCGACTCGTCCTTGGATTTTTCCGAAACCGCAATTTTTTGATCTTGTAGCGAGAGTTCAAGGCGCTTTTTCTTTTCGATGTCACGGTTTTGAGTTTCTTCTTCCATGGCAATGCGAGCGAGCTCAACAGCGCGGTTGGCGATAATGTCGGCTTCCTCAGCCTCGCGACGACGCTCGGCAGCAACGCGGGCAATATCGGACTGTTGGCTGGCACGGCGATTTTCAATTTCCTGTGACTGATCCAGACGGGCGAACTCTTCATCCTGCTGAATAGATAATTGTCGCTTGGCAGCGTCGGTCGATTTCATCTGAATCTCGACCATAGTTTCCTGCTCAATATCGTTACGAATTTTACGGCGCGATTCGAGCTGCTCTGTCAGTTTAGTTAAACCCTCGGCATCGAAAGCATTTTCCGAATTAAAATACTCTTTTGCCGTTTGATCGAGTCCGGTCAGTGATACCGACTCCAGTTCCAGACCGTTTTTAAACAGATCCTCGGCACAGCTGGTTTGTACTTCCTGCACAAAAGAAACGCGCTCTTCGTGCAATTGCTCCATGGTCATGCCCGCCGCTACCGAACGCAGCACATCAACAAACTTGCCTTCCACCAACGCTTTTAACTCTTCCGGGCGCTGGGTTCGGCCACCTAATGTTTGTGCAGCGGTGGCAATAGATTCGTTATTCGGTTTTACCCGCACATAAAACTCGGCGGTCACATCCACCCGTAATCGATCCTTGGTAATCAGTGCCTGATCATTGGAGCGCCTTACTTCAAGCCGCAGGGTGTTCATGTTGACATAAATAATTTCATGCAACACTGGCAGTACAATGGCGCCGCCATCTTTGATAATTTTTTCACCGCCAAAACCGGTGCGAACAAAGGCACGCTCTTTATTGGCGCGGGTATACAATCGGGCAAAAATAATACCGATGGTTAACAGCCCAATAAAACCAATGGCTGCCATCGTTAAAATAAAGGTAAAATTGCTTGTGCTTTCCATGTGCTTTTCCTTAAGTTCAAATTGTTGTTTTTTATGATGGATTTTTTATGGCGACAAATTCATTGTCGATTCTTCTAACCAATAGCAGAGGGGTGCCCGCCACCAGACTATCATGGCCCTCTTCGGCAACAACCAAAATATAATGGGTAGCGCCATGCTGATCCCGTACCCGGGCCTCTGCAGCCTGCGTACAACTCGCTTGACCCAGAGTGATAACAGCTTCCCGGCCTATCAATTCGTCCAGCGAAATCGATGAGCTTTCATCTTTTGGCATAAGAGCATGCAATGCTGAAGCACCAAGGCGTGTTCCGGGCAGTGCGGCAACAAAAGCCAAGGGGACCGAGAGAAAACTGGGCAACATAAAACCCAGCAAGCTCAGCACCAACAAGTTCAAGGTGTAGCCTACACAGCCAAAGGCGATTAAGAATACCACCAGCAGCATAAGGATCGGCACCTTGCCCACCTTGAGCCAACCCAACAGGCGCGATAAGGCATTGTTGGACCCGGCATCAGCTATTTCAAATTCTGGGTTGCTGTCGAAATCGGGGATGAGCGAATCAAGCAGGTTACCGAAACTTAAACCTAGTACGGCGCCCACTCCTTCAAAAAAGCCCACAATCAACATCAACATAATGGCAATGGCGAAGGGTGTGTTGGCGCCCGCTAGCAAAAACTCGAGCATCTCAGCTCTCCTTTTTCAGCGCTGCCAATCGCTCTGCGACTCGGTGTTTACGGTGCAACTCTTCCAGCTCTGCCCTGTCGGCAGCACCAGTATTGTTATTGCCTGCGGGTACGCCGGTGACCGAAGTCTTAACGCGCGATACCGCATCGCTGGCTTTCTCCACCCGACGATCCAGCGATGAGCCGCTGGCATCGGTCGTGCTACCAGATCCCAAGGTTCCATTTTTATCGGCAGCATTTCGTTCGCGAATTGTGTGTAAGTCCCTTTCCATTTCGTCACGCTTGGAACGCAGCCCCGCCAAATAGCGCGTTAACTCCTGTTCTTCTTCCTGAGTCGATGCTACCAGAGACTCAATAATTGGCATGCGGTCTTCTATACCCAGCAACTCTTGCGTACCGGACTCGGCCAAATCTTCACGACTTTGTTGCAGTGCGGTTTTAATTTGCGCAGTGAGTTCTTCGGCGCGATTGTTCAGGCTCGACAGCTCGCGGTTGGCATTGTGCCGATTGGCCTGCTTGCGACCAATTTCTGCCCGCACCTCGTCAATAGCACCATCAATTTCTTCAATGGCTTGCCGCGCTACAATTTCTGGCGCGGCATTTTCGGCGGCGTCAAGCATGGTGGTAAAGCTGCCTCCTACCAAACGGGCCACACGGCCAAGTAGTGATTCACTCATAGACTGTCTCCTTACATATTGTTGTTGTGGTTATCATCATCAACCAAGCGACACAGGCGCCGCAGAGGTTTAAGTTTTTGCTCATTAAAATTGTCGACGTTATACAGTGCAGTATCCCGCGCCAGGTAACTTTGCAGCGCCGTGTCCATCAGCCGCGATACCTGTTCAACCAGCGACTGCTCCAAGTGCTCTAGTGCTGCTTTGTTGAGTTCTTTATTATCGTTCCCTGCGCCTTCGGCCATTAACACGGCTAGTAACTCGGGAGTCCACTCGATGACCCGTCGCACCAGTTGAGAGTGTATCTTATGATTATTTTCCGCCACTCTGACAGCTTCCTGGATTGGCGCCATTAAACCGTTAGCCAGTATCACGGCAGAACGATAGTCGTGTCCAGCCTGTTGCTGCAAGTGCCGATCCTCTATCAGCGCCCGGATTTTATCGCTGATGGTAGTTGCACCGGGCATTTTCAAAGAGGCCAGAAAGGTTTGGTCATCTTCAGTGAGCCGTATGGTGGTAGGGTGCGTTTTCATAGCCATTATCTGATGCTGTCTGGTTTAAGATAAACCCAGATTAGCCCTGTATTCAAATGTAGTCAATTTGTATTCGAATGAATTTTCTGACTCAAATGCCAATCTCTCACATACCCTCAATTTTTTCCCTGAGATTCACTAATATTGACCACTGCCACCAGCCCTATCGACATACCGGCATAAACTGTTGATACCTGTCATACAGCTCCACCTACTGTCATACCTATGCGCTGAACTTAAAATCGCAATCACTGGCAATAACTATTCATACCATCCAAGGAGTCAGCACAACCAATGAACCCACTACGATTTGATGGACGCACCGCCATTGTCACCGGTGCCGGTGGTAACCCCAGTATCGGCCGTGCCCATGCCCTGTTACTGGCAGCGCGTGGCGCGAAAGTGGTGGTTAACGATATTGGTAGCGACCCGGAAACACCAGGCTACTCTGATGAGAACAGCCCGGGGCGCGCCTCAGCCGAAGCCGTCGCCGCAGAAATTCGTACACTCGGTGGCGAAGCCGTTGCCGATACCCACTCCGTCGCCACCGAAGAAGGTGCCAACGCTATTATTGCAACCGCACTTGATCACTTTGGCAGTATCGATATTCTGGTAAACAACGCCGCCATATCCATTGCCGCCTCCTTTGAGGAAATGACCGCCAGAGATTTTCAGCGCCATATCGATATCAACTTAATGGGCTCTGTCTGGACCTGCCGCGCCGCCTGGCCCCATATGCGCAAACAGGGCTATGGCCGCATCATCAACACCAGCTCCGGTGCTATGGCAGGATTCGCCTCATTGGTCGCCTATGGTACCAGCAAGGGTGGCGTGTTTTCCTTCACCCGCGCACTTTCTGCCGAAGGCGCTGCGCACGGTATCAAGGTCAACGCGGTAAACCCTGGCGCCTTTTCTCGCATGATTGCGGCACAGCAAAACGACTCTTCACCCATGCTGCAATACTCCAGGGATCAACTACCGGCCGAATTAGTCTCGCCTGTAATCGGCTATCTGGCTCACGAAAACTGTCCGGTGACGGGTGAGTGCATTGAATCTGTAGGTGGTGCAGTTAACCGATTTTATGTGGCGACAACAGCGGGCTTTAGCGATCAGACATTGACAATAGAAACCGTTGCTGAACGTTGGGGAGAGGTTATGGCTGGCGCCGCTGACAGCTTGATTGAAGCAGGTTCGGCAGACCCTAATGAGTGGGCACTAAAACCCTACACACCCACATAGACTTAATGTTAGAACTGTTTAGCAAATGGTTACGGGCTAATCAATATTGCTGAGCATCGAAAATATCTGTACTTGAACATCATCCAAGCTGCAAAACCCAAAAAATAATTTTTGTAAAGCGCTTTTACTTTATTTTAAAAACACCAATGACAATGCAAATGGCACCGCCCACCATACCGGCCCAGGCTTCAAGCGGTGCATCACCACTAACGGCACGAGTAATTTGTGAACTGGCAGAATCGTAAACAGTATATCCCCAGTAGGCCAAAGCAACGCCGATCACTAACAGAACAATCCCAATCATTTTATTATTCATAGTCAATTCATCTCAAAATGTGTTGGTTAATTTTCTCGGTCACTTGCAATATAGATAACAAAAACTTGAACGAACACTTTGTTGTTAGCGGTATTTAATCGCTTATATGGCCGTAACACAAGGTTAATAGGCACAAGGTTAAGAAACGCGAGACATGACCTCAGGGGTGGTTGCCAGACACTGTTAATATCTTGACCTGTAATATAATGGCCTGCAGATTAGCAAGAGATTGTGAAAAAATTGTAAAGCTGAAATCTGATTAGTAAAGCCTATAATAGAGCACTCAATCAGTCACATAATTACGTTACAGCTCCCAGGATATATTCAGTATGAGTAAATACGACCATCTCGTTGATCACGAATTAGTTAACGGTTACTGGTCCTGGGATTCAGACCGAGCCCTGATTTATGCCTTGGGTGTCGGTGCTGGTCTGGATGACCCCCTGCAGGAAATGCAGTTTACAACCGAAAATACACCCGACATGCCACAGCAGGTGATCCCCTCCTTCGCCACGGTGATGGGCCTGCAAAGCGACTGGCTCGAATTGTTGGGGTGGAAGAGCGTCGGGCTCAGCCCGATTGGTATGGTCCATGGCGAGCAGAGTGTCACCCTGGCTCGGCCGCTGCCCGCCGAAGGTAAAGCGCATCTTTCCACTGTGTTACGCAATGTATACGACAAGGGCACCGGTGCACTGGTGGTAAAAGAAACACGCATCACCCTGGCTGACACTGGAGAATATCTCGGCTCAACCTGTACCGGCATATTTGCCCAGGGCAAGGGAAACTTCGGTGGCCCCAGAGGCCCCGCTACCGCGACTGCCTGGAACCAGCCAGAAGGCGAACCCGATCTAACCGTATCGCTGCCCGTAGGCCTCAACCAATCACTGATCTACCGGCTCTCCGGCGACCGCCACCCGCATGGCACCGAACCCTCACGGGCTCGTGCCGATGGTTTTGAGCGACCGGTTTTTTACGGCCTGGGTACCTACGGCGTCGCCTGCAGGGCGTTGTTAAGAGGCCTTTGTGATGGCGATGTAAATCGCTTTGGACATATGGAAGCGCGCTTCTCCAAACCGGTCTATCCCGGTGACCGACTGGATACGCTTATCTGGCGCACAAAAGATGGCTGTGTATTTCAAATGCTGGCGAACGGCGAGCGTGTTGTGTTACAGAGAGGCGTGTTTCGGTTTAGGGAATTATCCTGATGTGTAACGGTAATGACTTCAGGAGAAAGAGAACCCAAACTGAATGATGCAGACTTGAGGATATCATCCCCGCAGGCAGGGCGATCCCCCAACCATATCAATACCTTTTGACAACCTTACCCCGGGAAAATATAGTTTGCCCTCATAACAAATAGACTATGGGGAAGGAAATGCGCAATGTACTTCAATCTATCCTTCCCTTTAAATCACCCCCCGATTTTACTGATGAGCTATCAGTATCTCGATATGAAGAATGGGACAAGCCGGCAAGGCTGATTCAAATTTCTGCCATTACTTTTTTAACGGCGGCGCTCTACACCCTCTTTACCTTTCTGGATAAGTCCTGGGCACCCATTGCCGTGCAACAGCTTATGCAGCAAATCCATATGTTAGTACTTGTTCCCATGCTACTGACATTTAGCATCCTCGCCTATCTGAGATGTTACTATCGCTTGCTCCTGATCGCGCTCGCTATTTACCCAATTATCTCCCTGTCAGCCCACGCCTATATAGCCAGCCAACTATCTGACGAAGGTCGGTTTTTGACTGAAGGCTATTTGGGTATTGTCTGGATTTTTATTGTCTGCGGCCTACCGTTTAAGTATGCCCTGTTAAGCGCAAGCACCTGCTCCATACTCTTACTGGTTACCGGCTTTTATTTTATTCATCCAACCGACGCTTATATGCTGCATATTTTTTGGCTATTTTGTAGCTTCTCCTTCGGGTTTATGGGTGCATTAATTTTCGACAAAGCCAGAAAGTCAGTATTCTTAACTCAGCAATCTCTGCAAAAAATGGCTATTACCGATGAGCTGACAGGTGCTTTTAACAGAAATAAATTTAATCAAATCCTTGAGCAGGAAATACCGCGCACCGAGCGCTACCAAAAACCCTTTGGGCTGGCACTGATTGATATTGATCATTTTAAAGCCGTCAATGACCGCTTTGGCCACGATGTGGGAGATAAGGTCTTAAGACAAGTAGCCCTAGTGCTAAAAAACAGCATTCGGGAAAACGACACGCTGATTCGTTGGGGCGGTGAAGAATTTGTGGTGCTTGCGCTGGAAGTCGATGAGATAAAGTTCACTAATTTATGCAAAAAACTTCGAGCCTGTATTGAAAGCGAACGCTTTGACCCTGTAGGCAATATCACCGTCAGTATTGGCGCCGCTCAATTTATGGAAGGAGATAACCAGAATAGCCTATTGAACCGTGCCGATACAGCGCTCTACAAAGCCAAGGATAGCGGCAGAAATTGTGTGGTGGTTGGCGGCTAAGCAAGGCGTCAATTTTTGCCCATCGACTCTCGGGCGATGACAATACCCTCAACACCTCACCACCGGCAATTCATGCCATCGGGTTGTATAGCCGGGTGACGTATAGTTTTGTCGCATATACCACTTCTTAGTAAAACCTTCTGCGGCAAGGTGAATAGTGCCACTACCATAGCGCTGGTTTACACCATCCAACAAACTCATTAGCTTATCAGCCTTAATCGATTGTCCTGAATGCAGCAAGTCAAACTGATAAAAACGTTTATCCAACATTTCTATCAGCCCAACGCCAGCCTTCATAAAACGTTTGCCGGGTTTAAATAATCGCCCTACGGCCAAACAGGCAACTCGAGTAATTTCTCTGAGATCATCCGTCGGATATGGCAGCTTAACTACAACGCTATCACTGTAATAATTCGGCTCAAAGGGAGAGGTATGCAGAAATACATGCAATGTCAGTGCAAGATGTTGCTGCTGCCTAAGCTTTTGCACCGCACGACGTACATATAAGGCGATGGCTTGCTGTATAGGTTCCAGCTCTGTCAAACGATGACCAAACCCACGCGTGCAATATATCTGCTTTTTGTCCGGCGGCACTTCTTCAAGGGAATAACAGGATGTGCCATTAAGCTCTTCAATGGTTCGCTCCAAACAGACATTGCCGTGCCGCCTCACTACTTTCGCATTGGCATTAGCTAGATCCCAGACAGAATATATACCTAGAGCCGCCAGCCGCTTAGCCATGCGCTTAGCAATTCCCCACACATTGGTAACGGGCAGACGCCGCTGTACCCATTCCCATTTCTCCGGCGTATCCAGTACACAAACGCCGGTACCCTGCCGATGTTTTTTTGCTACGTGGTTGGCGAGCTTGGCTAACGTTTTACTTGGTGCGATACCCACCCCGACGGGCATACGTACATGCTGCCATACAGTTTGCTTGATGCGGTGACCATAGGCCGACCACTCTTCACGCATCCCGGCCAAATCCAGAAACATTTCGTCAATGCTGTACACCTCCACCGAGGATGAAAATTGCCGCAGTGTTGTCATCACACGGTTTGATATATCGCCATACAGCGGGTAGTTGGAGGAAAAGATCGCCACCTGATGTTGCCGCAGGATAGGCTCAATCTTGTGGAATGGCGCCAGATCTCCGATGCCCAGCGCTTTGGCCTCCCTGGACCGAGCCACTACAAAACCATCGTTGTTACTCAGTACCACCACCGGCTTGCCACGCAGATCAGGCCTGAAGATCTGCTCGCAAGAGGCATAGCAAGAGTTACAGTCGACCAGCGCCAACATAGGTATTGACCGCATGGATGACGACACCCTCTATACTGAAATCCCCCTCCTCCGGAATAGTGATTGGCGGGTAGTTAATATTGCCACTGAGCAATCGTTGGTGGTGGCTATCCAACTCTTTGCAGGTCATTTCACCGTTCAGAACCGCCAATATGATGTCCCCGTGCCTGGCATCCAGCGCCCTGTCGACCACCAGCAAGCAGCCATCCAGAATACCCAGCCCCTGCATGGACTGGCCAGACACTCGACAATAAAACGTTGCAGCCGGATGGCTGATCAGGTATTCATTAAGATCCAGGGTTCCTTCCAGATAGTCATCGGCAGGGCTGGCAAAACCTGCTGAAACTGTGCAGGAAAACAGGGGAAGGCTTAGCCCTTGCCGGGCTTCATGGGCGGAAATATGCGTTATCGTAGACATAGGATTAACCTGTACAAACATACAGTATTATTATGTGCACAAACTTCGTCTTAATCAAGAACAAAGGTGTGAGTATTCTGGCCACGCAGTTGGGGGTCAATCCGGATAAATTGCTCTATCAGGAACATGCCAAGCCAGGCTCCAGAATTTCAATTGTTACTGACTCAAAACGGGGGCACGAAGTAAGGCCCGCGATATGGTGGTTATTTCTTAAACAAACCAATCTTGGTTTAAAACCACACCCCGACTACTTCAGTGTTAACACCAACTATGGCAAATTATCCCAACGCCCCGAATATCGGACCTCACGCTGTATTGTCCCAGCAACAGCTTTTATGGAGTCGCAGGATGGAAAGCGACCGCACCTATTACAACCCGCAGACGACAGCGCTCTTGCATTGGGTGGGCTATATAAAGAATGGACGGATAAAACCACCGGTGAGCTAGTGACATCTGCCAGTATCATTACGCTGGCAGGCCATCCAGCACTGGCAAATATTCACCGCAAATCAACGCCTCTCTGGCTCTCTGAAAGCGACTATGACCGTTGGCTGAATAGCCAATTAACCGATACAAAAGAACTGGCCGAACTCTTAAAACCAAAGCTGGTGACAGACCTTTGGGCAACACCCATAAACAAAATGAGTCAGAGAACGCCCATTGGACCACCGCAACGGTTAGCGCACTGACGCTTAACAAACTAGCGCTTGCGCCGAAACACCTCTTTTATATCACCAATAAAGAGAACCAGTGCCCCCAAGGCACCAAGCACTACAATCCCGCCCGCGATACCGCCCTCACCAGAGAGCACCCACCAGGTGCCGCCTATTATAAAAATGAGAGAGAGCATCAATAACAGCACTAACTGGACCTTTTGCCACAGGCTGCTTATTCGCGTTGTCAGTGTCGCAGGTGTTGCCGAATCATAGGCCTGCTGATAGAGCTGCTTTCGCTCCGAATGCCTTTGATCCAGGCTTTGACGAAGATTAGACAGCGGCTCTACTTGCTCGGGCTGGTCTTCGAAGAAAAAGATGGCAGCCTGTGGGTCCATATGCACACTAAAGCCAGGAATATCACCGGGATAATGCCGAAAACAGAGGACCACTTTGCCGCCATCTTCAAAACTGACCTCCCCATCCCATTGAGTGCCCCAGAGATCCAGCAAGACCTTTCCACTTTTTACCTCGGTAATGCGGGGATTACATACCCAGTGCGACATTCGCATCTCAAATTCATCGAACTCGAATTGGAGCAGGCCATCCGGAGATATAATGTCGCGGGGGTTATTATTCATTTAGAACATTTTATCATCTGCAATTGAATAGATAATATTTCCGTAATCTAACTTTGGATACTTGTTTTTGAATATAGTCATATCCTGATCCCACCTATCCATATTTTCTACATCAATACCTGTAACTACAGATAAAATAGCGTCTCTGATACGGGCCAGAATGCAGACCTGCCCTGTTGAAGTGGCGGCAAGCTCATAGTCTTTGGCTGCGGGCGAGCAGTGAACGAATTGTTAGGTATTGATGTACCGCAAATGCTCATTAACACGCCAGTAATAAATGAATTGAACAATGGCTATGATAGGAATTGCACCCCAAGAGGTTTGCATCTCAGTTAGCTGAAATATCTCGCCTGCTATCCCGATCCCTATTCCTATAAGTACACTTAAAACCATCACTTTGATAGTAATAGGAAATCCTACTGCCACGAAATGAGGGATGTATGTCAGTGCTTTACCGCCTGTTTTCAAATGCGTATTAAAAGTAATGCTTAGCCCGAATATGATGGAGCCTATAACTATTATCATTTCTACCACTAATACATCCATGTTTTCATACGGTGTAACGGCATACATATATTGGGATAGTACTGTAAGAATCATCCAGGCTAAGAAATATTTCATCCAGTCTTTATCTGGAACATTTGCTTCTTTTATATCAGTCGATAAATTTCCGGTTTTCCAAAAATACAAAATCATTTCTCCTTATGTGTTACACCTAACATTTGCATCTCACTTACCTTTCGACAAGCTCTACCCGTCTGTTCTTGCTTCGGCCGGCATCGCTACTATTTGAATACGTCGGCACCAGTGGCCCAACGCCATGCGGCTCCAACCTGTCAGAGGCAATTCCATAGTCATTCTTCAGAGCATCAACAACGGCTAGCGCCCGATCAGAAGACAGCTTTCTGTT
>CBFIDJ010000028.1:0-49211 GCA_965661375.1 Oceanicoccus sp. | reverse complement strand
TGTACCAAAACAGCAATGGGGATTAGCGTTGCGGTCATGTCTCTTCTTTATATAGGCCGGACATATTGCCAGCATGATCAACATTCAAAATTGGCAAAGGGACGCGCGGCGCTCCTTTTTATCTTTCACAACTTTTCATTTTTCACAGCTTTCCATCTCTCATAAAATAGCGCCTGCGATTAAAACCGATAAGCTGCCCGTCCCACGATGGAACGCTCTTCACCAGGGAAACAATCACCCCGTGCCAGACAGGTACTGTAGTATTCCTCATCGGTCAGGTTACGCAGGTTGAGTGTCAGGTCCCAACGCTCCAGCTCATAGCCCAACATGGCATCGTAGAGTACATAGCCATCGGTTTTGACACGCACATTGGCCGCAACATTGTTGCTCTCGTTCTCGCCGACATAGCGCACCCCAAAGCCAGACTTAAAGCCCTCCAGCGCACCGGAGGGTCGGTAGGAAATCCAGCTGGAGAATTGCTCCTCAGGAATACTGTCGAAGACTTCCCCCTCTGCACTCTCGGTATCCAGCAGGGTCAGATTAAACTCCAGGGTAAAATCGTCACCCAGTACAGTGAACACCTCCAGCTCAACACCCTTGGAGGTACCCACCCCTTCCTGCTGGCTATCGGGTGCGCCGATCAGCGACGAAGGATTGGGCAGGTTGCTCTCTTCAATATCAAACCAGGCCAGAGTGATGTAGGTGCTGGTGCCCACGGGCTGGTACTTCACCCCCACTTCCCACTGCTCGCCTTCGCGTGGCTTCAGCGGATTGCTGGTAAAACCATCGGTACCCAGAACCGGCTCAAAGGACTCGGCGTAACTGATGTAAGGCGATATACCATTGTCGAAGGCATACAACACACCGGCACTGCTGGACAGGGCATAGTCGGTCTGAGCATCACTGCCTGCCGAACCGCTGCGGGTATCGTCATAGCGCACCCCTAGATTGATCTTCCAGTTATCAATGGAAATCTGGTCATTGATATAAACCCCATGCTCCTCCGACAGAGAAGCCGGCGCATTAAAGAGCGGCTCACCCGATTGCAGCAAAGCGGGAATAGGGCCATTGACCGGATTGTAAACATTGATCACATCCTGACTGAACAGGTAAGTGTAATCCGAGTCAGTTACCACATTCTGGTAGGCCACACCGCCAACAAACTCGTGACTGAGGGCACCGGTTTCCAGACTCCAGCGCGCCCGCAAATCCACCGCCCACTGCCGCGAACCCGCCACATTAAGGTAGAACGTTCTGGCGCCATTGCCGGCTGCATCAATCCGCGGATTTCCCGCACCGGCAAAATCTATCCAGGCCTGGTTGTATTCAACGTCGGCGTCCTTGTAGCGAATGACACCCTCCACTTCCAACCGGTCATTAATCTGGTGACTGGCAAGAATGCTGCCCAGCAGCGACTCCGAGTTATAGCGATTGAAATCCGGATGCCCCATAAACGCCGAGCGATCCAGCTCCGGGCCATTGGCATTGGCACAAAAGGACGCTGGCGAAATACTCACATCACCGCTGAGACAACCAGTGGCATTGATGGGCAGAAACTGGCCTGCGGTATCACTCTCTCGATCCATATACTCCAGCATCGCGGTGAGGCTAGTTTTATCATTCTGAAAGGTGATCGAGGGCATAAAGCCAACTGCGTCATCGGGGACATGATCCACCTGGGTGTCGCTGTCGCGGTAGATGGCCACGGCGCGGGCAAACAGGTTTTCCGTCAGGGCAATATTGAGGTCGGCAGACAGCTGCGCGCGGGAGTTCTCCCCCACTTCCACGATCACTTCATTGTCCTTACCGGGGCCTGCCAGCTTGGAGATGGCGTTAACGATACCACCGGGCGTGCCCTTCCCGTAAAGCACCGAGGCCGGGCCCTTTAACACCTCCACCTGCTCCAGAAAATACACATCGGAGCGGGTGTTATTGTAATAACCGAACAATACCTGCTGACCATCGCGATATTCGGCGGCATCAAAGCCACGTATTTTCGGGAAATCGCCGCGCGTCGAGAAACCAAAGGAGTCGCCAATGACACCCGAGGAATAGTTCAGGGTATCGTCCAGCGTCAGGGCGCCGAATTCACGAAAAGTCTGCTCGGTAACAATCGTGATCGAACGTGCGGTTTCCAGAATGGGCACTGCGGATTTGGTTGCGCCAAAGCGGCCTAACTGGCCGACCACAACCAACTCTTCCAAGCGGGCAGCCTCTTTGTGAGCGGTCGTATTTTTATTGATTTCCTCTGCAGCTAAAGTTGCAGACAATACAGACCCCAGCGATGCTACTAGCACCACCGATAAATAGTTGTGTTTCATGGGTGTCTCCTTAATTTTATGAAATCATAATGATAATCGTTATTATTATCAATACATAAAAATAAAAGACAACCTCGCCCGCCTTGGCGAAACAGCTCACTATTTATTGCTACTAAATGCTAATGCTTGAGTCAGCCGCAAATCTTTGGCTGTAATTCTTGAGTATTTATCGAGCCTGGGTCGGAAAGGTGAGATCTAGCACTGGCTGCTTTTGGCAGCCAGAATGCTTACGAGGATAGGATGGTGAGGAATGAAGATTGGTCAGGCGTTATCAGCATTGTCGTAAACAGCCGCCAGAATGGTATCTGCGCCCTGAGATAACAGATCCTCTGCAACGGCAATACCCAGCGCTTCGGCGGCTTCGCGCGGGGCTTTGCGGTCGCTGCGGAGAATCTGGCTACCATCGGGACTGCCCACCAGGCCGCGCAACCACAATTCATTGGGGTTTTGCGGGTTTTCAATGGCATAGCAGGCAATAGGAACCTGGCAACCACCTTGCAAGCGCAGGTTCAGGGCGCGTTCAGCAATAACACACTCCGCCGTGGGCCGGTGATGCAGCGGTGCTAGCAGTTTGCGAATGCGTTGGTCATCATTGCGCGCCTCCACTCCCACGGCACCCTGACCACCCGCCGGCAGGCTCTGTTCCACACTGATGAACTGGGCAATGCGATCTTCCATTTTCAGGCGCAACAGGCCGGCACTGGCGAGGATAATGGCATCGTACTGACCCTCATCCATTTTTCGCAGTCGGGTGTTTACGTTACCCCGCAGGTTAAGCACTTCAAGATCCGGGCGCGCAGCGCGCAGCTGGCACTGACGGCGCAGACTGGAGGTGCCTACTCGACTGCCCTGTGGCAGGTCGTCAATGCTCTTGTAATGGTTGGAAACAAAAGCGTCGGTCGGGTCCTCTCGCTCACAGATAATCGACAGGCCCAGGCCCACCGGAAACTCCATCGGCACATCTTTCATTGAGTGCACGGCGATATCGGCGCGACCTTCCAGCATCGCAGTTTCCAGCTCTTTCACGAACAGACCCTTGCCGCCGATCTTGGCCAGCGGCGCGTCCAGAAACTTATCGCCCTTAGTGGTCATGCCGATCAATTCAACTTCAAGCTCCGGGTGCAGGGCTTGCAGGCTATCCTTAATAAATTCCGCCTGCCACAGGGCCAGGGGACTTTCACGGGTGGCAATTCGAAGGATCTGGTCAGACATGGTCACTCTTTGCTGCAATAGATGATTAACGATATAGATATTAAGGCGGGCATGATACCACGCGCAAGGGCAGACGCGAGTCGTAGCTAATGACAGGATTTACATGTGCTGCAACAGCTCGCGCACGGCGGCTAAATGTCGTCGGCTGACCAGCGGTCCTTCCGGCACGTCAGCAATTCGCAGCTGGGTGCCCTGCTCGGTTTTGTTCAGCCCCTGAATATGCGCAATAGACACCAGCGCATTGCGGTGCACCCGCACAAAACTGGCGGCAAATTCCCGCTCCAGATCCTTTAGCGGTTCGTCAATCAGGATTTCCTTTAGCACCTGTTCTTTAAGAAAATGCACCGTGGTGTATTTTTGATCGGCAAGAAAATAGCGGATGGTTTCGATGGGAATCAGCTCAATCCCTCGAGAGGTGCTGGCGGAGATATGCTGTCGCTTGCCGGTGTTAACTAATGACCGGCTATCACCACCGGTTTCCAGCAACGCATTTAGCTGCACGCGATTGAGTTTTTGCGCCTTGCTTAAAGCCTGTTGTAGCTTGTCGCGGTTAACGGGCTTGAGCAGATAATCCACGGCATTGGTCTCAAAGGCCTGCAGGGCATAATCGTTATAGGCGGTACAGA
Source organism: Oceanicoccus sp. (assembly GCA_965661375.1). GTDB lineage: Bacteria > Pseudomonadota > Gammaproteobacteria > Pseudomonadales > Dasaniaceae > Oceanicoccus. Next base: position 45,052 of record CBFIDJ010000028.1, on the reverse strand, counting down.
AAATCACCACCGGTGGCTGCTCCAGCACCGCAAGATGCCGAGCCGCCTCCAGACCATCCATCACTGGCATGCGAATATCCATTAACACCACATCAGGCTCGTGCTGATTACAGGCAGCGATAGCACGCTCGCCGTTATCCGCTTCGGCAACCACATCGAGGTCATCACTATCTTCCAATAGCCTCGCCAGACGTGCCCGCGCCAGAGGCTCATCATCGACAATTAAGACTTTCATGCATTGAAGTCCTTATTTTCATTTTGATTATCAGCAGCGTTTTCCTCCAACGACATTATCTGAACCGGATAGTGAATAATGGCCCGATGTACCTCCCCCTCCAGCTCCGTGGTAAGACCCGCTTTCGGACCATAAAGGGCCTGTAATCGACGATGGATATTATCCTGCGCCAGTTGATTGCCTTCGCTGTCACCAGCGGCCCGTTCTGCTTGCCCGGTGTTCACCGGGTTGCTGACCATCAGGCTGAATTCACCCTGTTTATAGGCGGCGATAATTGACACCCTGCCCCCCTCGGGCAGCTGCTGAATGCCGTGGTAGATGGCATTTTCCAACAGCGGCTGCAGGGTCAGGCTGGGTATTTTAAGGGTGGCTGGTACCGAGTCCACCTGCCAGTCCAGTTGCAAGCGATCACCCAACCGCAACTGTTCAATGCGGGTGTAACGCCGACACAATTCCAACTCTTTTGCCAGTGTCACTTCGGTAGCCACATCGGCAAGGCTGGCGCGAAACAGGCCCGCCAGATCCTCAACGGCGGTCTCCGCCGCTTCCTGATCCACCGCAATCAGGCTGGCGATGATATTCATACTATTGAATAAAAAGTGGGGCCGAATACGTGACTGCAGGGCCTGAATGCGAGCCTGTAGCTCGGCTCGTTGATTAAGCCTCAGCTGCTGGGTCAGGTAGAAATAGCGCAGAGCAATACCGGCCAGCACTGCACAGATCAACACATCGGTCAGCAGTCGATCGATGCTGAATTGCCAGTCACCGCTGACACCACCGCCTAACAGATACTGCGACAGAGCACTGGTCGCCGCGACTACCAACAGAATCACCAGATAGCAGAGACTGGCCGCCTGCGGCAGTGGCCAGTCGCTCAGTCGTGGCCGCAACTGGCATAACAGCGCCGCACTCAATAGAAACACCCACTGCACAAACAGCGAGGTGAGCGACAGTGACAGCCAGTTAAAATCCTTCACCCCGGTTACCGCCAACTCCAGCACGATAGCGAGCAGCTCTGCCACCAGAATCAAAAACAGCACCGCCTGCACCTGGCACAGATCCGGAATAAAAAAGTCATCCCGACTGGCCTGGGCTTGCCTGTCCGCTTGCTGCCGGGTTTTACTCGGCGAGTTATTTTCCATGGGGTTTTCAGTCACTTACTACTAAGGTAGAAAGAATATGTGCACCTTTTGTCAGACCGTCAACAGCAGGGATACCCAAAGCACTCACTGTGTTCGCGGGGCAGGCTCTGCTGTTGCCGAGCCTATAGGGATATATTCACGGCGTGTCTGACAAAAGGTGCACACATTCTTTCTGCCCCGCTAGTAGCTGCTTGCTCTGTATTTTCCACACTATAGCAGAAGCCCTGCATATCACCCCCGCCAGCATTTCAAATCGTCGGATACCTCACAGTTTGCCTATCCCGCGCCCATCCCACGCCACTGCTTGACCACACGCTTACCGCCGAGGGCTCACGCTGCTATAATCCGCAGCCAAGTCGCCGCACTGCGGCATCTATTGCCTTAACACGCACGAATTAACCCATAAGTGAGCCTCCATGACTGACAAGGAACCCGCCATCAAACCCTGGGGTGGCCGTTTTACCGAGCCGACCGACGCCTTTGTTGAACGCTTTACCGCCTCGGTGGAATTTGACCAGCGCATGTACCATCACGACATCAACGGTTCACTGGCTCACGCCAAAATGCTGGCCAGTGTCAGTGTGCTCACCGAAGCGGAATACGAGCAAATCCGCTCTGGCCTGGAAACGATTCGGGAGGAGGTCGCCGCCGGTGAATTTCAATGGTCGGTAACGCTGGAAGATGTTCATATGAATATTGAGGCACGGCTCACCGACAAAATAGGCATCACCGGTAAAAAGCTACACACCGGGCGCTCGCGCAATGATCAGGTCGCCACGGATATTCGGCTCTACCTGCGCGACGAGATAGACAGTATCGCCAAGGAACTGACCCGGTTACAGGAGGGGCTGATTAAACTCGCAGCCAATGAAGCAGACACCATTATGCCGGGCTTTACCCACCTGCAAACCGCCCAGCCGGTGACCTTTGGCCATCATCTATTGGCCTGGAATGAAATGCTGGAGCGTGATTTTGGCCGCCTGATGGACTGCCGCAAGCGGGCTAATCAATCGCCGCTGGGTGCCGCCGCGCTGGCCGGTACCACCTACCCCATCAACCGAGCCCTGACTGCGCAATTACTGGGATTTGAGGCACCGACGGAAAACTCACTGGATTCGGTCAGTGACCGCGACTTCGCCATTGAATTCACCGCCTTTGCCAGTCTGTTAATGACTCATTTATCCCGCTTCAGCGAAGAGTTGGTGCTGTGGACCTCGGCACAGTTTAATTTTATCAACCTGCCCGATCGCTTCTGTACCGGCTCCTCCATTATGCCGCAGAAGAAAAACCCCGATGTACCGGAGCTGGTGCGGGGCAAGGTTGGCCGGGTCAATGGTCATCTAATTTCTTTACTGACGCTGATGAAATCGCAACCGCTGGCCTACAACAAGGACAATCAGGAGGACAAGGAGCCGCTGTTCGATACCATCGATACCGTCAAAGACTGCCTGAAAGCCTATGCGGATATGGCCCCGGCCATCACCCCCAACAAAGCCGTGATGGAAGAGGCCGCGCGGCGTGGTTTTTCCACCGCCACCGATCTGGCCGATTATTTGGTGCGCAAGGGCGTGGCCTTCCGCGATGCCCATGAGATTGTCGGCAAGTCCGTCGCCTACGGGGTAGAACAGGAGAAGGATTTGTCTGAGATGAGTCTGGCTGAATTGCAACAATTCAGCGATGATATTTCGGAAGATGTGTTTGAGGTGCTGACTCTGGAAGGCTCTGTCGCCGCCCGTGACCATATTGGTGGAACGGCACCCGCGCAGGTTAAAGCGGCGGCGGCGCGGGCGGCGGAGAAGCTTAAGCAACGTTAGTCGGCGCTCCTTATATTCAACTCTCGGTCATCCCCACAAAAGCGCAGTGCAGTTCGGAATAATTGATTATGTCTAAACACCTACCGCAATCACGATGGGTAGGTGTTTCAGGGCAGCAGGGTGCTGCGCCCCAATCAGGCCCTGATTTCGCTTTCTTGCGAGGACCGGCGTTTTTCGCGAGGACTGTTCGAATCCCAATTTTTGCGCAGAAAAAATGGTTGAGTTCCGCAGCTGCCGAGGCCTTGCAAGAAAGCGAAGGGCCGGGGCGCGGTAGCCTGCTGCCCTGAAACACCGGCAGTTGGAATCAAAATCCTATAATCGCACCTCTGTGCCCACAACACGGTTGGGGCGGGGTAGTACCCTCTCGGCCGGCCGATCATTTTTTTGCCAGGCCTGGCCGCTGCGGAACTCAACCATTTTTGCTACGCAAAAATTGGGATTCGAACAGTCCTCGCTGAAAACACCAGTCCTGGCAAAAAAATGAAAACTCGCCCTGATTGGCCGTGAGGGTACTATCCCGCCCAAACCTCCTACAGTGCTTAGCTGGAAGAATTTTAAGTCCCGTCTTATCAGTTTGGTAATTATCTGGCTAAATTGACCATCCCACTGGCCGCTAAAAACCGTAACTCGTCCTATACTGAACGCTATGTCACTTCAGCCACAATCGGGTACTGCTGCAATCCCCTCGTCCATCGATCAAGGGGTTGATCGCAAAACCCTGAAAACCATTAAACAGCGCTTCTTTGAGGTCAATCATGCTCGATTGGCCCGCACCCGCTCGGCACTGGGCGCTCGCCAGCAGATCTTTCTGGAGCAACTGCCCATGCTGTTCCACACCAATCACCCGATGCTGCCGGGCTATGTCTCACACCAGACGCCCAGCGGCGTTTCCGGTTACAACCCGAGCAAACAGGATATTCAAAAGGCCCAGCGATTAGCGCGCAGCTTTACCTATCGACGCCAACCCACTATGCAGCGGCAGATTCACGGCATTTTCCTGATGGGATCCTGCGGCACCGTGGCACAGTCAGAAAAATCCGATCTCGACATCTGGATCTGTCATCCCTCACTGTCGACAGAAGAGCAATTATTACTGCGCCAAAAATGCGATGACATCAGTCGCTGGGCGATGAGCATTGATCTGGAAGCGCACTTCTTCCTGATGGAAGATGAAAAGTTTCGGCAGGGTGAACGCGAAGGACTCTCCAGCGAAGACTGTGGCAGTAGCCAGCACTATTTATTGCTGGACGAGTTTTACCGCACCAGCGTAATGATCGCCGGTCGCATTCCGATCTGGTGGCTGATCCCCCCGGAGGAAGAAAAAAATTACGACTACTATGCCGAAGCCTTACGCAAACGACGTTTTATTCGCAAGGATGAATCCCTCGACTTTGGCGGCGTTGGTCATATTCCTGCAGGCGAGTTTGTCGGTGCGGGTGTTTGGCAATTATACAAAGCGATTGATTCACCCTATAAATCCGTATTAAAAATTTTACTGACGGAAGTGTATGCGGCGGAATATCCCGAGGTGGAACCGCTCAGCACGCAGTTTAAAAAATCGATCTATCAGCAACTGCACCGTGGCAACAATCTTGATATTGATGAACTCGATCCCTATGTAGTCGTCTATCGCAAGCTGGAAAAATATCTGCTGCAACGCAATGAGCTGGAGCGACTGGAACTGATCCGTCGCTGCTTTTATTTCAAAATTGGCAAGGCGCTGTCCCGACCCAGTCGCAACAACAGTAAATCCTGGCAACGCCTGTTAATGGAAAAACTGGTCCGGGAATGGGGCTGGAAAAAAGAACAGCTCTATAACCTCGACGCGCACAAACAATGGAAAGTCGGCAGAGTTGAAGAAGAGCAAAAACAACTGGTGCGCGAACTCACCAATAGTTATCGCTTTGTATTAAAACTCGCGCGCCGAAGCCAGGCCTCGGCCAAAATCAATTCGCAGGAAATGGCCATTCTGGGCAGAAAGCTCTACGCCGCTTTTGAGCGAAAAGCGGGAAAAATTGAATGGGTTAATCCGGGTATTGCCGACAATCTGGTAGAAGACACCCTAACCTTTTATCAGACCCGAGTCGGTGACAACAGCGACAAACTGTGCTGGGCAATCAGCTCTGAGTATCTGAGTGGCAGGGACATTGACAAAGACAAACCCATCAAACGCGCCGACGAACTCATTACTTTATTGAGCTGGTGCCACTTGAACACCCTGTTAGACAGTTCAACCCGAATAAGTATTATCGAGGGTAAACACGGCGTCAGTGAATTTGAATTGCACAGCATGATCCGTAATCTGCGAGACACTCTGCCCATTGCCAAACTGTTCAATGAAAATACCGAAGAAAAGCATCAGCGTTTCAGCCATGCTATGCGTCCTGTACATATTCACCTGTTGATTAATGTTGGCGTCGATCCGCTGGAACATATTCGCACTCAGGGTATTGAACGCATCAGTGATCAGACCGACAGCTTAGGCTACAGTGGTTTAAAGGAAAACCTGGTGTTAAATCTGGAACAGGTTACCGTCAATAGTTGGGGCGAGCTCACCACCCGCCGTTACGATGGTAAACACGCCCTGCTAAACTGCCTGAAGGATTATTTACTATTACTACCGCCGGGTAATCACGGCGCACTGCCGAGACTGACTATTCAGTGTTATTGCCCAACCCGTGCCAATGCGATAAAACTCAGGGTCGAAGAATTATTTCGCGATGTCGCTGCCTGCTACTACACCGGCACTCGCTCTCCACACACACGTTATGTGTTAGAAATTCAACGCCAGTTTTACTGTTTGCAATTCGACAATAAGCAGCCAGTGATAGATACCGTCGGCAACGAAGATAATTTACTCGTTTATCTGGGGCGTGCTCAGTCGCACTACAGCCCGATAGTACTGGATCGCTACTGCCTTAGTCAGTCGCCACTCGCGGTCATAGTCCAACGGGCTCAACCCGATATTATTCAGGTTTTCTACCTGCCAAAGGATGATACAGCCGATGTCTTTGTTATTGATGAAATGGGTTCACTGTATTTCTTTAACACAGCCTTTCGCGATGAAAAAACTCTGCTATCGCCACTGGATCAGTTTATTCAATCTATGCTGTTTCGTCGCAGTAGCGAGAGCGAAGGCTTTGGCATTAAAAGCGGGTTAGGTGCTAGCCTGGATAATGATTTCGATATCGACAGTTTTGATTTAAGCCAGTTTGAGCTGGAGTATTACCAATTACATCAAACCGGCAACCAGTTTCGTGCGACTCGGCGCAATATTATCGGCGAAATGACCGGCAGTAACTTCTTTAATGTACAGGCCATTGCCGACCTGGATGCCAACGGTCGCCTGCTGTTTAATATTTACTGCGACCAGCAGGCTTTTACGGAACTGGAACTGGGTAAGGATTTATTCAATACGGTGGCCCGGTTTATTTTATCAAAGCGTCAATCTCAAGAACGTTACCCCTGCTATATCACCGATCTCGATTTAAGTCGTCATGAAGACAATAACCAGAAAAAAATTCAGACGGTAACGTACCTGCAACACAAACAGCGGTTGGAAAAAGCGCTTAATCACGCGTTGCAAACGGTGTAGTTATTTTATGTAGTTATAGCTCCCGGATTGCAACGATAGCAACCCCACAGGCAAGACGAAAAATTATCCCGCACGGTGTGCAATAACATAAAACCCGAGGAGCACTTACTTAAGGCTTAATCAGCTGTGAGGCAGTGGCCGGGCAGGGTACATCAAAACCCCTTTTTCAAACCGATATGAAACAAAACATCGGGCGCTGTATCCACAGCAACGTCTTCGCTGACGGCCAAATCCAACACCCACTGTTCATTCAGGCGCAGGGCACCTCCCATAATCAGCTGCGCTGAAGCATCGCCCAGTTCCGTGGTATCGCTGTTATAAAATGCACTGTGCGCATCCAGTTGCAACTTCAGGCTGAGATTGGAGCTGTACTGCCAGCTAAGCGTACCGGAGGCAAAGGCCACCCAATCTTCGCGCAAGTTGCCCAACACCTCACCGCCATCCATAAACAGGACACCGGCGCTGCCGTGCAGGGTGATATTCTGAGCCGCCAAAACGCCGCTATCAGTCACATTCAGGGCCAGAGCAAGATCGGTAGACTCGGATCCCAGTAATGAGTCAGCATCGCCCGTTGGTAATTTAATAGCCGTACGAAGTGCCCATTGGCGCTGGCTGTCCTGATACAGCTGATAGCCAAGACTGAGGCTGATATCACCCAACCCATTATCGGCGCTATCCATAGACACTCTGTCGCCTGAACTATTCTGGTAGGCGTAGAGCAATTGGTCCTGCGCGTAATCAAGCCGGTCACCATCGGGGAAGCCAAAGGTATCGTGCCAGTCTTCAATAAAGCCATCCAGCTCGCCGCCGCTGTGTTTCAGGTAGGGGATATCCACCCCCAGCTCCCACTGTTCACTTAAGCCATAGCGCAACTGCAGATTCGCCCGGTAGCTTTCTCCATCAATAAAAACCAGCTCATCACTGTCACTGGCCTCAGTAAAATTATTGCTGACCTCCAGTTGCAGGCCACTGCTCCATTGACCAACCGCTTGCAGCTGGGCGGATTCTGCGGTGGGCAGGCCGTAAACTTGCACAAAGGGGTTGCGGTTGGCGCTGACAAAGGGGTCATTAAGCGCTTCAGCCATCAGTGGTGTCGAATACGGCATTGCAAACACCATGGCCAGTAACGAGCCGGCTAGTGACAGGCGATTTTTTTGGGTTTTCATGTTGTTCCCTATAATACATCCCTATAAAACTTAGGGCTTATTAACATCAGGCAATAAAGCTGCCGCAAAAAAGTATAGCAAATAGCATTGGGCATCCCCCATTCAGCCGTTATAATCACCGGTTCAATCAGGGAGCCAACACCAACATGCGCGTCGCCAGACTGACCACACTCGCCGCTACGCTAGCCAGCGTTTTACTTTTACCCGCATGCGGGCAGAAGGGCCCCCTCTATCTCCCTCAGGATGCCAGCCTGACACAGACACCTGTCAGCACCTCAGCCGATAAAGAGTCAACCGATACAGACGAAGCAGCCACTAAACGCTAGGCTACAGACTACCGGCTGACTGTTACTGTTTTATTCACCTGACTCTATTGTTCAATCATCAATGCTTTAATCTTACTCTACAGGTCATTTCATGAATGCTTTTAACACCATCAACGGCGAGTTATACGCCGAGAATGTACCGCTGGCCCGTATTGCCGAGCACCATGGCACACCCTGTTATGTCTACTCACGGGGCTATTTAGAGCAGCAGTTTCTCTCCTACCAGCAGGCCCTGGCTGGCCGCGAGCACCTGATCTGTTATGCGGTCAAAGCCAATTCCAATATCGCTGTGCTGAATGTGCTGGCGCGTCTCGGTGCCGGCTTTGATATTGTCTCCGTGGGCGAACTTGAGCGGGTACTGGCCGCCGGCGGCGACCCCGCCAAAGTGGTGTTTTCCGGTGTCGCCAAAACCGCCGCCGAAATGCGCCGTGCGCTGGAGGTGGGGATTCACTGTTTTAACCTGGAATCCAGCGATGAACTGGAGCGGTTGCAGCGAGTCGCCGCCGAGATGAATATCGTAGCGCCAGTATCCTTAAGGGTGAACCCGGATGTGGATGCCCAGACCCACCCCTATATCTCCACGGGTCTGAAAGACAATAAATTCGGCGTCGATATTCAACAGGCACCTGCGGTTTACCGCCGCGCCAAGGAACTCAGCCATATCGACGTGATCGGGGTCGACTGTCATATTGGCTCGCAGTTGACCGAAGTGGCACCGTTTCTGGATGCGCTGGATCGTGTATTGGCCCTGATCGACCAATTAGCCGCAGAGGGTATCACCATTCGCCACCTGGATCTGGGCGGCGGGCTGGGAGTTCGCTATAACACCGAGCAACCACCTGCGCCCGCTGAATATGTCGCTGCAGTGCTGGAACGACTGGGTGATCGCAGGGTGGCGCTGGCCTTTGAGCCGGGTCGTTCGATTTGCGCCAACGCCGGCGTCCTACTGACCCGTGTGGAATACCTCAAGCCCAACGCGCACAAAAATTTTGCCATTATTGATGCTGCGATGAACGACATGATTCGCCCGGCGCTGTATCAGGCCTGGATGCATATTGATCCGGTTAAACCTCGTAGTGGTGAAGCCAAAATCTGGGATTTGGTGGGACCAGTCTGCGAAACCGGTGACTTTCTCGGCAAGGACCGCTCACTGGTATTGGAGCAGGGTGATTTATTGGCCGTTGCCTCCGCCGGTGCCTATGGTTTTACCATGAGTTCTAATTACAATAGCCGAGGCCGCGCCGCCGAAGTGATGGTGGATGGCGATGAATTTCATCTAATCCGGGCGCGTGAAACTGTGGCCGATTTGATACGAGGCGAAGCACTACTTCCTTAAAAGCGCAAAAGGTCAACAATATGCTGTTACGCTTTACCAAAATGCACGGCCTGGGCAATGATTTTGTCGTGATCGACCAGATCACCCAGCGCATTACACTGCAGGAGGACCAGATCCGCCAGTTGGCGGATCGGCGTTTTGGTATTGGCTGTGACCAGCTATTGATCGTTGATTTGCCGACGCAGCCAGATGTCGATTTTCGCTATCGAATTTTCAACTGTGACGGCAGTGAAGTTGAGCAGTGTGGCAACGGTGCGCGTTGTTTTGCCAAATTTGTGCGTGACAAGAAGCTGACCGGCAAGAGCCGTATTCGGGTTGAAACCAATACCGGCATCATTGAATTAGCCATGACTGAAGACCGCCAGGTCTGTGTCAATATGGGCAAACCCATTTTAGTACCGGCGCAAATCCCCTTTATCGCAGAGCAGCAACAATCCACCTATACTCTTATGGTGGACGGTAAGGATTATGAAATCGGGGCAGTCTCCATGGGTAACCCCCATTCGGTGCTTGTCGTCGAGGATGTCGCTTCCGCTCCGGTCGGGCAGTTAGGGCCTGCTATTGAGTCGCACCACCGCTTTCCACAGCGGGTCAATGCGGGGTTTATGCAGATTAAAAGTCGCAATGAAATCAATCTGCGGGTCTATGAGCGCGGTGCTGGCGAGACCCTGGCCTGTGGCAGCGGTGCCTGCGCCGCCGTAGTTTCGGGCCAGCTTCGAGGGCTACTGGACCAACGTGTCACGGTAAACCTGTCCGGCGGCAGTCTAGTTATCGAATGGCAGGGTGAAGGCCATCCCGTTATGATGACCGGGCCGGCGACAACCGTATTTGAAGGCCAGATCGCCATTTAACAGATTTCGGTCAATGAGTTAGAAACAGCAAGAGAGGTATAGCGTGGAACTGGTTAAAAAGAATAATGATCCCGACAAAGATATCACGGAAGATGACATCGTCAGCTACCTGAAAAACCATCCCGGCTTTTTCCTCAAACGCGACGATCTGGTACTGGAGCTACAATTGGCCCATCCCAGCGGCAAAGCTGTCTCCCTGCTGGAGCGTCAGGTATCCCTATTGCGAGAGCGCAATATGGATATTCGCAACCGCTTGAAAAGCCTGTTAGACAACGCCGGCAATAACGACAAGTTGTTTGAGAAGACTCAGCAACTGGTACTGGCACTGATTGAAGCTCAGGGGCCGGACGCCATCGTCAATGCCTTTAACCGCAGTATGATCAGCGAATTTAAAATGGATTTTTCTTCAATCATTTTATTTGGCAACCCGGCGCAATATCGTTCAGTTCAATCCCGAATGGTGTCCGTCGATGAGGCCTTTGACAAAATACCCGGCCTGCTAAAAAGCAATAATGCAACCTGTGGCGTGTTGCGCGACGAGGAAGCCCAGTTTTTATTTTCCGGCCAGCATACGCAGGTCAAGTCTGCAGCGGTTATTGCACTTTCGCATAATGAGCCACTTGGTGTGATCGCCATCGGCAGTAAGGATGCTAATTATTTTCGCCCGGATATCGGAACAGTGTTTGTTGGTTATATTGCGGAAGTATTGAACCGGTTGTTACCTCGCCATCTCAATAAATGAAGCTGTTCTCATAATTTATACCCTTCAGGCTTATAGACATGAAAGCCTCAACCATTAAAGTCATCACCTTTGATCTTGACGACACCCTGTGGGAAACAGAGTCGGTGCTTGATCGCGCTGAACTGATTGTCTACGACTGGTTACAATTGAATGCACCTAAACTATGTCAGCAATTTTCTCTGCCAGAACTCAGAGACTGGCGAATAAATATCTACCAGCAACATCCGGAACTATCGCACCAAATTACCCAAATTCGAAAAACCGCCGTTGAAAAAGCACTGCATGAGGCCGGTTATCCTGCTGCCGAGGCCAGCCGTTTATCTGACGAAGCTTTTCAGGTTTTTATTAAAGCCCGGCATCAGGTGACTTTTTTCGACACTGCCCAGCCACTGCTCACTGAACTGCATGGTCGCTATAAACTCGGTGCTTTGAGCAATGGCAATGCAGATATTTTTTTGCTGGAGCTGGGGCAGTTTTTTGATTTTGCTTTTTCGGCAGAAAAATTAAATGCCAGCAAACCTGCACCGGATCAATTTCATGCGGCCTGCGAATTTTGCAATATCAAGGCTTCGCAATTAATCCATATCGGCGACAGTCTCAAATACGATATTGCCGGGGCGGTCAACGCTGGCTGTCACAGTATCTGGTTTAATCCTCAGCAAGCTCCACTACCAGCAGAGATGCCACAGCCCACTACTCAAGTACGGTGCCTGTCAGAGATTCCTGCGGCGATTGACAGTATTGAACAAAGCAATCGCTCAAACCATTAGCAAAAAAAGTCACTAAAACCAGCAGCTAAGCCTGTTTTACGGGCACAGACAATTAATAACTCAACAGCCGCAACCGATCTTTAAAGCGGTCTCTGCCCGTAATGGCTTTCCGGTTTTTTCGGAGGATCAGCCGTCACATTGGTTTCTACCTGATGGATTTTTCCCCCTTTTGCGAGAAACTCGTTGATGTCGTTCATCAGCTTATCGTGTAGCCTCTGCCGTGAGGCTACAGTTCGGGTTGCAGCACTGTCATCGATACCACTCATCGCACTGACAGCAAGATCCTCCAGTTTAAAATCCTGAGCATCGCTGTCAGTTTTTTTGTCAGACCTGATTGGGAAAAGTTGTCTGGCCATAGCACTCACCTCGTGTCTCGACCTGCCTGTTTAAGAAATTGGGGACTAGAAACTGCCTTTGATCTGCCCACCTGTTCCGCTCACTTTCTTCGATGCTGCAACGGCGGAAGGAAATGTATTTATAGCTTATGCAGCGGCGGGAGCCATCCATTTTTATCTATTTATTTAGTTTTTTTCGTTCTAAAATAATTTCATCTTTTCGCAAATTTCGATAACCAATTTTCCCTTCATAGCACGATCGACTTTTAGCAAATGACTCAGCCCTGGTTACAGTTTAATTTCTTTATTATTGAGCCAGGCGCTTTGCGGCCCAACGTCGCTATCAGCGCCTGTCTGAATGGCGAGCGAGTGCGCTATGACGGCTCTGACAAACAGCTCAACACCGTATCAACATTGCTCTGTAAGCATTTAAATCTATTACCAATTTGCCCTGAGGTTGGAGCTGGCATGTCAGTGCCCAGACCGCCTATTCAACTGCAAAGAGTTGCCGGACAAACCAAGGCCCTTGGTCGTGACGACGCTTCTCTCGATATGACAACAGCACTGACTGACTACGCTCGATGCAGCTTAGCTCCGCTTACTGACACCCTGCACGGGTATATTTTCAAAAGCCGCTCTCCCAGCTGTGGCGTGGGCACGACTCCAGTCTTTGATGAGAATGGATTTGAGGTAGAGTTAAGTAGCGGTTTTCAGGCAGCCTATGTGCAACGTTACCTGCCCTGGCTGCCGGTGTGGCAAGAGACCGAATTACAACAACCCGCTGACTGTGATTTCTTTATCTGGCAGTGCCTGGTCATGGCGGACCTGAGGCTGGCCTGCAAGAAACAACAGCTGTCCAACTGTCATCAGCATTATCAGCCGATCTTGCAGCAATTCGACAGACCGACACAGGATAGACTGAAACAGTGCGTTCTTAGTGACAAACAGCGGAGTTATTGCCAGCTTTTAAATATTGCACTTAGAGAATCCCGACCGGTCTTTCAGGGCGAGTTATAGCTAGCGGGGAATTAAAGTAGAGGGCAGGTTTCAGCTATTGGCTATCAACGACTATTAGCTATCAACAAGAAAGAAACCTGCAATTTCTATGACCTTATGCAGAAAAGGCTACACAATCAGATAGCGTCGCTATCAACTTCTCCGGTGCGAATACGAATCACACGTTCGAGGCTAGAGACAAAGATTTTACCGTCGCCGATTTTACCGGTATTGGCCGTTTTGCTGATCGCTTCAATCGCCTCCTCAACCCGTTCATCATCAATGGCAATTTCCAGCTTTACCTTTGGCAAAAAATCCACCACATATTCGGCCCCTCGATAAAGTTCTGTATGGCCCTTCTGGCGACCAAAGCCTTTAACCTCGGTAGCAGTAACCCCTGTTACGCCTACCTCCGACAAAGCGGCGCGAACATCATCCAATTTAAACGGCTTAATAATCGCAGTGATCAATTTCATCCAGTTCTCCCCCAAGCTTTCCAGCCTATATGACAATTAATGATTATTGTTGCGCCTAAATTATCTAGCCCACGCAGGAAATGCAAGAACTCAACGCTTGAAACTGTAAAAATCTGGTCCTGAGCCGATTAGGGCTTACACGGCAAGCTCCTCAAAGCACAGGTTGATAGACGTAAAGCGAGAATTAGCAGACATGGATGGCAACCAGGTTTGCGGTAAAAGAGAATGGTTAAGACTTGGAATTTTTGCAGCTAAACCCCTGTAGGAGGTTTGGATGGGGTAGCTCCCTCTTCCAAATCGTGTTGCGGGCACAGAGGTGCGATTTAAGGGTTTAGAACGCCGAGTGCCGGCGTTCCAGAGCGATAGGCCACTTCGACCCGGCCCTTCGCTTTCTTGCAAGGCCTCGGCTGCTGCGGAACTCAACCATTTTTGCTTCGCAAAAATTGGGATTCGAACAGTCCTCGCAAAAAGCGCCGACCCTTGCAAGAAAGCGAAAGCATGACCCGATGGGTTCGAAGCAGCCTATCGCTCTGAAACGCCTACCTATAGTGGGTGCGGGAGGTATTTGGGCATAATGAAATATGCCGGACAGTAGTGGGATTCCAACCGCCGAGGAGCTTGCCATCCCAGCCTGCGGTTTTACTATAACTGACTATGAATCCAGGCAGCGACCATTCGCCCTCGCCCAATGGGTTAGACACGAATGGCACTGACTTAAGCTCAAACTTGCTGTGAGGGCTCTGCTTCTGGACTGTATTGCCGAGACCGTATGCAGCAGGGATACCCAAAGCACTCGCGTTGCTCGCGGGGCAGGCTCCGCTGCATCCGAGCCCCCAGGGAAGGGTTTATGGCGTGTCTCGGCAATACAGTCCGGTAGCAGAAACCGAATATGTGGCAACAAAACCGCTTAAGTCAGTACCATTAGGGTTAGACACCAAATTGCAGCCAATAAAAAAGGCGCCCGTAGGCGCCTTTTAAAGAGTCAGTGTTGACCGTTTGGCTTATTTGCCACCCGTAAACTCTGGGTAGGCTTCCATCCCACACTCGGACAGATCCACACCTTCGTACTCTTCTTCTTCGCTGACACGTACACCCATAACCGCTTTGATGATACCCCAGACAATCAGGCTGGTGACAAATACCCAGACAAAGATAGTCGCTGCACCGATCAGCTGGCCAGAGAAGCTGGAGCCATCGTTAGTAATTGGCACTAACAGCAGACCCAACAGGCCAACTACACCGTGCACAGAGATGGCACCAACAGGGTCGTCGATTTTCAGCTTATCAAGCGTGATGATAGAGAACACAACCAGTACACCACCGATAGCGCCGAAGATAGTGGCTTGCAGTGCTGAAGGCGTTGAAGGCTCAGCAGTGATCGCTACCAGACCAGCCAGCGCACCGTTTAAAGCCATGGTCAAATCAGCCTTGCCGAACAGCAAGCGAGCCACAATCAGCGCTGCAACCAGACCACCCGCAGCGGCGGCATTGGTGTTCATGAACACTACGGCTACGCTGTTGGCACTTTCGACACTGGCAGTCGCCAGTACTGAACCACCGTTGAAACCGAACCAGCCCAACCACAGGATAAAGGTACCCAGGGTTGCCAGCGGCAGGTTGGCGCCAGGAATAGCTTGCGCGGAACCGTCGGCAGCGTATTTGCCTTTACGAGCACCCAGCAGAATAACACCAGCCAGAGCAGCAGAAGCACCCGCCATATGAACGATACCGGAACCGGCAAAGTCAGAGAAACCCAGGTCGCCCAGTGTGTACATGCCGAATACAGCATTGCCACCCCAGGTCCAGGCACCTTCCATTGGGTAGATAAAGCCAGTCATTACCACAGCGAAAACCAGGAATGCCCACAGCTTCATGCGCTCAGCCACAGCACCGGAGACAATCGACATCGCAGTAGCCACAAACACTACCTGGAAGAAGAAGTCTGAAGAAGGTGCATAGGTAGCTGCCTCTTCGGCACCTGTTACACCGTCACCGGTAATGGTAGACAGGAAGTAATCACCGCCATACATAATGGCATAACCGCAAACCATGTACATGATGCAGGAAATCGCGAACAAGGCTACGTTCTTGGTCAGAATTTCCGTGGTGTTTTTTGAGCGGACCAAACCCGCTTCGAGCATGGCAAAACCTGCTGCCATCCACATAACTAACGCGCCACATATTAAGAAATAAAATGTGTCCAACGCGTACTGCAATTGAAAAATTTCATTTTCCATATCTAAGCCCTCCACAAGGCTGTCGATTGAGAATTATTAAAAAAAGACTTAGATAGCCTCTTCGCCCGTTTCGCCGGTACGAATACGTATGACCTGCTCAAGCGGTGAAACGAAGATCTTGCCATCACCAATCTTGCCGGTGTTGGCGGCGTTGGAAATTGCTTCGATGACTTGATCAGCAGCAGAATCAGCAATTGCTACTTCAATTTTTACTTTTGGCAAAAAGTCGACAACGTATTCCGCGCCACGATATAACTCAGTGTGACCCTTTTGGCGTCCGAAACCCTTTACCTCTGTAACAGTAATACCCTGTACACCGATTTCAGACAGCGCTTCGCGCACGTCGTCCAACTTAAATGGTTTGACTACAGCCGTAACCAGTTTCATTGGCCTTCTCCTGATTATTTTGATAACAGTTCACCTAAGGCGAACCAGTGAAAGTAAAAATGTCAGCCGCGCCGCAATCGGCGCGGCTGACTAATAGTGCTTACAAATCGATGGGGGGGAGATATGTAGCACTAAACCATTAAGCAATGCAGTCAGCATTGCTTATTACTTGTCTTACTCAATGGGCAGACTGTAAGAAACAACAAAGTTCAGGTCGTCATCAACGTTGCCATTTTCATCTTCATCAATAACCTGACTCAAGGTGAAAGACACGTTGTCGTTGAAGGCATAACCTAAATCCAGGTGAGTGTAATCATCGTCGTCGTCATTGTTGGATGTAGTACCCAGAGTCACAGAGAATGCACCCATTTCAGCGCCCACTGTCAGGTACTCGTAACCTTGTGCACCGGCGATATTGTCATAGTACGTTACAGCAACGGGGCCAAAACCTACCGACAAAATCACTTCTGACAAGTCACCAAAGGTATCGTTGCGCATGCCGAGATCAGGGTAAACGTAATTCCAAACGCTCAAGTCGATGCTGACGCCACCGACTTCTGTACCGTAACCGGCAAACAGGTCGTACTCGTTGCCCAAGGCGTCATCACCCGATGAACCCCAGATACCACCGTAAAAACCAGCCGTACTTAAAACGATATCACCAGAAACCGCTGGTGAACCGTCTCCCAGGTCCTGACCGCGCCACAGGTAAGCAGAAGCTACGCTAACAGAAGCAGCAACATCCACTTCAGCCATAGCTGCTGGGGCCGCAAAAGTCGTAGCAGCAACCGCAGTTGCCAGAAGGGTCTTTAATGTTTTCATTCTAAGGTCTCCAAAATTTATCGAACTTTCTTTTTGAGCCAGCCTGAGCCCTTTTCATAGGTCCATGAGCTGGAGCTGAAATACAATTAGCATAGGGCATACCAACTTTAAAATTTATATATAAAACATAGACTTACGGTAAAAATGAATTTTTATTGACAAAATCACACCAAATTAGCGCATTTCAATGCACCAAAATGGACCTGATGATTTTTGCTGGCACCATGTTGGCCCAGTAAGCTTGCAGGGATGTAGGGGAAAAGATTAAGCGACTAACAGGCTGGTGAAAATTGAGAAATAAGCCACAACTTTCGAAGGGAACTCGAAGTGTATTGATTGGCAGTATGCTCTATAGCGAATGTCGCCCTGCTCTTTAATAAGGCAGGACGACAGCTAAAACAGCACTAAACGGGGGATTATTCGGTTTCAAGCTCATCCAGGCGTTGCAAGAGGGAGCGTAATTCCTGTTTGATCGCCTGGATTTCGGTCTGCTTGTCGGAGGAAGTTTTGCCGCTTGTCTGTGGCTTTTGTCGGGATGTTACTGGGGCCGGCACAACGGACACCAGCGCCTGCTCGACCAGAATTTTTCCATCCTGCCCCGGATTACCGGGCTTGCCATGGGCTGCGACTGCTCCCGCCTCACCGCCGGCAACCCAGGACCGATTACCCGTGAGGGTTTTTTTCTTGATATAGCGGCCTTCACTACCCGCACCAGGTGTGCCTGCCTCACCGGGTAGGCCACTGTCACCAGAGCTGGCTTCAACGCGAATCAGCCGGGCTATTCGAGACACATCCAGATTGGGGTTGGCTGGCCAGTAAAGGACCGTTACATCACCGGCAGAGCCGCCATCACCACCCGCGCCGCCCGCGCCAGCATCCCCACCAGTCGGGGCCGTTTTGCAGCCAACCTCAAAGGCTCCTGCAGCACTGCCATCACCACCGTGACCACCCTTGCCGCCACTACCACCATTGGAGGTAACCGCCATATCACCAAAACTCAGCAGACCTAACTGCATTCGGATTGAAACCCCATCGCCACCAGCCGCACCATCGCCGCCATTTATACCGGCGCGGCCATCTTCACAACGGGAGACACTGTCTCCGGCAGCACCCGCGACCCCGGATTCGCCCGCAAACCCACTGCCATCAATGCTTATATTCGTACCCAGTCTTGCCTGATCTGCACGCAGTTGCCACTGCTCTACTCCCTTGGCAAATACAATCCTGGCATCATCACCTATCGTCAGGTTATTTAGATTCAGGCGTTGTTGATCTGAGCTGATGGTGTAAGTTTCTCCTGGTGCAATGTGTAGATCGGCTGCCAATGCAGCGGAACATGAGAACACTGCTGACAGCACTAAAGCCAGTTTTTTCATGGGGTTTCTCGTTTTTCGAAGTAAAAAGACATTGTAAAACAATTGAAGCAGCTTGTAGCCTGTCACGCAGCGTGCACAAGGGGACAAGTCAACAACCCTACCGAGGCGATGCGCCCTCCGGCCAGCACTCGCTTATCTACCTGCTTCCAGCCTGGCGACAGCGCAAGCAACCATCAGATCATACCGTCATATGGCCACGTACCACTTCCTCAACCATTTCGTCGCGAGTACCGGCGAGAATAATTTCACCACGATCCATCACCGCGTACTTGTCACAGAGGTCTCGAGCAAATTCGAAATACTGCTCCACTAACAGTATGGCCATATCGCCCTGCTGCTTGAGAATAGTTATTACGTTATGGATATCCTTAATGATAGAGGGCTGAATCCCTTCTGTTGGCTCATCGAGAATTAATAGCCGTGGTTTCATAACCAGCGCGCGGGCTATCGACAACTGTTGTTGCTGGCCGCCCGATAGATCGCCCCCTCGGCGTCTGGTCATTTTTCTCAAGATGGGAAACAGATCGAAAATTTCATCGTCAATTTTTCGCTGTTTTCTGGGCAGTGCCGCAAAACCCGTCTGCAGATTTTCCATCACCGTTAGCTGGGAAAAAATCTGCCTCCCCTGAGGCACATAGGCAATACCTTGCTGTGCCCGGCTGGCGGCACTAAGCTGAGTGATATCATTCTCTTCCCAGATCACCGTTCCGGCTGATGATTTGTGACGACCAGTAATCGCCTGCATCAAACTGCTTTTGCCAACACCATTGCGGCCCAGTACGCAGGTTATTTCACCCTTGGCTGCAGTAATGCTGACATTTTCCAGTGCCTGACTGGCACCATAGTGAAGATCAATATTCTCCGCTTTAAGCATGGCTGAATTCTCTTATTTAACGCTGTATTCACTATTTAATGTGTATCCACTTGGCGATTTCTAACGCCCCAGATAAACCTCGATAACCCGCTGGTTTGCGGAAACGGTATCCAGGTCACCTTCTGCCAGTACACTCCCCTCATGCAATACGGTTACGGGACAATCCAGCGCCCTGACAAAATCCATATCGTGTTCCACCACAATCACAGAATGTTTTTTACTGATCTCTTTTAATAATTTCGCCGTTTCCATCGTTTCGGTATCGGTCATACCACCCGCTGGTTCATCGACTAATAACACCTCGGGCTCCTGAATAATCAACATGCCAATTTCCAGCCACTGTTTTTGGCCATGGGATAAATTCGCAGCCAGATCGTGAGCCTTTTCCTTCAGCCCGATCAGCGCAATGACCTCCTCGATACGTTGAAACTGTTTGTCACTGAGTTTAAAAAACAGCGACTGCCAGATGCCACGATCACCGGCCAGCGCCATGTCCAGGTTGTCCCAGATACTTAAACTTTCGATCACTGTGGGTTTTTGAAATTTACGTCCAATACCCATATTGGCAATATCAGCTTCATCAAAACGCGTCAGATCAACGACATCTTTAAATTTAACTTCACCGGTATCAGGACGAGTCTTGCCGGTAATAATATCCATCATGGTACTTTTACCTGCACCGTTGGGGCCGATAATGGCACGCAGTTCACCCGGAGCAATATCCAGCGACAGGTTATTGATGGCTTTAAAACCATCAAAGGTCTTGGTGACGCCGTTAAGGTATAACAGACTTTGCGGGTTATCTCTGGCTTCTAACATTATGCCGATGCCTCCCCGGTAGATGCTGGCTCTTTTTTAGTGGGTTTGTTTTTTCGCTTTTCCATCAGGCCTACTACACCATTAGGTAGGTACATCGTCGTCAGAACAAATAATCCGCCTAACATAAATAACCATATCTCCGGAAAATAACCGGTGAAAAAGGTCTTTCCGTAACTGACGATAAAGGCACCAATCACCGCACCATATAATGTACCCCGCCCTCCCAGAGCAACCCAGATAACAATCTCAATCGATTTAATAGGACTGAATTCACCTGGGTTTATAATACCCACCTGCGGCACGAACAAAGCTCCAGCAATGCCTGCCAGCACCGCAGAAAAAACGAAAATCAATAATTTGTAGTGCTCGACTCGATACCCCATAAAGCGAGTACGACTTTCGGAGTCGCGAATCGCTACCAGTACACGGCCAAACTTACTGGCCGTGATAAAACGGCAGGCCAAATAAGCTATTACTAAAACCAAACTAGAAATAAGAAACAGCACTACCGAAGTGGTATCCGACAGCAAACTAAATCCTGCGATATCTTTAAAATCTGTCAGCCCGTTGTTACCGCCAAAGCCAAAGTCGTTCATAAAGAACGCCTGCATTAAAGCGTAAGTCAGCGCTTGAGTAATGATCGAAAGGTAAACCCCGGTAACGCGCGAGCGAAATGCCAACCAGCCAAACAGAAATGCCAGTAAGCCAGGCACCAGCATGACCATCAGCATGGCAAAGGCAAAGTTATCAAAGCCCTGCCAGTACCAGGGCAATTCAGTCCAGTTCAGGAATACCATAAAATCCGGTAGTTCGGGATTTCCATAAACTCCGCGATCACCAATTTCGCGCATCAAGTGCATGCCCATGGCATATCCACCCAAGGCAAAGAAGGCGCCGTGACCAAGACTAAGAATACCGCAATAACCCCAGACGATATCCAATGCCAAAGCCAGCAAAGCGTAGCAAAGATATTTACCTAACAGCGATACCACATAACTAGGCACATGAAAAAATGAACCTTCAGGAGCAAACTGATTCAGCATAGCTATAACGATGGAGGCAACAATAATAAAACCAATTAGCCTGCTGCCGATTTTATCGTTCATGATCAATTGCATTAATACTGATTTATTTGTCATCGATTCTACTCCACAGCGTCAGTATTGTTTTTTATGGAATAATTCATTATCAGTCCTCCACAAAGCGACCTTTAAGAGCAAACAAGCCTCTTGGTCGCCATTGAATAAAGAGGATAATGAAAACTAACACCAGAATCTTACCGACCACCGCTCCGGTATAGGGCTCCAGGAATTTGTTGGCCACCCCTAAGCTCATCGCACCAAAGAAAGTGCCTAATAAATTACCGACACCGCCAAAGACCACCACCATAAACGAATCGATGATATAACCCTGCCCAAGATTTGGGCCGACGTTGGTAAACTGGCTGAGTGCCACACCGGCGATGCCGGCAATCCCGGATCCAAGACCAAAGGTTAATGCATCCACCCAACTGGAATGAATGCCCATGGAGTTTGCCATCGCTCTATTTTGGGTTACGGCTCGCATCTGCAAACCCAGCAGTGTTTTCTTTAGCACCAGTGCCAACAAGCCCAGCACAATTAAGCTGAAAAATAATACATAGATTCGATTGTAGGTAATTGCCACAGCATCGTTCATCTGCCAAAAGCCACTGATAAAATCAGGACTTACCACAGCAACGTTGTTAGAGCTATACATGCGAACGGCCTGCTGCAAAATCAAACTGATACCAAAGGTGGCCAACAGTGTATCGAGCTGCCGCCCATAAAGGTGTCGTATGACCAGACGCTCGATAAGCACACCCACACAGCCCGACACTAAGAAAGCAGCTGGTATAGCTATAAACAGGGAATATTGAATTAACTCTGGAAAAATCTGTTGAATGGCAAAGGTAGTATAGGCTCCCAGCATTATCATTTCGCCATGAGCCATATTAATCACCCCCATAACACCGAAGGTGATGGCAAGACCAATGGCGGCCAACAACAATATCGACCCAAGGCTCAAACCAAAAATAAAATCCTGTATAACTTTATAAAACTTTAACTGTCCCTGTGCTTGCTCCATGAGCTTTTCCGCCCGCTCAGCTAATTCGGTATTGGCGTCCTCAAACTCACCTTCGTCATTTTTCGCCGACAGCCTTCTTAATACATTAACGGCCTCTGGGGCGATGCTTTCACCAATAACCTGTAGCGCTATAGTGCGCTTATCTTCATCATTGCCATCAATATCAATCATCGCCAAGGCCAGCTGCATGGCCTCTTTTACCCGACGCACTTGTTCCTGTTTGATGGCATTGACGATTTCAGATCGCAATTCATCGTCGGGTGTTTTGGCTAAATTTTTGGCTGACTTAAACCTTAAATCTTCATCTTTTGACGTCAGTTCCAGTTTGGCGATGTTTGCCCGTAACACACGTCGTAATTTGTTATTGATGCGAATTTTATCGAGATCCCTATCATGCATCATTCCCAGGTCTTCACCAGTGAGTACTGAGCTTATATCGTACTCGTCGTTTTTAGGCTCCTGAATGTATACAAAGGTGCCGTCTTTTTCAGTGGCATACAGCCTTGCGTTTAGCATGGCTTTTAAAACCGGTAATACCCGATCATCATCCAGCTCGGACATTTTTTCGATGACTGCGGCTTTTTGTTTATTCGAGTTGGTTAGCAACTCAGGTAACATTTCAGCCAAGTCGCTAGCCCGGGCTGCAGATGTAAAACATAGCGCCTGTAAGCTCAGCAGAATCAAGAATATGTGTTTCATGAAAGATCCAGTTATTATCTGAAAGTTTACTATCCAACACCAGGCGAAGAAAAAATGGCCTCCGCGAAAAGCTGAGGCCATTTTTTAGTGCAGGGTCAATTACTCCCTGCAGCCAATTTAATGCCTGATCTAAAACCTAGAAGTTCTGTCCAGAACACTCTTTGGTTTCAGTGTTGTAGTTACCACAGTTGATGGCTGGATCTTGCCAGTTAGAAATCACCTTGGCTGACTCTGGCAGGAAATCGGTCCACGCATCGCCAGGCACTTCGGACGTTTGCGAAACAATTTCAAACTGACCATCAGCCTGAATTTCGCCAATCAAGACTGGCTTGGTGAAGTGGTGGTTGGGCAATACTTTGGCAATGCCGCCTGTCAGGTTGGTGACTTCGATGCCGTACATGGCAGTACGAACTTTATCGACATCAACAGACTTGGCTTTTTCTACCGCTTTGGCCCAGGCTTTAAAGCCAATATACGTTGCTTCCATAGGATCGTTAGTCACTCGATCGTCATCCTTGATAAATTTTTTCCACTGAGCAATAAAGGCATCGTTGGCATCGGATTCAGCGCTCTGGAAGTAATTCCACGCTGCCAGGTGGCCTACCAGTGGGGCGGTATCAAAACCGGACAACTCTTCTTCACCTACGGAGAAAGCGACCACTGGAATATCTGCAGCTGAGACACCCTGGTTAGCCAGTTCTTTGTAGAAAGGTACGTTCGCATCGCCATTGACGGTAGACACTACAGCAGTTTTCTTACCGGCTGAACCGAACTTTTTGATTTCAGCAACGCGTGTTGTCCACTCAGAAAAACCAAAGGGTGTGTAGTTAACTGAAATGTCTTTTTCAGCAACGCCTTTACCCAGCAAATAGGCTTTCAGAATTTTGTTAGTGGTTTGAGGATAAACGTAGTCAGTGCCTTCCAGCACCCAACGCTCAACACCTTCTTCTTCCATCAGATAATCAACTGCAGGAATCGCTTGCTGGTTTGGCGCAGCACCGGTATAGAACACATTTTTAGAGGATTCTTCACCTTCATACTGAACAGGGTAAAACAGCAGGCCGTTCAGTTTTTCGATAACAGGCAATACCGACTTACGAGATACTGAAGTCCAGCAACCGAAGATAACGTCTACATCTTTCTGCTCGATCAGTTCTTTGGTTTTTTCTGCGAATAAGGGCCAGTCTGATGCAGGGTCAACGACAACAGCTTCCAGTTTTTTACCTAACAAGCCACCTTTTTTATTTTGTTCTTCCACCATCATTAATACAGTATCTTTTAGGGTGGTTTCACTGATTGCCATGGTGCCGGACAGAGAGTGCAATACACCGACCTTAATGGTATCGGCAGCTTGAGCAATGGCGGCACTCAAAGTTAAGGCCGCAACGCCCAGTGCCTTCGCACCGGTTTTGGCCCAACGAGGTTTTTTTATTTCCATGATTTTGTCTCCAAGCAAAGATTGTTGTTGTGTTTAGGACAAAACCCTCCGAGCAGAATTGGTGCCAATTTCTGTCAGGCGGAAAAATTATTCGAAAAAAATCAATAAGCTCAATAACTTATAGCGCTACGCCTTATACCTATGGTGCTGTGTTAGTCCAATCTACAAAAATTAACGCACAACAATAGCGCCCAGCCTTTCATTAGCACCAAATTAAAGCGAAGCGTTTTTTTTATCGGTGAACAGACCTAAACCCCCCATATTAAAGGGGGTTAAATGGTAAGTAAGCACAAAGAATCGTTAGTTAGTGATTGATGACGGGGCAAAGGCGCAGAAACAATTGCACCATAATGGTGAAGAGGGGGTTCGGTGCTTAATGCGGGCTAAGCATACCCTGATCAATAATGAAGTCCACGATATCCTGAAGACCCTGTCCAGACTTCAGGTTTGAAAATACAAACGGTTTATCGCCTCGCATTTTTCTGGCATCGCGGTCCATCACATCCAAATCCGCACCCACCAGCGGTGCAAGGTCGATTTTATTAATAATCAGTAAATCCGATTTAGTGATGCCAGGCCCACCCTTACGGGGAATTTTGTCACCAGCGGATACATCAATGACGTATATAGTCAGGTCCGATAATTCCGGGCTAAAGGTGGCAGCCAAATTATCACCGCCACTTTCAATCATAACCAGTTCCAGCCCGGGAAAGCGATCATTAAGCTCTTCAACTGCTGATAAGTTCATTGAGGCATCTTCACGAATCGCCGTATGAGGGCAGCCACCGGTTTCTACACCAAGAATGCGTTCACTGTCCAACGCCTCATGGCGCAGCAGAAATTCAGCATCTTCGCGGGTGTAAATATCATTGGTGATGACCGCAATATTAAGCCGGTCTTTCAGCTGAGCACACAATTCTTTTACCAGCGCTGTTTTACCGGAGCCGACGGGGCCGCCAATGCCTAAACGCAATGCCTGTTTGGCGTGTTGGGGGGTGGAGTCTGAAATCGTCTGTGTTGCGGTCACAATGGCTTCCTCTTATGTTTAATCCATATGGGTTGAATTCAAAGCCCATTATTTAAAATTATTTATGAGCGAAATAAACGGGAATACTGGGTTTCATGCTGCGCCGATAATAGCGCCAGCGCTGGTAGCCCAGCACCAATATCATCGTCGTCAATTTGCTCGGCCTCGGCGCAACAAACTGCCACCTCTTGCATCAGCTCTACCAGTAACTGTTGGGCTTCAGTCTGGCCAAGCGGTACTAATTTAGTGGCAGCGGCCACCTGATTTTCGAGCCAGCTCCAACACAGGCCTTGCATTAATTCGACTTTATCAATGTGCCAGTGTACCCCGGCCAGTGCAAAGGCATTGGCAAAGCTACTAGCCTGTCGGCGCGGCCAGGCTACTGCAGCCGGGATATCCAATGCGGTTAACAAACGCATCAAGGCGCGGCCCATTTGCTCGTCTTCCAATTCAAACTCCGCCGACTCCCGACTGGCCAACAGGAACTGATTCCAGTATTCAACCTGTGCCGCATCTTGCAGCTGCCAGGCATCGTAGAGCCGACTTAATACCGGCAAGTCCAGATGGGTCACGCTATGCGTCATCACCCCGCCAATCCAGCGCTGTGCCTCATGTCGGTTGTTTAAATAACCGCGCTCGACCGCGTATTCCTGCCCCTGTGAATAGGCATAGGCTCCGACGGGTAACGCCGGACTCACCAAGTGTAGTAAATGTAACAGTGATGAATTCATCGCGAGAGCTTATAAAAATCGTTAGTGAGCGTGCGAGTGGGCATGGCCGTGTTTATCGTTATGACTATGCTCATGCCCATGGTTACCGCCATGATAAGCGCCATTTTCCGGATGGAATGGGCGCTGGCAGCAATTAACCTTCAGGCCCAACCCCTGCAACATACCATCCAGTACATGGTCATGCTGATAGCGTAAGCAACCTTCTCCAATCTGCAGGGGAACATGACGATTACCCAGATGATAAGCCGCTCGCATTAATAGATGCGCGTTGTCACTCAATACTTCAGAGACCGATTCAGCAGCAGCCACCACTTTAACCAGTGAGCCATCCTGACAGCGCATCACATCGCCATCGGCCAGCACCCGTCCACGCTCCAGAAACCAACCTAACGTTTCGCCGCAAACGGTCTGGGCTTTATGCCGGCTTTTTTGCCGTTGCTGAAAATCCAACTCGATCAGCAGGGCCTCCGACGTATCAACATCGGTAGTTAATTCAAAACATTCTTTCATCGCAGCAAATAACTCTATTCATGTCATTAATTTTATTAAACGGCCCAGCATTAGAAAAGTGAGTAGCGTTGCGCCAAGGGCAACACATCCGCCGGCTCACAGACTAACAGCTCACCATTGGCGCGCACTTCATAGGTTTCCGGGTCCACCTCCATCTGCGGCTGCCAATTATTCAAAATCATATCGGCCTTGGTCACCTTGCGGCTACCCTTACAGGCCACCAGCTTTTTGTGCAGACCAAGGGCATCGGCAATACCAGCCTGAATGGCGGCCTCGCTGACAAAGTTAACCGAAGTCGCCTGCAAAGCAGCACCAAAAGCGCCAAACATCGGCCGGTAGTGCACCGGTTGTGGCGTGGGTATAGAAGCATTGGGGTCACCCATAGGCGCCGCGGCTATCATGCCACCCTTGATAATCATCGAGGGCTTAATACCAAAAAACATCGGCTTCCAAAGCACCAGATCAGCCAGCTTACCGGCTTCGATGGAGCCGACTTCATGACCAATGCCGTGAGCAATTGCCGGGTTAATGGTGTATTTGGCGATATACCGTTTGGCGCGGAAGTTATCGGAATAACTTGTGTCGCTTTCAAGCGCGCCCCGCTGTACTTTCATTTTGTGCGCCGTTTGCCAGGTACGGCACACCACTTCGCCCACTCGCCCCATAGCCTGGGAATCAGAGGCAATCATTGAGAAGGCGCCGAGGTCATGCAATATATCTTCTGCAGCAATGGTCTCACGTCGAATACGGGAATCAGCAAAGGCCACGTCTTCAGGAATATTGGGGTCGAGGTGATGACAGACCATCAACATGTCGAGATGCTCGTCGACAGTATTGACTGTGTAAGGGCGTGTCGGGTTAGTCGATGAAGGTAAAACGTTAGACTCGCCACAGGCCTTGATAATATCAGGGGCATGACCACCACCAGCACCTTCAGTGTGGTAAGTATGGATGGTTCGACCCTTGAAGGCCGCCAGTGTATCTTCTACAAAACCCGATTCGTTCAGGGTGTCGGTGTGGATAGCGACCTGCACATCGTATTCTTCCGCCACATTGAGGCAGTTATCAATTGAAGCCGGGGTGGTACCCCAGTCTTCATGCAGCTTTAAACCCATCGCGCCCGCGGCCAATTGCTCCTCCAGACCAATTGGCAGGCTGGCATTACCTTTACCAAGAAAGCCCAGGTTCATCGGCAAGCCCTCTGCCGCCTGCAGCATCTTGCCAATATGCCAGGGGCCGGGAGTACAGGTAGTCGCATTGGTGCCCGTCGCCGGGCCAGTGCCACCCCCAAGCATAGTGGTTACACCACTCATCAACGCTTCTTCGATTTGCTGTGGGCAGATAAAGTGAATATGGGAATCGATACCACCGGCGGTCAGGATCTGGCCTTCACCGGCAATCACTTCAGTACAGGGACCGATAATAATATCGATATTGGATTGAATATCGGGGTTGCCCGCCTTGCCAATTTTCTGAATGCGCCCGCCTTTAATGGCGACGTCAGCTTTAACTATGCCCCAGTGATCCAGGATCAGGGCATTGGTGATCACCGTATCCGGCGTCTCGGCTGAGGGACGTTGGCTCTGTCCCATACCGTCACGAATAACTTTACCACCGCCAAACTTTACTTCTTCGCCGTAGTGGGTGTAGTCCTTCTCCACCTCAATCCACAGTTCGGTATCTCCCAGTCTTACCCGGTCACCCTCGGTGGGGCCATACATATCCGCGTAGGCGCGGCGATCAATTGTTGTCATGCTTATTCATCCTGTCGCTCTTATTCACCCTGTCTTTGGGAAGCTTTAACTAACGCTATTCAATTGTGTTTGTAATTATCGAAGGTGGGAATTACAACGCCCCCATGATCTCGCCACGTAAGCCATAAACCTTGCGATCGCCAGCCAGAGCTACCAGCTCGACTTCCCTATCCTGGCCTGGCTCAAATCGCACCGCAGTACCCGCTGCAATATTCAGTCGAAACCCTCTGGCGGCCTCACGATCAAATTGCAGGGCAGGGTTGGTCTCGTAGAAGTGGTAATGTGAACCCACCTGAATAGGTCGATCACCACTATTAGCGACCTTAAGAGTCACGGTTTCCCGGCCAGCATTTAGTTGAATAACGCCAGCCCGAGTTTCAATTTCGCCTGGTTTCATGTTTGATTCCTCGCTTTATCAGCAGAGCTGTTTCAATAAAACAATCTCGCTTAAACCATTTAGCTTAAACAATGGGATTATGCACCGTGACCAGTTTGGTACCATCGGGGAAGGTGGCTTCGACTTGCACTTCGTGCAGCATATCAGCCACACCGTCCATTACATCCTCAACACTCAGGATAGTGCGGCCATGACTCATCATATCCGCTACTGATCGCCCTTCTCTCGCGCCTTCCATAATTTCAGCACTGATCAGGGCAACGGCCTCCGGGTAGTTCAACTTTAAGCCTTTCGCCTTGCGCCGCTCCGCCAATAGTGCAGCAGTAAAAATCAGCAACTTATCTTTATCGCGTGGGCTGAGTTCCATAATTATTCCAACCTGTTAGTTTTCTATTCTGTCGTTCAAATCTATAGCTCAAATCTGTCGTTTAAATCAGCAGTTCAAGCCAGTCATTCAAAAATTATTCGTTAACTATGTATTTTCAATAACTACTTATTCATTGCTACTTATTGATAACTACGTATTCCAGATACGCGGGCGGTGAATGGACCTCGACAGTAATTGTGGTCGAAGTAGCTGCCAGATACGTTCGAAACCGCGGCGGCAGGTTTCCGCTGATTCGCCCAGATAACGTATCAGCAACACACCTGAGCGCTGCGTAATACCCCAGCGACTCGAACCCCCATAACCGGAGCTCGTCAGATCTGTATTTGTCAGACCAGAGTCAATCAACTCCGAATCCATTACTTGAGCGCGCAGTTCATCCAGATCAAGCTTCAGTCCCGGTTTAATTGTGGCAAACAATGTGCCGCTAACGACCTCTCCCGCCATACCCCAGGGCGCGGACAACATCTCACTGCCACCGTTGAAGCATACGCGATCAACAAATATTGGCGTACCCTGCCGGTAGATTTCAATACGTTGTTTGACTCGCCCCTGCTCAAAGCGCTCACCGCTGGCGCGGCGGCCAAGACAGACCATATCCCAGCCGATTAATTGGCTCTCTGTTGCCAGATCAAATCGGCTGAGCAACTCCCCTCTGGCGCCATTAAACAAAATGGTTTCCTGCGGCAGCCATTCCAGGCTGGCGCCTTCCGCCACGGTCGCTGTTACACCCTGGTACTGAGGTGATGCCTGATCAGCTACTCGATAAAGCTTGCCCGCCGCTGGCGTTGTGATCAACACCTGACTTTCGGGTTGGCAATCCAGACTGATCAATAAATTATCGCCGGCCACCATCCCGCCTGGAGGGTGTAACAAATACACATGACAGACCGGCCCCTCGGGATAAAACGGGCGCTGCACCCGCAAGGGGCCAAAGTGCTCAGCCGAAGCCAACACCGTGCGCTCTCCTTTGTATTTAAATCCCAGGCGTAAACTGGCCTGCCAACCGTCGGCCTGTTGCGAAGCCGCCGATTCGGATGACGGTTTCGGATCTGGGTCTGATGCTGGTTCGGATAGCGCTTTCGAGATAAGACTAACGGGGGAAGCCAAACTAAAGTCCTGTTTTGGTTTTGTTCATCGTTGTTTTATATATCAGTGTTTTATTCATTGCTGTAACCATCAGCAAACCAATCTATAAAGACAAGCAAAAAATGCACCTTAACAGATAAGCTGCTGCAGATGCAGGCCCAGGCACTGATAGCAGCATGGCACTGATACGTCACCAAGCCACGGTATAGTGCCTTATCGCCCGGTTTTGCCCAATGTGAGTGGTGTTGCAAAAACTCACCGCAGAGAAGCCACTGTTTTTCAATTATGCACCAGCATACAGCCGGACAAGCACTATTTATAAGCTTGCCCGTCCCCTTTATAAGCCCTGAAAGAAATAAACCCTGAGTGAATACCTTGATGACTCATGTAATAAAACTGGCTATCCAGTCCGGAAAAAAATAGAATTTCCACCTGACGACAACGCTTAGATAAACACAGCCATGATACCCAATGATCGTATAGACAGTTTGCTGCAACAACTTAAACAGGCCCTGCCAAACGGCAATCTGAGCAATGAAGTTGAAAAAAATATGCGGGCACTGGTGCAAAGTGCCTTCAGTAAACTGGATATCGTCACCCGGGAAGAGTTCGAGGCTCAAGCGGCGGTGCTACAGCGCTCCAGAGAAAAAATAGAACAGCTCGAAAAACAGTTGGCCGAACTCGCGGCCAGCATTGAGCAGCCATAAGCGAATTTAAGGTTGAAAACCGACTAACACAACGTCCATGGAGGGATGTTTATGTCACTTGCCATTGTTTACACGCGCGCCAATTGTGGCGTCGATGCACCACTGGTACATGTCGAAACCCATCTTTCCAATGGCTTGCCAGCGCTGAATATCGTCGGCCTGCCGGAAACCGCCGTTAAAGAAAGCAAAGACCGGGTTCGCAGCGCCATTATCAACTCACACTTTGAGTTTCCCAGCCGGCGTATCACTATCAATCTCGCCCCTGCGGATCTACCCAAGGAAGGTGGCCGCTTTGATCTGCCTATCGCGCTTGGTATTCTGGCGGCCTCCGGGCAAATCCCGGTGGAGGCTCTTACGCAACATGAGTTTCTGGGCGAACTGGGCTTAACCGGTGAACTAAGACCGATCAAAGGCGCTCTACCCGCGGCGATAAAGTGTACTCAAGCACAGCGTGCCTTGATTGTGCCTCCCGCTAATGCCAGCGAAGCAGCACTGTGTGAACAGGCCGCTATTTACTCAGCCAGCAGCTTATTGCAACTCTCCGCCCATTTACACGGTAGAGAAAAACTGGGGCTCACCGCTCCCACGCAAATTCCTGTGAACAACCATCTCTACGCCGACCTGCACGATGTCAAAGGACAGGCTCAAGCCAAACGCGCACTGGAGATTGCCGCTGCCGGCTCACATAATTTACTGCTAAGCGGCCCGCCAGGTACTGGCAAAACTATGTTGGCCAGTCGACTGCCTGGTATTTTACCGCCCCTCAATCAATCCGAAATGCTGGAGGTCGCCACAGTCTATTCCATTGCGCCACAGCAGCAAGCTCAGGCCGTGATGCAACGACCATTCAGAAACCCACACCATACCGCCTCAGCCGTGGCGCTAGTGGGTGGTGGCAGTAATCCGCGACCAGGGGAAATTTCTCTCGCCCATAATGGTGTGTTATTTCTGGATGAGCTGCCTGAGTTTCAACGCAAAGTGTTAGAGGTGCTTCGCGAACCAATGGAGTCAGGTGAAATTATGATTTCACGCGCCAACCGGCAGGTAAATTTCCCCGCAGACTTTCAATTGATTGCGGCAATGAATCCCTGTCCCTGCGGTTATTATGGAGACCTGCAACGCCATTGCCGCTGCACACCTGATCAATTGCGACGCTACCAGGATAAAGTCTCCGGACCGCTGTTGGACCGCATCGATATGCAACTGAATGTTTCGCGACTGCCTGCCAGTACTCTTAGTGCACCCACGCCACCGGGCGAAACTTCTGAGGTCATTAGGCAGCGCGTGACCGAAGCCAGAACTCGCCAGTATCAACGACAGCAGATGGCCAATGCCAAACTCACCACTCAAGTTCTGGAAAATTTTTGTCAGTTGCAGGCTGACGACCAGTCGATGCTGGAACGTGCCGTCACGCAGTTGCAACTATCGCCGCGTGCCTACCACCGAATATTACGCGTCGCCAGAACGATTGCGGACCTGGACGAGTCCGAATCCATCGGCAACTATCATCTGACTGAAGCGCTCAGTTATAGAATGCTGGATAAAGCAGCCGGTTGTGGATAATGGTTTGAAGCAGAGGAGATAATGGAGGGGTTTAGAGTGCAGCAGTTGCCCGCTGATCAATCATCAGACTGAAATCATCGGCACTGACGGCCGGACTGAAATAAAAACCCTGCACCTGATCGCAGTGGTTTTGCCAGAGAAACTGTACCTGATCCAGCGTCTCCACACCTTCGGCGATCACCTGCAGCCGCAGGCTGTGGGCCAGGTTGATGATCGCTTTAACAATTATCGCGTCATCCTTATTTTTTACCACATTGCGGACAAAGCTGCGGTCCACCTTTAGAGCCGAAATTGGCAAGCGCTGAATATGGGCGAAAGAAGAAAAACCCGTGCCGAAATCATCCAGTGAGAAAGTCACGCCCAGTTTGCTCAGCGCCATCATCCCTTCATAGGTCTGCTGAAAATTGGACATGATGGCGGTTTCGGTCAGCTCAAATTCCAAGCGGGTCGCATCCACACCGCTTTGTTTAATAATGCGGGAGGCGGTATCGACAAACATATTATCCTGCAACTGCCGGAAGGACAGGTTAATCGCTACATCCATCAAACGGCCGGAGGCATCAAAATCCAGCATATCTTTACAGGCCTGTTGAATCACCCAATAACCGATCGGCACAATCAAACCCGTTTCTTCGGCTACCGGGATAAACTCCTTTGGCGATACCAGCCCCCGCTCGGGATGTCGCCAACGAATCAGCGCTTCCATACCAATGGTGTCGCCGGTTTCCAGCTCAACCCGCGGCTGGTAGTACAGTTCGAACTCATTGCGACGAATGGCATTGCGCAAATCCGCTTCCATATTCATACGGTGTAGTGCGTCGGTACTGGAATCCTCCGAGAAAAAGCAGAACTGGCTACCACGCTGCTCCTTCGCCTCTAACATAGCCATATTGGCGTGTTTGAGTAAACTGTCTACGGTCTCGCCCGCCTCGGGAAATGTCGCGACACCCACGCTGCAACTGACCATCAGCGACTGCCCTGATACGGTAAACGGCGCCGCTAAAACATCAATCACCTTCTGCGCCACCAGACTGATATCTTCCTTACTCTGGCAATCATCCAGCACCAGGGTGAATTCGTCAGCGCCAATGCGGGCAATACTATCGCTCTTGCGAACACAGCGACTCAGTCGCTGGGCCATGGTCACCACCAGGCTGTCACCCTCCTCGCTGCCATAGCTTTCGTTAACTTTTTTGAAGCCATCCAGATTAATCAGCAACAGAGCCAGTGAAATTTGCTGGCTTTTCGCCTGTTCCAGAGCACGCTCCATGGTCTGACGGAACAACATGCGGTTGGGAATACCGGTGAGCGGATCGTAGAGGTTGAGCTGATTGATTTTGCGATCGACCGTGTGCTTATCAATTGCGTAGCCGATGCAGCGTTCCAGTACATAGGCATCAAGATTATCCAGTGCCAGAAAATCCGCAGCGCCAAGTTGTAAAGACTGATGGGAAATAACACTATCGATATGGTCAGTGAGGGCAATAAGCGGTAAAGGGCTGTCCTGACCCTTGAGTTGACGGAGAAGTTCAAGGGCTGAATCGGACTGATGTTGACAGTCCAGCAAAACCACATCGTAGTTGCCGGAAATCACTTCATGGTGACTGTTTTCAAGTCGTTCGCACCAAACCAGCTGATAAGATGCCCGCCGTGTGGTGGCAATCATCTCACTAAAACGACGATAAAGCGCAAGTTCACTACTTATCAGCAGCACCCGCGCCACGGATTCTCGCATTTCTACACCTATTTGCGGCTCCCGTCGAAGCCAATTTTTGTTAACCGCTCCTTGGTGCAATCCCTTTTTTATTTTTTCAATATCAACTAGTTATAGGTCTTATCTAATAGAATTTCTAGTATTAATGCAAACTTTTTTCTCCACCAAATGCTATAACTAAAATAATGCGCTCCTTGTTACTGTAAGCCACTGTTACAATGCTCGCCTGAGTGTGTCTGTTTTAATGGTAGTTATATTCCTTCCCTGTGAGTACATTAAATCCCCGCCAACGTGAAGCCGTTCACTATATCGACGGCCCTTTATTAGTACTTGCCGGTGCCGGTAGTGGTAAAACCAGCGTTATCACTCGAAAAATAGCCTACCTGATTGAGCACTGCGGTATTAAAGGCGCCAATATCGCAGCGGTTACCTTTACTAATAAGGCGTCGCGGGAGATGAAGGAGCGGGTCAAACAGCTGGTATCCGGCCCGGCCACTCGAGGGCTGATCGTCTCTACCTTTCACAACCTCGGTCTTAATATTCTGCGCAAGGAACATAAACAACTGGGCTACAAAAGCGGCTTTTCCATTTTTGATCAGCAGGATGCCCAGGCGCTGATCCGCGATATTTTGATTCAGGACCATGGCGGCTCTTTAGATAAAAATAGCGACCAGAGCGATAGTATTCAGCACCAGATCTCTAACTGGAAGAACGATATGGTCAGCCCCGAGCAGGCCGTAGCCAGAGCAACAGGGCCAGCCGATATGTTGTGCGCCCAGGCTTACCTTCGCTACCAACGTGCTTTAAAAGCCTACAACGCGCTCGATTTTGATGATTTGATTTTATTGCCAGTGTTGTTGTTTCAGCAGTTTCCGGATGTGCTGCAAAAATGGCAACGCAAAATTCACTACATGCTGGTGGACGAATACCAGGACACCAATATCAGCCAGTACCTTTTAGTCAGACTGCTTATTGGCGATCGGGCCAAGCTGACGGTGGTGGGCGATGACGACCAATCCATCTATGCCTGGCGCGGTGCCAGACCGGAGAACCTCGCCCAACTGCAAACGGATTATCCCAATCTTAAAGTGGTCAAACTGGAGCAAAACTACCGTTCCACCGCCCGAATTCTGAAAGCAGCCAACCAGGTGATCGATCATAACCCCCATGTGTTTGAAAAAGCACTTTGGAGTGAACTGGGCTACGGTGACCCGATCAGAGTTATTCGCTGCCGCAATGAAGAGCTTGAGTGCGAACGCGTGGTCACCGAAATTCTGGACCGCCGGGTTCGCGGCCAGGGCCGCTTCGCCGACTTTGCGATTCTCTATCGCGGCAATCACCAGTCCCGCTTGCTGGAATTAAAACTTCAGGCCCATCAGGTGCCCTATCGTATCAGCGGT
The DNA here is from genome assembly GCA_965661375.1 of Oceanicoccus sp. Taxonomy (GTDB): domain Bacteria; phylum Pseudomonadota; class Gammaproteobacteria; order Pseudomonadales; family Dasaniaceae; genus Oceanicoccus. The sequence goes on along the minus strand of CBFIDJ010000028.1, from coordinate 9,233 downwards.
GGCACCTCCTTTTTTGCTCGCAACGAAATCAAGGACATCATGGCCTACCTGCGGCTGGTTATGAATCGGGAAGATGACAATGCCTTTCTGCGTATTATTAATGTACCGCGTCGCAAAATTGGTTCATCGACCTTAGAGACACTCGCCGCCTTCTCCACTGAACATGAAATCTGTTTATTCGACGCCTGCTCGCAACTGGCACTGGAGTCACGCCTGCCCGAGGCCAGTCTTAACCGCCTGCGCCGCTTTACCGAATGGCTGGAAAAAATTCGGCAACGCTGCGAGCAGGGTTACGGTATGTCGGCTATTCGTGAAATGGTCAGCGATATTGATTACGAGGCCTGGTTACACCAGAACAGCTCCAGCGCCGTAGTGGCCGAACGCCGCATGGCCAATGTCTACACCCTGATCGATTCACTGCAATCCACCATCGACAAAAAAGATGATGACGATGAAGTGGAGGATATTCAGGCAGCCATTGCCAAACTCGTCTTGCGTGATCTGTTAGATCGGCAGGAGGATGAAGAAGAGGCTATGGATAAGGTGCAGCTGATGACTCTGCACGCCTCAAAGGGGTTGGAGTTTCCCCATGTCTATATCATTGGCATGGAAGAGGAACTGCTGCCCCACCGAGCCAGTATCGAAGAGGATAATATCGAAGAGGAACGACGGCTGTGCTACGTTGGCATTACTCGCGCCAAACAGACTCTGGCCCTAACCTTCTGCAGCAAGCGCAAACAATATGGCGAACTGATCGACTGCTGCCCAAGTCGTTTTCTCGATGAACTGCCCTATGACGACCTGATCTGGGAAGGCGAAGAAAAAGACCCCGCACTCAATCAAACCCGCGGCAAGGAAACCCTGTCAGGATTAAAAAATCTGTTTGATGATTTTTAGCTACCCACTGATTTTCTTAAAAGAAATTTCGATGAAATTTTTCCGTGGGAGTGGTTATCAGCCAGTAATTCAACTACTATGAACTTGTGCTCTGGACACTTTTTATTACAAAAAAATGACATTGCATGCGCCTTTAGATCTACAAACTTTTCGAGGGCGTCTAACCGATGAGAAAAACTCTATCCATAGCAGCACTAGGCTGCGCATCTATACTAACCCCGCTGCTTGCACACGCCGAGACTTTTCAATTAGCTGCTAATGATCCCGCTAAAGGCGTTCAGCTTGACTGTCTGCTTGAGGGCCGCGTTATTGCGAGTCGCACCACGGATGACGAAAACACTGTCCGTATTGATTTTTACAAAGCCGAACCCTACACACCGGAAGCACGTTGCATTGTTGGCGGCAGACTTGAATTTAATCAGCCCAAAGGTTCATTGATTGAAAATCTGTCACCGGGCTCAGTGGTTCAGTATCACTACCACCGTACTGAAAAGGGTCATGAAAACTGGCAATTAGTAGGCGCGTTTATTTAAACATCTTCTCTGATTAGTTTTCACTAAAAAGGGGAGCTACTGTTTAGTAGCTCCCCTTTTTTATTTGTAACTTTTTCCCTTCTCATTGATTTACTACCTCACTGGCTTACCACTTCATTGGCTTTCTTTCAGACAAAAAAATGGCCCCACTACGTCCTGTAGCGGGGCCATTGGTTGGAGAGGTCGGATGAACCTCCTACAACACTTTTTACAACTTAACTCTTATTTTTTCTTGCTCTAACAACCAGCCCTTATAAAGAACCGTCGATGATCCAACCTGACCACCAGGCATCTTCTTCAGCTGTACCTGGCTCAACGGCACCGATGTAATCAGTTTCGTCAAAGGTAAAGCCAGAACCATTATTAACTGCAGTGATAGTTGGAGCGGTAACTGAAGCGGCTGCATTAGTTAACGCGTAAGCTGAATCAGCACCTACGGTTACTGTGCCAGCACCAGCGTTAGTTTCGCTATCAGCAGCACGTTTGTCGTAAAAGCTGTCTTCGCAGTCACCCAGGATATTGACCAGAGTCACGTTAGAGAAAGCTTCAAGCCCGTCAGCGTCACCCGTTGCAGGATTTGCATCAGTATCCGCATCATCGATACGAATACAGCCTGTATCAAAATCTTTCACTGCAGTGTTGTAAATTGCAGTTGTTAAAGCGCCGCGTAAACGCATACCCGGTTGAGTACCTTCCTCCGCAGCAGGGTTATTGTTTACATCGCTACCCAGTAACAGAATGTTGGCAAGTACAGCCTCGGTTTGCGGTACATACTCGTCATCGCTTGAGTTAGCCTCGATACCCCGAGGGTCGTTACCACCAGTAGGTGCTGACTTGCTAGGGTTCTTACGAATAATCGCGTACTGGATATTGCCCTTATAACCTTCATCAAAATCAATGTCGTCATCGTCGTTGTTGGTCAGCACCAGATACTTGGCATTTACCGTACCGCCGAACCACTCAACACCATCATCCAGGTTATTGTGGACCTGTACATACTCGATAGTGGTACCGTATCCAACACCTTGCAGTGTCAGACCATTGATTTCATTACCAGGACCTTCAACCAAGCCACCTTCAGCAATACGTACGTACTTGACGATACCACTGTCGTCGTCGTCATCTGTACCACCGAAGCGACCTACGATTGTGCCACCTTCACCTTCAACGTTACACCAGGTGTCAGTACCAGTGAAACAAGCCCCTGTATTGCCAGGACCGTATTGTGGTGCGAAGCCTTGGATGATAACGCCACCCCACTCACCTTCACCGTTAAAGTCTTCATCAGAAATACTGCTAAAGGTGATCGGGCTTGCAGATGTGCCTTCAGCTACCAGTTTGGAACCGCGGGTTACAATCAAGGAAGCCGTGCTGAATGCACGCACATGAACACCAGCATCAATCGTTAGTGTTACACCATTGGCTACCACAGCATCTTTTTCAGCTTGTGAAGCGATGAAAACATTACCGTTACCAACAACCACTTCTTCATTCAAACGCCATTCATAGCCGCTAACAAAGGTGTAGTCTTCATCAATTGTACCTTCTACGGTACAGACCAAAGTAGTGTCATCACAGCTTACGAAATCTGCTTCGGCTGGCTCAGCACCACTCAGTGAACCAGGAATAATCCATCCTTCCCACCAACCGGCAGAAGCAGCAGGATCAACCGCACCCACGTAAGTGGTTTGATCAAAAGTAAAACCAGATCCATTATTGACAGCAGTGATCGTAGGCGCAGCACTCAGAACAGCAGCTGATTCGTTAAGAGCAAAAGTAGGACTGGTTGTCAGGCCAGTGTCAACAACGTTGGTTTCAGAATCTGCATCACGCTTATCATAAATACCGTCACGACAATCAGTGAGTACATTTTCTAAAGTTACATCGGAGAAAGCTTCAAGGCCATCAGCATCACCCGTTGCAGGATTTGCATCGGTATCCGCATCATCGATACGAATACAACCTGTATCAAAGCCTTTTACAGCAGAGTTAAAAATCGAAGTTGTCAAAGCACCACGTAAACGCATACCCGGTTGAGTACCTGATTCAGCCGCTGGGTTGTTGTTTACCGCACTACCCAGAACCAGAACATTGGCAAGAACAGCTTCAGTTTGAGGAACATAATCGTCATCACTGGAGTTGGCTTCGATACCACGAGGGTCATTACCACCCGTTGGTGCAGATTTATTAGGGTTCTTACGAACAATTGCGTACTGAATATTACCCTTAAAACCTTCATCAAAGTCGATGTCGTCATCGTCGTTATTGGTCAGCACCAGATACTTTGCGTTTACCGTACCACCAAACCACTCAACACCATCATCCAGATTGTTATGAACCTGTACATACTCGATAGTGGTACCGTGACCAACACCTTGTAATGTCAGGCCATTAATTTCATTACCTGGCCCTTCAACCAGACCACCTTCGGCAATTCGAACGTAGCGGATTACACCGCTGTCATCGTCTTCATCGGAGCCACCAAAGCGACCCACTACTGTACCGCCTTCACCTTCAACATTACACCAGGTGTCAGTACCAGTGAAACAGGCGCCGGTGTTACCTGGGCCGTACTGCGGGGCAAAACCCTGGATGATAACGCCACCCCATTCACCTTCACCGTTAAAATCCGCATCAGCGATACTACTGAAAGTAATTGGGCTCGAAGGTGAACCTTCAGCCATCAGCTTAGAACCACGAGTCACCAACAGAGATCCCGTGCTGAATGCACGGATATTCGTGCCAGCTTCTATTTCCAAGGTGACGCCATTATTGATGATATCGTCTTTTTGAGTTTGTGTGGTAATCTGAACATTACCTTCCCCCACTAAGACTTCACCGTCTAAGCGCCATTCCCGATCGTTTGTCAGGGTATAATTTTCGTCGATTAAACCAGACAGAGTGGCATTACCTGTGTTGCTGTCACAACTAACAAAGTCAGCCGCTACCACATCAGCACAGTCTCCAGTACCAGAGCCGCCGCCTGAGCCTGAGCCTGAGCCCGAATCATCAGAAATAATGCTAATATCAACATCATCTCCCTCGTCGCCGTCACTACAGCCAGCTAAAGCGGCAGTAGCAACCAACGTAGCAATAAGTAATTTATTGTGTGTCATTGGTTTCTTCCTATATTGTCTGATTAAACAGAATTTTCAATGTTACAGACTCAGTGCAAAACTTATCCCAGAAAACTCCACACTGACCCTATGCTTTGCTATCGCGAATTACTTTGGTGACTATTCAAATTCATAACTGAAGCCAAGTGAAAAGCTGGTGCCTACCTCATAGGTTTCAATATCCACACCACCTCGACTGTATCCAACTTCTTCATTTAACAGGTTTTCAATTTTTCCACTTAGCTTCATATTCTCGCGGTCACCGAAGGTCTTTTCATAGGTTAAATCCACCGATATGCGACCATTTTCGATTTCATTTTCAAAAGCCGCACCCCGCGTTAAACGATAAATACGGTCATCAAAGTAATTAACTAAGAGGGTAAATTTCTGAAGACTAGGGTCATGATCCAAACCTAACTGTAAATTGGCCAGCCATTCTGACTGCCCTTGCAGTTTGCGGCCTTTTTTATCACCTAAATCTATCGAACGAGAGTCTGGCGTAGCATCAGAATCTATATAACTAACGTTGCCGCCAACGACTAACACATAGCCATCACTCAGGAAGAAATCTTTCTTCATATCAAGTTCGATGCCCTGCAGGTCTGCGCTATCCGCATTTCGGAAGGTAATACCACCCGCAGCAGAACCGGATGCATCTGGCACTGCTTTTTCTATAGGGTTATCAATCTCTTTTTCAAAGTAGGCAATTGAAATAGATTCATTTTCTGAGAAATAGTATTCCAAACGGATGTCATAATTTTCAATTTCTGAAGTAACCAGATCTGGATTACCAATAATCAACTCATCCGTTTCAGGATCAAAAAATCGTGACTGTGATCGCTCCGTTAATCCTGGGTAGGAAACTGTTTCACTCCAGCCCACACGTAACTGTAACTCTTCATTGAATCTATAAGTTAATGCTAGAGATGGAAGCTTCTCATCTGAAGGCAAATTGTTATTGGCGTTAGGCGAGTTAGGGTAAGTTAATTCAGACTCAAATTCTTCTTGACGAATACCAGCAACAACGGTGATCGCTTCACCAATATCAGTCTGTAACGAAGCAAAGAAAGCTGTGGTTTCTTCGTCTGCATCAAAAGAGTCTGTGGCTGTTGATCTGGCCGATATACGCACTCTGTCCAGCGCAAAGTTTTGATAGGACAGTACATCTTCGAGATCTTCATCCAGGCTAAACGATATCGCACTTGAGTTACTTCCAGGAACAATACCGAACCGATAAAGATCCACTTCTCTTGAACGATCTGAGTAAAGCGCACCCACTTTTAACTCCATAAATACATCATTGGTTACATCAAAAGGAGCTGTGTATTCAACATGAAAGTCGGTACTGTCCTCTTCCAACTCAGACCAACGACGCTCTAGCGTTGAAGTAGCCAGATTACTGTTCAAGTAGGTATAAGCTCTTCTATCCGGTTCGTCACGACTGGAAACTGAATAACCTACACTCCAATCCAGTTGATGATCCTGATCACCCAGAAAATTAAATAAGTGTCTGCCACTGAAATGCTGACCCAGAAATTCTCGTTCAACCCACTGCAATATTACTTTACGTACAGCGTTATCTTCAGAGTCTATTCCCTCTTCGAGGCGAGTCGTGTTGTCTGAGCTTCGCAGAACAATGGTTTTACTAAGTACTTCATCAAAATCACGAAATTCGTAACCCGCTACAAAATAAGCGCTAGCCTCAACGGTTTCCTTGCTACGCTGATAACCACCAACCGTATCGGCCAGGTCCATCAGTTTGGCGTTTTCCCGACTGCCTGTTTTACTTTTATAGTTAGCAGCCAAATAATAACCAAATTCACCTTCATCCAAGCTCACTCTGTCCCCATAGGAGTAAGAAGCTCCATAATCAGGAGAAGCTGATTTAGTTTCAACGCTGTAGTCGTCCTGAAAGCGAACAGCTAAAGCCGCTGCATCCAGTTCAGAGGTACAAATTGGGGATATTCTTGGGTCACATACGGTTAGACTGCGCCCGCCATTTGTTGCTGCAAGCACATCATTTGGAATATCACGCAGACCGCTATCATAACCCCACATATCTCCCTGGCTTTCTTGATAACTGAGAATGTCATCACCCGTAAATTCACTATTTGCACCTAGCGAAACGCTTATTTTATTGATGTATTCATCCGGCAACCCTTTGGTGAACATCTTCACCGCACCACCGGTAGTCGTGCCTAGCGCATCGGCTGAAAAAGATTTTTGAATTTCAATACCACCCAAAATATTGGAGGGGAACAGATCAAGCTGTACATCACGGCGAATCGGATCAGTACTGGGCATTAGCATGCCATTCAAAGTACTGGCTATATAACGACCATCCAGACCACGCACATTGGCGTATTTGCTGTCGGTTACTGTTACACCCACGATTCTTGATAGCGCTGATGCGGCAGAGCTGTCACCGAAACGTTCGAACTGTTCGGTATCAATGGTATTTACCACGTTTGCAGAATAACGCTCGGTTTCTTCCAGTGCAGAGGTATTAACCTTACCAAGGACGGCGACTTCTTCGATCGGGCCGCTAATTGATGGCACGGCGATATCCGGTTTTGGTCCACCGGCCTTTGACCCACGGACAATACCTGCGGTATTGATTACGCTATTGGCCACATTGGCAGGAGCAAAGGTCGTAACCGCCGATTTAATATCACCGTTCACTTCGATAGTGACATCAGCCAGCTGTCTTGCTTCGGTTGAAAAAGAGACCGTTTCAACGGTTTCTCCATCGTTTAATAACTGAAGTTCGTGCTGCCCGGCTTGCAGATCAAAAACTGCCAGGCCCGCCAGACTAACTTGTGTGGGCTCACCGCCGTTTAAAATTACGGTATAAGTGGAGACTTCTTCTCCGGCTACATTCAGCTGGACAGCCAGCTCATTGTCGGCATGGGCCACCAACACCTGGCTCAACGCTATGGCCGCGACGGTTTTGTTAAAAGGCTTGTTCATTAATACCCCTATTAATTCTTTATGGCCGACACACAAACACTGCCGACAACCAGTGACTACAAAAACAAAAACGGTCAGCGTAGGTATTGGAAACCACTCTGCCCCGGCAGGTAGCCCAAACACCCTCAAGCACTGCAAATTGAATGCATCGTTAGCGTTGTTATTTGTTGCTTATTGATTACAGCTGCTTACTGAAAGGTCTCTAACGAGCCTTATTCGATAACTGACACACATTTAAGCGCGGCAATATTTCAGGAGGGTGTAACTAATATGAAGTTTTTATGTATGTAATATTTCAAAAATATGAAACCGCTAAATACAGAAGGCTCTGACTAATTGCCCGCAAAGAAAATCTCTGCACCATAGTGAGTATGCCCAAGAATTATGACAATTTATTGATAGTGGCAATTAACAGTGGCTATTAACAGCGACCATAAACTGGATAAGCTAGAAGATTTTTAACAGGAGAAGGAGTAACTGGAAGGCTCGTATTAAGAGATTTATTCTTGGAAGAGGTTTTAGATTAAATTCGGAGAAACAGTCTGGGCGGCAAGGCAGACACTAAAGCAATAATAAGAGGGGGATTCATTTCCCCTTAAAAGCAAAAAAGACCGCTGAGCGGTCTTTAATAATTGATACCCTGGGTGGGTACTACTGGTCAGAAGGTTTTACTGGCTGTTCTCGACCATGTAGTCAACCACACCGTGGATATCATCCTCTGAACAGCTCATGCACAGACCTTTGGCTGGCATACCGTTTATCCCATTAATAGCATTAGCATAGACTTGCTCGATACCTTTATCCAGCCGAGCGGACCAAGCTGCAGCATCGCCCATCTTGGGAGCACCAGCGGCACCCGTGGCATGACAGGCCATACAGTTGGTATTGTAAATATCTTCCGGAGATTGCGCGCCACCGCCACCGCTGGCCACTGCAGCACCACAGCTGCTATCGCCTTCCAGACAAACTTTGCCTGCAGGCTGGATACGTTCCTCAATAGCTGTACGCTGCTTGTCTGATACACCATAAGCCGACATTGCCGTCGCCAGCACCAGCAAGCCGGCCAGTTTGACAGCACTGCTTTTCAACATATTCATCACTCTTGATGTCCTCATTCTTGGCTCAAATTCACACGCTAAATACCGCACCTTGCCAATATACCCGAATACACATCCCTAAATGCATATCCTAAGTGCAAGGCGCCTGCATAACAGCGGCGGATTATAGCTACTTTCGCCCCAAGCGGAAACCTAAGGCCGGATAAAGTGCCAATTTGCCGGGATTTGATTGTTTCCCTCAATAATTGGTCGTGATGAATCTGCCATAGACTCATAATGCCGAGACAGGTATCATTGCGGCCCTCAAATAACCGCTCGTAGCTTTTATGACCGGTAGGGGCAGAGGGTACCGCTGGATAGAGTAGCGGCTTCCGACAAATGCGATTGAGCATTTGAAACGAGCTGCTCGCAGCGAAGCCCCGGAGGGGTGGCAGTGGCCCAAAGGCTAGTGCCATTAACCCGTTGGTCAAGAACTGCATAGCAGTTCCAGGTCGTCCCGGGAAGAAAGTAGGCCCGGAACGACAGAATATATGCAGCCACTGTGCTGTAGCACAATTTACCGAGTTACCCGCCCGTAGCTCAGCTGGATAGAGTAGCGGCTTCCGACAAATGCGATTGAGCATTTGAAACGAGCTGCTCGCAGCGAAGCCCCGGAGGGG
>CBFIDJ010000027.1:36863-57665 GCA_965661375.1 Oceanicoccus sp. | reverse complement strand
AATGAAATTAGTCTTTAAGACTTACTTCATTTTCGCTGCTTTTTCCAATACCTCATCAATGCCACCACACATATAGAACGCCTGCTCTGGAATGTGGTCGTATTCACCCGCCAATATTGCTTTAAAGCTGCTGATGGTGTCTTTCAGGGACACATACTTGCCGGGAGAACCGGTGAAGACTTCAGCAACGGTAAAGGGCTGAGACAGAAAACGCTCAATTTTACGTGCGCGGTTTACCAGTTGTTTATCTTCCTCAGACAGTTCATCCATACCCAGAATAGCGATGATGTCTTTTAATTCTTTATAACGCTGCAGTACGCCCTGAACACCGCGAGCTACATCATAATGCTCTTGACCAATGATCAACGGATCCAACTGACGTGACGTTGAGTCCAGTGGATCAACAGCGGGGTAAATACCTTTTGCCGCGATATCACGAGACAATACAACAGTAGAGTCCAGGTGAGCAAAGGTGGTTGCAGGTGATGGGTCAGTCAAGTCATCCGCCGGTACATATACCGCCTGGATAGAGGTGATCGAACCGGTTTTAGTAGAAGTAATACGCTCTTGCAGTACACCCATCTCTTCAGCCAGTGTTGGCTGGTAACCTACCGCAGAAGGCATACGGCCCAACAGTGCTGATACTTCAGTCCCCGCCAGCGTGTAACGATAGATGTTATCAACAAACAACAGTACGTCTTTGCCTTCGTCACGAAATTTTTCCGCCATGGTCAGGCCAGTCAATGCAACTCGCAGACGGTTTCCAGGTGGCTCGTTCATCTGACCGTAAACCATCGCCACTTTTGACTTGGCGAAATCTTCAACATTTACGACGCCAGCTTCCTGCATCTCATAGTAGAAATCGTTACCTTCACGAGTACGCTCACCAACACCCGCGAACACTGACAAACCGGAGTGCTCAGTTGCGATATTGTTGATCAATTCCATCATGTTTACAGTTTTACCAACACCGGCACCACCAAACAGGCCTACTTTACCACCCTTAGCGAAGGGGCAGACCAGGTCGATAACTTTGATGCCGGTTTCCAGCAGTTCTTCAGAAGCAGCCAGCTCATCATAAGCCGGTGCTTTACGGTGAATAGAGGCACGCTCTTTCTCACCGATAGGACCACACTCATCAATCGGGTTACCTAACACATCCATAATACGTCCGAGGGTTTCAACACCAACGGGCACGGATACCGGTGCACCAGTATTTTCTACAGCCAACCCACGGCTAACACCTTCAGAAGAACCCATTGCGATTGCGCGAACGACGCCATCACCTAACTGCTGCTGCACTTCCAGAGTCAAACCTTTTTCGGTGACTGTCAGTGCATCATAAACCCGCGGTACTGCATCACGTGGAAATTCCACGTCGATTACCGCACCAATGATTTGAACGATTTGTCCGCTACTCATTTCCGGTTCCTCTTTAGGACTTTCATGGTCTGCTTTCGCAGACTCGTCAAAATTAAATTCTGTTTGCATTTTTTAGGGCTGTGATAATTCAGACCTACTTAAGATGCTATTGCTGCCGCACCACCCACTATTTCAGACAGCTCCTGAGTGATGGCAGCCTGGCGTGCTTTGTTGTACGCCAATTGCAGGCCATCAATAATATCTCCCGCATTGTCGGTAGCACTTTTCATCGCCAGCATTCTTGCAGCTTGTTCACAGGCACCATTTTCTACAACCGCCTGGTAGACCTGAGACTCAACATAGCGAGTCAATAAACCTTCCAGTAATTCCTGGGCATCGGGCTCATAGAGATAGTCCCAGTGATGTTTTAACTCTTCGTTTTGCTCAGGCTCCAGTGGTAATAATTGTTCGACTGTAGGTATTTGAGTCATGGTGTTAATAAACTCATTACCCACTAAATACAATTTGTCGATTTTGCCTTCGCTATAAGCGTCGAGCATCACCTTTACACCACCGATTAAGTCACCGATAGATGGGTCTTCACCCAGATCGCGAATGGCTGCAGTGACATTGCCACCGTAACTACCAAAAAACGCTGCTGCTTTCGAACCGATCAAACACAGATCAATTTCGATTTCCTGATCTGCATAGCCTTTCATGCCCTTTATAGCAGCTTTAAACAAGTTCGTGTTTAAGCCACCACAAAGCCCGCGATCGGTAGATACAATAATAAAGCCAACACGTTTAACTTCGCGCTGCACCATATACATGTGTTTGTATTCCGGATTCGCGTTCGCAATATGACCGACAACCGCACGAATACGCTGAGCGTAAGGCTTACCAACTTGCATTCGCTCCTGCGCCTTACGCATTTTACTGGCTGCAACCATTTCCATTGCGCTAGTAATTTTTTGCGTACTTTTAATACTCGATATCTGAGTACGTATTTCTTTTCCGCTTGCCATATCTTCAACCTATAAAAGGTTATCCCAAGTTAAGTGCTCTTTTATATCAAGCAACCACTTAACTTGGACTCTATTAGTAAGTTTGGGTAGCTTTAAATTTCTCTACCAACTCCGCAAATTTAGCCTGAAACTCATCGTTCCAGTCACCAGTGGAAGCAATTGCTTTCATGGTGTCGGCATATTCGCTGTTGGCGAAGGAGAGCAGGGCTGACTCGAAATCACCAATTTTCGCCACTTCAACTTCTTTCAAGTGACCTTCGTTGGCGCAATAAACCATCAAGCCCATCTCAGCAACATTCTGTGGAGCATATTGCTTTTGTTTCATCAGCTCGGTTACACGCTCGCCGTGATCCAGCTGTGATTTTGTGGCTTCATCCAGATCCGAAGCAAACTGCGAAAACGCAGCTAATTCACGATACTGTGCCAAGGCTGTACGAATACCACCTGACAACTTCTTCATAACCTTAGTCTGTGCAGAACCACCAACCCGAGATACGGAAATACCCGCATCCATCGCTGGACGGTTACCGGCGTTAAACATATCCGCTTCGAGGAAGATCTGACCATCGGTAATCGAGATTACGTTGGTTGGTACGAAAGCCGATACGTCACCTGCCTGAGTTTCGATAACAGGCAAGGCAGTCAGCGAACCCGTTTTTCCTTTGACTTCACCGTTGGTGAATTGCTCAACGTATTTGGCGTTTACACGGGCCGCGCGTTCCAGCAGACGAGAGTGTAGATAGAAAACATCACCAGGATAAGCTTCGCGGCCTGGCGGACGACGTAGCAGCAGAGAAATCTGACGGTAAGCCCAGGCTTGCTTGGTCAGATCATCATAAATAATCAGTGCATCTTCACCACGATCACGATAGTACTCACCCATGGTACAGCCAGCAAACGGGGCCAGGAACTGCATCGCAGCAGGATCAGAAGCTGTCGCGGCAACCACAATGGTGTGCTCCATTGCGCCGTGCTCTTCCAGCTTACGTACTACAGCAGCGATCGAAGACGCTTTCTGACCAACAGCTACGTAAATACATTTAATACCGGAGTCTTTTTGGTTAATGATGGCGTCAACTGCGATAGCTGTTTTACCAATTTGGCGGTCCCCGATAATCAACTCACGCTGACCTCGACCGATAGGCACCATCGAGTCAACCGCCTTAAGACCAATCTGTACAGGCTGATCAACCGATTGACGGGCGATAACACCAGGAGCAACTTTTTCGATAAAGTCGGTTTGTGCCGTTTTGATTGGGCCCTTACCATCGATGGGGTTACCCAGTGCGTCAACGACACGGCCTTGCAGTTCAGGACCTACTGGAACTTCCAATACACGACCGGTACATTTGCAGATCTGGCCTTCGGCCAGGCTCTGATAATCACCGAGTACTACCGCACCAACAGAATCGCGCTCCAGGTTCAGCGCCATACCGTAGACACCGCCTTCAAACTCGATCATCTCACCGTACATAACATTGGTAAGGCCGTGAATACGAATAATACCGTCGGTAACCGATACCACGGTGCCCTCGTTCTGGGCTTCACTAGACACATCTAACTGCTCGATGCGGCCTTTAATGATTTCGCTAATCTCAGATGGATTCAGCTGTTGCATTGTCTTTTCCTCGTTTTGAAAGCTGCACTTAGCTTTTCATTTAAGCTAAGGCGCTTCCGTTTCGCTCTGTTCCCGTTAGGCATTCATTGCTGCAGCAAGTTTTTTCAAACGACCACGCACGCTACCGTCGATTACTACATCGGCGGCACGAACAACAACACCACCCAGTAGTTTCTTATCAACAACTGTGTGGAGGTTAACTTCGCGATCTAATTTGCCACTCAGGGCCGATGCCAGTTTTTCTTGAATGGTTGCGTCCAGTTCGTAGGCCGTTGCGACTTCTACATCAACGCTCTTTTCACGGTTAGCCTTAAAGACTTCGAATAAAGTAGAAATTTCAGAAAGCAGCGGTAGGCGCTTGTGTTCTGCTAACACTTTAATGAAGTTTTGTTCCTTTTCAGCCAGTTCGTCACCACACACTGAAATAAACTGTTCAGCCTGTTGCTCAGTGGTTAACGAAGGAGAACCTAACAGCTTCTTCATTTTGCCGGTAGAAGCAACTGCTGCAGCCAGAGCTAACTGACTGGACCAAGATGCCAACTCGTTGGAAGCGGCAGCGTATTCGAATGCAGCGCGTGCGTAGGGTCTTGCCAGGGTGCTTAATTCAGCCATGCTAAAACTCCCTTACAGACCTGCGGCCAGTTTTTCTACCAGTTCTTTATGTGCGCCTTCGTCGATAGCAGCTTCCAGTACTTTTTCGGCACCGGCTAACGCTAAAGTGGCAACCTGCGAACGCAGAACCTCTTTGGCACGATTAAACTCTTGATCGATTTCAGCCTGGGCAGCTGCCTTCAGGCGACCACCCTCTTCACGAGCAGCCTCTTTTGCTTCATCAACAATTTGGTTAGCGCGTTTATTCGCAGCATCAATAATTGATGCTGCTTCGTGCTTAGCTTCGCGCAACTGCTGAGTCGCTTTTTCCTGTGCCAGTTCCAGATCTTTGCCTGCCCGGTCGGCAGCTTCCAGACCATCTGCGATCTGCTTCTCACGCTCCTCCATGGCATTGCGAATAGCAGACCAGACGAAGGTTTTGCAGAACCACACAAAAATCAGGAATGTGATGGACTGGCCAATTAAAGTCAGATTAATGTTCACGCCGACACCTCAGCTATAAGTAAGTAAGAGTTAAATAAAAATTATAACGTCTTATACTTACGCCAAAGTCGGAACAATAACGAACAGAACGTACATACCAATACCAACACCAATCATTGGTACCGCATCCAGCAGACCTGCGATGAGGAACATTTTACCTTGCAGCATTGGGGCTAGTTCTGGTTGACGAGCTGAACCCTCTAGCAGTTTCCCACCCAGCAATGCAAACCCAATTGCGGTGCCTACAGCGCCAAAACCAATCAACAATGCAACAGCAATCAAAGCCATACCCATAGTAGTTCTCCTACAATAATAATGAAAAGTTAAAAAAATAATAAAACGGTTAAAAACTAGTGAAACTGATCTTCTTCTTCAATGTCATGCGCCTGTGCCATGTAGACAATAGTAAGCACCATAAATACAAAAGCCTGTAATGTGATAACCAGAATATGGAATACGGCCCAACCCCACTGAAGAACACCAGCAAAGAGACCCAATAGCATACCTGCACCAAACATAGCTGCTATCAGGATAAATATCATTTCGCCAGCATACATGTTGCCAAATAAACGCAGGCCAAGTGAAATAGGTTTGGATATCCAGGAAATGGCTTCCAGTGTGAAATTAATCGGGATCAGAAAAATATTCACATACCACTTTGAGTGATGAAATGGGTGCAAGGTTAATTCCTTAACAAAGCCCATAAAGCCTTTATTCTTGATGGTGTAATAAATCATCAGGGCAAATACAGTGAAACCCATACCCAATGTGACATTAGGATCTGTGGTAGGCACAACCTTGAAGAAGAAGTGCGGGTCACCGGTTACCAGCATCATCAGCTCAGGAATCCAGTCGACGGGTATCAGATCCATCAAATTCATCAACACGACCCAGATAAAGATCGTTAACGCCAGTGGTGCGATATAGGGGTTTCTGTGATGGAAGGTATCTTTCACCGTGCTATCGATAAAATCAACAATCATCTCAACGGCATTTTGGATGCCTTTCGGGACTCCAGAGTGCACTCGCTTGGCCACTGATTGAAACAGTAAAACAAAAATCAAACCCAGAGCAATTGACCAAAACATTGAATCGACATGAACAGCCATAAAACCCATGTCAGCCATTTCTACATCGTTGTGTGCCAGCACCCAGCTGTCACTCTCCAAAGTTGTATAGACCTCACCTTGAGCATCCACCCGCTCATAACCTGCAGGCAATTTACCAAAGGTCATATTTGTAAGGTGGTGTTTGATGTAACTTTCAGTTGTTAGGGTGTCACCAGCCATGCCGCTTGAAACCTTTCAATTAAGTTTTTAAAAATTCGTTGAAAACTATCCGCTTAATGTTTTGTCTGTCTATTTTTCTATTCATCTCTTTGAAGAATATTTAAAAAATATCAGCGCCAGTACCCAGTTCAGCGCCATCATCAAAACATAAACGAGGAACAACACTTCGATACTAATGGGTCTTAGTAATATAAAGACGCCAGCAAAGAGTATTGCCGTTAATAAAACCTTTCCCGCTTCACCCTGGTAAAACGACCTGACAACCAATGTTGCAGCTCTTGCTCCTGAAAATCGAAACGCTCTGTGAGCGAAATAGATATTCGGTAACAGGGCGGTTAAACCACCAAACCATGCCGACAATGCCGTTGTATTATCTAATAATAAATACAACCCTGCCGATATCATCAGCAGCACTAAAAACTGCGCGGCAAAAACCCGCTTCAACGGAGGCTTTCTTAGCTGGGCACCTGAACCAGAGGCAGTAAGCTGTTTCGACTGCTCTCTCACTGCGGTAGTACCTGCTTTATCGCCACTCCGGCGGTTTGTTTGGTTAGATTTCAGCTAACTGAAACGATGCCTGGCGTCATTAGTAGCCAGCCAGATCGAGATTGATAGCTTAATTAATCACCTATATCAGGCGGGGCGCATTATAGGGATTAAAATGTGACTCTTCAACCGAATTATGGCGCGTTACTCATTAATTAAATCGCGGAAATTAGCCGATTTTCGGCACTATATCGACTTATGTACCCTCCCACATTCCTCAAGCTTTTCCTCGGCCCCTTTATATAGTGCCAGGCAAAAATATAACCACTATATAGCGGGGTCAATACGCCAAATTACTTAATGTGGTTCAAAATGCCATCCAGTTCATTCAAGCTGTTGTATTTCAATACCAGCTTTCCCTTACCCTTGGCACCATGTTGAATCACCACGGGAACACCAATTTTCTCGGAGAGCTGATCCTGCAAATTTTTAATATCCGGATCCAGTTGTTGCGGTGCAGTCTTGGTTTTTGACGCTTCAGCCTCTGCCAACTGGTTCCTGACCAGCGATTCAGTTTGTCTGACCGACAGCCCCCTGCTCACCACCGTGGTCGCTGTCTGAGATTGCAGCTCGGCCGGCAACCCAAGCAGGGCTCGGGCATGGCCCATTTCCAAATCGCCATGCTCCAGCATACGCTGCACATCTTCACGCAAACTGATCAGTCGCAGTAGATTGGTAATCGTTGTCCGCGATTTACCGACTGCTTCAGCTATTTGTTGATGGGTAAGTTCAAACTCTTGCTGTAAGCGGGAGAGAGACAGGGCCTCTTCCATCGGGTTGAGATCTTCGCGCTGGATATTCTCGATCAGGGCCATCGCAATGGCTGTTTCATCCGGCACCTGACGAATCACCGCTGGAATGGTGTCCAGGCCGGCTAATTGGGTGGCTCGCCAGCGTCGTTCACCGGCAATAATTTCGAATTTGTCTGCGCTGATTGGACGGACCACAATCGGCTGCATCACACCCTGCGCCTTGATGCTGGCCGCCAGTTCCTCCAGTGCTTCGGGGTGCATATCGCGTCGAGGCTGGTATTTACCGCGCTGTATGACCTCCACCGGCAAATGGCGCAGACTGCCATCACTGGAGCCGGAGGGGGCCGATGCCGCTTCGGCTGTCGCCTCTTCGAGCTCTGCTTTCAACTGGTTAGCGCCGAGTAAAGCATCAAGACCTCGACCTAAACCGCGTTTTTTTGCCGCCATTGATTTTTAAACCTCTTTACCCATTTCGGTAATGTGACCCTGCGGAAGATAAACTGCGCTGTATACGGATGCTGGAGAAGGTATACAGAAGTAATCTGAAAGCAGAATGGAAAGCCACGTATATTAACGATATATCCAACAAAAGAAACCACTGAAGGGTTCTGGCAGCGGCCGACTCGTTTCAGGCGACAGCATCGCTGCGCCGCAGCATCTCTCCCGCGAGTGCCAGGTAGGCCATTGCGCCCTTGGATTGGCGATCATATTGCAGGGCCGACACTCCATGGCTGGGTGCTTCTGCCAGACGGATATTGCGCGGAATCACCGTGCGGTAAACACGGTCGCCAAAGTGTTCGGTCAGTTGCACCGAGACATCATTGGTCAGACTGTTACGTGGATCATACATGGTTCGCAACAAACCCTCGATTTGCAGATCCGGGTTCAGTACTTCCTGAATCTGACGAATGGTTTCCAGCAGCGCCGACAAGCCCTCCAGCGCATAGTATTCACACTGCATGGGAATCATTACCCCATGGGCTGCCGCCAGCGCATTGACTGTCAGCATATTCAGGGAAGGTGGACAGTCGATAATGACATAGTCGTAGTCATTACTTGCCGTAGCCAGCGCATCGCGTAGCCGATATTCCTTGCCCGCTAGTTCCAGAAGCTCCACCTCGGCGGCGGTGACATCGGCATTGGAGGGGATCATATCGTAGCCACAGTTTTCCGCCCTGACTTTGACCGCATCAATCGGAGCATTCTGTACCAATACATCATACACACTCATGGCTACATTGTTTTTATCGATACCACTGCCCATGGTCGCATTGCCCTGTGGGTCGAGATCAATCAGCAGCACCTTCTTCTTGGTGGCGACAAGGGAGGCAGACAGGTTTACACAGGTGGTCGTTTTACCGACGCCACCCTTCTGGTTGGTCACTGCAATTATTTTTCCCAATGGTCACGCGCCCTTAATGTGAAATTAATCAGAGGTTCCCTGAAATTGGTTTTATCGTTATCACGCTTTGCCAATCAGCAGTAAATGTCTTTCGCCCTCGCTACCAGGAACCGTTAACGTATGGCATTCACTGACAGTATAATTTTTTGGCAGGCGGCTCAACTGTTTTAATTCTTCCTCAGGGTAAACACCCTTCATGGCATAAAAGTATCCCGATGGCATCAGCAGTTGTTCACTGCCGGTTACCATATCGGCAAGCGTCGCAAAAGCACGGGATAAGATGCCATCGTAAAGCTGCTCAGGCTGGTAGTCTTCCACCCGGCTATGATGCACCTTCACATTTTCCAGGCCCAGTTCGGTTTTTACCTGAAACAGGAAACGGGTTTTTTTGCCATTACTGTCCAGCGCATCGAAGGTTTTGTCAGCCAATACAATCGCCAGCACAATACCCGGCAAGCCAGCACCCGCACCGACATCGATAAAACGTTTTCCTTCCAGGTAGCTGGCAATACTTAAGCTATCCAGTAGATGCCGGGCAATCATTTCACTGGGGTTTCTTACTGCGGTCAGGTTATAGGCTTTATTCCATTTCACCAATAACTGATGATAACCCAAAAGCTTATCCACCCCTTCATCTGTTATCGATAAAGATAATTGCTCGATGCCCGCAAGCAACTGTTGTCGATATGGGTTATCCAATCTGGATCTCAATTTGTAAGAATATATTTAGCTTAGGCGGTTTTTGCTGCTTTCTCTAAAGCACCGTGCTTTTTTAAATAAATTAATAACAGTGATATAGCTGCCGGTGTCACGCCAGGGATACGCGATGCACGGGCGAGGGTTTCCGGTCTCGCGTCAGAAAGCTTTTGTTTCACTTCATTCGACAAACCTTCCACCGAGCGGTAATCAAAATCCATGGGTAGTGGCGTATTTTCATAACGACGCAGGCGCGCGATTTCTTCAGACTGACGATCAATATAACCGGAGTATTTAATTTGTATCTCAACCTGGTCCGCTACCTGAGGATCCACACTCCCCTCAGTTTTTATGTTAGATATATGATTATAGTTAATCCCCGGACGTTTTAATAAATCCATCAAGCTGTATTCACGACTGATAGGTTTATCGACCAGCTTATTTATCATGTCGCCGCACTCAGTTCCTGGCTGAACCCAAGTGTTAGAGAGACGCTGAGTTTCTTTTTCAATAGCTTCGCGTTTTTTACTAAAGCGCTGCCAGCGCAAATCATCAACCAACCCAAACTCGCGACCCTTTTCGGTCAAGCGCAGATCCGCGTTATCTTCTCGCAACAACAGACGGTATTCGGCACGGGAGGTAAACATCCGGTAGGGCTCCATAGTCCCCATACTCACCAGGTCATCCACCATCACGCCGATATAAGCTTCATCGCGTCGCGGACACCAGGGCTCTTTACCCTGCACTTTCAGTGCAGCATTTAAACCGGCTAACAATCCCTGTGCCCCAGCTTCTTCATAACCGGTCGTGCCGTTGATCTGGCCTGCGAAGAACAGGCCATTGATAAACTTGGTTTCCAGTGAGTATTTCAGATCGCGAGGATCAAAAAAATCATACTCAATCGCATAACCTGGTCTAGAAATATGCGCATTCTCAAAACCTTTGATGGAGCGCACCAGTGCAAACTGCACATCAAAGGGCAGGCTGGTGGAAATGCCATTGGGATACAGTTCGTGGGTGCGCAATCCTTCAGGCTCAATAAATACCTGATGGGATGATTTATCGGCAAAACGATGAATTTTATCTTCTACCGAAGGGCAGTAGCGTGGGCCAGTTCCCTCGATGGTTTTGCTTTGCGCGTACATGGGAGAGCGATCCAGACCACCGCGAATAATGTCATGGGTGCGTTCATTAGTGTGAGTAATCCAGCAACACATTTGTTCAGGGTGCTGCTCGACACTGCCCAAAAAAGACATCACAGGTTCAGGCTTATCGCCCCACTGCCGTTCAAGTTCGGCAAAGTTTACCGAACGGGCATCAATCCTTGGCGGTGTTCCTGTTTTCAGACGATCGACATGAAAGGGCAGCTCCCGCAGACGACTGGCCAGCGCAATGGAGGGCGGATCCCCCGCCCGACCTCCGCTGTGGCTATCCATACCAATATGGATTTTTCCGCCCAGAAAGGTGCCAGTGGAGAGGACGACAGCGGGGGCATAAAACTTCAACCCCATCTGGGTGACAACCCCCACAACGTTTTCGCCCTCAACGATCAGGTCATCAACCGCTTGCTGAAAAATACTGAGATTTGGTTGGTTTTCCAGCATATCCCGAATCGCGGCCTTGTAGAGCGCGCGGTCGGCCTGCGCTCGGGTGGCTCTGACTGCAGGGCCTTTGCGAGCGTTCAGGGTGCGAAACTGAATCCCCCCAAGATCGGTGGCTTTGGCCATAGCGCCACCCAACGCATCGATTTCCTTCACCAAATGGCTTTTGCCAATACCGCCAATAGCGGGGTTACAGGACATCTGACCCAGGGTTTCGATATTATGACTCAGCAGTAAAGTCTTGCAGCCCATGCGCGCTGCAGCCAGACAGGCCTCTGTGCCGGCATGGCCGCCGCCGATAACAATGACATCAAAATGTTCTGGATAGTCCACAACAACCTCTGGGGTTTAGCTTAATCGCGTCAGCGAGAAAATGGCCGGCGATTATAAGGGACTGAACAAAGGTATGAAAGATTTGCTGAAAAAATAATCAGTCTTGGAAAAAATGTTTAAATGCTTTTATAAGAAAATAATATATAAGAAGTTTATGTATATATGGTTTGTTTACTAATGTTACTACTATTAAGCAGGTCAATCTCTGTGGTTAACCTTTAAAAATCCTTTAATTACAGTAAGTTATAAACATAGTAAGTACCATTCAAACCCCTGTGTTAACCGTCGTTAAGCTTGGGATGAGCCGTGGATAAGTAATCCTTTTATCCACTCTGCAAGTTTGGGTATAAAACACGTTTGTTTTATACATTTCAGGCTCAGGTGTTATCTACAGGCTTTATAGGGTGCTTATCCACAGGAAAAATTCGGCTTCTCTGTCTGATGGCTAAGTTGTGCGCTGCGTGTGTATAAACTGGTATAGAAATACTGTGGGTGGATAGGTTCCTGAATTTGCTGTGAGCAAGTTGTGGAATAACTACCTTGAGATTGTGAATAAGTGAGAAGGGTTGTTTGGTGGTACTGGTCTATTTACCAATACAAAAACTTGAAAATATTTCGCCTAGCAGGTCATCGGCGGTGAATTCGCCGGTAATTTCGCCCAGAGCAGACTGGCATTGGCGTAAATCCTCTGCCAATAGTTCACCCGCGCCGAAGGATTGAAGCTGCTCCTGACCAGCTAGTAGGGATTCTCTTGCATGCTCCAGTGCAACCAGGTGACGACGGCGAGCGGTAAAGCCGCCCTCTCCTGCACCGCTAAAGCCCATACAGTGCTTCAGATGCTCGGTCAGTAGCTCAACACCAGGACCGGCCTTAGCAGACAGTTTGATAACTGCTGGTGCGCCTTTACTGATACCTGGAGGATCGCCTGACAGGTCACACTTATTATGGATTACGGTTATTTTATCGGTGCTGGGCAAGTGTTCGATAAAGCCCTCTCCAATCGCCATACCCAGTTTGTTAGGGTCGGTTTCCTGGCTCAGTGAGCTATCGACAACAAACAGAATACGGTCGGCTTTTTCTATTTCAGCCCAAGCGCGGCGTATACCCTCTTGTTCGATAATATCAGGACTTTCACGCAGTCCGGCTGTATCTATGATATGCAGTGGCATACCATCAATCTGGATCTGTTCTCTTAATACGTCGCGGGTAGTGCCTTCTATCTCTGTGACGATGGCGCTATCCTTGCCTGAGAGAGCATTCAACAGGCTGGATTTACCGGCATTGGGTTTGCCGGCGATCACTACTGTCATCCCTTCTTGCAATAAAGCGCCTTGCTCTGCCTGCGCAAAAACCAGGTTCAATTTTTCAATAATCTGGCTTAGGTCGGTGGCTACTTTACCGTCGGCCAGAAAATCAATTTCTTCTTCCGGAAAATCTATTGCGGCTTCTACATAAACGCGGAGTTGAATAACAGATTCAACCAGTGAGGTAATTTTTTTACTGAACTCTCCCTGTAACGAACGGAAAGCATTGCGCGCGGCTTGCTCGGAAACACTATTAATTAAGTCTGAAATGGCCTCGGCCTGCGCCAGGTCGATTTTGTTATTAAGAAAAGCGCGTTCAGAAAATTCACCGGGTCTGGCTAAACGAGCACCGCATTTAATAACCTCACCTAATAAAATATCCAGTAGCACAGGGCCGCCATGGGCTTGAAGCTCCAGAACATCCTCACCAGTAAATGAGTGTGGGCCGGGAAAATACAGGCTGATGCCGTTGTCGATTGGCATCTTAGTCTTTGTGTTAGGTGTTGTTTCTTTGGGGAAAAAAGCCCCGTAATGTGCATAGCGAGGCTTGAGGGTAGTTGCCGTAATGGCTTCGATAATGAATTTAACCTTTGGGCCGGAAACCCGAATGATACCAACTCCGCCACGCCCCGGTGCAGTAGCAATGGCGGCAATCGTGTCAGTATCTAGCTGCATAAACTTTCAGGCTAATAAAAAGTGTTAGTTAGGGTCTTAATAAACGCGTTAGGCCTTAGCTTCAATTTTTTTAGTGATAATGTACTGTTGCACAATAGACAGAGTGTTATTCACTACCCAGTAAAGCACCAGACCTGCAGGGAAGAACAGGAAGAAGAAGGTAAACATAACCGGCATCCACTGCATGACCTTGGCTTGCATGGGATCAGGTGGTGGCGGGTTGAGCTTCTGCTGAATAAACATGGAGACACCCATGATCAGCGGAAGAATAAAATAAGGGTCCATTACTGACAGGTCTTTAATGTAACCAATAAAGGGAGCGTGTCGCAATTCAACGCTTTCCATCAGCACCCAGTACAGCGCGATGAATACCGGCATTTGAACCAGAATAGGTAAACAACCACCGAGCGGATTGATTTTTTCCTTTTTATACAGGTTCATCATTTCCTGAGATTGCTTTTGACGGTCATCGGCGTAGCGCTCACGGATGGCAACCAGTTTGGGCTGAACCTTGCGCATATTGGCCATGGAGGTATAGGCCTTGGCATTAAGCTGGAAGAATGCCGCTTTTACCAGGACAGTCACTGCAATAATCGCAAAACCCCAGTTGCCTAGCACCGAGTGGAGTTTAGTGAGTAGCCAGAACAGCGGTTGAGCAATCCACCACAAAATGCCGTAATCCACAGTTAACTCAAGGCCGGTGGAAATTTCTTCCAACCGGTATTGATCTTTGGGGCCGGCATAGAGTTGTGCGCTAATTTCTCCCGATGACCCCGCCGGAACTGTAACCTGGGGTCCGGTAAAGCGAACAATATTGGCATCATCCCGTGAGCTCAACATAGCGTAGGTGTTTGTCTGTGATGCGTCGGGAATCCAGGCGCTGGTAAAATAGTGTTGGATTATCGCAATCCAGCCACCCTCAATATTCTGTTTGGGAAATTCCTTTTCTCGAATTTCATCAAAACTGACTTTGTTATAGGGGGCATCCGGAAGAAACACTGCCGCACCCAAATAGGGTTTTAACCCCATACCGGAACTCTCGGCGGAGGGGTCGGGTGTGTTATCCCGTTTTAGCTGACCAAACATGGCACCAGACCAGGCGCTGTCACTCTTGTTGTTGATCAGGTATTCAACCTTGATCAGGTATTCGCCGCGAGTAAAGGTGAAGCGCTTGGTAATACTGACGCCCTGTTGTTCGGAGTTTTTATACACCAGATCAACAGCTAACTGGTCCTGTCCATCCTGTAGAGAGTATTCATTTTTTGCCACATTGAATTGGGCGCGGCCATTGGCGGTATCAATGCCGTTAACCCCGATTAAACCACTTTGCGCAATATAGGTTCTAAGGTTGGATTGCTCCAGTAGGGTGAATGGCTCATCGGGGTTATCAATTTTGGCATAGTGCTTTTTCAGCGCGGCGTAGACGATATCGCCCCCAATCGCATTTATATCCAGCGTCAATGTATCGGTATTTACTCTAACGATATTACTAAAGTTCGAAGCGGCTTGCGGTGTATCGGCGCTAGGCTCTGGTTGTTCCAGGGCGGGAATATCTGTGTCACTGCCCAGGGCTGGCGCAGCCTCAGTTCCGATGGCGTTAGTTTCTGCCAGCGCTGGTGCTTGCGGAACGGCTTCCTGTTGGTAGGTGGTAACCCTTTGTTCTGTCTGCTCTGCACTTTGTTGGTCTTTAAACTGTACCCATTCGGTCAGCAACATAAAGGAAAGTACAGCGACAGCGCCTATTAATAAATAACGTTGGAAGTCCATAATTAATGTGCAGTATGCCCGTCTTGGTCGAGTGGTTTTTCCGGCACTGGATCGTAACCGCCGGGGTGAAAGGGGTGACAGCGAAGTAAGCGCATGATCGATAGATAGCTGCCCTTGAAAATACCATGCAGCTCAATGGCTTCAATGGCGTAGCAGGAACAACTGGGATGAAAACGACAGCAGCGGGCCATAAAAGGGCTGATTAACAAGCGGTAGGCTTTAATCAAACTGATAATACATCGGCGCATGGTTCGCCTTTAAGAATTCGCAAGTGGCTGATTGTCGTTGATTTTTCTGACGGCTTTTTTTTGCAGTTGACGCCAAAGCTGATCAAACATCTGGTGCAATTCGGCGTGGCTAAACTGTTGCAGACCACGACGTGCAAGCACTATAACATCGACAGGGGCCAGCTGGTGCTGCCGTAGCCTGAAGCTTTCTCTTATGATGCGCTTGACCCGGTTTCTTTGCGTAGCCAAGCGCACATTTTTCTTTGCAATCACCAAACCCAGCCTGGGGTGGGTGAAGCTGTTTTGGCGAGCCAGCATTAAAAGGTGCTGGTTGGACACTTTTATCTGAGCATCGTCAAAGACAGCTTTGTAAGCACTGGCGTCAAGTAATCTGAGGGATGTATCAAAGGGGTAATTAACCACGGGAATCCGTCAGAGACTTGCAGTAGTGCAAACAGCAATTAAGCAGCGAGGCGTTTACGACCTTTAGCACGACGACGGTTGATAACAGCGCGACCGTTTTTAGTGGCCATGCGAGCACGGAAACCATGGGTGCGTGCGCGTTTCAGTACACTGGGTTGAAATGTTCTTTTCATGACTATATTCCAATAAATCTATCTGAACGGTTATTACGAGTACCTCTGACCCCAGGCAATCTGAAGGGAGCGAAGCTCTCGCGACGAGGGGCGATACCCCCCTTAATTAAGGACCGCGCATTCTAGAGAATTTGCCTGTTAATATCAATTTGTTTCTGGTTTCTATTTGAGCAATTTTACCTATATAAATGAAGCAAGACTTTAGTCATCAACGGTTTGCTGCTAAACACAGTTTGCGTACAGCTTATTGATAACTTATCCACAGCTAATAAATGGAGTTATCCACATCTTGATAAAGTTTGCAAAAGTGGCACTGTTTTTGATGAGCTATTTAGCTAAGTTATTGAAAAACAATAGTTAATAGGGAATTGACATGATGAAAAAAACTACGATTTTTTGTGGATAAGTCAAAATGGCGGGAGTACAATGCACAGCACCCAGGGTAATTGGCCAGTCCACTACGGCCTTTCCCGAATCGAGTTTCTCGTTACCTCCAAATGATTGCGAAAATAAGAATGATTGTTGCGATGTGCGATCAATTGAGTGGGTTATCAGGGAATACCTTTGAAACGTACATTTGAAGAATGTAGCGAAGAGTACTTCAGGCTTGCTTCAAATGTTACGACTCGATTCATGAATTTCGAATCAACGTTGTTGCAGTTAATGCTAACAATAAATATACGCGGTTCCTTTCCAAGAACTTTTGCGGAGAGCTATTTTGTCAGAAACAGTTTGGCAGCAATGTATCCAGTACCTTCAGGATGAGTTGCCATCTCAACAGTTTAACACCTGGATTCGTCCTTTGCAGGTTGAGTGCAGTGGCGCTCAATTACAGCTATTTGCACCCAATCGGTTTGTGAAGGATTGGGTGAAGAATAAATACTTTGCCCGTATCCAGGAAATTATCGCCGAGTTGAGTCTTGATCAGGCGACTAATGTCAGCCTGGAAATAGGCAGCAAGTCAGTTGTCGCGCCTGTTATCAATGAACAACTCCCTTCGCCCCGGTCCATGTCCTCCGAGGAGTTTTCTGGTGTGGCTGTGCCGCGCTCAGACGTTCTGCAGAGGATGCCTTCAAACCAGCGCACCGTGGTCGAAGTTGAGGGTGGCATAAAACACCAAAGCTTCCTGATCGAAAACTATACGTTTAATACCTTTGTTGAAGGGAAATCCAATCAATTAGCCCGGGCTGCTTCCATGCAGGTAGCCGAGAATATTGGCGGTGCTTATAACCCGCTGTTTCTCTACGGTGGAGTTGGTTTGGGTAAAACCCATCTAATGCATTCTGTGGGCAATGCGCTGTTGGCGAAAAAGCCCGATGCTAAGGTTGTCTACCTGCATTCAGAACGTTTTGTTGCAGATATGGTGAAAGCCCTGCAATTAAATGCCATCAATGAGTTTAAGCGTTACTACCGTTCAGTGGACGCACTACTGATTGATGATATTCAGTTTTTTGCCGGCAAGGAGCGCTCCCAGGAAGAGTTTTTCCACACCTTCAATGCTCTGCTCGAAGGTGGGCAGCAAATGATTTTGACCTGTGATCGCTACCCTAAGGAGATCAACGGGCTGGAAGAGCGTTTAAAATCCCGCTTTGGTTGGGGCTTGACCGTTGCCGTGGAACCGCCCGAACTTGAAACACGGGTGGCTATATTAATGAAGAAGGCGGAACAGGCCGATATCGACCTGCCAGCCGATGCCGCTTTCTTTATTGCCCAGAGGATTCGTTCCAATGTCCGAGAGCTCGAAGGCGCCTTGAAACGGGTGATAGCGAGCGCTCACTTCACAGGTCGTTCAATTGATATTGAACTGATTCGCGAATCGCTGAAGGATCTGCTGGCGCTACAGGATAAACAGATCAGTCTTGATAATATTCAGCGAACCGTCGCCGAATATTATAAAATTAAGGTGTCCGATATGATGTCCAAGCGCCGTAGCCGCTCAGTGGCTCGTCCACGCCAAGTGGCGATGTGCCTTGCTAAGGAATTAACCAACCACAGCCTGCCTGAAATTGGTGACAGCTTTGGAGGCCGGGATCACACTACGGTATTGCATGCCTGCCGTAAGATCAAAGAGCTTGAAGAGACCGATGCAGATATTCGGGAAGATTGCAAAAACCTGCTGCGGTCCTTAACGACCTAGCAGCAAAGCTTGCTATTAAGCTTAGTTGACGGTGACGTGTCACCAGTCTGGCTAGTAGATAGACAGCTAAGAGTTTAGTATTACATTAATCAAAATTTTAATAGCCAATCAAAATAAGGATTTGGATTAAGATGAAATTCGTGATTTCCCGTGAAGCTCTGTTAAAACCACTTAACCTGGTGGCTGGTGTGGTGGAGCGTCGCCAAACGCTGCCGATTCTTTCCAATGTCATGCTAGAGCTGGAGGGAGATCAGTTGTCTATTACCGGTACCGATCTGGAGGTCGAGCTGGTTGGTCGCGTTAAACTGGAGACAGCAGCGGAATCAGGAGGTGTTATAACAGTACCGGCACGAAAACTTGCGGATATATGTAAATCCCTACCCGATGGCAGTGATATTGAATTTACCCTCGATGATCAGAAAGTTGTAGTACGCTCTGGTCGCAGTCGCTTCTCGCTGTCTACCTTGTCAGCTAATGATTTCCCCAATGTAGAGGAAAGCCCAGGCAGCCAAAGTTTTAGCGTAAAACAAGGTGATTTAAAGCGCTTAATTGACCGCACCGGCTTTGCCATGGCGCAACAGGATGTACGCTACTACTTGAATGGCATGCTGTGGGAAGTTCAGTCCGGTCACCTTCGCGTGGTAGCAACTGATGGGCATCGTCTGGCGTTGTGTACCTTGTCTGCGGACATTGATGTCACTGAGACGCTACAGGTTATTCTTCCGCGCAAGGGCGTGATCGAACTGGCTCGCCTGTTAATGAATGAGAACGATGATGTTGAAGTGGTGATTGGCAGCAACCATATTCGCGCGACTACCGAAGAGTTTACCTTCACCTCCAAGCTGGTTGATGGCAAGTTTCCCGATTATGAGCGAGTATTGCCGAAGGCTAGTACCAAGACTGTGTTTGGTTCCAGAGACGAACTGCGTCAGGCCTTTACACGTACCTCTATTCTTTCCAATGAGAAATACCGCGGCGTTCGACTGCTGTTGACCGGGGGCAATATACAGATCATTGCCAATAACCCCGAACAGGAAGAGGCCGAGGAAAATGTCACCGTTGATTATCAGGGTGAGCAGCTGGAGATTGGTTTTAACGTTAGTTACTTATTGGATGTGCTGGGTGTGCTGAGCGGGGAAAGTGTTAAGCTATCTCTGGGTGATGCGAACAGTAGCGCCTTATTGGAAGAGTCTGAAGAAGGCGACTCCATGTATGTTGTTATGCCTATGAGGCTGTAACTGACTTATCGCTCACTCTTAAACGGAATCCTATAATCAGCGTGCTTATCAGAAGGCTGCAAATCTCAGGTGTTCGCAACCTAGTGGGAGTCAGCCTTCAGAACCTCTCCCCTATCAATATACTCTACGGCAATAATGGCGCGGGCAAGACCAGTGTCCTGGAAGCGATACACCTACTCTCCTCGGCTCGTTCCTTTCGTAGCCATAAGCTAAAACCCTTAATTAATCATGACGCCGATAGCTGCGTTAGCTTTGCCGAAATCAATATAGCTGGTGCTGGTTTTCAGCCTGTTGGCGTTGAGCGGAGTCGCTCTACTAGTAAACCCGGTTCCATCAAGATGTCCGGTCAGTCAGTTCGTTCTGCTGCACTGTTAGCAGAAAACCTGCCTCTTCAGGTCATCTGCTCTGACACCTTTAAGCTTTTGGAGGGTTCTCCCTCTGTCCGCAGACAATTTTTGGATTGGGGAGTGTTTCACGTGGAACATCGCTTCCATGCTGTCTGGAAAAGCGCCCAGCGCTGTTTAAAACAACGGAATAGTTTATTGCGTCATGGTAGAATAGATGAGCGTCAACTCTCGGTCTGGACGGCAGAGCTGGTGGGCTTAAGTGAACAAATTGATAATTTCCGCGCCCTTTACTACGCACAGCTCATACCCGTTTTCAATAAAATACTAGAGCAGCTGATTGACCTGGAAGGTTTGACTATAGGCTACTACCGGGGTTGGGACAAAGAGCAGACACTGGCAGAGGTTCTTACCAGCCACAGGGAGCGAGAAAAATCGCAGGGTTATACCCTATATGGTTATCACCGTGCCGACTTGAGGTTTAAGCACCATGGCAGCAGTGCGTCAGACATTCTCTCCAGAGGACAACAAAAGCTGGTTGTCTGTGCGCTCAGGGTAGCTCAGGGCTATCTACTGTCGCAACTGGCTAAACGGCCCTGTGTGTTTTTAATAGATGACCTGCCTGCCGAGTTGGATTTTCAGCACAGGCAGGCCCTCTGTGCCCTTTTGGAGGCACTGGATTGTCAGGTGTTTGTTACCTGTGTTGATTATAAAGATATGACTGACTGCTGGTCTGACAGTGCAAGCATCTCCATGTTCCACGTGGAACATGGAACAATCACTGCTGAGACCGCA
>CBFIDJ010000027.1:0-36766 GCA_965661375.1 Oceanicoccus sp. | reverse complement strand
GTCACTGTTCCACTATTCTTGTAACGATTCATCCCGATGAATCTGTCTCTGTGGCTGACGATGGCCGCGGTATACCGACAGAAATCCACGAGGAAGGTGTATCAGCCGCAGAAGTTATTCTGACTGTATTGCATGCCGGTGGTAAGTTTGATGACAATACCTATAAAGTCTCTGGCGGGCTGCACGGTGTAGGGGTTTCCGTGGTAAACGCCCTGTCTGAAGAGCTTAAATTAACTATTCGCCGAGGTGGCAAGATCCATGAGCAGGTCTATCGCCACGGTGTGCCACAGGAGCCACTGGCTTTGGTGGGTGATACCGAATCCACCGGTACAGAAATCCGCTTTAAACCCTCAGCCAACACCTTCAGCAATATCAATTTCCACTTCGATATCCTGGCCAAAAGACTGCGTGAGCTAGCCTTTCTTAACTCCGGTGTGAAGATCCTATTAAAGGATGAGCGCAGCGGTGAGCAGGAAGAATATGGTTACGACGGTGGATTAAGCGCTTTTGTTGGGTATTTGAACCAGAACAAAAGCACCATTAATAAACTGTTTCACTTTGATGTGATGGGCGAAGGCGGCGTGGGCGTTGAAGTTGCCTTACAGTGGAATGATACCTTCCAGGAAAATATATACTGCTATACCAATAATATACCCCAGCGCGATGGTGGCACCCACCTGGCGGGCTTTAGAGCGTCCCTAACCCGCAGCCTCAACAACTATATTGAACGAGAAGGCTTAGCGAAAAAGGCCAAGGTTTCCACCAGTGGCGATGATGCTCGGGAAGGCTTGACCGCCGTTATCTCGGTTAAAGTCCCCGACCCCAAGTTCTCCTCGCAAACCAAAGATAAGCTGGTTTCATCGGAAGTTAAAACCGTTGTTGAACAAGCCATGAACCAGTCCTTTGGGGACTATCTACTGGAAAACCCCTCTGAAGCAAAGATTGTTGTCACCAAAATGCTGGATGCCGCCCGGGCCCGGGAAGCTGCCAGAAAGGCCAGGGATATGACCCGGCGTAAGGGCGCGCTGGATATTGCTGGCTTGCCCGGTAAGCTGGCGGACTGTCAGGAAAAGGATCCCGCTCTTTCAGAGGTGTATCTGGTAGAGGGTGATTCGGCGGGTGGTTCCGCTAAACAGGGCCGTGACCGACGCACCCAGGCCATACTCCCCCTCAAGGGTAAAATCCTTAATGTCGAAAAAGCCCGCTTTGATAAAATGCTCTCCTCTGCCGAGGTTGGCACTATAGTGACCGCGCTGGGCTGCGGTATTGGCCGCTCCGAGTTTAACCCCGACAAACTGCGCTACCACAGCATTATTATCATGACCGATGCGGATGTGGATGGCTCGCATATCAGAACCCTGCTGTTAACCTTCTTTTTTCGGCAAATGCCTGAATTGATTGAGCGCGGCCATGTGTTTATTGCCCAGCCTCCCCTCTATAAACTGAGCCGAGGCAAACAAAACCAATACCTGAAAGATGATGAAGGCTTAATCCAATACCTGACACAGGGCGCACTTGAAAACGCCTCACTGCATGTTAATGCCGATGCGCCGGGGGTAAGTGGTACCGGCCTGCAAACATTAGTAACTCAATACCGTACCGTACTGGCTACGCTGTCAAGGTTATCCCGCGTCTATCCCGAGCCGGTAATGAATGAAATGATTTACCTGCCACCGCTCACAGTGGAGCAGCTAAAAGACGAAGCGGCGGTTACCGCCTGGACCGAATCCCTGCAGGAAACCTTTGGCGAAGGCGATAATGGAAAAGCTTATCTCTTCAGCGTAAAAGAGGACACCGAGCGCCATAACTTCCTGCCCTGCGTAACGCTTATCTCCCACGGCGTCCAAACAGATTACGTATTTAACCTGGATTTCTTTTCCTCCAAAGATTACCAGTCCATCGTCAGCCTGGGAGGCGAACTCAATGGCTTGCTGGAAGAAGGTGCCTACGTTAAACGTGGCGATAAAACCGAAGAGGTTGAGACCTTTGCCGAAGCGCTGGACTGGTTAATGGCACAAGCAGAAAAAGGTGTCGGCATCCAGCGTTACAAGGGTCTTGGTGAAATGAACCCCGACCAACTCTGGGAAACCACCATGGACCCCGGTGCCCGACGCATGCTACGAGTTACCATCGAAGATGCTATTGCAGCTGATCAAATTTTCACCACATTAATGGGCGATCAGGTAGAGCCGCGCAGGGCGTTCATTGAGGAGAATGCGCTGAAAGTGGCAAACTTGGATGTCTGAATATTAAATAAAACTAATAAAATCAACAGGTTAGGTTTTTCTTTGTGGTTCGGTGTCCAGTCGAGCTGTTATAAGCGTAATAAAAAGGCCAGCTTTGCTGGCCTTTTTTGTAATTGCTCGAATGACTCACTCAAGTATTAAAAGTGTTAAGCCCAGTCTTCAGCGCCAGCAGAGGCCTTTTGCTTTGCAGGTTTATCCGCAATCATCACTTCCGTGGTTAACATCAGGCTGGCAATAGAGCCGGCATTTTGTAGCGCGGTACGGGTTACTTTTGCCGGGTCGATAATACCCATCTCCAACATATCGCCATAGACTTCGGTTTGGGCGTTGTAGCCATAGTTGCCTTCACCGGAACGCACTTTGTCGAGTACGACACTGGGTTCGACCCCGGCATTGCGTATGATTTGGCGGAAGGGTTCTTCCATTGCCCTGAGCGCAATTGTCACACCGACCTGTTGATCCTGATTAGCCAGTTGCAAGCCCTCCTGTTTGATGGCTTGCGCAACCCGTACCAGGGCAAGACCACCACCGGCAACGATGCCCTCTTCCACGGCCGCCCGAGTCGCATTCAGCGCATCATCGACGAGATCTTTTTTCTCCTTCATTTCGATTTCAGTAGCGGCGCCAATTTTGATAATGGCGACGCCCCCCGCCAGCTTGGCAACGCGTTCCTGCATTTTTTCGCGATCATAGTCAGAGGTACTGTTTTCTATCTCCGCCCTGATCTGGGCAACACGGCCATCAATATCAGACTTCTTGCCGGAGCCATCCACCAGTGTGGTGCTGTCTTTGCTAATGACAACCCGCTTGGCACTACCCAGATCAGTAACATCCACAGTATTTAGCTGTAAACCCACCTCTTCTGAAATAACCGTCGCTTGAGTGAGCACAGCAATATCCTGCAGCATGGCTTTGCGACGATCACCAAACCCCGGCGCTTTTACCGCAACCGCTTTTAAAATACCGCGTAAGCTGTTAACAACCAGTGTCGACAGGGCTTCACCGTCAATATCCTCAGCAATAATTAATAGTGGACGCCCTTCTTTGGCAACACTTTCTAACAGTGGGAGTATGTCGCGAACACCCGAGATTTTTTTGTCGCACAGTAAAATATAGGGGTTGTCCAGCTCCACCTGCATTTTTTCTGCATTAGTAATAAAGTAGGGTGAGAGGTAACCGCGATCAAACTGCATCCCTTCGACCACTTCGAGTTCATCTTCCAGTGAGCTGCCCTCTTCCACGGTGATAACACCGTCGCGTCCAACTTTCTCCATGGCCCTGGCCAGAATGTCGCCGATGTCTCTATTCCAGTTGGCTGACACGGTGGCAACCTGACCGATAGCTTTATTGTCATCGCAGGGTTGGGATAAGCCTTTGAGTTTTTCTACGGCGACGCTAACCACGGCATCAATGCCGCGTTTCAGGTCCATAGGGTTCATGCCGGCAGAGATAGACTTTTGCCCTTCTCGTACGAGCGCTTGAGCTAAAACAGTAGCAGTGGTGGTGCCGTCACCGGCAATATCGGCAGTTTTGGAGGCCACCTCCTTCACCATCTGTGCCCCCATATTTTGGAACTTGTCCTTCAGCGTTATTTCCTTTGCCACAGTAACGCCGTCTTTGGTGATACGTGGTGAGCCGAAACTTTTTTCAAGGATAACGTTACGGCCTTTAGGTCCCAGGGTGGCCTTAACGGCGTTGGCAAGAATATTAACGCCCTCTAACATGCGTTCTCTGGCGTCATCGGAAAATTTAAAAACTTTGGCACTCATGCTGCTTTCTCCTCAAGCTGTGATGGAATGACCACAGCTAATAAATCAGACTCTTTCATCATTAATAGCTTTTCACCGTCAACGGATATTTCTGTTCCAGCATATTGACCAAACAACACACGATCACCAATACTGACAGAGAGGGGACGATAATTGCCCGATTCCAGAATAGCGCCACAACCAACGGCAATGACTTCACCCTGATTGGGTTTTTCAGCGGCTTTGTCGGGAATGATGATGCCACCCCTGGTTGTCGTTTCAGGGTCAAGACGACGCACAACCACGCGATCGTAAAGAGGTTTAATCGCCATGAAGTTTTCTCCTTTAAGAAAACACAAACACTATAGTTATAGATAGAGCAAAGCACTGTGCTCCGGCGTCTATAATTGGAGCGAAAAGATTTAAATCAATAGTGACGCGTTAGATTATTTTTAAGCGAAAACCGTAAAAACGAGCAGTCTTTAGATGTAAATGTTATGAGAGATACGATGAACTAAATTTGGAGGCAAGGCTATGTATAGAGAGTCATCCATTGTCCATGAAAAATCGTTGGCAGCCTATTTCAGAGAGCGGCTACATGAGCTTGCCGAAGAACTAAGACCGCGACCCCATGAGGATACCCTTTGGTATCTGGGCAATATGCTCTCTCGCTTTGGTCATAGCAAGCAACTGTTTTGTTATGAGGATGGCCGGCAAACCCTGCGCCCGTTGGCGTTGCTATATGGGGATGCCAGACAAGCAGAAACGACTCGAGACCGGCACCTTATTTTGAGACAGCTGGGCGATATGTCCCTGTTTTTCGGTGGTGTATTCCCCGAGGTCTATTTAAAAAAAGGCATACACAAGGATTATCTGGTGGGGATGGGTGGAGGAGCGTATGCGTATTTATCCAATGATCAGGTAAAGAACCCGCATATTTTTTCAGAGCTGGCTGACACATTTACCTCGGTTTTGGAGTTGGTTGCCCGGGCCTGTGCTAAAAGCCATGTGTTTGATGCGACGGATATCCTGGGATTATATCAACGCTGGCGGCTATCTAAGGACCCAGCTGCCAAAAAACAACTCGAGGCTGTTGGTATCACCGTATCCGACCAGATTAGCCTGCAATAGCAGGCTTTTTAGCTGCCGTATCCAAGAGGGTTAATTTAACGCATCATAATCTTGGCGCCACCTAACAATTCCAGTGGTTGTGGTGTGTCGATATGATAGCCCTGCACATAGTCGATACCAATCTTCTGCAGGATGTTAAGGATATTTTCATTTTCTACATACTCCGCAATGGTTTTTAACTTCATGATGTGTCCGATTGTGTTGATGGATTCAACCATTGCCTGATCGACAGAATTGTTTTCCAGCTCACGAATGAAAATGCCGTCAATTTTTAAATAGTCGACGGACAGGTTTTTGAGATAACCAAAGGACGATAGGCCGCTGCCAAAATCATCCAGAGCAAACTTACAACCCAGAGCTTTTAATTCTTCAATAAAATACTGCGCTCGGCGGAGATTGGACATGGCGGCAGTTTCGGTAATTTCAAAACACACCTGACGGGCGATCTCGGGGTGACTGAGTAGTTCGGTTTTAATTTCTTCCAAAAATTGCTCATCGCCTACCGAGGCACCAGATAAATTAATCGCACAACCAGCTGTTAACTGACCACCACGAATTTGATCGCTCATCCAGGCAAAGGTATTTTTTACCACCCAACGATCAATAGACCGCATCAGGTGATAGCGCTCAGCAGCTGGAATAAACGCGCCCGGTGGAACGATATTGCCTTTCTCATCGAGCATCCGTACAAAAATTTCGTAGTGAATTTTTTCGTGAATATTTCTGGTGGAAGAAATACTCTGGTAATACAATCTGAACCGGTCCTGATCAATAGCACTTTGTATACTTGAAGCCCACTGCATTTCTCCGCGTCGCTCATTCAATTCCTGATCTTTTGCTTTGTAGACATGGACTCTATTACGACCGAGATCCTTTGCAGCATAACAGGCGGTATCAGCCTGACTCATAATTTCGGATTGATTCAGTGTGTGTTTGTTGATTTCGACAATGCCAATACTGACACCTACTGAAAACGATTGGTTATTCCAGGAAAAGCGAAAGCTCTGTACATTGATACGAATTTTTTCCGCAATTGCCACACCCGTTTCCAGATCACAGTGGCTAAGTAATACGGCAAATTCATCGCCTCCCAAGCGGGCCAGATAATCCGATTGGCGCAAACAACCCTTTATATCCTCCGATAATTGCCGGAGCAATTCATCGCCTGCGTTATGGCCGCAGGTGTCATTGACGAGTTTAAATTGGTCGAGATCCAAATAACAAATCAGGTGATGGGAATCTTCGCGCTTAGCCTGAGCGATCATACTGTCGAGCTGAATTTCAAAACCGCGGCGATTAATTAATCCTGTTAGTGCATCGTGGGCAGCCTGGTAGGTGAGCTGCTTTTCGAGGGTGCGGGATTTGGTTACATCACGCAGCGCCAAAACAAAACCGGCACTGCGCTGATCACTGGCACGAAGCTTGGACCAGTTACAGCTTACGGTATATGTCTCGCCTGTTTTTGACGTCAGGATCAAATCGCCTTCGCTGATGTCGGCAGAAGACAAAAGTTCAAGAATGCTCAAGGAACGGTTATCAACAGAACTTAGTCGTACTACTTCATCAATATTTTTTTCAAAGGCTTCTTCATTACTGCATCCCGTCAGTCGTTGCGCGGCTGGGTTGAGGTAAATGATTCTGGCATTATTAGAACAGTTTATCACTGCTTCACGAATAGACTCGAGTGTGACCTGGGCGATTTGCGAATGCCTGTGTACCTGTTCCTCCATGCGCTTGCGTTCGGAAACATCGCGAATGACGGCGGTGTGTTGGGTGCCGGTTGCGGTTTTACTGCTGGAAGTGCTGACCTCAATATCAAAGGCGCTGCCATCGGCGCGCCGGCCAAAAACCGTGTGAGTATAGTCGGGGCTGTGTGAAATTAAGTTCAGCAATAATTCTCTATGATCAACACTAAACATCTCGTTGTTTTTGGGGTGAAAGAATTCACCCACATGTTGGCCGATGGCAGAAAGTGCGTTGGTTTTAAAAATATTCTCAGCGCCAGGATTGAAGCTGGAAATCACGCCACTCTCATTGCAAGTGATAATGCCATCGCGCATATCCTTAATGATGAGGCGGGTGCGCTGCATGGTTTGCTCTAACTTATCCATGACGGCGTTATAACGGTTGGCAATCATGCCGACTTCAGTAAAGGGTTCAACGGGTGCGCGGCGGGTCATGTCGCCTGAATATTCCTGTACGGTCATAAACTGCATCAACTGGTTTAATTCTGTGGAGGCGCCGTGTTCGGAGACATTCAGGCCAATTTCCTCTGCCTCTACACTGACGCGCAAGGGTTGAATGCGATTAATGATCCACAGCAAAAATAGAGAAATAATAAAAGTATAAAGTCCGCAGATGATAACGCCCTCAAGTTGCACGAGAAATTGTTGCCCTGTGCTGAGGCCGGTACCGAGCGTTTCGGGGTTACCAAACAGGGCGACCGCCAGTGTGCCCCAAATACCAGCGGCGAGATGCACGGGTACAGCACCGACAGCGTCATCCAGGCGCCAGCGGATCAGCAGGTGTGTCGCCAGCACGGAAACGAAGGCGCCAATGGTACCAATGATGGCTGCTTCGGGCGTAGTAACCGCGTGGCAGTTAGCGGTGATGGCCACCAGACCAGCCAGTGTGCCATTAAGCGCCAACTCACTGATATTGATAGAGGTGAGTCGGAGTAAATGAAGGGTTGCTGCTGCGGTACCACCGGCTGTGGCGGCGATAATGGTATTGAGAATAATAGAAGCCGTATTGGCATTGAGAGTGAGTGCGCTGCCACTATTGAAGCCAATCCAGCCCACCATAAAAAACAGAATACCCAGCATGGCCATGGGCAGGTTGCTGGCGGGAATTTGCCGCAGTTGGTTACCGTCAAAACGCCCGGTGCGTGGCCCAACTACAATAATGGCTGCCAGTGACACCCAGCCACCAACGCTGTGAACGACAGTACTACCGGCAAAATCTATAAAACCCTTGGCCTCTAACCAACCAGGTGAGCCGCCAAAAATACCGCCCCAGGCCCAGCTTCCATAGACCGGGTAAATAAAGGTGCAGATGGCAAGCGTCAGCATAATATAGGTACTGAAACGGGTACGCTCGGCAATGGCGCCCGATACAATGGTTGCCGCAGTCGCACAAAAGGTCAGCTGAAAAAGGAAGAAACTGGCCTGCCAGAGGCTGGCCTGACCGAAGTCAGCTACAAACCAGTGGCCTGCACTCATACTGCTATCGCCATCACCACTAAACATAATGCCGAAGCCCACTAGCCAGAAAACCAGAACGGTCAGTAATAAGTCCATGGCATTTTTAAGTGCAACATTGATGGCGTTCTTGCTACGGGTGAGTCCTGACTCCAGGCATAAAAATCCAGCCTGCATAATCAGAACCAGCACGGAGCAGAAAATCAGCCAGAATTCATTAATTAAGGATTGATCAGTCATAGGAGGGGTGGCTAAAGTGGTGCGTTAGAATTTTGTGCATCATTATTGTGCAGTAAAGCTCACAGAATTAGGACTTGGGAGCCCTTTTTAGGGCGGCTACACTGGTTGAGCAAAAGCTAGGCCACTCCATATAAGTGAAACTACTAACAAGAAGAATTAATGTTTCAAAATATGAAGTATTCAATACCGGTTATTGAGTTGTTGAGGTGGCTATTCAGGTGCATGGCGGTAACCTGGAGGCCTATTACACCTAAGCGAATGTCTTGATTGGTCGCGATATCGATCCGCGCAGCAAAGCACCGGCCTTGAAATCGGTTGCGGTTACGCTGCTTGTTGGATGTAGGGTCAATATTCGACTTATCAGTTCATGTTGTAAAAATGACAGATGCTGTTATTAAGCTGGTATACCTCCATAAGATATTGATAAATAGCAGAAAGGAAAAAGTTTCTGATAAATAGGCAATTGGTCGTCATGTTCTGTTTTTATCTACGTATTTATACCTAGTTCAAATTATGTGAAAAAACTTTCTCCTGCTACAGAATGTCCTAGTGATTAAGGATCGCTGAGATATACTCAAGCGATCAGGGATTGGATGGGCACATGATGTTGCCAGGGGATGTACAACGTGAACAATATGTCCGGTAGTAAATACATCTGGTTTAGTCCGGTTTACTATTTATTACTTTTCTTACCATTTTTGTTTGCGGCCCTGAGCTTATTGGGATGGGCTGTAGAGAATATGCTAATTACCCGTTTTTTTGCGGGTTCGCCGTCAATGGCCGTTAATACGGCATTGTCAATTATTGTCTGCGCGCTGGGGCTGGCTTTGAAAAAAACAGCGGGTCCAGTGCCCGGCAGTGGGCTTGTGCTTACCCTGTCCCTGTTATTGGTCTTGCTTCAATTTACTACACTAGTCAGTTACTGGTTGCAGACAAGCTGGTCCTGGCTTTGGTGGCCGTCATTGCTTTTTACTGACAGCCCCAATGCACCATTGTCGTCTCCCCAAAGCTGTCTGGCATTAGTGTTTTTGTTACTGGCCACCGCACTGTTGTCTTTCAATAACAGTCAGGCGGAATATAGGCGGTTGATCTTTGTTGTACAGACTTTAGCGATTCTGGCTTTTTCATCAGGCCTGGTGGCTCTATTGGGATATCTGCTGACTGATCCCAGGTATTTCAGTCTGTCCCCTAATATTGGCGTAGCTGCTAACACTCTGGTGTCCATTTTTCTGTTATCCATAGTCATCTTTTTTCGCGATGTAAACCATGGCTTAGCGCGTAGCATTTTTTCTACAGGGATTGGCAGCCAGGTACTCAAGTACTTTCTGCCGATCTCTCTATTGGGTTCTTGTCTGGTGATTGTGCTCAACGTAGCCCAGTATCCAGGTCATCTGGAATTGCTGCCGGTATTTGCCAGTATTTTTCTGATTGGTGGTCTGATGGTTTTTATTCTGATTCTAG
Source organism: Oceanicoccus sp. (assembly GCA_965661375.1). Taxonomy (GTDB): domain Bacteria; phylum Pseudomonadota; class Gammaproteobacteria; order Pseudomonadales; family Dasaniaceae; genus Oceanicoccus. The sequence goes on along the minus strand of CBFIDJ010000027.1, from coordinate 26,740 downwards.
CGGAACGTTTAAACCGGGAAGAAAAAATAAAAAAAGAAGCCAGAAAAAAATACGAGACCATTTTCGAAGAAAACTCTGACGGTATGCTATTGGTTGACCAGCAAGGTATTATTCTTGCCGCCAATCAGCAAATGGAAGAGCTTATTGGTTTTCCCAGAAAATCACTGACAGGCCGAGCCTTTGATACCCTGATAACGGAGTCAGTACGTACCAGTCACTTGTTGTTCAGTAAAAACTATTCCGCTAGTGACTCAGGCGCTATAGAGAAAATAATCTCTATTCACACGATTCACAACGAAATCGTACCGGTCAGCATCACCATCAATAAAATCAGTGATAACACTGAAGCACAATTTATTCTTTCACTGCGTGATCAACGTGAGCTGGTTGCCCTCAATACGCAGTTGGATGAATTGAGCTATATCGCTACTCATGACCCCCTGACCCGACTGCCTAACCGGTATTTACTGGAAGAGCTTTCCATTCAAATGTTTGCCACAGCAGAGCGCAACAATCATAAGGTGGCAGTTTGTTTTTGTGATCTGGATAGCTTTAAACAGGTCAATGACGACTACGGCCATCAGGTAGGTGATGCCCTACTGGTTGAAATGGGCAATCGCCTGGTAAAGGTTACTCGTAAACAGGATGTGGTGGCACGTCTTGGTGGCGATGAGTTTATTATTCTGTTTAATGAGTTGAAATCCGCAACGGATATCGGCAACCGGGCTGACTCTGTGATGCGGAAAGTATCCGAACCCTTCTGTTATAAAGGCCTTACCATCAATGTCACGATCTCGATGGGCATCTGCTTTTATCCCACCCATGGTAAAACACTGAACGATATTTTAACAATGGCCGATGAGAAACTGTATCAGGCAAAGGATGATGGAAAAAACAATTATAAAATATATGATGCCGTGTAACACTATCCCCTTCGATCCGTAAATTTTTCAACGATTGCTTATGATAAAAAAGTTATGAACACACAAGCTATGAAAACCCAAGCCACCAAAACAAAAGCCATAGTTATTTCTGACTATGGAGATGCCTCGGCATTAAAGTGGCAAGATATAGCGCTTACTGCGCCGGAAAAACATGAAGTACGAGTTCGGCATACTGTTGCCGGGTTTAATATGATTGATACCTATATGCGAAAAGGACTTTATCCCGTGCCGCTACCCGCCGTATTAGGCGTGGAGGCGGTTGGAGTAGTGGAAGCACTGGGCGATGAAGTAGAGTCTGAACTGAAAATCGGCGATCGGGTAGTTTATCTGTCAAAGGAAGCGGGTGCCTATAGTCAGCGAAGAAATATCGATGCATCACGGTTAATTAAGGTGCCGGAGCTTCTATCGGATGAGCAGGCCGCGGCTAGTTTTCTCAAGGGCTTAACCGTGTGGGCGCTGCTAACGGAAAGTTATGCCTTACAGGCCGGAGATAATATTCTGGTGTATGCGGCGGCGGGGGGTGTCGGTTCTCTGCTTTGCCAATGGGCAAAGGCCTTGGGTGCCACAGTGATTGGTGTGGTGGGCACGGAGAAAAAAATAGCGGAGGCCAAACGCTATGGCTGTAGCCACGTGATTAATCGAAGCACACAGGATATTGTCAGTACGATCAACGCGTTGACCGGTAATCAAGGTGTGCGAGCGGTTTACGACTCGCTGGGCCATGATACTTTCGAAACCTCACTGGACTGTCTCGCACCGCTTGGGACGATGGTGTCCTACGGTAATGCTACCGGGCCTGTGCCACCTTTCAATATTCTTATATTGGGTAGCAAGGGGTCATTGAAATTAACCCGACCCCAGGTGTTTGCCCATGTTGAGCGCCGGGAAGATTTAGAGAGAGGTAGTCAGGCTCTGTTCAGTATGCTGGCCGAGAAAAAAATAGTGGTAGACGTTAAGCAGCGGTTTCCCATCGAACAGGCCGCTCTGGCTCATAAAACCGTTGAGTCGGGACAAACCACCGGCGCGACGGTTTTAACCTTTGCATCACTTTGATAATGACTAACTCAGCAACTCTTCATTGTGAAATTTATATGACAATAGATAAAGTGATTCCTTAACTCCCTAAGCAAAGCGACTGAAAAAACACAGCTTATTTTTTGATCGCCGATGGCAAGCTCAACCGCAGCCTTGAGTTGTCATAAAAACGCAACACACCCAGTCTAAGTTGCACCTATCGACTAATTGATGAGTAGCAGGATTGACTTACTTCGGGAGTGTGCTTATGCAATATATGATTCGTGAATGGGGTAACGGTGAGGCGTCATTAGTGGCTGAGGATGGCCATGTCTTATCAACCTTTGACAATACCGACGATGCCATACTGGCCTGCGTCAGGGACTGTTTGACAGTGCCATTGTTTATTGAAAAGCACTACAGTTATCTGGCCTCTTCGCCAGCGGATTGGGAATCGCAGTTTCTGGCTGCGTAAGAATTTGTATTATTATCTAGTCGCCTTTATTTTGGGGTGATTATTCCCGGGTTTTGTAAACTTTAAACTCTCTTATCCATAGCGGCGACCTGCGTTTCGATCCACTGCTCAGCCTGAGCAGTAATTTCCCGGCTGGTAGCCTGTGTGCTATCAATCGCTTCGCCAATTGCCACGGTAATCGTGCCGGGGAATTTAATCAGTTTATGTGCTGGCCAGTACTCTCCCGCATTCAAGGCAATCGGTACCACGGGCACGCCGGCGGCGGCCGCGATATTAGCCCCACCCCGTGCATACTTGGCGACTTTTTCTGCACTGGTGCGCGTTCCCTCTGGAAATATCAGCAGCGATGAACCCTGTTCCAGGCATTGCACCCCCTTTTCCTGAGTTTGCTTCAAGGCCTGTTTAGGGTTGCTGCGGTCAATGGCAATAGGGTCGAGCAGGCGCAGACCCCAACCAAAAAATGGCAGGCTGAGTAATTCCTTTTTCAATACCGAGCGAACCGGCGCCAGATAATATTGCAGGAAGTAGGTCTCCCACTGGCTTTGGTGTTTGGACAGCGCCACATAGGGTGTGGCCGGAATATTCTCCGCTCCAATCACTCGGTATTTAACACCGCAGGTAAGCTTGACCCAGAACACAATAAAGCGATTCCAGCACAGCATATAACCCAGCCGCATTTTTTTCGGGGCAAAGCTAAACAGTAACGGGCCGGTGAGGCCAAACCAGAACATGGAGACCCAATAGCCGAGATAAAAGCAGCACAGTTTGAACAGTAATAGTGGCGACATTATTTTGCGGGCACCAGCATAGAGATATCAGCGACCTGTAAAAATAATTCGCGTAATTGCTTTAACAGTGCCAGTCGATTATTTTTAACCGCCTCGTCATCCACCATCACCATCACATCGTCAAAAAAACTATCAACAGGCTGGCGTAGTTCTGCCAGCGTTGCCAGTGCCTGCTGGTATTGGCGATCGGCAAATAGCGGGGCGACTTCTTTAGCCTTTGACTCTACTAACGTCGCCAGTGTTTTTTCGGCTTGCTCGACTAATAATGCGTCATCAATTCCACCGATTTGTGACGTGTCATCAAGCTTAGATAGAATGTTGGAGACGCGCTTATTGGCAGCCGCTAGAGCCTGAGCTTCGGTTAACTGATTAAAACTATTTACCGCCTTTACCCGGTGATCAATGTCGAGCGGTTGCGAAAGGCCTTTAGCAGAGACCGCCATAAACACTTCCACGGGAATTTTGGCTTCTTCATACCAGGCGCGGAAACGTTCAAGCATATAGTCGAGCACTGCCTGGGTCAGGCCTTCTGCCGCGGGTAAATTACTATGCAGTTTGGCCGCGTTATCAATCAGCACTTTGAGGTCCAGATTCAGGTTTTTCTCAACAATAATTCTGAGTACACCGAGCGTGGCCCGGCGAAGAGCAAAGGGGTCCTTGGAGCCGGTGGGCGGCTGGCCAATACCAAAAATACCGACGATAGTATCCAACCGATCCGCCAGGGCCACGGCGCAGCCAGTTTGGCTTTCGGGTAAGCCATCACCGGAGAATTTGGGCAGGTACTGGTCTTGAATGGCGTTGGCCACGTCTTCGGTTTCGCCATCGGCGAGAGCGTAGTAGCGCCCGGCAATGCCCTGCATTTTGTCGAACTCCAGCACCATATCGGAGACCAGATCACATTTGCTCAGCTCGGCGGCGCGTTTAGCATCGTCGGCACTGGTACCAATGGAATCGGCGATGTTCGCAGCCAGTGCCATCACCCGCTGGGTTTTGTCATAGACGGTGCCAAGCTTTTCCTGAAAGACGATGGACTTCAGTTTCTCAAGCCGGGTTTCCAGTTTGGATTTTTTATCGGTTTCATAAAAGAAGGCAGCATCAGCAAGCCGTGGCCGAATCACCCGTTCGTTACCGCTAATCACCTGCGCGGGATCATTACTGACAATATTGGAGACGGTAATAAAGTTTGGCATCAGCTGGTCGTTTGCATCGACCACATGAAAATATTTCTGGTGCTCGCTCATGGAGGAAATCAGCGCCTCGGCGGGCACCTCCAGAAAACGTTGTTCAAAGCTGCCGGTCAATGCGACGGGCCACTCCACCAGCCCGGTGACTTCATCCAGCAAGTCTTCATCGATCACAGCGACACCGCCGAGTTGTTCACCCTCGGCAATCACCTGCTCACGAATCAGTGCTTTACGCTCACCGTAGCTAGCCACAATATGGCCGCTGTTCTTCAGCAATTCGACATATGCAGCGGGGTTGGCAATATCCAGGGTGGTGTCGCAATGAAAGCGATGGCCGCGGGTTATATTGGAGGCGGCAAGGCCGAGAATTTCACAGGGTATTACCTGGCTGCCCTGCATCATCACAACCCACTGCGCCGGCCTGACAAACTCCGTGCGGCTGGCACCCCAGCGCATACGCTTGGCAATGGGCAATTTATCCAGAGCAGTCTGAACAATCGCGGGTAATAGGTTGGCAGCGGCTTTGCCGGGCTCCATTGAACGATGCACCAGCTTGTCGACCTTGCCGTCGTTTTCTACTTTAAGTTCGGCAACGCTGATACCGTTTTTGTTGGCAAAGGCTTCGGCAGCCTTTGAGGGTTTGCCCGCGTCATCAAAGGCGATTTTGGCTGGTGGTCCCCAGGCTACTATTTCTTTAGCAGCGGTTTGTTCGTCCAGACCGGTCACCACAACCGCTAAGCGGCGTGGCGTTGCGTAGGGTTCAACGCCATCAAAACTTAAACCTGCCGTTTCAATACCGGCGGTTACCTGTTCAGTAAAGCTGTCAGAAAGTTTTTTCAGTGAAGTGGGTGGCAATTCTTCCGTGCCGATCTCGACCAGAAAATCCTGTTTGCTCATTGTGCGTCCTCCCGGTTGGCGGCCAGTACTTCGTCGCGGAGTGACACCGGTGCTAAGGGGAAGCCCCGTTTCATGCGGGCATCAAAATAAGACTGGGCGACACCGCGGGCTAAGGTTCTTACCCGCAGGATAAAACGCTGGCGCTCGGTGACGGAGATGGCATGACGCGCATCTAACAGGTTAAAGGCGTGGGAGGCCTTCATTACCATTTCATAGGCGGGCAGCGGCAGGCCCTTTTCAATCAGGCGGTGGCTCTCGGCCTCGCAGTGATCAAAGGTTTTAAACAGCTGTTCGACATCGGCCTCTTCAAAGTTAAAGGTGGACATCTCCACTTCGTTCTGGTGAAACACATCGCCATAAGTAACCTTGCTGCCATCGGGGCCAACCGTCCACACCAAATCGTAAATACTGTCCACACCCTGCAGGTACATGGCGATGCGCTCCAGCCCGTAGGTGATCTCGCCGGTGACGGGGTAGCACTCCAAGCCGCCAACCTGCTGGAAATAGGTAAACTGGGTCACTTCCATGCCGTTCAGCCACACTTCCCAGCCCAGCCCCCAGGCACCCAGCGTAGGGGATTCCCAGTTATCTTCCACAAAGCGAATATCGTGTACCAGCGGATCGATACCCAGCGCGCGCAGCGAGTCCAGATACAACTCCTGAATATTGGTGGGGTTGGGTTTCATCACTACCTGATACTGATAATAATGTTGTAGTCGGTTGGGGTTCTCGCCATAGCGGCCATCGGTGGGCCGACGACAGGGTTGCACATAGGCTGCGTTCCAGGTTTCAGGGCCGATGGCACGCAGGAAAGTGCCAGGGTGAAAGGTGCCCGCCCCGACTTCCATGTCCAGTGGCTGCAAAATCACACAGCCCTTTTCAGCCCAGAATTGTTGCAGGACATGAATCAGTCCCTGAAAGGTGGAAACCTCTGCCGGTGCAGCTTGTATAGATGTGGTCACGACTCGCTCTTATTTCGATTAAACGATGATTACGGTTCTGCCTCTGTCACCCTGCTTTAGTTAGCGGTTAGTGCTTTAAGCGATTGATGCTCGCAGCGGTTAGTACTAAAAGTTGGGCTTGATAGCAGCAATAAAGGTCGCACATTATACAGGCACTTTGGCTCGCTATTCTATCCGCAGGGCGCACCGCAGCCCATAAAGCCATGAAACATACAGTAAAAATCGTGGTCTTGCGTTTCTGACCGAGTGGTAAACCGTTATCATGCCCTCCGAGATAGATTCTGAGAGAAGTATGAACGCCATTACTACCTTTATTCTGCTTAGCCTGTTGCGATGCTTGTCGCTCCTGCCGTTGAGGTTGTTGCACGGTATGGGTCGGCAGTTGGGCCGGTTGATGTGGTATTTGCCGCTGGAGGCACGCCGGGTGACGGAGGAAAATCTGTCGATCTGCTTTCCGGATTTGCCAGCCACTGAGCGCACAGCACTGGCTAAACAGCATATACAGCACCTGGGGATGATGGCGCTGGAGCTGCCCTTTGTCTGGCTTCGTCCCTCGGCTAAAGTGTTTGGAAAAGTGCTGGAGATTCGCGGCGAGGAAATATTTGACCGGCTTCGGGCCGAGGGCAAGGGTGTGATTTTACTCGCTCCCCATATCGGCAACTGGGAAGTGATGGGCAACTACCTGGGTCGCTTTGGCACCACCATGATGTATCAGCCACCGGAAAATCCGGCTATGGACAAGTTGATCTATAACGCTCGCACGCGCGATGGGGTCGCTTTGGTGCCAACCAGTGTGGTCGGGGTTAAGGGTTTGCTAAAGGCATTAAAGCGCGGTGAAGTAGTGGGTGTGCTGCCCGATCAGGTGCCATCCCGCGGTACCGGTGGCGAATTTGCCCCTTTCTTTAATGTCCCGGCACTGACGGCAACCCTGTGCTTTAATTTGTTGCAGCGCACCGGTGCCAGAGCGGTGGTGATTTATGTAGAGCGCTTAGCGGGAAAAGGTTTTCGCATTGTGTTCGAGCAAGTTAGCCCCGATATTTATTCTCAGGATGAAGTCACGTCCCTGAGCGCCTTGAATCAATCGGTAGAAGACTGTGCGCATACCCTTCCCGAGCAGTACCAGTGGGAGTACAAGCGTTTTCGAAAACAACCCGATGGGGTTAAGCGTTATTATCGTAAGCGGTAAATGAGTAGGAGCAAAGACCTTGTTTTTTGGCAAATTGATTGGCGGCTTATTAGGGTTTTTTACCTTTGGCTTTTTCGGGGCATTAATCGGCATATTTGCCGGGCACTTATTTGATAAGGGCTTTGGCAAGGCGCTGGGCTTTGACTACGGCGCAGATCGCGAGCGCTTGCAACGGCTGTTTTTTGAAACCACTTTTACCATTATGGGTAATCTGGCCAAGTCCGATGGCCGCATCAGTGAAGAGGAAGTCAGTCAGGCGGAGACCTTAATGGGGCAGTTAGGCTTGACGGCCGAGCACCGCAAAGAAGCTATTGAACTGTTTAAACAGGGGGCAAAAGCAGAGTTTCAACTGGAGCCCACCATCGCCCGTTTTATTGATGAGGGTGGACGCCAGCAGAACTTACCGATTCTGTTATTGGAGTTTTTATTCAGTATTGCATTGGCCGATGGCGAGCTGCACCCTGCGGAAAAAGAGATTCTCAGTCGCTGTGCCCAATATCTCGGTATCGGCAGTCGCCAGTTTGAACAGTTAATGGCGATGCTGGCCGCGCAACAGCAGTTTCATGGCCAGCAGTCCTATCATCAGTCATCCAGCGGCGGTTACCAGCAACATCGTCCACCACCCAGGGCCAATGATCTTGCGAATGCCTATAAAGCACTGGGCGTCAGCAGCAGTGATAGCGATCGCGACATTAAAAAGGCTTACCGTAAATTGATGAGTCAGCACCACCCTGACAAGTTGATCGCGCAGGGCGTGCCCGAGGATATGATGAAGGTCGCCACCGAAAAAGCGCAGGAAATTCAGGTAGCCTATGATCTGATTAAAGAGTCCCGAAAGTGATTAGGCTTTTTATCCAAACCTTATTGATCATGGTGATTGCAGTCATCACCGGCTGTAGCCCAACCGACAAAGCTGAAATGGTGGAACAGGCTGAGTTGCTTAGCCGTATTCAGGATCAGAGTGTACCGGTGATTTTGGATGTGCGCAGTGAAGCGGAATATCAAAACGGCCATATCCCCGGCGCGATCAATCTGCCCTACCCCGATTATCAGCAGCCTTTGGAGGCGTTAAAGCTGCAAAAAGGTCAGGAGATTATTGTCTATTGTGAGACGGGTGGTCGAGCGGGTAAGGTTGAAGCGGATATGGAAACCATGGGTTTTTTTGAAGTGCGACACCTTAAGGGCGATATGCATGGCTGGCGAGAGGCTGGGTTGGTGATAGCGCGTTAACTGGTACATTTAAATAAGGCAGTCAGTGTCTCTCTGTCCGGCCACTCCCTTTGCAGCCTGCGTTGAGACGCGCCGTGTACCCTTCCCTGGGGGCTCGGATGCAGCGTCCCTGCTGCATACGGTCTCGACGCAGGCTCCAAAGGCAGTGACCTAACACTTGATCAAGCACAAAATAAGAGTCATTGGGTGAGCAATATATTTTATTCCAACCGCTGCCCAATATAATAACTGCAATCGCGCAACCCTTGTTGCAAATCACCCGTCCGATGATCCTCACGATAATAAATCGTTAGCAGCTCGCGAAAGCTGTGCAGCAATTCATTGCGAGTCAGTAAAAAGTCCGGGCTACTCGGGCCTGTTGTCGCCAGTTTGTCCTGATGAAAAGTTTGGTAGAACAACAAGCCGCCGGGCCTTAGTGCAGCGGTTAGTGCTGGCATGATAGGACGATAGAGAAACTGGCTGACGACAATGACATCAAAAATGGCAGTCTTGGGTGGTGTGGTTTCCACATCACGTTGCAAGGTATGAACGGTGAGGTTTTGTGCGGTTGCAAACTCCCTTAGTTTTTCCAGGGCCACTGCCGAATTATCCCAGGCGTGAACTTCCAAACCCTGAGCCGCCAGGCAGAGCGCATTGGCTCCAAGACCACAGGCGAGATCCAGGGCTTTGCCCTGTTGCGGCAAGAGATGAAGGTTGTCGGCCAATACTCGGCAGGGGTTTCCGGGGTAGCAGCTTTGCTGGTACCGCCGGTCCCATTTGCTCAGCGTATCTTGCGGGTCGTTGCCGTTATCGCTATTAAAGGACTGCGACATATCAGCGCCGCCAGAAGGCCGGGGTAAAGAGTACCAGCAGGGTGAAAATTTCCAAACGCCCCAGCAGCATGGAAAAACATAAAATCCATTTGGCAGGGTTGTTGATATTACCGTAGTGCTGAGCAACTTCTCCCAAGCCTGGCCCAAGGTTGTTGATTGACGCGACTACGGCAGAAAAGGCGGTAACAAAATCGAGCCCGGTTGCCAGCAATAACATCAGGATAAAAATAAAGGCAAACATATAGACGGCGAAAAAACTCCACACGGCGCTGACCACTTTAGCTTCAACCCTGCGGTTGCCAACCTTTAAGGGAATAACGGCATTGGGATGAATCAGCTGTGATAATTCCCTGACGCCCTGTTTGGCAATCAGCATAATTCTTACCGCTTTCATACCGCCGCCGGTGGAACCACCACAGCCGCCCATAAAGGACAGCATCAATAATAAAAAGGGCAGGAAACTGGGCCACACGGAAAAGTTAGCGGTGGCAAAGCCGGCCGTGGTGGCGATGGAAACGGTCTGGAAAATACCCTCCAGCCAGCCGTAGCTAAAATTATAAGTGCCGGTCAAAACCAAAAAGCTAGAGACAATCACCGTGGCCCCGGCGATGGTATAGACAAAAAAACGGGTTTCCGAATCGCGAATATAATGATTGAAATTATTATTTTTCAGGGTGTGAAAGTGCAAGGCAAAATTCACCCCGGCGACAATCATGTAAACAGAGGCGATTAGATAAATAGCTGGGCTATTAAAATAGCCCATACTGGCATCGTGGGTAGAAAAACCGCCAATGGCAATCGTGGAAAAGGCATGGCAGACCGCATCGAATAAATCCATACCGGCAAACCAGTAGGCGATAGCGCAGGAGGCCGTTAGCAGCAGATAAATATAAAACAGGGCCTTTGCGGTTTCTGTAATGCGAGGAGTGAGCTTACTGTCCTTGACCGGGCCTGGTGTTTCTGCGCGGTATAACTGCATACCGCCAATGCCCAGCATAGGCAGAATAGCTACGGCGATAACGATAATCCCGATACCACCTAACCATTGCAGTTGCTGGCGATAAAACAATAATGATTTGGGCAGGTCGTCCAGCCCGGTCATCACGGTGGCGCCAGTAGTGGTCAGGCCAGAGAGCGACTCGAAAACCGCGTCGCTGATCGACAGACCCGGTTCAGGCACTAACATAAATGGTATGGCGCCGAAGATGCCCAGTACGATCCAGAACAAAGAGGTAATTAAAAACCCATCCCGGGTTCTCAAATCGGTGTGTTGTTTGGCTACCGGCATCCACATCAGCGCGCCGCTGATCAGGGTGATGGCAAAGGACAGCAAAAACTCGGGGTATTTTCCGTCACCATAAATCAGCGATACTAGAATCGGCGTAAACAGTGTCAGGCTAAACACCATCAGTAACATGCCGAGAATGCGAAATATTAAGGCGATATGCATCGGGTTATATAAGCCTTGGACGTGGGAGCATTAGAAGAAGGTAAAGCCCACCTGAAACAGGCGCTCGACTTCTTTAATTTTAGATTTATCGGTGAGAAATACGATCAGGTGATCTTCCGGCTCTACCACTAAATAACGGTGGGCTATCAGCACCTCATCGCCGCGCACAATTGCGCCAATGGTTGAGCCTTCGATCTTTTCAATTTCATCGAGTCGTCGCCCCACAATTTTTGAGGAGCGGGCATCACCATGTGCGATCAATTCCAGCGCCTCCGCCGCGCCGCGCCGCAGGGAGTGAACATTGCTGACATCGCCGCGCCGCACATGGGTCAGCAAACTGCCGATGGTGATTTGCTGTGGTGAAATGGCGATATCAATATCACCGCCCTGTACCAAATCGACATAGGCGGGATTGGCGATCAGGGTGATCACTTTCTTGGCGCCGAGGCGTTTGGCCAGCATCGACGACATAATATTGGCCTCGTCATCACTGGTCAGCGCGCAGAAAACATCTACTTCCTCGATGTTTTCAGAAATCAACAAATCGCGGTCAGAAGCGTTGCCGTTCAGCACGATGGAGCGGCGCAGATTTTCTGATAGTTGCCGACAACGGGCATAGCTTCGCTCAATGATTTTGACCTGAAATTTAGTTTCCATGGCATCGGCCAGACGCTCGCCAATATTACCGCCCCCGGCGATCATAATGCGTTTGTAGGGGCTGTCGAGGCGCCGCAGCTCACTCATCACTGGCATGATGTTGGCACTGGAGGCGATAAAGAACACCTCGTCGTCCGCTTCCACCTGAGTATTAGCGGTCGGCATAATGGCCCGGTCGCGGCGGAAAATAGCGGCAACCCGGGTATCAATATTGGGCATATGCTTGCGAATCTGGCGCAGCTCCTGCCCTACCATCGGCCCGCCATAATAGGCTTTCACCGCTACCAGCTGTGCCTTGCCCCCGGCAAAGTCGAGCACCTGCAGCGCGCCGGGGTATTCCACCAATCGGTGAATATGCTGCGTCATTAACAGCTCCGGGCTGATGATAACGTCGATGGGAATGGCTTCACTGTTAAACAGCGCGGGCTTTTCCAGATAGGCGCGGGAACGAATACGGGAAATTTTAGTGGGGGTGCGAAACTGGCTATAGGCCACCTGGCAGGCCACCATATTAATTTCGTCAGAATTGGTGACCGCAATCAACATATCGGCATCTTCAGCCCCTGCTCGCAGCAGTACGTCGGGGTGAGAGGCCGGTCCGCTGACGGTGCCGATATCGAGCCGGTCCTGCAATTCCCGCAGCCGATCACTGTCGATATCGATTACGGTAATATCGTTCTGTTCGTCGGCGAGATGCTCAGCGAGGGAAGCACCTACCTGCCCGGCGCCGAGAATAATGATTTTCATGGAGGTCGCGGTACTCTTTTGTTGAAGTTTAAGTTGTGGCTTCTAAGTTGGGCTTTGTCGCGGATTTCGTATAGCCAGCAGCGCATGCTGATAGTCATCAAACAGTCACACCCAAATACTATCCCCCTATTGTATGTCCTAATTGCTTAAAGGCCATTTTTTAAGGTGGATTAGCCCGGATTTTTTATGGTTTTTTGTAGCAGTGCGTAATAGAAACCATCGTGACCGTTAGTCTGCGGAAACAGCTGACGGCCGTGGCTGCGGGGGATGCCCCACTCGGCGTCGATAGGTAGGTGCTCAGCGTCATCCTGTTGCTCGCAGAATTGGGCAACAACGGCTTCGTTTTCCGCAGGCAGGATGGAGCAGGTGGCATAGAGCAACAGGCCGCCAGGTTTGAGGGTTGACCAGAGGGCTTTGAGAATCTGTTCTTGAAGAGCGGCAAGTTGTTGAATATCACTGGCCTGCCGGTGCAGTTTGATATCGGGGTTGCGGCGAATTACCCCGGTTGCGGAACAGGGTGCATCCAGCAGAATGCGGTCGAAGAGTTGGCCGTCCCACCATTCATCCGGATTAGACGCATCGCCGGTTTTGAGGGTGGCGTTTAACTGTAAGCGATGCAGGTTTTCGGTAACGCGCTGTAAGCGCTCACTATCAATATCCAGCGCGGTCAGTTCTGCCAACCCGGGTTCAGCTTCCAGCAGGTGACAGGTTTTACCACCCGGTGCGGCGCAGGCATCCAACACTCGCTGGCCAGCTTGCAGTTGCAGTAAGTCAGCGCTGAGCTGTGGCGCTTCGTCCTGCACGCTGCTAGCGCCTTCGGAAAATCCGGGCAGGGCCTCGACATTAACCGCCTGTTGCAGACGAATACCGGTTTTGGCAAAGGCGCAGGCCTGTGCATCGATACCGCTATCGGCGAGTTGCGATAAATACGACGTTACTGAGCCCAGACGAGTATTCACCCGCAAGCACATCGGTGCCTGCTGGTTATTGGCGTTGAGTATATCGGCAGCTTGTTCGGGCCAGAAAGTTGCAATCGCCTGGTACAGCCACTCCGGGTGAGCGGCCTGTTGTGCGGGGGTAAGCTGGGCGAGCAGCGCTTCAGATTGTCGTTGCCACTGTCGCAGCACACCGTTAAGCAGCCCCTTGGCCCAGGGTTTTTTTAAGGTTTTGGTGGCATTCACCGTTGCGCTGACGGCAGCATGGTCCGGAATACGTGTCTCGCTGAGTTGGTAAATGCCCACCAACATCAGCATTAACACATCCTGGTCTTTTTGCTTGAGCGGTTTTTTCAGCAGTTGTTGGCTGATGCCTAACAGCCGGGGATAGAAGCGCAAAACGCCGTAGCAGAGTTGCCGAAACAGTGGCTGATCGCGCTCGGCTACCTTGGGCTCAAATTCCGGGATTTGTTGCGATAGGGATAAACCCCTGGAGACCGAGGCCAGACAGCGGGCCGCGGCGGCGCGGCAGTCGAGGGGTTTATTGCTCATCGGCACTGTTAAGTGGCGCCCGGCAGGTCAAAGCAAGTGCCGGTGGCAAACATATCGGCCTTGGAATTCATCACAGCGGGAATATCGAGCGCTTTCCCGCCGGGCAGCTGAATGATTTGCAGGGCGAGAGAGCCCTGGCCACAGCCGACAATAATATGCTTTTTATCGGCGTGCAGTATTTGTCCGGGTGGGCCGCTTTCAGGGGTAACCGCAGCTTGCCAGAGCTTGATGCGGTCGCCATTCAGTGAACAGTAGGCGATAGGGAAAGGGTTAAAGGCGCGGATTTTTCGCTCCAGATCCGCAGCGGGTTGGCGCCAGTCGATCGCCAGCTCCTGCTTGTTGATTTTGGCAGCGTAACAGGTCTGGCTGTCGTCCTGCTTGGTGGCCTTAGCAGTACCAGCGGCTAATTGATTAAGCGCCTCATTCAGTGTGGGTACACCAACCTCCGCCAGTTTATCGTGCAGGCTGCCGCCGGTATCAGACGCAGAGATCGAACAACGCGTCTCCAGCAGCATATCGCCAGTATCCAGCCCCTCATCCATCTGCATAATAATCACGCCGCTCTCAGTGTCGCCGGCTTCAATAGCGCGTTGAATGGGTGCGGCACCGCGCCAGCGTGGCAGTAAAGAAGCATGCACATTGATACAACCGAGTCGCGGTGCATCCAGAATCACCTTGGGTAGCAGCAGGCCATAGGCCACCACCACCATTAAATCGGCATTGAGGTCTTTGAGAGTTTGCTGGTCTTCAGCATTTTTAAAATTTTGCGGCTGATAAACCGGAATGTCGTGCTCCAGTGCCAATTGTTTTACCGGGCTGGGTTTGAGTTTTTTGCCGCGGCCGGCGGGTCGGTCGGGCTGTGAGTAGACGGCAATCACTTGGTGCTTGCCCGCTGACAAAATACCCTGCAGGTGCACAGCGGCAAAATCCGGCGTGCCGGCAAAAATAATCTTCAGGGCTTGGCTCATGGGTTATCTCAGGCCTGCTGCTTCTGTAGTTTTTCCAGCTTGGAGCGGATACGCTTGCGTTTGAGCGGCGAGATATAATCGACAAACAGTTTGCCATTGAGGTGGTCCAGCTCGTGCTGAATGCAGACGGCGAGTAAGCCCTCTGGGGTCATTTCAAAGCTGTTACCTTCACGATCAAGGGCGTTAACGGTAATATTTTCAGGTCGGCTGACGGTTTCGTAGAACCCAGGAACCGATAGACAGCCCTCGTCGTATTCGTGATCAGGGCCTTCCAGTACGGTGATTTCCGGATTGATAAACACCAACGGTTGGTCGCGCTCTTCACTGACGTCGATCACTACCACACGCTGATGCACGTTAATTTGAGTGGCTGCCAGACCGATACCGTTGGCCTGGTACATGGTCTCCAGCATGTCATCGATTAACTGCGCAGTCTCTGCTGTCATCGACTCGACGGGCTTGGCGACGGTGCGCAGGCGGGGATCAGGGAATTCGAGGATGTCTAAAATGGCCATGGGCGAATCAGAGTAAAGTTTGTGAACCGTTTCTAACTTCTAGTATAAATCTAAGAGTTGCTGCTAAGATTATGATCAGAAAGCAAATAATCCAGCCTGAGATCAGCACTGCTTTATTGCTAAGCTGCTATAGTATATCAGGTTACAGATAAAAATTACCTGCTGCCCGGCTGTCGGCAATTCGCGAATTTGGCGACAGTGCAAAATAGCGGGTAAATTCCGAGATAAACAGGCCAGAACAACCTATGCTGGAAGGCACTGACCCACAAGCTCTGGCTATAAAAGGAATGTCATTATGAAGAAAGTACTGATGGGGTGCATTCTGTTTGTGTTTGTATCCCTGGTATCGATCAGTCAGGCCGGCGATGTATTGTCGTTGAAAGAGGGCCACCCAAAGACCTATGTGGTAAAAAAGGGTGATACGCTCTGGGATATCTCCCAGATGTACCTGAATAGCCCCTGGTTGTGGCCAGAGATCTGGCATGTTAATCCGCAGGTGGATAATCCGCACCTGATTTATCCCGGTGATATTCTCAACCTGGTGTATATCGATGGCCGGCCGAAACTGGTGGTCAAGCGCGGCAGGGATGTCAAACTATCCCCACAGGTACGAGTCTCTGAGCTGGATCTGGCGATTCCAGCCATTCCACTGGATGCGATTTCTCCCTTCCTGACCGAGAGCCGTGTGGTTAGCAACGAAGAGCTGAAAGCCGCACCCTATGTGCTGGCTGGCAGCGATGGCCATATTGTCTCCGGTGCGGGTGACCAGCTCTATGCTCGGGGCAACTTTGACGAAGAGCAGAAAAACTACGGTATTTACCGCCCCGGTAATGCCTATATCGACCCGGATACCGGCGAGCTGTTGGGCTATCAGGCCTTCTCCGTAGCCAGCGCCAAGATGGTGGCATTGGAGCGCGATATTGCCACTATGGGCCTGAATCGCACCTCCGAGGAGGTGCGCCGTTCGGATCGCCTGTTACCCGATGAAGAGCGTCGCATCAGTTCCAGCTTTTACCCCAGCGCCCCGAACTCGGAAATTCACGGTCGGATTATTGCTGTCGAGGGCGGTGTCTCGCAAATCGGCAGCATGGATGTGGTGGTGCTGAACCGCGGTGAGCGTGAAGGGCTGGATGTCGGTCAGGTACTGGCCATCTACCGTGTTGGTGAGCAAGTTCGCGACAGTATAACCGGCGAGATTGTTAAAGTACCGGATACTCGTGCTGGCCTGTTGATGATTTTCAGAACCTTTGAGAAAGTCAGTTATGGGCTGGTGCTAAAATCCACCCGCCCGCTCAAAGTCATGGATAAAGTCACCAACCCCTGATGTCTTGCGGCTTGATTGAAGGGCTGCTTCAAGATGTCAGGGTTTGAAATGCACCATTAGTAATGATGTAAAGAATATTTGGAAATTAAGATCAAGGATGATCAATGCAACACGCCGATTTCAGCGCCTGGCTGGCGCTTCACACCTCCTCCCTGCTCACCGATAAAATCCTGCGGCAATTGATCATGGCTGCACCGCAAGGCCCGCAGCCGATATTTGAGCTGACGGCGGCGGAGTTAGTCGACCTGGATATTAACCCCGAGATTGCACCAGCGCTGGATAGCATCCGTAAAGGTCTGCTGTTTACCAACAACGACAGCTTGTTACAGACACTCGAGATACAGGGGGTGCAGATCCTGCCCTTATCCGCCCCGGACTACCCAGAGTTACTGAAACAAATTAATGACCCGCCACCGATCCTCTATGTTCGTGGTAATCGCCAGTTGTTGCAGTCACCGCAGATTGCCATGGTGGGCAGTCGTCGAACCAGTCGGGCTGGTGGAGACAATGCCTACCGCTTTGCCGCCGAGTTGTCCCGCAATGGTTTTACCATCACCAGCGGCCTGGCGCTGGGGATTGATGCCGCTAGTCATCGCGGTGCTCTGGCGACAAGTGGCCGTACCGTCGCAGTATTGGGTACCGGTATTGATGTGGTCTATCCCGCTCGCAATCGTCAATTGTTCGAGGAGATTGCTGATTGTGGAGCGATCATCAGCGAATTCGCGCCCGGGATGGAGCCACGGCGCCCGCAGTTTCCCCGTCGCAATCGTATTATCAGCGGCCTGAGTCTGGGGGTGCTGGTGGTCGAAGCGGCACTGCAAAGTGGCTCGCTGATCAGCGCCCGCTGTGCTCTGGAGCAGGGCCGCGAGGTCTTTGCCATTCCTGGCTCTATTCACAGTACCAGTAGTAAGGGTTGTCATGCGCTGATTCGGCAGGGTGCGAAGTTGGTGGAAACCACCGCCGATATTCTGGAGGAGTTAGCTGGTTGGTTACCCGGGGGCGAAGAAGAGGTGCGCTCAACTGCGAGCGATCAGGAGCGACTTTCTTCTATTGATGAGCCGCAGGTGTTAAGCGCAAAAGAACGGCAGCTGTTAAAGCTTATCGGTTTTGATCCCGCCCCGGTGGATCTGTTGCAACAGCATAGTGGTTGGCCCATGGCCGAGCTGAATAGCCTGTTAATGACGCTGGAATTGAAGCAGTTGATTGAGAATATTGCCGGTTGCTATTACCGAGTTAACTGAATTTGATTCTGAATTAACTGAATCTGGCAGCGAGTTGGCTAATTCCCACCGATAATGCTTGCATTCGGGTCAACAGTTGGGTAATTTTCGCGCTTTTTCCCGGCCAGAGAGCAGCGAAATCACTGGCTTGTAGACTGTTTATATCCGTATTACCTAGACGATCGTACTGAGGGCTAGATCATGAGCAAAACATTTGTCGCCATTCTGATGGGTTCCGATTCCGACCTACCGCAACTGGAAGGTGCCATGACGGTATTGGACTCCTTTGGCATTGAGTATGAAGTGAAGGTTACTTCTGCGCACCGTACACCCAAAGCCACCCACGAATATGTCACTGATGCTGATCAGCGCGGTTGTGGTGCCTTTATCTGTGCTGCTGGTATGGCTGCGCACCTGGCAGGCGCAGTTGCCGCTGCTACCCTGAAGCCGGTGATTGGTGTGCCTATCAATGCCTCTCTGGACGGCATGGATTCACTACTGTCCACGGTTCAAATGCCAGCAGGTATTCCCGTAGCGACTGTGGCTATCGGTAAAGCCGGCGCCAAGAATGCGGCTTACCTGGCAGCACAGATTCTGGCAACGGCCGATACCGATCTGCGCCAAAAGCTGATTGAAGAGCGTGAAGCCAACGCCCAGAAAGTCATGGCCAAAGACAAGGCGCTGCAGGAAAAACTGAAGGGCTAATTCACCTTCAGCCTGTAGACGGCATGGCTATGATCCCTCTCAAGCTACAGCCAGCGATGCATCACCTGCTGGCTGGACATGTGATTGCTTACCCTACGGAAGGGGTGTGGGGTTTTGGCTGCGACCCACACAACGAAACGGCGGTGCATCGCTTGCTGAAGCTAAAACAGCGTGATGTTCGCAAGGGTCTGATTCTTGTAGGGGCATCCGGCGAACAGTTTGCGCCCTATCTCGAAGGTTTGGATGAAAGCTTTCGGCAAAAGTTTTTTCGTCCAACCGCGTCACCTACCACCTGGCTGGTGCCTGATAATGGTTATGCGCCTGGCTGGATTAAAGGCGATTTCTCAAGTGTCGCATTGAGGGTGAGTACTCACTCCAAAGTGATTGCCCTCTGTCGCGGTTTTAATGGGCCGATTGTTTCAAGCTCTGCCAATATTGCCGGTCAGCGAGCAACATTGTGGCCCTGGCAGCTGCACCGCTTTTTAGGGCATGGCCTGGATTGCATTGTGCCAGGTAGTTTGCTGGCACCGGGTCGACCCTCGGAGATTCGCGATCTGCTGACCGATAAGGTATTGCGACCGGCCTGACACGGCAAACTCGGATAAAAAAATGCTATAGTGCGCCCACTTTAGTATCGTGGCGAAGCACTCGCCGTTCAGCGGCCCAGAATACGCCCGCTACCTCCTAATAGTAGACTAATACAACGACAGACCAATTCATTGAAATGACTATTGCCATCGATCAAGTAAAAAACTATTTGCTGCAACTGCAGGACACTATCTGTGAACGGCTGGAGCAAGAAGATGGTGAGGCGGTGTTTAGGCAGGATGAATGGCAGCGCCCTGAGGGCGGTGGTGGTCGGTCCCGGGTGATCAGTGGCGGTGCCGTGATAGAAAAAGGCGGCGTCAACTTCTCTCATGTGTTTGGCAAAAGCCTGCCGCCCTCAGCGACTCAGGCAAGGCCCGAGTTAGCCGGACGCGGCTTTCAGGCGATGGGGGTGTCGCTGGTTATTCATCCCCATAACCCCTACGTGCCCACCAGTCATGCCAATGTACGACTGTTTGTCGCCGAGAAGGAAGGCGAAGAACCGGTGTGGTGGTTTGGTGGTGGTTACGACCTGACCCCCTACTACGGTTTTGAAGAAGATTGTCGGTACTGGCACCAGACAGCAAAAGCTGCCTGTGAGCCTTTTGGGGAAGAGATTTATCCACGGTTTAAACAGTGGTGTGATGAGTATTTTTACCTTCCGCATCGCGATGAACCAAGGGGTATTGGCGGTCTGTTTTTCGATGATTTGAGTTTTGACGACCTGAATAGTGATGAAAACAATGGCGGAGATGGCGGCTTCGACCGCAGCTTTGCCTTTATGCAGGCCGTGGGTAATTCCTACATCGAGGCCTATCAGCCGATTATGGCCAGACGTAAAGCCACGCCTTATGGCGAGCGCGAGCGCCAGTTTCAGCTCTACCGCCGGGGTCGCTATGTAGAGTTTAATCTGGTGCATGATCGCGGCACCATTTTTGGCCTGCAGTCGAATGGCCGCACCGAATCTATTTTAATGTCACTGCCACCGCTGGTGCGATGGGAGTACGACTACCAGCCGGAAGCTGGAAGTCAAGAAGCAGAACTAAATAATAAATTCTTAATCAACAGGGAATGGGTCTGAAAAAATTCTAAAAGGCTTGAGCGCGAAGGCTATGTTGTAACAGTCCCTTGTGTACAATCCCTAAGGAAGCGTTTTCATCAATTGGCAGCTAAGACAGTGATGTCTACCTACTGAAAGACCCAACAAGAACTATGACCAGCATCGATAAATACGCCGTATTTGGCAACCCCATCAAGCACAGCAAGTCGCCGCAAATTCATTCGGCCTTTGCCGTGCAAACTCGCCAGCAACTCACCTACCGCGCGCATAAAGTAGAGATAGGCAAATTTGCCGATGCTGCCCGCAGCTTTTTCGATAACGGCGGCAAGGGGTTAAACATCACCGTGCCCTTTAAAATAGATGCGTTTAATTTCGCCGATGAGTTGAGTGGTCGCGCGCGTCGCGCCGGTGCGGTTAATACTCTGGCTTTGCAGGAAGATGGCAGTATCTACGGTGACAATACTGATGGTGCCGGACTGGTGCGGGATATCTGTGACAATCTCGGCTGGGAGATTGCCGATAAGCGAGTGCTGTTGCTGGGTGCCGGTGGTGCTATTCGCGGCATTTTGGAACCCTTGATCAAACACAAGCCCAGCCACTTATTAATCACCAATCGCACCGTTGAAAAAGCCCAGCAACTGGCCCGTGATTTTGCCGATTTAGGGGATGTAAGCGCTTGTAGTTTTGAAGCCTTACACGCTAACCAGTACGACTTGATAATCAATGGCACCAGCGCCAGTATGACCGGTGAGTTACCGCCCCTGCCCTCCAATGCGCTGACTGATGAGGGCTGCTGCTACGATATGATGTACAGCTCCAAACCGACACCGTTTATGCGCTGGGGTGCAGAAAATGCAGCCTGGGCCTGCTCCGATGGTCTGGGAATGTTGGTGGAACAGGCGGCAGAATCTTTCTGCATCTGGCGGGGTGTTCGCCCGCAAACCCGGCCAGTGATAGAGGCGATCCGGTCCGAACTGGAGAGTGAGGCGGCCTAAGTCCTGTCGATCTATGTCCTGACGATCTATGCCCTGTCGATCGTAAGTACCGCCCTCCCTCCAGTAGTTTATTCAATAGATTATTTAATCAGGTAAACCACTCGAATACGCTGTTCGATTCTTTGCTTGCCGAGCGAAAGCCCTGCCGGTTCGCTCTTGGCGGCTGCATCAGCACGCATCGCCATGGTTTCAATTCGAAAGGATTGAGATTCCGGCGCAATCTGATACACGGATTTAATGCGACTACCGAGATGACCGACAATGGCTTCGGCCTGAGCACGGGCATCATCCAGCGCCGCCGTCAGGGCTTTTTGTTCCAACTGTTTGCGGTCCTGAAAGTCCAGCTGAATTGAGGGCAAGCTGCTAATGCCACTGGCCAACAGGCCGTTGACCAGATCATCGTATTGCTCCGCTTCGGTCAGGCGAATTTCAACCTGACGGGACACCCGCTCACCTTTATAAACGCGACTATTATCCTGCCAGTCATATTGTGGTGCTGCGCTGATTTGCGAGGCATTGATCTGTTCTTCCGGCACCTCCAGCTTTTTAGCGGCCGCCAGCGCCTTGCCGACGATGGTATCCACCTTCAGCTTGGCAGTCGAAAAATCCTTTTCCACCGCAGACACTTCGAAACGGGCAATAATCAGGTCGGGTACCTGCTCCACATAGCCCTGACCATTGACGACAATATGGGGATCATCGGGGAGTGGCAACTCGTTAGCTAACAGTGACAGAGGTGTCAGCAGGCACAGCAAGAAACAGAGGCGATTTATCATTACAAACTCCGGTGGTGAAAAAAGTGGTCAGGAAAAAAGACAGTGAATAGTTAGATGCTAGCGCCGCTAAAAGTTTAATTCGGCGCGATAATCATCCTTTAGCTCCACATAATCCTGTGCCTGCTTTTGAAAATGTTGTCGTTCTCCTGGCGTTAAAGGCCTGGCTGGCTTCGCCGGACAACCCGTGTAGAGATAACCGCTTTCGAGTCGCTTACCGGGTGTCACCAGCGCGCCTGCCGCAACAATCACCTCATCCTCAATCACCGCACCGTCAAGCACAATGGCACCAATGCCGATTAAAACTCGATTGCCAATCACACAGCCGTGCAGCATGGCTTTGTGACCGACGGTGACATCATCACCGAGAATCGTTGGATGGCCAGCGGGGTTCTCTGGCTTGGGTCGCGACTCATGAATCACCGTGCCGTCCTGAATATTGCTGCGCTGGCCAATCGTCACCTTATTCACATCCCCCCGAATCACACACATGGGCCAGACAGAGACATCCTCCGCCAACGTCACATTGCCGATGACAACTGCACTGGGATCAACATACACCGATTCCATAAGTTGGGGGGTGTACTCTTTATAGGTGCGAATCGAGGATGAGCCTGAGAAAGAACGTGACTTCATAGCGCAAAACTCCTGGAAATAGGCAAAGATAATAATGAGTATGAACCGATAAGTATTTTATTCCGTCATTATAACAAGCCATTACGCCGGTGGCGCAGAAGGATAAACTGAACAGGGTCAGCTGCGCATGGCAT
Organism: Oceanicoccus sp.; assembly: GCA_965661375.1. Lineage (GTDB taxonomy): Bacteria > Pseudomonadota > Gammaproteobacteria > Pseudomonadales > Dasaniaceae > Oceanicoccus. The sequence continues at coordinate 3,992 of CBFIDJ010000027.1, read as the reverse complement.
TTGTTTGATCGTTTATCGCGCAGTTATTCCTGTTTTCATCATTCCCGGGTAGGTGAGAAACCAGGATATTAGCCGCAGACTGGTGGCCTTTGGTAGAATGCACTCATCAACCAGAGAGGTAACTGTCATCGTGCAAGATTCATCGCCAGCCAATTCACAGAACACTTCCCAACAGCGCAATCTGCTTAAGGCTTCCCAACAGGACAATCCATTAAAGGATAACCCTCTGCTGCAGCCCAGCCTGTTGCCACCTTTCAGCGCGATCAAGCCCGAACATATCGAGCCAGCGCTGGAACAGAAACTGACGCAAAACCGACAGCGCATGGCTGAGCTGGTGAATGAAAGTCACGAGCTGGGTACTGATTTTCTCGCCGAAATGGAACAGCTAGGCGATGAACTCGATCAATTGTGGTCGCCCGTCAGTCATCTGCATGGGGTTAAAAACTCCGAGGAGTTGCGAGCTGCTTACAATGCCTGCCTGCCGAAACTCACCGAATATTACACCGAGATGGGCCAGAACAAAGGTCTCTACCAAGCCTATAAAACACTGGCGGAAAGTGACAGCTTTCAGCAACTGGATAAGGCTCAGCGCAAAGCGATCGATAATGCACTGCGGGATTTTACCCTTTCCGGTATCGCGTTGGATGCGGAAAAACAACAACGCTATGCCGCGATTCAGCAACGGCTTTCAGAACTATCGACGCAGTTTTCCAATAATGTGCTGGATGCCACTCAAGGCTGGACTAAACATATCGAAGATGTCAGTGAATTGGCCGGCATTCCCGAGACGGCCCTGCAGGGCTATCGTCAGGCTGCACAAGCTAAATCCCTGGAGGGCTATCTGCTAACACTGGATATCCCTGCCTATCTGCCGCTGATGCAGTACTGTGATAACGCCGAGTTGCGTGAGGAACTGTATCGTGCCTATACCACTCGCGCCTCGGATCAGGGGCCAAAGGCAGGTGAGTGGGATAACAGCGCCTTGATGGATGAAATTCTCGCCCTGCGTCACGAGCTGGCACAATTACTGGACTATAACAACTACGCTGAGTTGTCACTGGTCACCAAAATGGCTGAGTCGCCACAGCAGGTACAGGATTTTCTCACTGATCTTGCTGAAAAAAGTAAAGCAGTTGCTGAACAGGACTATAAGGAACTACTTGAGTTTGCGGCCAGTGAAGGCGTCGCAGAACTTAATGCCTGGGACATACCCTACTACAGTGAAAAACTTCGTCTGGCCAAATACGATTTGTCACAGGAAGAACTCAAGCCCTACTTTCCCGCAGATACCGTGATTAACGGCATGTTCAATATTGTGGGCCGATTGTTTGCCGTCGAATTTGTCGCCAACGAAACCGAAGTCTGGCATCCCGATGTACGCTTTTACCAAGTGCAACGCGAAGGAAAAACCATCGCAAAATTTTATTTGGATCTGTTCGCGCGTGAAAACAAACGCGGTGGGGCCTGGATGGCCGATTGTCGGGTGCGCAGACTGTTACCCAACGGCGAGCAGCAATTACCGGTTGCCTTTTTAACCTGCAATTTTACCGCGCCAACCAAAGAGACACCGTCACTGCTGACCCATAACGAAGTCACTACCTTATTCCATGAGTTTGGTCACGGCCTGCATCATATGCTGACTGAAATAAACTGCGCGGCCGTTTCCGGTATTAATGGCGTCGCCTGGGATGCAGTGGAACTGCCCAGCCAGTTTTTAGAAAACTGGTGCTGGGAAAAAGAGGCCATCCCGCTAATCTCCAGTCACTATCAAACCGGTGAGGTATTGCCGGTAGCACTGCTGGACAAAATGCTGGCAGCAAAAAATTTCCAGTCCGGCATGATGATGGTTCGGCAATTAGAGTTTTCTTTATTTGATATGGCGATCCATGCCGACTACAACCCCGACAATCCCAAGCCTATACAGCAAACACTGGATGAAGTGCGTGAACAGGTTACCGTTTATCCGGTACCGGATTTCAATCGCTTTCAACACAGTTTTAGCCACATCTTTGCCGGCGGATATTCAGCGGGATATTACAGTTACAAGTGGGCTGAACTGTTATCGGCCGATGCCTTTTCCAGTTTTGAAGAGGAAGGCATATTTAATACTGAAACCGGTCAGCGTTTTTTAACCGAAATCCTGCAGCGCGGTGGCTCGGAAGAACCAATGACACTTTTTGTAAACTTTCGCGGTCGTGAACCTGCGATAGATGCCCTGCTGCGACACTGTGGAATAGTTAGCGACAAGGCGGCCGCATGAGCACTAACAAACCGCTTAAGCGTTTTATTGCAGGCGCCGTTTGCCCGCGATGTGCAGAAATGGATAAGCTGGTGATGTACAACAATGAAAAAAACCAGCAGGTACGTGAATGTGTTCGCTGCGGTTATCAGGACGTGATGACCGATAGCGGCCCAGAGGAAATCACCACGCGAGTGAACCAGCCACGCCCGGGTGAAGAAACCTTACCGCATGAAGATGAGGTACAGGTGGTGAATATCCTTGACCCCAACCCAGGGGCAAAGCGCAAAGATCATTAAGCAGAAACAGCAGCGGATGAAAGGTTAAAGGGCGTCTCTATTAATTATCGATAGGACTGGTAACACCGCGCTCTTGAATACCAACAACATGCGTGTAAATCTGGGTTGTCGACAAATCTGAGTGCCCCAGCATTTCCTGTATATTACGGATATCGGTGCCTGCTCGGAGCAGGTTTGTCGCGAAGCTATGACGAAAGGTATGGCAGCCAGCTTTTTTATTAATTTTGCATTGAGCTATCGCCTGTTTAACCTGTCGTTGCACGGAGGATTCCCCAATATGGTGTCGACGCTTAATGCCTGCTCGAGGGTCCAGTGATAATTCCTTGGCGGGAAAAATATATTGCCACATAGGATTGCTGGCAGCATTGGGGTACTTTTTTACAAGGGCGTACGGCAAATACACATTGCCATAACCATCCACTAGATCTTTCTCGTGTAAAGACAGCGCAAATTGAATCTGCTTTTCCAGTCCAGTCACCAGACGCTTAGGTAGCAATGTCCTTCGCCACTTCAAGCCTTTACTCTCACGGACAATAATGCAGTTATTTGCCAAATCGATATCTTGCACTCGGAGACGGGTAGACTCCATTACTCGTAGCCCGGATCCATACATGAGCGACGCCAGCAACTTATAAATACCCTCCAACCGATCAATAACCGCAGTAGCTTCTTGATGGCTAAACACCGTTGGTAATGTTCTTGGACGGTGACTGGGCATAAAATCCAATAGCCCAACGTCTTGATGCAAGAACTGCTTATACATAAATACTAATGCATTTAATGCAGTTTTTTGCGTATTGATCGATACATTACGGACGACCGCAAGATAACTCAGGTACTCATCAATGTGAGCGGCTCCCATTTGAGTGGGATGAGACATTTTGTGATAACGAATAAAATCCTTAACCCAAAGGCAATAGGTTTTTTCAGTTCGATAGGCTAGCTGTTTACTACGAATAAATTGCCGCAGCTGGTCCATAAAGCGAGTGGGTTTTTGCGGCAGTCGGCGGGGAATGTCATCCATAACATTAACTCTCCATATTGCTGGTTATGCATACAGTATATGAGTTGTTTGGTATGAGAACAAGAAAATATTTCTGCTCGATGCAGGAATATTTTTGATTAATTATAGAAATCAAGCTAAAACAATAAGTTAGAGAAATTGAGCGCCAAGAAATATCACACTCAGGCCGGGATATTCCGCCAAGGAAATATCTGCATAGTAAACGTTAGATAGTTGACCAATACAGTCCTTTCGGGTTAGCGTGCGCTAGCAAAATAAAAAATATCTGGTGCAAGAAAATATCCTGCATCAAGTCGGATATACAAATGTTAGCTTTCTCTATTAAAAAGGTGCCATATTGAAAAAGTGTCTATTATTTATTGCTCTCATTTTTCTGATTACAGGATGTGCGTCATCAGGCGGATATAAAGAACCAAACGAAACTGAACCA
>CBFIDJ010000026.1:15653-58710 GCA_965661375.1 Oceanicoccus sp. | reverse complement strand
CCGTAAAAGCTGATCAGGCTGTAGATGGGCAGCAGGGCTACACCGAGATAGATAAAACGGTGCAGCCATAATGAATAGGGCCATTGATCCGGTTCATCCTGATAGACCGCATTAACAAAAAACAGCATCAGCGCCTGCATCCATAAAATCAGACTGCTGCCGCCACTCTTCCACAGCGGGTCGAGGCCGGTGAAGGGTAATGCGCCCAGAAATAGCAGCGATACCAATACAAGCACCACCAGCAGAAACTTCATCAATGCCTGTTGCAGGCGAGTGATGGTATCGATAACGCCGGTCAGCCGGCGAAAGATAATGACGCCAAAGCCGTTGGCCAGCGCCAGGGCCGGGTAGTAAAACCAGCGTTCTTCAAACAACTCTTTGAAGTAGTCGATACCGATTGCCTTGAACAGAGCACCCCAGAGCAAAAGAATCAGCCAGAAGCTACCAGCGAATAGCAGGGAGAGTGAAAGCGTGAGAAAGTTACGCCAGGACCAGAGAAACAACGCGCTGTAGCTGATGCGAGAACCCAGCGCCCACTGCTGGCTGTACATCAATGCCTTGAAAGTGGCGATGGCCATGGTGAGCACAAAACCAAATAACACCGCATCGTAGCGAATATGCTCTACCGGTGTGGCCTGATTGCCCATGTAATAGCCCAGCAGGCCACTGAGCAGTGCAAAGGGTAAGGTGAGCTTGACCAGCGCTTTACCGTTATGGCCGTTCAGGCCCAGCAGTAACAGGGTCGGCCAGATAAACGCCATGCTATAAATGGCGAACAACCATTGCGGTTGTTGATGCGGCCAGTAGTGCAGCTCGATGGCCTGGTGTAGATAAAGCAGGCACAGCCCCTGTACCAGTGAGATCAACACCATCAACTTGCTGGGGAGATCAAGGGGCTTGTCCATCAATACCAGTCCTTTGTTTTGTATTGGCGCCCAAACATAGCCAGGCGAGTGTTCTGTTGCCAGTATCGATTGCGAGCGGTAACCGATGTATGAAACTTATAACGTTATGGCTGAGCTGACAAGTGCCGTTTTTAGGCAGTTAACTCTCCTCATTCGAGATAAACTGGGTTATAACCACGCTATCCCTGCCAAACCGCCAAGCTGTCAAAACAACAGCAAACTATCAACAAACTATCAACAAACCATCAGAGCCAGCCATGACCGATACCCTTGAAAGTATTTGCCAACGTGCCAACGCCTTTGCCAACGAGCGCGATTGGCAGCAATTTCACACGCCCAAGAACCTGACCATGGCCCTGAGTGTGGAGGCGGCGGAGTTAATGGAGCATTTTCAGTGGGTTACAGAGCAGCAGAGCGTTAACCTGCCGGAAGACAAACTGGCCGAGGTGGCCGATGAGATAGCCGATGTGCAGGTGTATTTAGTGATGCTGGCCGACAAGCTGGGCGTTGATATTTTACGAGCGGTGGAAGCAAAAATGGTTAAGAATGAGGCTAAATATCCCGCTGACAAAGTGCGCGGCAGCGCCAAGAAATATACCGAGTATGAGTGATGCCCTTGATCGTAATTTTGACCACCTGGCCGAACGTTTTGCCCGCAGGGTTTACGGTGGTTTAAAAGGCGAGATTCGTCTGGCCGTGCTTTGGGCAGATATTGAGCCCATAGCCGCCAAGCTAAGCGCCAACAAAGGTTCACCGCTAAGCATTTTGGATGTCGGTGGCGGTTTGGGGCAAATCGCCATTCGGCTGGCGCAATTGGGCCATCGCATTGTTTTTAATGATGTGTCTCCGGTTATGCTGGCTGCTGCACAGCAGCGGGCCGAGCAAGCCGGTGTGGCGGCACAATTTAGCTGGCACTGTGGGCCGTATCAAACGCTGCCCACGCAGCTTGCCGAACATTTAACTGAGCAACTAACAGTACAACGAGCAGAACAACTAACGGAACAGCCAGTAGAACACTTTTTAGAACACTATATAGAACAACAACCGCCGGGCTTTGATTTGATTTTGTGTCACGCCCTGCTGGAATGGCTGGAGCAACCGGCCAAGCTAGTCCCCACACTGGCAGCAATGCTTGCGCCTGCGGGCTATTTATCGCTCTGTTTTTACAACCCTGCGGCGAAGGTGTATCGCAATTTAATCCGCGGCAATTTCAACTGGCTACAGGCGGAAGCGTTAAAGCGACACGATGAAGGCAGCCTTACCCCCCAAAACCCCAGCAGTTTGGAACAGGTACGCGACTGGCTAACCGAAAACAAACTGGAAATTACCAGCGAGAGCGGCTTGCGGATATTTCATGATTACGTGGTAGAACGACGCGGTGGCCACAACGACCCGGCGCAGGTGCTAAAGATGGAGCTGGAATATTCACATCAGGCCCCCTACAAGTTTCTGGCGCGCTATTTACACATTATGGCGGTTAAGGCTGAAACCTTGCCATTCGGATCAGGTCTTTGATTGATGGCGATCAATCAATAGTATCAGAGATCCTTGAACTCAAAATAAAAGGCCTGCCCCAGTATCTGTGTTTGCCCCCAGCATCTGTATTTTCACCAAGCTTAAAGACTTTTAAGGCCTCGATAAGGAGTGCCGGTTACTGCGCACCCTTGCTTGAATTGTTAGATTTTTGGGCACGTTCTTCGATGGAGTTATATTCATATACGGAGTCCAGTCTACCATCGCCATTGGTATCAACTTCTGCCTTCTCCAGCTTGAACGGCCCAAAGTGCTGGACCTTTACGGTTTTTTTAGATGATGGATCGATAAATGATGCAGTTTCGACAGCGCCATATTCGAAACTAATTTTATAATCATTAAACCCATCGCCAGTAGTATCGGACACTTGCTCGACGGGATTGCCATTTTCGTATGAAATCTCTGTTTCAAAAGTTCCATTAAAGTCTTCATCTGCATATGAAGAATAAATAAGTCCCTTTCGATCAAATTTTGAGATGAAATCAATCTTACCGTCGAAGTTTCTGTCTATTTCGGTCTTCGAGAGTAGATGGTTTACATAAGTCCATTTTTCATCCAACCTCCCATCGCCATTATTGTCGACTCCATCTTCAGTTACTGGAGTATGGTAGTAAAGAGACATTGCAATAGCACCACATACAATACCGCCTATAAAAAGCCCTATTCTACTTTGTTTCTTTTCAGGCCTTCTTTTCGGATCTTGTACCGGCTGATTTTCATCCCACTCCTTAATAATCGCCTTTGCATCGAGGTAGTCTTCATCATCGACCATAACTCGAACGATGCCTATTGCCTGTAGTTCTCCTACACCTCCTTGTAAATATTCTCCATCAACTCTTGCACTTAGCCCGGCCTGTTCTAAAAGATTTAGAATCATATAGCCTTCTACAGAATTTGATGCTTCGTATATAAGTTTCATAAATGTCTAGCGACCGTAGTACGGGAAAAAAAGTATGCCATTCGGATCAGACCTTTGATTGATGGCATTCAATAATATCAAATATCCTTGAGCTACAAATAAAAGACTTGACTTCATAACGAAATAACCTCTTTCCATCCTTCATTCGGCTAAAAGCGGGCATTGAATTAAGTAAACTATTCCCGAAATCCGAACCAGATTATCCATGGATGCTCTGAAAAATATTATTCCTGCGCAAGGTGAATTATGCAGCATTAGTGCGCAACCCGATTATTCTTTAATTCTTTTAAAGCATGAATTGCTGATGAAAATTGAGGATCAATTTCAAGCGCTTTTTGATAACTGATAATTGCAGCTCTATTATCTGAAGCCTCTGAATAGGCCCAGCCTAGCGAATCATAGATATTCGCAGATGCAGGAAATAAAGTAGCTGCATATTGTAAAATATCTATGCCCGCTTGATACTCTCCTTTCCTTATATAGTAGATCCCTGTGTCATTGAGGCCACCTTCATTAAGGTAGTAACCCTTCAGCTCATCCTTGGATAAATTTTTAAACTTGGCAAGGGCTATTTTAGAGCCATTTTCCTGTATTGATTTAAATATAGCGACACTCAAAGGAGGGAGCGAATCCCACAAATCCCAATCGGGCATTAAGAGGTGCAAACCCAAGTCATCCACATAACCATTGGAATTGGCAAGCACGATTACACCACGCTTTTCCTCTGGAATAAATCCTGCAATGCTGTGGTATCCGTGGGTCTTGCCAGCATGCAATAAAACTTTCTTTTCACCTGAATATCCAATCCACCAACCTAACCCCTGACTAAAACTTGCCACCCCTTGTTTAAACTGAATAGTATGCGTAGACCTCATGGTCTCTAGCAGAGGAGTTTTCACCAATCCCATATTTGCACTTAGATAACGGAGCATGTCTTTAGCTGAGGACTTTATTGAACCTGCAGCAGGAAATACCGGATTTACATGACTATAGGTAGGGATAAGATAGCTATGGCCCACAGCCAGATTATTCTTAATTCGAGGAGTTAACGCAGCAGACGTACTTGACATAGATAAGACACTGGTGACCCGTTCGCTTAATAACTCCTCAAATGAACGGTTTGATCTGAGTGTGAGAATATGCCCAAGTAAACCTCCCCCAAAATTTGAGTAGATTGATTTGGCACCCACATCATAGGACAACTCAGTGTGGCGCAACGCGTCATAGAACTTTGCGACGGTATAGTCACCATAGGTATCCCATATATCAGAGGGAAAAACGTTGTCAGGATTCAATGATAGGCCTGAAGAATGTGTAGCCAAATTCCAGAGTGTCATTTCCTGCTCGCCAGGCCGTGGCACTGGAACATCCTGCGGTAGATAAAACCTGATAGGTTTTGTATACGATATCTCACCGCGAGCCACCATATCAGCAAGGATCGTGGTGGCAAAGGTCTTGGATATCGACCCGATATCAAAAATTGTATTTTCATCGGGCCTACGATTACCCTCAAGAGAAGTACGCCCATAGCAATAATAATATTCTCCGGTTTGGTCAACGATGCCAATGACAATACCGACCAGCATTCCATTGGCAATTCGCTTCTCAATCTCACCGACAACGTTGGGGTCTAGCGTTACACTCTTCGAAGCAGTAGCCTCAGCAATAAATAAAAGCAGGAAAATATGCAGCAATAATGCTTTGATATTTTTCATTGTGATATCCATATTCGTATATCTGGAGGTAACCGCAACGGGCGAGGCTACAGAGAAATATTTTCACCACAGCGCCTTTTCAAGGTCTATAGTGCCCTTGTTTACAACACGAGGGTGACTCATTTGTTCTTGTCGGGCCAGTGCCATGAAGGTTGATCCAGCATTCCCTGCCCTACTACCTGGGTTTGCCCCAGGTTTTTCTCTAATTGAAGCGAATTGCATTCTTCCGCATCTTCTAATGCTGCAATTAACCTACTTGCATGTGATATAACCCAGACCTGCGTGTTTAATGCCGCCCGTTTAATTAACCTAGCAAGTGCTGGTAATAAATCCGGATGCAAACTTGTCTCTGGTTCATTTAACACCATTAATGGGGGTGGTCTGGGTGTTAAAAGAGCCGCTACCCAAAGTAAATACCTCAACGTACCATCCGACAGCTCCAATCCAGACAATGGTCTTAACAATCCTTCCTGGCGAAGGCTCACACTGAATCGACCATCTCTCTGCACGGAAATGCTTAAACTGGCCCCTGGAAATGCATCTGCAATAGCTGCTTCGAGAGCTACTACATCTCCTATTTCTATAATAGTTTGAAGGGCTGCTGCTAAATCTCTTCCATCGTGATGAAGCACAGGAGTGCGTGTACCCAACTGAGGTAATCTTGCAGGAGCTTCCGAATCAGATCTAAAGTGATCATAGAATCTCCAGCTCCTTATCTCTTCTCTCATTGCAACTATTTCAGGTGCTTTCACTGGGTCAATTGGTTGACTGAAAATGCTTTCAAAATTGCTTATGTGCTGCCCAATTACCTCCCATGACTGGCCTGATCGAACCCGGACAACAGGCCCTGACCGATCAACCAATAAACTTGCCGGACGATATGCATTCCCCACCCAGATACATTCTCGTTTAATTTCTGGATCTAATGCGAATTCAGTTGGACCCAAGCTTCCCGGCGAAGGCAGACCTAGTGAAATCGAATAACCAAAATCGTCTCCAGAAAAGCCTAGCCGTAATCGGGTAGCTTTTTGTTTCGGACCGCCATGAACCTCTACCTCTCCTTGGCGCATCCGCTTGGTGATATTCTCTGGTCCGGCCCAAAACGTTGAATTTAGACCTCCTTCCCTGGCCAATGAATTTATTACGCCCCCTTGTGCCGTTTCAGATAATAATCGTAGCGCCCTGTATAAGTTAGATTTCCCGCTTGCATTTTCTCCAGTAATGACATTTAAACTTCCAAAAGGAATAACCAAATTTAATAGAGATCTATAGTTACCGATTGCAAGAGTTTTTATCATTTTGATTCAGTCATTTAACGGGATAAGGTGTTATTGGGTCGACTTTTTAAAGATTTATTATTCATTTACTCTCTAACCATGCTTTCATAGTTCTATCATTGAAACTCGAAAAATCCTGTAATAATTTATCGCAAGCTGACTTTTCTGCACCGCACCTGGCACTTATCTCTACGGCGACGGCGCCATTTTTTTCGGAGATTATATTTTTAACATATGCTGGATGAGCAGGATGCACCTCAGGGGAAAAATACCAAATTGTTAATTCTGAATCGGAGTTCGCTATAGTCCAGCCCCCATCTATACGAAATCTTACATGAGGATCAGATTTCAGCTTGTCGAGGGTCTCCGCTACAATCTCTCCCTCTTTGTTATACTCTTGAGACCCAAGGTCGTCATCTTTTTTTGAAGGTGAAGTGCTGCACGCACTCAACCCGATGGCCAAAAACACTACGAATGTTATGCGATTCACGAAACCTCCTATATGCACATTGTCACCAACACAGCGTTAGCGAGTCCAGCTCTGCGCGAATTCCGGGGACGAATTCCGGGGACCTTAGAATTCTGACAAAGTGAGGTCGCTAAACAAACTGATGGGGTCAGGGCGCGTAAACCACATTATTCATTAGCTTTTTTCTCCATAACCGCCAAAGCAATTATCCGCTCCACAACATCACTTTTCTCTCTAGCATATGCATTCATATCCTCCCAATCCTGTATTGCCAGCTTTCGCTTTGTCGTCTCATACAAATGGCGATCTTTTTCATTTGCTCTCAATCGATTTCTAAAAACAAGCTGGCGTTCAATTTCTGGAGAATTAATTGAAAATATATGAACATGAACATCTAGCTCCGGCGTTCTCAACATCCGGTGCTCATTCCATTCGGGTTCTCGCACACGCAAAATATAACCTGCTTCTTCCAGCATAGGGAGATAAGATGCCTCATCTCCTGAATCTTCAACGGCCACGATAATATCTATGATAGACTTGGCAGCGAGTCCAGGCACCGACGTTGATCCGACATGCTCTACAAGCAGCGCCCTGCCATCTAAAGCTTCTTCTATTATTTTTTCATGTTCCCGAAATATGCCGGGCCAACCAGGGTCATACTCTTCTATAAGAATATCTCTTTTTTCAATCCCGCCTATAAGTACTTCATTATTCATAATTACTATTGCTAAAAATAATTATTTTCAGATTTTTCCCATTTTTCACTCTACTTTCACTACTGGCACCCAAACATTCATTCATGCGATTTGCTACTTTTTAGAGAAAACCGATTAGGACAGGTCTTTGACTTATGGTGAATTGATGACCTTCCATGAAAAATACAAAACCAACTATTGAAGAGTATTGATCAGCCAGCCTGAAAGGGTATTTCCATACATATGCACAAGGAAATCGTCATTGAATCCAACACCAATATTAAACAGAGTGTAGCTATCCATATAGTTTACTTCACTAATAAACTCCTCAGCTTCTATTAACGAACCATCATTCAATGATCGCATATATAAGCCTTCATTATCTTTAATATAATAAACATCTACACCATGATTTCTGCCAACGAGTATACCCCTATCTATATTAGGCATTGGATCCCAAAGTGTCTCTATATAATAGTTGCCACTTTGTAACTCCGAAAAATCAGAAAAACGTGAAATTGTGAATTTTTCTTGACTAGTAGCATCATCAATATCTCCATGCCACCCCATCACAATACCATCTGATGTACTTGCTATATCAACGGAGGTTACATCAGACCCTGTCCCTAATAGAAATAATGGAGTCGAATCAACTTTATTACCTATTGAATCCAATCTAAGCCCATAAACAATACCGCTAGCGGGGTCCGAAAAATCTCCCAGTTCTGACCAGACAATATGGTACATAGAATTAAAGTAGGTAACTTTAGGAAATGAGTCTTGAAACAATATAGAACCAGCAGCATTCTGCTGTTCATGAATTAAAAAAGGAGCACCAACTGCATCAAATTGCGGAACTGCTGTTGCAAAAATACCATCAACCGGCTCATCAGTGTCATCACTAGAATAGGAAAATTGCTTCCATGTCACTAAGAACTCTTCACCATTAAATGAAATATCTGGACGCCTACCAACTGCATATAATGTTTCCGGCCCCGGATGCGTATAATCAATTGTGACCCTAGATGACAATAAAATCGGGGTATTATCATAAAGATCTCCAGCACGATTAATCCTGTTGGCATACAATCCATGTTGAAAACTATTAGGGTAGTTACTCATTCCGTAAACTACTAAAAACATATCCCCACCAAAGAAAACATCAGGATGCTGTTCTCCACAAGGAAAACGAGTACCTTTTGTGTCAAACTCCGGGCTGATATTAAAAGACTTGATCACCTCTCCATCACTTGTAGATAGAACACCATAAATATGCATATATTTATAATCTCGCGTTCCCGTCCCAAAGGGTTCTGATCGCTCTGTTACCCGGCATGAAACAGTGAGGAAATTATCTCCATCGGAAGCCACTGCGATCTTTCCAGCTGGATCGCTGGAGTCATACAAATTTACATTTTCAAGCTCAATCCCAATGGTAGTGCTATTCAAAACATGTCTACCTATCAATTCATACTTAGAAAAACTGGATTTTTCTGCAGCATATGCAATGACGTAGGTATCACCATTTAGCAAAACCTCATGAGCCAAAAACTTCATTGTTATGTTTTCTTCGGAAAGACGTGCTTCAAATACATATTCAATCGAGTCAAATCCTGAAATTGAACTAACCCGTTCACTTATTATGTTTATATCTACGTACTCTTCATCCTCGATCAACTCATCCAAGTTAAACTTAAAGTAAAAAACTCCATCTCTAACCCTGTCACTTTGATTTTCTAGTGGTGACAAAAAAGCTCTAATTAAATCATCCTCCGGATTTGACTTAATAGACCATCCTGAGGGATAAGAAACTTCTACTAAGCTACTATTTTTTAGTGGATAACGTATGTAATCAACCGAATCTGCCGCTAGTGGTGAAGAATTATTTCCAGAATTTTCGCCTCCACCTCCACCTCCACAGGCAGAAAAAATATGAACGAAAATTAAAATTAAAAAAATATTTTTTACCATCTGAGTAATCCTTCTTTTTAATTTATACCACCGACAATCCAATTATTTCTGGCGTGTGCCATTCGGATCAGACCCTTGATTTATGGCGATCAACGAATTCCGGGGACAGTTTAGGGACCGAATTCCGGGGACAGAATTCCGGGGACAGTTTACTTAATTCTTACACCTTCAGCTTAGGCCCCGGCTTTCTTTTTCTAAGCTCTCTCCCGGTCAACCTTTCCAACTGTTGAACAAATAACAGATCGCCAGCAGGTCGCCCCGAGCTAAGGCATTGTCGTATCGTCGATTGGTCGGTTTCGCAATCTCGCTGCAACAGATAGGCTCGCCAGTCTGAAACCCTGTCAAGCATTGGCCCTACTGAAACGACAAAATCATCACAGCCGACCAAATGAGCCCCCGCACTCGACCACCTCCACTCTTCAGAAAAAGTACACAACCTGGCCTTCACTGGATTTAATTCAACATAGCGCACTGTCGCTAACAAGTATTGTTCACTCATGACAAAAGAATGAAAACGCTCTTGCCAAAGATGTCCCGTCCATTTTTCCCTAAAGTTGATGTATCGTGAATAACGCCTGTGAACCTCTTTAAATAACCGAGCAAGGCTATCCTCCTCTTCGGGAATAGCAACAAAATGCACATGGTTGGGCATCAAGCAATACGCCCAAATATCCACGCCAGCCTCACGCTTAAACTGTGATACTAGCTTAAGATAGTAATAATAATCATCTTCCGAGAAGAAAGTCTTCATTCTCCGGGCACCACGTTGCGTCACATGATGAGGATATCCCGGCACCACCAATCGCGGCATCCTTGCCATAACGGCCTCCTTTGCATTGTGCTTATTAGCTTATAAAAGAGAGACCTTAATCGAGCAGATTAATTAAGTAAACTGTCCCCGGAATTCCAACTGAATTATTGACTCAGGGTCAACTCGCCACTCGTAACACCTGAAACATCTACGGGTATAGACTCCCCGGTACTAATTTTACGAATGTCCATATTTGCTAAATTAACAGAGAATTTTTTTGTAGTGGTTACCGGGCCACCCCCTGGAGTTTCAGAGCCAGCATCAGATCCACCTCCGCCACCTCCCCCACCACCACAGGCACTCAACAAAAAAACAGATAAAACCGCTATAGCCTTTACTATTGTATTTTTCATAAAATCAAACCGTTATTCAGTAGCTAATTAAAATTGGTATACGACCAAGAACGCGGTTTCGCCAACTGGTAATAGATAAGGGCTAAAAGTAAAAACGATATTACCATCGTCAACCAAGTAGTTTTTACTTTCTATGCGTTCATTATCTTCAGGAAGGCCATTACTATTGTCATCACGATATAAAACAACCTGCTGAACATCAGTTACATCATTCATGTCACCTGCGGCATCAATCGTAAGATTTCGCAATTCAACATCATCAGAGTCATTGGATACCGCAAAATCCAAAACAACTTGCTCGCCACCACCAACGGTGAAATTCGTTCTATTCAAGGTCTTATTGGATAAAGTAATTACAGGGTCAGGTAGTGGATCTCCAACTTGAATAGCAACTTCATAACTAGCCGTTCCAGCTATACCATTTTCGATAGTCATAATAATGCTATCGATTCCCTCAAAATTTGTTTCTGGTGTATAAACATAGAACCCAGCACCATATATATCCCAACTTAGCTCTCCGTGCTGTGGCGATTGCGCTGGCACAACTCGCATCAACGAACCTCTGGAATTAAATCTTCTGAGATCTAGTAAAAGAGAGTTATTTTTTTCAACGGTTAATGTAGTTGAGGTATCTTCAGGCACCTCACAATCCAGATCAATATCATAATCTGCAGGCTTAGAAGCGGCATCATTGGGATCCGTCAGTGCAATAAACTCACCAATATTTGGCACCCCATCATTATCCGGATCCTTACAGTCCTCATAATCGGAAATCAGATCATATTTATTCGTGTACCAATCAGGAACTCCATCAAAATCCCAATCCAAAACACTCGCTTCAGCCATAAATAATCTGCGAAGATTTAATGTTAATGCATTATTTGCCGATGAAGAGGGAAGTTGACCAGCTACGCCGCAAGTAGCAAGACCGCAAGTAGCAATAAACGGGTTAGAAAAAAACGGCAACTGAGTGCCTGTATAGCTCATGATACTGCCGTTACCACCTTCAATATATCCATATGAAAAATTGAAAGTCCCAATATCACGTCTTAATTCCTCACTGAATTGTATGTCCAGGTGTGGAAAATCATGGTTTGCACCCAAAGTATGGCCAAGCTCATGTAGCATGACCGAGTAAACATCGCTCGCTGAAAAGAAAGCCATAGGTGAGCCGGAGCTAATACCTTGGGCCTTCCCACCACCAGGAATCCCATCAATAACACCGACTATATCGGGCTTAAGACTTCGCTCGAGCAAACTCAACTCTTCGAAGCCATTGATTCGACCTGAGGCATCTCCAATTAAACCGCTGAAGCGCTCTCCGGTTGGTGAAACGTCCCCCGAAGCGACTACGCCAACAAGATTTAGCTGAATTCGGACTCCACTATCCTGAAAAGCCTGGTTTGCATAAGTTATAAAACCATCAAAAAACGTATTACGATCCGATTCCTGCGGATATAACATCGAAAACTCTGGAGTGTAAAACAAAAGCAAATCAATGACTGAATTCTCTGGTATGCTACCGGCATCAAAAGGGTCAGATCCCGCAATCTCTTCTTCGACATCAATAACCCCGTCAGAATCTGTATCACCCAAGGGCGGCGTAACCACTAACTCGCCATAAAAGCCCGTCGCACCAATGCCTCCTGAAATCGTGTAATGTACTAGATCGTCAGCGGTAAGGAGGATAGAAAATTGCAACGGTGTTCCAGGATGGATTGCAGGCAGATCACTACAGCTTATGCGAGCACCTCGGACTAACTTAATGATAGTCCTGGAGGAAGAATGCATGTATCGGCAGCTTCCCGGCGGCTCCTCTAAAAACCAATTATCTGTTGTAGAGTTATTAGCACTGAAATCATCTATATTGATTTCAATATACATGCTTTCCGGAACAATGGGATTTGCAGTCGTATTTGTTACGGTAAAATCAATACTTATTTGTTCTTTATAAAACGCAACATCTGGAGTGCTTATAGCTACTTCAAGATCATCGGCGTATAAATTAGAGAGTAAAATTACTGAAGAAAAAACAAAAACCAGAAAGCGCCCTTGCATAACGTATCCCTATATTATTCTTATATTGTTCCACTAATACAAAACAGTGTTTATTTTTTTTGAGAATATACTTGATCCCGATAGATTAACACAAGAAAATAATACGGTAATCTCCCCATTTTTAACCGAAGTTAAAAGTAGACATCGCTTTTGAAACATCCATATATTTGCCCATCATATTCACTGCGAAGATTTTTCATTAAGTCTTTTATTCGCTCGACATGATCGTTTTCACTGGGATCGACTAGGACATGTAGGTTTATTGCCTTTTCATCAGTTGTAGATGACAGCATTCGAAATTCAATATTTGGGATAAGCAATGAGACGGATTCCAGTCGAGCATTTTTTGACTTATCTTCTAATAGCTTTTCGTAGCCGTCGAAGGTCATATAGTCTGTTATACCAATTACGGCTATCTCATTAGCTTTTGAGGAACTTTCAAGAGTGTCGACATATTCTTCCCAAGAAACTCCTGGAAAAGGGTTTCCGAGTTTGCTCAGTGGGTCATGAATGTGAAGATCCCATCGCCGCCAAATGGAGCCCATCGGCCAATGGGTCTCCGAAATGTCTTTTGATTTTTTTGCATTTAATTAACTCGTTTGCTGAGATGTCAGTATACGATATCCTTATTAGTGACCTAACCCGATTACTGACTGCGTGGTTCAATGTCCGTTGCAGGTTGATAGCTGACGCTTGAATTTTCCAGCCTGACCCAAAATCATCTCAGCACCTGCCAAAACCGGTGCTGAGAAAACCTCTGACTTAAGCCACTGCCCCCTTCACCTTAAGATCAATAATTTGCTCTTCATCCAAACCAATTGAAGCCAGTATTTCATCGCAGTGTTCATTAAACTCTGGCGCGCGGTTGGTGCCCGTGGGTTGTTGGTCAAACTGCACGGGGCTGGCGACGAGTTCAAAGGGTACGCCCTCTTTGGTTTCGGTAGCAGCCATGTAGCCGTTGGCTCTGGCCTGCGGGTCTTCGGCAAATTCCAGAGTGTTTTGCACGGGCGCCCACTGGCCTTTGAGGGTCTGGAAGGTTTCGGTCCATTGCGCCAGCGTTTTCTTTTTAAACTCAGCGGCGATTATTGTCCTTGCTTCGGCGGCATTGGCTGACAGGTTTTGGTGGGAGTCGAAACGTGAGTCGCCTATCAGGTCGCTGCGGCCGATATGCTCGCAGAAGTCTGGCCAGTAATGGAATGCCTGTAACATCACCAGGCAGATAAAGCGGTCGTCGGCTGTCTGGTAGGTGCTGGAAAGTGGATTACTACCGCCGGCTGCCGCTGCTGCGCCAATATTAAAGGGTTGTTGATGTTGCAGGGAAAGCGCAATGCCGCTGGCCATGGCCCAGGCACCGGTTGCCATCAGTGACACATCGACCACGGGCGCTTCGCCGGTACGCTCGCGTTTAAGCAGTGCCGCAGCAATACCGCCAGCGATGGTCATCCCCCCAAGAGAGTCGCCATAGGCAGGGCCTGGTTGTGGAGTGATTGAAGTAGCTCCCGGTGGCGTGATGGCCGAAGCGCTGGTACCGCGACACCAGAATGCGGTCATATCGTAACCACCCCGGTCACGGTCCGGGCCTTTGGGACCAAAGGCGGTGCCGCGTACATAGACAATATTCGGGTTTTGGGCACGAATATCCTCAATGCCGATTTTTAGCTTGTCCAATACTCGCGGCTGTTTGTTGGTTAGAAACACATCGCAGGTTTTGGCGAGGGCATAGAGCACCTCCACACCTTCGGGTTTAGACAGATCAAGCCCCAAAGAGCGCTTGCCCCGGTTGGAGTGTTCATTCAACACATGCACACCCTTGGAAAGGTCCATCACGCCGGTCTTGCCGAGGCCGCGCATGGCATCGCCACGTTCGGCGTGTTCAATCTTGATTACATCGGCACCCCAATCCGACAGTACCGCTGAGGCTGCTGGTACAAAGGTGTGTTCGGCCACCTCTAAAATTCTGATACCGTCCATCGGTCCCATCATTGCTTTATCTCCTCTTATAATTATGTAAGGCGTGCTTATCAAAGGTGCAGTTTTGTGTGCAATACTGAAAAGAGAAAAGGACCGAGGGAATGATTTTAATCAGAACAGATAATCCCTTCCCATTTCACTCCATGCAAAGCTGAAGACATGTGATTGCAGAAGGGTAAAACTTATAACGTTACGGCTGAGCTGACAAGCAAGGATTCGGTCTATTAACCAACAGCAATGTAGTTAACAACCAAGGACGGCGTAGCCGGGTCGATAAAACCAAAGCCCTTGCAAATGAGCTTGCCCTCCAGTCGCCACTCCAAATCAATCACTTCACCACTCTCAGTGAGCCGCCAATCAAAGGGGCCCCACTCTCGGCCATTGGTTTCATGGTAAGTAAGGCTGTAATGACCGGGGAAGCCATTTTGAGTATCGCCCTTGGCAATGCCTCTGCCGAATTCATCGGGCGACATGTCGGAGATATAGATGGCGCTGATGGTGCTGGCATCTTCGATGGTGTATTTGACGATACCGTAGGGTTTAACGTCACCGGCCCACCAGCTGATGAGGAGTGATTCAGGATCGTGCGGGTCGATCATACCCAAGCCGCGAATCATGTGTCGGCCCTCTTCCTGGTAGGCAATATCAAAGGCGTTGGGGCCGTTAGGCGTTATATCGAGCGCGACTATACCATCGGGGCCGTCGATGGCTTTTTTCAGAAGTCTGTACTTACTTGGGCGATTGGTGCCGGGCATTTGAATGGGCGCACCGGTGCTGCTGAGGCTCGCCACCATAGGGCCGTTATAACCCGCCGATGGCATGGCATCGCTGAAGTGTACGATCTCAAGTGATTGGCCCCGATCGCACAGGGTATATTTGGAGACTGCCAGGCCTAGTATTTCGCGAGCTTCTTTGATCATTTTGCTGGCACACCCTCGCTAATTATTGCCGACGAGAAAAGGTCAGCGGCAAGTTGATAATGGTATGGGTTGCCAGCGAAGGAATAAATTGAATATCCTCTGGCGGCACGGCCAGTTTGATATTAGTTAGGCGGCGTACCACTTCCTGCACGGTGACTTTGATTTCCATTCGTGCCAATGAAGCACCAATACAGCGGTGAATGCCAGCCCCAAAGGTCAAGTTAGTGCCAACATTGCTGCGTTGAATATCTAATGTTCTGGGACAGGCAAATTTAGACTCGTCATCGTTGGCCGAAGCAAACAGGGTGCAGATTTGTGAGAAGGCGGGAATATCCACCCCGCCCACGGTGACGTCTTTGGTGGCGGTGCGAAACAGGCCGTGAACTGGCGGCTCCAATCGTAAAACCTCCTCCACAAAGCGGGTGATAAAACGGTCGTCATCTACGGATTCATATAAACGTTCAACCAAATCCGGGTCGTGAGCAAACACCATCATCACATTAGCAAGCGCGGCTGCCGTGGTGTCGTTACCTGCCACCAATAGTGCTCGCGCCAGTGACAATTGTTCCATAAAGGACAGGGTTGGGTTTTCTTTATCATCGATGCGGGCATGCACCAGATCGCTGAGCATATCCTCGCGCGGTTCGGTTTTGCGCGCGTGTAAATGCGGAATAATATAATTCTGCATTTCGCACATGTCTTTGGCGTTTTTCAGCATTTCTTCGTGGGTTTGCATGCGACCAATCTGGGACAGGTGGGCGGTGGTCCAGCGGGCAATTTTCTCGGTGCCCACTTCGTTATAATCAAAACCGAGTTGCTCACAGATTATATTAGCGGTTAGTGGTGCGCCGATATCTAGCATGCCGTCGCCGCTACCGCGCTCGGCCAGGGGTTCGATCAGATCAATAATAATTTGCCGAAACCGAGGCTCCAGACTTTTTACCCGATGCGCGGTAAAGGCTTTTTCCAGTAGCTTACGCAGGCGGGTGTGCTTGGGCGGGTCAACCGCAAATACGTCACGCACAAAGCCGCCGCCATCGCGGTCCATAATTTCAGCCAGCTCCTCAACAAAACCGTTGGCGTAGCGATCCTGATAACCGTGTTCCATGGAGAAGGTAATCGGGTCGCGCATAATTTCCATCACATCGTCGTATCGGGTTACCAGATACAGGTCGAGCTCTTTATCGTAATACACTGGCTGGTTTTCACGCAGCGCCTTGTAAAAGGCAAAGGGGTTGTTGCGGATCAGCGGGTTCATCAGCGACTCATCGCCCTGCAGGGTCATGCTGCTCTCATTTTTCTTAGGGTCTGTAACCGGGCAGCCTGAAGTTGTTTCGGTTTCGATAGTACTCATGGTATGAGGTGTTCCACTCGCAAGAATTCGTGATGGCTTTCAGTGAAGCATAGATAGCACCGAATCATCCCGATAATTTACGCCGCAGTTGCAAGATTTTACGCCTGTGCTTTATTCACCCCCCAAAAAACAAGCACTAAACCTTGATTTAAAACCAACTTTTATCACATTGCCTGGCAGGGCGTTATTCACCCTGATACAGATCAAAACTCTTAAAGCGTCACTTGGGTATTCTCTCCTCACACTAACAAAGAGGGGATAATCCATGTTTAAAAAGTGTTTAGTTGCCGCTACCGCAACCGTTGTCAGTGCCCTACCCGCTATTGCAACCGCCTATGAAGCTGGCGACTGGATTGTGCGTGGTGGCGCGGCTCTGGTCGAGCCTGACGAGAGCAGTAGTGAAGTTAAAATTAATGGTGCCGGAGTACCGGATACAGGTCTTGGTGCGGATAATGATACCCAGCTTGGGCTGACTGTCAGTTATATGCTGTCGGACAAAATCGGGGTGGAACTACTTGCCTCCACACCTTTTAAACATTCGGTCAGCCTGATTGACCCAAACAGCTCCATTGCCGGTACCGGCACACCGATTGCGACGGTTGAACATTTACCGCCAACCCTGAGTCTGCAATATTTTTTCCTGGATGCCAGCAGCGCACTGCAGCCCTATGCCGGCGTGGGCATCAACTACTGGATTGTGGTGGATGATGAATTGTCTTCGGCGGTAAAGGCTGCACCCTTTAATGCTCGCGGACTGGATATCGATAATTCAGTGGGCTTAGCGTTGCAGCTCGGCGTCGATTATCAGTTACAGGACAATTGGCTGATCAATGCGGCTATCTGGAAAATTGATGTGGATACCGATGCCAGTTTTCAAACGGATGTGGGCAAGGTCAGTGCTGAGATTGATATAGACCCTTGGGTTTATATGGTTAGCGTCGGATATAAATTTTAAGCCTTTGCCTTTCTCCCTTAGCTATGCGCCGGTTACAAGCCTAATCCGGCGCATAGCTGTCAGAAATTCTTTTTAGTCTGTCATGCCCGCGCGCAAGCGCATCAAGAATAATCTGCTAAACCACATACCTGCTGGATACCCACTTGCACAGGCCGCACTCTCTTGCTGCGCAATTCACCTTGTCGTGGGTATGAATCTGCGGCTATGAGTTTGCAGGTATGCACTCGCGGGTATGAGTTCGCGGCTTTAAGTCCGCGGGTATGACAGCCTGGCTGATTTTCACCTTAGCCAGGTGTACTCACCAGCAAGACCTTACAGCCTTACTGCGGTAAATCCGTAAAACTGGGAGCTGCGCCCATATCCCAGAGAATGACTGTACCCGTCATAATCACCGTCAAAAATACCAGACAGATAGCGATAACCGCACTGGAGAATAAAAACCCACGCTCCTCAGGAATTTTCATGACAATGGGAATTCCCAGGTAGAGCAAATAGACAGCATAACTCACCGCGGAAATACCGATTAACAAAGCCAACCAGAATACCGGCATAAAACCCACTGCGCCCGCAATAAACAAGGGCGTCGCTGAAAACCCTGCGATCGCAATTCCTTTTGCAGTACTCGAATCTGTGCCGTAGGTTTTCGACATCCAGTGGATCATGTAGCCGATGGCACAAACCGCAACAACCATCGTGAGATAAAACAGCAGGATGATCGTCAAGGCACTATCTTTAGTCATGATAATGCGGTCGCCATCACCGACCGTCCAGCCAATCTCCGTGACACCGTAAAACCAGGCGATGGCCGGAATCACAGCAAGTACTGCAGTATAAAAAATGGCGTAGATCAGTGAAAATTCTTTTTTCTCTGAAATTACCTGCCACTGGCTTTTTGGATGAACCAGTAAACCTAGCGCATTAGCAATCATCATTTACTCCTTGCCTCGTTAGTTCTTTTTATCTTCTAAAAACAATCACTTTTTCTTTAATGGTTTTCGTGCAAGCCCTGATCATGCTGCATACCTTCATGCTGCATACCTTCATGATGTGGCGCAGTATGACCTTGTAATACATGTTGTAGCGGCTGGATTATGGTCCACACCCCCATCAGCATCACCAGTACTCCGGCACCAGCGCGGAAGCCCTGCGTTCGCAACAGCTTTGCCAGCGACTGACTGAACAACCCGACACCTACCATGGCCGGCAAAGTACCCACGCCAAAGGCCAGCATAAACGCCGCGGACTGACGCCAGTCTGCCGCTGCCAATGCCCAACTCAGGGTGGAATATACCAGCCCACAGGGTAACAAACCCCAGATGCCGCCCATCACTAACGCTTTGCTATTACTGGTCACTGGCAACAGCGAGCGACTAACAGGTTGTAGATAGCGCCAAAGCTTTTCGCCTATTCGCTCCAGCCTGGCCAGACCCATCCACCAGCGACTGATATATAAGCCCATGGCCACCAATAACAAACCAGCCATTATCCTCAAGCCAATAGTGAACTGAGGGGCCACTTGTACTATCTGACTACCTAACAACCCCGCTATAGCGCCCAAACTGGCATAGGTTAACAGGCGCCCAAGATTGTAAGCGGCGATTCGGCTTATACCACCTTCGCCCTGCCCGGTGGCACAGGCCAAACCGGAACACATCCCCAGGCAATGCGTACTGCCCAAAAATCCAATCAACAAAGCAGAAACAATGCTTAACTCTGTCATGCATCGTTATCCGTTTGATCTGCCGGTTTTTCTTCAGGTTTCAAGTTTTTCGCAACGGTCACTTTTACATCATCTTCAAATAAAATGCTTTTTCCAGCCGCATCCAGATCATCGTACTGGCGGCTGTTCACTGCCCAGATAAAACCCTTGATAGCAATCACCACAAACACCAAGGCAATGGGAATTAATATAAACAGACTATCCAAGCTGCACACTCCCCACAGGTTTCGATGGCACCTGTGACTCAGCTTGATCAATAGGCAATGACCGTTTATTTTTTTGCAGCCTCAGGGCATTAAACACTACCAGCAGAGAGCTCAGTGACATACCCAAAGCCGCCAGATAGGGTGGCACCAGCGCCATCATCGCCAACGGAATCGCCAACGCGTTATACACTAATACCCAACCAAGATTTTGCCGAATAACCCGACGCGTTTTTTGGGCCAGCGATAACAATTGGATAACAGACATCAACTGCCCGGATAGAGAAATAGTATCGGCCTGGGTCTTGGCCAAATCCGAGGCGTTGGCCATCGCCACGGAAATATCCGCCGCCGCCAGCACTGGTATATCATTCAGCCCGTCACCTAACATCATGACTTTAGCGCCACGCTGCTGCAAAGATTTTACATAGGCCAATTTTTCGGCGGGCATAGCGCCAGCTCGAAAGGTATCAAAGGCTAAACGTTGGGCCAGCGCTTCAACTTCGCTGGAACTATCACCGCTTAATAAATGCAGCCGAAGATTGTTTACTTTTAATGCCTGCACAAAACTTTCTGCATCGTCGCGCAGGCTATCTTGCAGTTGAAACCAACACAGCGGGCCTGCGGCGCTCCCCAGCAGAACCCAATGACCCAGCGTGGTTTGATTTGATCCCGCCATCGATGCCACCGGGAGCTCGGCCTCTGATGAACTGGTAAACAGTGCGCCTACATAACGGGCAGCACCGATGCGAAAGTGTCGTCCATCGACCTGGGCCTCAACGCCCTGTCCCTGTTGAATGTTTACTCCACTGACCGTTGATAGATACTCAGCCGATTTACTGCCCTGCCCAGCAGCCGTTTTGTTGGCAAAGGCTCTGGCAATCGGGTGCTCGGAATAATGCTCAATTGTGGCGGCCAGTTGCAGGCATTGATCGGCAGATAGATCGGCGACTGGCAGAATTGTCGCGATAGATAACTCGCCCCGGGTTAAGGTGCCGGTTTTGTCACACACCACATCAGTAATACCTGCGACCTGTTCCCATACCTCCGGGTTAGTGACTAACAAACCGCTGCGACGCAGGCGGTTGGTTGCAGCCGTTAATGCCGCCGGCGTCGCTAACGATAAGGCGCAGGGGCAACTCACCACCAATACTGACAACATCACCCATAGAGCCTGCTGGCTATACTGCCCGCCGTCGATAAATTGCCAGTAAAGACCGGTCGCGGCGGCTATCGACAACACGGCGATAACAAAATACCGGGCATAGCGATCGGCTAATTGGGCCAGTTTGGGTTTGCTTAATCGAGCGTTCTTTAACAGGTCATTGATCGACTGCAATTTCAGCTCGGAACCGATCGCTGTTACATAAATAACCAAGGCATCACTTTCATTGACACTGCCAGCCAGCACAACATCTCTGGCAGCCTTGGTCTTTGGCATAAATTCGCCGGTCAACTGGGCTTCACTGACGCTGCTACAGCCCGACACCACAAAACCATCCACGGGGATAATCTGACCCGGCCGCACTAACACATGGTCACCGATATTCAATTGAAAATAGGGAATAGATTCCTGCTCTGTTCCCGTTGCATTGACACGCAGCACGGTGGTGGGCAGTAAACTATTGAGGTCAGAATGCAACTGCGCACCGCGATGACGGGCACGCATTTCCAAATAACGCCCGGCCAACAATAAAAAGGTAAACATGGCAACAGAGTCAAAATACACTTCGCCGCTCTGGCTCAGGGTTGCATGCAGACTGGCTGAATAGGCCAGCCCTATTGCAATAGCCACAGGCAGATCCATTCCGGGCGCTTTCATTTTAATGCCGCGCCAGGCACCTACAAAAAATGGCCGCGCGGCGTAAAACACGACCGGCGTAGCCACGATCAAACTGACCCAGCGCAGAAAATCCCGATAAATATCTTCAATGCCCTGCAGTGCTCCGGCGTACAAGGCAATGGCGTACATCCCCACCTGCATCATGGCGATGCCAGCCACACCCAATCGGCGCAGCGCGAGATGGTTCTCCTGCTGCTGCATAAGTGCCAACTGATCGGGGGTATAGACTTGGGGTTGATAACCCAAACGGGCAATGGCCTGACACAGGGCACTCAGGCTAACCGTCTCTGGCTGCCAATGGAGGTAGGCCACTTGCTCAGAAAGGTTGACTCGGGCTGAATCGACACCGGGTATAGCAGACAGATAATTTTCCAGTAACCAGACACAGGCCGCACAGTGGATACCACCAATCAGCAATTGCACCGATGCCCGCTGTTGGTTTTCCTGCTGGTAAAAATGGACATAACGCTGTTGAAAATCAGGATGATCCAGCCCGGCAAATTGTTCACTCACCGCCGAACTATCTACCGCTCGGCCCTCGCGGTCATTAAACTGATAAAAGTTGCCCAGCCCACTATCGTGAATCGTGGTCGCTACCAGGCGACAGGACGGGCAGCAAAAGTGACACAGCTCGCCGGCCAATTCAGCGCAATAGTTTTCACCGGCAGCCACGCTAAGGCCACAGTGATAACAATCGAGCTTGTCTGCCTGCACCATTTTTAACATTGAGCATTCACTGTTTTACGATCACATTAACCACTGTTTAGTGTCTTTCATACCAACAGCACTGTCGCCGTTGCCTGTATCCTCCACGGTGTCGTTACTGCCTATATTCTCTGGACTGTCCATATAAATCGTACTGCGCAAACGCCAGGGTTCGGGTTCGTCGCCCCGTAGCTGCACATACCAACGACCGCTTAATGCTGTTTGCAACTGTCCGCGGTAATGACTGCTGGTTCCTTGATTGAGCGCTACCTG
Source organism: Oceanicoccus sp. (assembly GCA_965661375.1). GTDB lineage: Bacteria > Pseudomonadota > Gammaproteobacteria > Pseudomonadales > Dasaniaceae > Oceanicoccus. The sequence continues at coordinate 36,060 of CBFIDJ010000026.1, read as the reverse complement.
CTTAAGTGTTATTTGTTGATCTTTTTCGCTATTAGTCGGATGTATCCAGACCAGCAACAGTTCTCTGGGCAATGAATCACTGGAAAAGGCCCCTGACTTGCCACCAACTTCGGCGAAGACTTCACCGGTCAAGGTATCGATTTCCATCCTGGCCTGGAGTGAAAGCGTCTCTGCAAGTTTGTCCTCTGCCAGCACGCGATTAATACCCAGCCCCTGCTTATAGTAATCATCCGCTACCAGACTGGACTCGCGATCAATGGCAATCGCCAGCGTAATAAACCCTGCCACGACAACACTGGCCGGTAAGGCGATCAGAAACCAGGGCCAGAACTGCTTGTACCAGGGCTCGGGAACGGCGTTATTGGATTCCTGTGAAGTCATATTATTTCACTCTGGGGCCGATAAACCGGCTTTCCGATGTCGCCTCATCATTCGAGGCATCCAGCGCTGTCACAGTAAATTCAATTTCATAATTAGTCGCGTTTAGATGAACAGGGTCAATCCTCAACCGCAGGGATTCTTCATAAACCTCACCGGGGTCAACAGCAATATATTGTTTACCGATTAACTCGGCACCTTCCAGACCACTGAAGTCAATGCGGTATTCATGTCGCTGCTGATCCATATTCAACACTTTCAACAGGTAGCTATTTTCAATAAATCCATCGGTGGTCTGGCGAAAGAGTCGATCGCGCTCGCGAATAACATCCAGTTCCAGCGGTACTCGGCTAATCAATACCGTGGCAAACAAGGATAACATTAGGGTGATCGCAATCACGTAGCCCACCAACCGGGGGCGCACAATGGTGTGCGGTTTACCTTCTAATTCATTTTCCGTCGCGTATCGAATCAGGCCTCGTTCGTAGCCCATCTGGTCCATAACGGAGTTGCAGCCATCGACACAGAGTGCGCAATTAATACATTCATACTGCAAGCCATTACGAATATCGATGCCTACCGGGCAGACCTGCACACATATCTGGCAATCGACACAGTCACCCAAACCCTGCGCTTTATAGTCGATATTTTTCTTACGCGGCCCACGCTTTTCGCCGCGACTGTAATCATAGGAGACAATCAATGTATCCTTATCAAACATGACCGACTGGAAGCGCGCATAGGGACACATATACATGCAGACCTGCTCACGCATCCAACCCGCATTGATATAGGTGGCACAGGTAAAAAAGTTGATCCAGGCGATCTGCCACCATCCAAGCCCCCACGCCCAGTGAGTGCCAACGGAGAACGTCACCAACTCTACGGACATCTCCCGAATGGGGTAAAAGTAACCCACAAAGGTAAAGCCGGTCAGGAATGCAAAACCGATCCACATGATGTGTTTAGCGGTTTTGCGCCACACTTTATCGGCATTCAATGGACCACGATCACGCTTGATACGCTGGTTACGGCTGCCCTCGCATAACTGTTCAGCCCACATGAAAATGGCCGTCCAAACCGTTTGGGGACAGGTGTAACCACACCACACTCTGCCGGCCCAGGTAGTGACGGCAAATAAGCTAAAGGCTGCTATGACCAGTAACCAGGCCAGCATGGGAAAGTCCTGTGGCCAGAAGGTCAGAAAGAAAATATAAAACTGCCGCTCAGGCAAATTAAACAACACCGCCTGATGGCCATCCCAATTAATCCAGGGAAGCAGAAAATAACCCAGCAGCAATGGCCAGCCGGTATACAACCGAAGGCGTTGATAAAAACCGGCAACACCGCGCGTATAGATTTTTTCGCGTTTTTTATAGAGATCGACTTCCGCAACGCCGGGAGGATGGAACTCCTCAACGGCAATTACCTCTGGTTGCTGATCAGACGCAATGACTTTCTCGACATTGTTCACTGACGCCATCCCGCATTGAATGCTAATAATGCTGCTAGTGCGCCTTACTTAAACTGGTTATATAAGCCGTCAGCAGGTGGATTTTATCCGCACTCAACAATTCCTTGTGAGTGGGCATTTGACCGTTTCGACCATTGCGAATGCTGCGCTGAATCAAACCCGGAGACCCGCCATAGAGCCAGATCTGATTGGTCAGGTCAGGCGCTCCGAACATCACATTGCCAGTGCCGTCCATGCCGTGACAGGCAACGCAGAACATCTGAAATTTTTCTTTCCCCGCCTCAACCGCAGCCGGATCAACCTCGCGGCCCGATAAACTCAGGACATAACTGGAAACCTGCTCGATACCTTCGTCACCCAAAGCCGCCTGCCAGGGAGGCATTGCTCCACTGCGCCCCTCTGCGATGGAGGCTTTGATTTGCTCCGGGCTATTACCGTAGAGCCACTCACTATCCGTGAGGTCGGGAAAACCATAACTGCCACGGGCGTCGCTGCCGTGACACTGAGCACAATTGTTAGAAAACAGTCGCTGTCCCATTTTCATCGCTTTGCTATTGTGTACCAGCTCGCTAACCGGCGTGGCATTGTATTGCGCAAACACCGCGCTGTATTTCTGCTCAGCAGCCTCCACCCGCTCTTCCCATTGTTTGACCTGAGTCCAGCCGAGCAGGCCCTTGAAATTACCCATCCCGGGATAGGCAATCAGGTAGCCCACCCCAAAAACGATGGTAAAAACAAACATATAAAACCACCAGGCGGGCAAGGGGTTATCGTACTCCTCAATGTCATCGTAGACATGTCCGGTAGTGCCATCTTCCCGATTGATTGTGGATTTACGATTCGCAAACAATAGCCAGGTGATACCGACTATCGTCACGGTCGTTAATATGATGATCCATAAACTCCAGAAGCTGCTCATTTAGTGCCTCTCTATGCTTCTCTATTTTGGTCACTGGCCCGGGTCATTCGCCAAACCCATGGTTCGTCAGGAAAAAATTTTGCTGACAAAAATATTTACTGCTCTTTCTGTTGCTCGGCTTGTTCATCCTTGTCCTGCTCGCCCTTAGCCTGTTCATCGTCGGCAAAGGGTAAGTTGGCGGCCTCATCAAAGCCAGGCTTTCGCTTTTTGCTGTAAGCCCAGAGGCAAACCGAAATAAATGCGATAAAGGCAAATACCGTTGCCAGGCCTCTTAGATCATTGATATCCATGCCACTACCTTCTTTAACGCTTGTGCTTCAGCAATGTGCCTAACTGCTGCAAATAAGTGATCAAGGCATCAATTTCTTTTTTGCCCGCCACTGCTGCTTGAGCAGCATCAATATCTTCATCGGTGTAAGGCACGCCAACCCTGCGTAGCGCCTGCATTTTTTTACCGGTATCTTCGCCATCCAATGTACGCTCAAGCAACCAGGGATAGGCCGGCATATTTGACTCCGGCACCACCGAGCGCGGATCCAGCAGATGCGCGCGGTGCCAGTCATCACTGTAACGTCCCCCTACCCTGGCCAGATCCGGGCCGGTTCTTTTTGAACCCCATAAAAACGGATGGTCATAGACAAATTCGCCCGCCACCGAATAATGGCCATAGCGCTCGGTTTCATGACGCAGTGGTCGAACCATTTGCGAATGACAGTTATTGCAGCCCTCACGTATATAAATATCCCGGCCTTCCAGTGCCAACGCGGGTAGAGGTTTCAATCCGTCAACCGGTTCAGTCGTCGACTTGATGAAAAACAGGGGCACGATTTCTACCAGCCCGCCAAAACTGATGGCAAACACCACGCCCAGCAGCATCACGCCGATATTCTTTTCTATAAAATCATGATTCATGCGCTACTCCCTGAGTTCTACGCAGGCTGTGCGTCAGCACTGTAAAGGTTGTCTTCACCGGTCTGGGTTTCATTGGCGCGAGCGGTTTGCCACATGTTGTAGGCCATCACCAACATACCGAAGAAGAACATAAAGCCGCCTGCGAGACGTACGTAGTAACCCGGCATACTGGCCTCCACAGACTCAACAAAGCTATAGGTGAGAGTGCCGTCGGTGTTGTAAGCCCCCCACATCAGGCCCTGCAAAATACCGTTAACCCACATGGAGGCAACATACAGCACCGTGCCGATTGTCGATAACCAAAAGTGCATATTAATTAGCGGCACGCTATACATCTGCTTTTTGCCAAACAGGATGGGCAACAGGTGGTAGCAGGCTCCGATAGAGATCATCGCCACCCAGCCCAACGCACCCGAATGCACATGGCCGATCGTCCAGTCGGTGTAATGGGATAGGGCATTAACGGTTTTGATCGACATCATCGGGCCTTCAAAGGTGGACATACCGTAGAAGGACAGCGAAACCACCAGGAAGCGCAAAATAGGATCAGTACGCAATTTGTGCCAGGCCCCGGACAAGGTCATCATGCCATTGATCATCCCGCCCCAGCTGGGTGCCAGCAGAATCAACGACATCACCATACCCAGGCTCTGTGCCCAATCGGGTAATGCGGTGTAATGCAGGTGGTGTGGGCCAGCCCAGATATAAATCGCAATAAGTGCCCAAAAGTGAACAATGGAAAGCCGATAGGAATACACCGGGCGTCCAGCCTGCTTGGGCACAAAATAATACATAATCCCAAGAAAACCTGCCGTCAGAAAAAAGCCCACCGCATTATGGCCATACCACCACTGCACCATAGCGTCGGTAGCACCGGCATAGGCCGAATAGGATTTGGTGAACGAAACCGGTATTGCGGCACTGTTGACTACATGCAGCACAGCGACCGTGATAATAAAGGAGGCAAAAAACCAGTTAGCCACATAAATATGGCTGGTTTTACGTTTTGCGATAGTACCAAAATACACTATCGCATAGGCGACCCAGACAATCGTAATCAGAATATCGATGGGCCATTCCAGCTCGGCGTATTCCTTGGAGCTATTCAGCCCCATAGGCAGTGTAATTGCAGCGGCCAAAATTACTGCCTGCCAACCCCAGAAGACAAAGGCAGCCAATTTATCGGAAATCAGGCGCACCTGACAGGTGCGCTGCACCACATAAAAGGAAGTCGCAAACAGGGCGCTGCCACCAAAGGCAAAAATCACCGCATTAGTGTGCAGGGGGCGCAGGCGACTGAAGGTCAACCAGGGCGTATCAAAATTGAGCGCAGGCCAGGCCAGTTGGGCAGCAATTAACACACCCACACCCATACCCACGATACCCCAAATCACCGTCATCACGGTAAACTGGCGGACAACCTTATAATTATAGCGAGGGTGTTCCAAGGACTGAGTCATAGCAGAATCCATTGAGTAAGAGCTGGAAGCAATAAAAACATCATTTTTAATAATTCGGGCCATTTGAACAATGACTTAGATCAAGTGTAGTAACCTGAGCCCGCATCTCAAAGTCATTTTGATTAAACTTTGCTTTCTACCATACACCAGTTCACTAATCCCCTAACAGCGTCAGTGTTTCACCCTGCGATGGCACAACCGACGAGATACTGCTCTATAAGCTCTGTGTTTTCCAGGTGTTTCAGCAGCAAAACCGGTTATAGTGGAAAAACAGCCTATAGCGGAAAAAAAGACTGCGCTCGTTACAATAAGGTGCTGTTAGAGGGGAGCAAATCGCAACGATGAGTGAAGATCGTATTCTCAATATCTATCTGGCCATTCGATCGAGCCTGGCGCGATCGGTATTGCGCATTGTGCCGCCACGGGAAGTGGAAGACATTGTGCAGGAAACCTATGTGCGAGTCTGCCAGATTGAGAAGAATGGCCGCAGTATCGAGGAGCCTCGGGCGTTTATCTACAAAACTGCCCGTAATCTGGCGTTGGACCACGTCAAACGTGCTGAGCACCGGCTAACCACGAATCTTGATGAGGGCTCGGAGCCCTCCGCTCTGGAGTGGGAGCAACTGGCCGATGAGACCTATACCGATCTTAGTTATGATCAAACCTACGACAGTGCCGCCAGTCATGAGGAATTTTCACTATTTTGCAAAGCGGTGCGTCATTTACCGCTACAATGTCGCCGGGTATTTGTGCTGAAGAAGGTCTATGGCCACAGCCAGCGCGAAATCGCCAAACAGCTGAATATCAGTGAAAATACCGTCGAGAAACATGTCGCTACAGGCATTAAACGCTGTACTTATTTTATGCAACAACATACTCAAAGCCGCAATCAACTTAAATCTGATCAAACAACCACCTATCGGGGAAGCGGCCCGAGGAAAACCGACGATATTAAGGATGTAGTGCAACAGGCTAGTCATGCAGGAGGCAAGCGCGATGAGTAATGTCATTGAACTCCCGCACAGGGATCGCGTATACGATGACGCCAGCCTGTGGATTGCCAAACTCGATAAGCAATTATCCCCCGAAGAAACCAGCGCTTTTCAACGCTGGTTGGCAGCCGACCCGGAACACCAAGCCGTACTGTATGAGATGGCCAAGCTATGGGACAAAATGGATTCGCTGCACAGACTGTCCAGTCTGTTTCCAGAGCCGGCAGCTCATCAAGCCAACGTTTCTCGCTACGCCGTAGCCAGCGCCGCAGCTGTTGTGTTGCTAGTGGTCGGCTTGCTGTTCAGCGGCTATTTCCCAGGCTTTACTGCTGCCCCCAGCAACAGCCATGATGCCGAGATCGCCTACCAAACCGATACTGGCGAGCATTCCACCGTCACCCTGCAGGACGGTACCCAGATTGTGCTCAACACTAACACGCTGGTTCGGGTCAGTTACTCTGATCGTGCCCGCCTGCTAATGCTTGATCGCGGAGAGGTTTTTGTGAAAGTGGCCAAGGATAAAACGCGCCCGCTCAGTGTGATTGCCGGTGAGCAAGTAGTACAGGCCGTAGGCACCGCGTTTAATGTTGAAATCAATCGCAACCAACAGATTGAGCTAGTGGTGGTTGAGGGCAAAGTGAAGGTCGGGGTCAGACCTGCCCAGAAATCCACGAAACCGCAGCGCAATCTGGCCAGCTTACCCGGCACATCAAAAACACTGGTGGCAGGGCAAGCACTAATGCTTGGCCAGACCGATCAGCAAGTCACCCCCATTACGCTCGACGATATTGAAGTCAAACTGTCCTGGCGTCGCGGCAACCTGATTTTCCGGGGCGAATCGCTGGAAGAAGCTGTGCGCGAAGTGGAACGCTACACCTCGCTGGAATTTGTCTTTATGGATGAAGATCTGAAGGCCATTCGCGTGGCCGGACTGTTCCGTGCCGGCGATGTACAGGGGCTGTTGGCCACCCTGCGCGAAAATTTCGATATTGCCTACCAATATACCGACGAGCAGAAGGTGCAGTTAAGCGCTCGCTAAGGGCTAGCCAGCAATTTCTATCTATAATCCTCCCCCCGTCAGTGGCGGAAACACTCCGCTGATTCGTCCTAGTGCTTGATGATAAAAACAACCAGGCAGGGGATAACAACATGGAAATCAAACAAACGCTGCTCACAGCATCAATCGGCGCCTTGCTCAGCGCCACTACCATTAACACCGCTACAGCGGCCAGTGAAAACCAGGCCAACAACACCATCGAAGAAGTGTTGGTCTCGGCCCAGCGTCGCTCGGAGCGGATTGAAGATGTACCCATCTCGATCAATGCCTTTGACCAGACCAATCTGAAAGACCTCAACATCACTTCTACCGATGAGCTGCAATTTGCCACCCCCGGTATCGTCAATACCTCCACGGCGGGCGATGGTATCTCGGCGGTGTTTATTCGCGGGGTCGGTACCGGATATTCCGGACCGGGACTGGAGGGCAGTGTTGCGGTGTATCTGGATGATGTGTATCTGCAAACTCAAACGTCCTCAGCACAGGCATCACTGGATGTCTCGCAGATTCAGGTGTTAAAAGGCCCACAGGGCACGCTATATGGCAGAAACGCTACCGGTGGCGCGCTTATTATTGAAACTAATGACCCACAGTTGGAGGAATTTGGTGGCCATCTGGAATACGGGCTGGGTAATCTGGACTGGCAGCGTTTTGAAAGCGTGGTCAATATTCCCGTCTCCTCGACCTTTGCCCTGCGCTTTGCCGGCTTTCATGAAGAGCGCGACGGCTACGCCGATAATGTCGCCGTGCCCAACTTTGAGCCCAGCGGCGTTGGCGCCGGCACAACCTACGTCGCCCGATTGAAGGCCCTCTGGCAACCCAATGAAGATTTTAAAGCCGTCGCCAAAATCGGCTATGACCGCCGCAATGGCAATGGCGCTATTCACAGCCTGCGCTTTAACCCGGACGGCTCGCCCACCGAACTCGGCTTTTATAAAACCGCACAATCGCCCAACCGCGAAGGTGGCGGTGGCGACGATACCAAGGGGCAGGTTTCCTCCCTGCGCGTTGAGTACAACTGGGATATCTGGACACTCACCAATACCCTCGCCTACCGCGAAACCAACGCCTACGGCTGTACCGATAATGACGGTGTGGTTGATGAGCTGTTGTATTTCTGTACCGTCTCGGGACGCAGCCCCAACTCGGGTGATGCCGACGGTAAGGTTGATAAAACCATCACCAATGAATTTCGCCTGATGTCACAAACCGAAGGCCCGCTGGATATGGTGGCGGGGCTGTTTTACGAGCGCAATCGCGCGCGCTTTGTCGGCCGCATTGGCGGTGCCTTCTTCGGCACCACCACCCCCACCTTTGATAACCGCGATGAGCTGACCGCTTACTCCGCCTATGTTGATGTGTCCTACTGGCTTAACGACGCGCTGAAAATTACCGGCGGCCTGCGTTACACCGAGGAGGATAAAGAACATGCCTTCAAACTCGATCAGGACGCGATTGATTTACTGGGTGGTGCTGCTCCCGCCTCCGGTGGTGATGACACCGATTTTGACGATGTCTCAGCACGGCTGGTGATCTCCTACGACGCCGACCTGATGAATTACTACGGCAGCTATAACCAGGGCTTCAAGAGCGGCGGCTTTAACAGCCCCTCATTAACTCTGGATCCGATTCTCGACCCGGAAACCATCGACGCCTATGAAGTTGGCGCCAAATACCGTTCGGAGGACGGTAGCCTCAGCCTCTCCGGTGCGCTGTTCTACTATGACTGGGAGGATGTGCAGGTCGCCTTTATCACGGGCGGCGGTGCGGGTATTCAACAACAGAATGCGGCCGGTGCCGAAAATTACGGTGCAGAATTTAACGCTAACTGGGCACCCACCCAGAGCTGGCGCCTAAGCGGCGGCCTGGCTTACACCCATGCACGTTTTACCGACTTCCCACAGGCGGCGGTGTACAACCTGATTGGCGGCACCTTAACCGCAACCGCAGAGGACTTAGAGGGCGAGCAAGTACCCTATGCGCCCGATGTTACCGCCAATGCCAGCGCGACCTATCTGTTTACGTTAGGCGATGGCTGGCGCGGTAATATCACCGCAGCGGCGCGCTATTCCTCGGAGTATGACTTTACCTCCGGCGCTGGCGGCGAATTACGCGCCAGCCGTCAGGACTCGCTGACACTGGTGAACCTGACCGGCTCCTTTATGCCAACTTCTGAGCAGTACGAAATCAGCTGGTTTATCGCCAACGCCACAGATGAAGAATATATCCAGCTAATCTCAACTGGTAATACCGGCGTCTATATGACACCGGCAGCACCACGTACCTATGGGGCCAGAGCACGCTGGAACTTCTAAAAAACTGCGCTGGAATTTCTAGCAAGGCGCTGGAATAATCTCCAGTCGTCACCCCCACCAAGGCGGACATCCAGGTTACTTGTCATATCAGGCATTCACTGGATACCCGCCTTGGCGAGTATGACGCAGAGGCGTTTGCCACGGAGACAAAAATGGCCTGACTAACTCTCCCCCAAGACCTGCTTTAACCAAAAAAGGAGCCATCAATGAACCCGGATTTTATGCAGTTTTGCTACGTCACGAACGACTTTGATCGTGCCATTGCAGCAATTCGCGAGGCCAACGACATGGGTGAATTCAAGCAGATGCACGAACTGAGCTACCCCACCGGCCAGAACAGTGTGGTGATAGCCCATGTCGGGCTGGCCTTTAAAGCTGGCCTGCAGTTCGAGATTATTCAACCCCTCGCGGAAGATGTTAGCCTGTATCAGCAGGTATTGGGCGACGGTGAATTTGAAATAGTGTTCCACCATTTGGGACGCTATATCAGCTCCGAAAGTACTTACCTGCGAACACTGAAGCAGGCTAAAGCCAGTTGGGCCATCCCCATCGAAGTCTCCGCCTTGGGGGGCCACTATGCCTACGCTGATGCCAGAAAGGAATTCGGCCATTATCTGGAATATTTTAACTTTCCCTCTGACTCCCCCGCCATTGAAGCGCCACATTATTAGGCACGAAAGTTTTAAGCCTGCGACCTCGACCATGCCCCTTCTTCCACCGGTTAAACTACCCTGGCTGGCTACGGTTATTTACCTGCAGCGTCAAAACACAACCAATCCCACTATCAGGTCTTTATTAGCCTTTGAGCTTAGGCTATTGTGAACACGCTTACTTGAGTACCATTTGACAACCGGCTGGCGTTAAAGATGTAGCCATGCTTTATATCAATGTTTATTGTCAATGTGATCGAGCTGAAAACTATTTTAAAAAATATAAATAGACCCATCGAGGCGAACTGGCGGAAATACGCCCTTCATTCGTTTAATTCCAAGCCACCAATAAATTGTGGCACTGGGGTTAATCGAAGCGGTTTGTTTTCGCGACTGGCGCTGCCCGCCTTGTTGTACTTGGCACTGTACTCAGCGCTGGTTTTTTTCGCATTACCGGTGCGTGCCGATGATCAGCCTGATCGCGAAAAAATCGATTTCAATATTCCCCAGCAACGCGCGGATTACGCACTGACGGCGTTTGCTGAGCAGGCCAAACTGACGCTGATATTTCCCTTTGATAAGGTGAAAGAAATAACAGCCAATCGTTTGGTCGGCAGCTATTCGGCAGAAGAAGGCGCTATGGTTCTTCTGCAGGGTACTCGACTGAAACCTCTGTTCAGTGATGCATCCGTTCTAAACATAAAAATCGAAGAACCGGGGAATCACACCATGGACAACAAAAAGGGCCTGTTAGCGGCCGTCATCAGTTTTATTATCGGCTCTGGCGGCGCTCACACCGCTGGTGCACAAACCGATCCATCGAAAGGCAGCCGCGCTACGCGCCTGCTGGAAGAAGTGGTGGTCAGCGCTCGTAAAAAAAGTGCGGGGGAGAACGCCCAGAGTGTTCCTCTAACCCTGACTGCGGTTAGCGGCGATCAGATAGAAGCAGCGTTTATCAGTGACTTGACCGAGCTGGGTTACACCATGCCCAATGTACGACTGGACGAATCATCCTTTCCAGGCGTAGCCAACTATACCATTCGCGGCATGGGCTTTATCAGCACAATCGCCTCAGCAGAACCCACCGTCGGTGTATTTGTCGATGGTGTTTATCTAGGCTCCAATCTCGGCTCCTCCATGGGTACCTTTGACCTGGAATCCGTTGAAGTATTGCGCGGGCCGCAGGGTACGCTGTTTGGTCGTAACGTAACGGCTGGCGCCGTAGTTATGCGCTCTCGCCGCCCTGATGGCGAATTTGCCGGTGCGATTCGTGCAGGAGTAGGGAGTGGTGGACGCGAGCTGGTCGGTGGCAGCATCGAAGGTAGCCTGTCCGACACAGTGGCGGCAAAGATCTATACTGAATTCAATCATCGCGACGGCGATTTTGATAATACTTTTTTAAACGAAGATCACGGCGAAGAGGATTCCATTTTTCTACGCCCGATTGTCGTATGGCGACCAACAACAGACTTCGATTTAACGGCCATCTACGAGTACGGTGATATCGATGGCGATGGCACTACCGGTCGCACCCTGAACGACCCCACTACCTCATTTTACGGCATGGGCGCTCGTGAACCCGATGAAGCCAGCGATGTCGAGCTTAACTTCCCTGGTAAAACTGAAATCGAGTGGAACCAGTTTACACTGGAGGCCAACTGGAATATCGGTGACGGCACAATCACTTCGATCACCGGTTACCGCGATGTTGAATACGGCTCCAGCGGTGATACAGACGCTTCTTCCATCGCTGCCGCTTACGGTTTTGTGGGCGTAGAGCAGGATCAGTTCAGCCAGGAGCTGCGCTACGCCAGCCGCGCCTTTGATGACAAACTCGATTACACCATTGGCTTCTATTATTTCGAACAGGAACTCGATAATACCTATGAAGTACTGTTTTTTGGCAGCGCCTTCCAGCGCCCACGCGGCAAGATCGAACACACCACCTACTCCGTTTTTGCCCAGGGCGACTACGAGCTGGCAACCGATGTTTACCTGACCGCAGGCCTGCGCTGGGATAATGAAGAGAAAGACGCCACTATTGCTCGCGGCGTGGCCAACTGTGATGAGAACTTTAACTGCAATTATGATTTTGAAGGCTCTGAAGACTGGTCCAATATCACACCGAAGATTGGCCTGAGCTGGCACGTCAACGAAAACGTATTACTTTACGCCAACTGGTCGAAGGGTTTCCGTAGTGGCGGTTTTAACTCACGGGCAACGAACCCGACAGAGATTCCCGGCCCCTATGATGAAGAGGAAGTGGTCGCCAAGGAGATAGGTCTTAAGTCCGACCTGATGGGTGGCAAGGCGCGGATCAATGCCGCTATCTTCAGCAACAAATACGATGACCTGCAGCGTGTAGTTTCAGACGATGCACTCAATCTGAGTATTCGCAATGCGGCCAGCGCGACCATTGAAGGGGCGGAATTGGAGATTACCATTGTGCCGATCGACAGCCTGGCTCTGCAAGCCAATGTCGGGTACCTGGATGCCACCTATGATGACTTTCCCGGACTGGATGTTGATGGCGATCTGATTGGCGACCCGGAACAGGCCAAAGGCCTGCAATTGGTGCGGGCCCCTGAGTGGACCTACACCTTCTCAGCGACCTATGACCAATCGCTGGGTAACGCGGGCTCACTGGTAAGTCGCATCGCCTACACCTATTCCGATGACACACCGATGAACGACGCAAACCGCTACACTCTGGAGGGTTATGAATTAATCGACGCCAGCCTCACCTGGGCATCGGCCTCGGAGCATCTATCGGTTTCGCTATGGGGTAAAAACCTGACCGATGAAGCCTATGCCTTAACCGGTACTACCAGCTCGTTTTTTACCTATCTGTACCAGTCCCTGCCCAGAACCTACGGTGTAGAAGCGGTTTATCGATTCTAAATCCTGGACCAGCGTTTAGCTCAAAGGCGGGACAGCATCGATTGGCTTAACCCGCCTTTTTTCTATCGGCTTCTTGCGCAAAACAGAATCATTTTTTACCAGGGCCGATTAATACTAACTTGATTGTCGCCGCCAGATTCCCGCTGGCGCACAGGGCAATCCCACATCCTGTAAAGTCAGAATGCCTGCCCGAGCGGCGTTGACATTGAAGATCGCATTTACCGGTGGTAACGCGGTCATAGTATCCCAGTCGTTATGGCCCCAATTTTCCGGAGGCACAAAGCGTATACGACTGTGCACATCGGGCTCGCCTTTTATCGTCAGGTGATAGTGGTCGTCATCAAACTCCCAACCCTCGTTTAATTCCTTGGTGAGATACCAGCTGACTTTTGCCTGCACCACGGTTTTGCCATCAATAATTCCATTCCACCCGGCGCAAACCGCAGCATTGGTATCCTTCTCCATGCAGAACCAGCCGAGATCCACTTTCTTTGCGGCGGTAGCGTACTCACAAAAAAACTCCGTACTGTCGAGCTTAAACTCCAGCGCGTCTGCCATTGTTTGCACTGCATCGTGGAAGGACATCATCCAACTGCGCGCTGTTGACAGTACCTCTGGTGTGGTTTCTGCCAGCGACATGCCCATCGCCAGCCAGGTCTCGGCCGACTCATAGACAGAACAATCAGCGGACTCAGCGACCGTTACCGATTCCACTCGCCGGCATACCGCGGTCATGGCAGCGATAATGGTATTGATCCAACCCGGGTTAACGCCAGAGATATAGAGCGAGCTATTACCTTTAGCGCAGGCCGCCTCGAGCGGTATTCTGGCCTCGGACTGCAGCCCACCGACATTAAGAAACAGATTGGTACTGATCACATCCAATCCACTCTCAAGCAGCTTTACCACATGGTCAAGATCGGCCATAAAGGGGGTGTAAATAACGGTATCAGCATCCAAAGCAAGCAACGCATCGACATCATTGGTGGCGGTGATGCCACAGGCTGGCCGATCGCAGAGTGCCCCCGCATCAACCCCCAACTTGTCATCCGAATAGGCAAAAACACCTGCCAGTTCAAGACGGGGATCATCGAGAATAGCGCTCAGTGAAAGCTTGCCGACCTTACCAGTGGTCCACTGGATTACACGTAGTTTTGTCATGGCCATACCTTTTTATCATTATTTTTTCAGCCTATGTAACTTTCCCGAACAACGCAAGTTAACAGGCGGTAAGCTTTAACTATCGATGATCAGGTTGCTACGCCCCGGATTGACAAAATTTCCAAAGTTTAATTCAACTGCCCTTGATTCAGCCTACCGCAGGCGTAACATGCCTTTGGATCAAGTTCATAAAATAAGTTTAAACCATCAGAGTAACGTCCATGACTGATAGAGCCACCTCGAAATTTCAGATTTTTCGCACCAGGGACGCAGTCTCTTTAGATGAAACAGACCATATGGAAGTCGTAGGGATGACCGAGGCCATCGCCGAAGGTGCCAGCGACGCGGTATCGGCGGGTCTGGACCGGGCTTATGACACCCGCGTGGTATTTTCCTCGCCCGAAATGAGCCTGACCTACGCCTGGTTTAAAAGTGAATACCCACTGCCCCGACACTCACACAATTCCGACTGCCTGTACTACATCATGGCCGGTTCGATAAAATTTGGCACCGAAACTCTGAGCAAGGGCGATGGTTTTTTACTACCCGCCGATATGCCCTATGCCTATACCGCCGGGCCAGAGGGAGTGGAGTTGCTGGAGTTCCGCAACACCGACACCTTCAACTTTAAATGGCTATCGGCTGGCCCGGCTTTCTGGGAAACGGTAGCAAAAACAGCTGGCCGTAAAAAAGAGGAATGGCTAACAGAGAAACCGCCCTTAAACGCTGCCCAGCTTAGCCTTGATGAATAGTGCTTAACCGCCCAAGGGCTTATGTGGTCGGGGCCGTAGGGGGCGCTGATAACTGACATCGCTTTTATCCCGGCTGGCAGGGTAAACTTCATCAGGGCCGTAGGCGGGAGGAAAGGCTTTTGATTCCTCATCATCTCTCAGCTCATAGGTGCCTTCAACAATTGCAACCCGGTTGGCGATACGCCATTCATTATTGCGGCGCTGAAAATGATCGATATAGCGACCCGTCGATAGTAAATGGGGCTCTTTTTCTGCAGTGCCGGTAAACTGAAAATAAGTTTCCGCGTAGGCGTCATCGCCATCCAATTCGCAGTAGTGATTAAACACGGCATGTTGGGTGGTGACATAACGCAGCGATACATTATTAGCCCACTGAATAAAATCATCGGGATTACCCACAAAGTGACCGTGATCTTCAGTGGCGTCATCAAAGTAACAGGAGCGCGCCATCTCGACATCGAGCCGATCAAGCCCGCGCCCATAGCGAATTAACACCTGCCAGATTTCATCGCGATCAATCATCTCCCGCAGTTTGGCTTCCATCGCAGTATCCACCGTTATCCCCTCTCTATTATTGTTCGTCAGGTTTGTTCGATTCATTAACCATGTTCAGCAAAAAGCATAACGTAAAATCCCACACTTAATTTTAAACTTTCTGTAACCGTATAAGACACCAGTAACAGCAACGCCGCCACAGCGTTTAAATATCCGACCACTGCCGTACCAGATTATTTCTGGCTTTAAGCAGACTTAAGCGTATTTTACTGGTGGTTTCCTCCTGTGGGAGATTGGCCAGCGCATAGTTCAGGTCAAACAGGATTTCACGCTGCTCCGCCGAGCGCACCCTGCTCTGTATCCACCCCACCGCAGCCAGCCGCTTACCCTCTGTCACATCGGCCACGTGATGAATACTGGTAGCCGGATACAGCACCAGACTCCCTGCAGGTAGCTTGATCACCTCTTCGCCATCATGTTTTTGCAGCACTAACTCTCCCCCCTGGTAACTCTCGGGGTCCGACAGAAATAATGTGAACGCCAGATCTGTGCGCGCCCCATCCACAATCGGGGCATCCACATGTGGGCCGTAATACATGCCTGGCTGATAGCAGCTGAGTAGAATTCGGGCGAATTTATGCGGTAGTGCTGCCGAGGCAAACACCGGGTTGGCCAGCAGGGCTTTCTCAATCTTGCTGATCACTCCTCGGGCTTCCACGGAATCGGCCTGCCCCTGCAGATTACTTTTCACCTGCCTGGCCAGTCGCCCCGCCGTTTTTTTGCCATCTTCAAAGAGTGCATCATTGGCCAGCAAATCCGTAATAGCACGCTGTGAGTAAACATCTAACACCTGATCAATAGAGATCTGCATAACAATCGAAACACTCAGTGAGAATGATAATCTTTCTTAGCAATTTATTTTATGTAACAATCCTGTCACAGCAACGCCTGGTCACTATATTTGTAGCTATCTTTAGTCCTCAGCAAGCAGCCTGATCGAAAGGGTGAGTTCAGTATGAAACCCATCCTTCCCAGACTCTGCTCACGGAAGTCTTATCGTATAGGGCCTGATAAAATTATCAATTTTAAATAGGATCAATCGCAATGGGTAAACGCAATAAACTCTGGCTCAGCATGCAGGCAGCCACCTTGGCCGGACTCACCACTCTCAGCGCCTGTAGTATGGATGAAGGTGAGGATGCGACAGAAAATGAAGAAAGTTCAGCCATCGAACAACAAGCCGCACCGCTCAGTGCCTATGAGAGTGAGGGTGGCGAAGGTGGAGAGGGCGAGGGGGAAGGCGCTGCTGCTGCGGCAGACCCCGCTACCGATGATATTGCCTACCTGACCCAGTTGAGTTTAATACGCGGTCACCTGCTGGTCGGTCACAAACTCTTCCAGGAAGGTCATATTGACCAGGCTAAAACCCATATGAAGCATCCCAAGAGCGAACTTTATGCCGCCATTGAGCCCGCTTTTAGCGCTCGTAGCGCTGTCGGTTTTGCCACTGAATTACAAGCCCTTGCCAACGCAGTGAGCACAGAGCAGAGCCCGGAACAGGTCGCTGAAATCTATACCCAGCTGCTTGATACCATCGCCAGGAGTGAAAGCGTGGTCGCTGAAAACAGCCAACAACCCGCCGCCAGGCTGCAACTGGCAGTTGAATTGTTACGCGTGGCCGGAGAGGAATATGCCATCGCGGTGGTCGATGGCGAAATGCAGAATGCCCACGAATACCAGGACGCCTTTGGTTTTACCCAGGTAGCGATCGATATAATTGATAACACTGCAGCGACCAATGAAGTCAGCAATGAAGCGCTGAAGAAAGCACAACAGATCCTTTCCGGATTGAGCCCACTGTGGCCCTCAACCATTCCTCCTGAAACACTGGAAACCGAAGCGGGTCAGCTCTATGGCGCAGCAGCCAGAATTGAAATTTTGGCGCTGGGGTTAAAATAAGCGTTATTGGCTGAATGAAATAGGAATACTCTCTGTGCTGTTCCCCTGATAATGGTTAGGCATGTTCTCAGGAGAGCAGTGCAATCAGTAACGTCAGGACAGAATACGCACTTCCCGTTGCGGGAAGGCAATTTCAACATTCGCCGCCTTCAGTGCCGCATAAATTTCGCCATTGGCACGATAACGAATTCGAAAGTGTTGATCCGTCGGCGCCCATAAGCGCACCGCCAGATTCACCGTACTATCGCCAAAGTTGTCGATACCCACCTCCGGTTGCTCTCGCTGGCCACTGGCCAAATCCATTGCCGCAAGCGCATTTTTGATCACGGATATCGCTTTATCCGCATCTGCCTGATAACTGATACCCACCTCCAGCTCAATCAGTTTTTCAGCATGGGAGTTGTGAATCACTTCTCCGATAATATGCCGGTTGGGGATCGTAATCTCGACTTCATCCTCATCCGTGAGAATGGTGCAGGCCAGTTTAATCTCCTTCACAATCCCGCTCACGTCCTTAACGGTAATCGTATCGCCAACGACAAAGGGCCGGGTGAGGATCAGGTTTAAGCCAGCGCCATAATTAGACAGCGGACTTTGCAGCGCTAGCCCAGCTCCCAGGGATATCGCACCCAGAGCA
Organism: Oceanicoccus sp.; assembly: GCA_965661375.1. Classification (GTDB taxonomy): domain Bacteria; phylum Pseudomonadota; class Gammaproteobacteria; order Pseudomonadales; family Dasaniaceae; genus Oceanicoccus. Next base: position 17,998 of record CBFIDJ010000026.1, on the reverse strand, counting down.
GCCACAAAGGGGCCAATACTGATACCTACTTTACCCAGCGCAATAACCAGCATCACCGCAATCACAATGATTTTGGCGGTACTGGCAAAGAATGACGTCAGCGTAACATCCATATTGTGCCGCTGGCAGAGACGGCGAATAAAACCTGATACCTTACTCGCCACCCAAAAACCAAGAATTACAATGACAAGCGCACCAAGCACCTGAAAACTGTAGTTAACAATAAACTCAACAATTTCGTCGTAGATTGCTGTCAGCTGACGGATTTCATCTTCCACTGCCATACTCCTGATTAACGGTGTTATTTAGCACCACTTTACCCCAATCCCGACCGCTTGTGGATATACAAAGACTGCTGCTGCGATAATGTAATTTAAGCGGATAAGCGCAACCACCGAGCACAAACGGTGGTGTGTAAAGTATCCAAACAGAAAGGGCGATGCCCCTGACATCGCCCTTTAGCCGCACCCTTATCCGTAAGACCATTTAACTGCATAGAGACGCGGTAGTTAGAATAGCTCCACATCATCATCAAACGATTCCACTTCTTCAGGTTCGTCCTCTTTCTGGGTATGCAATCTGGTGGTCAGTGTTTCAATCGCGCCCTGAAGCCGTAACACGATATTATTTGTGTCTTCCATATCCGTATCATTTTCTTCGACTAACTGAGTGACCAGGTTTTTCAGAAACTCCTCTTGCTCCACCGTTAAATCCAGTACGTGAAAGCTCATACTGATTTCCGCATTCAGTGCGTGCAACATGGATTTCTTTTTATTGCCAGCTAACTCAACCGAGCTGATGGCATCCTGGCTGATTGAAACCAGATCCTGCAATACCGCTTCCACCGCCCGGCCCTGCAAAATACTTCGATAGCGCGCCTCCATGCATTCAATAATAACAGCGACATAATCCCTTATTTGACCACGCTCCATACTATTGGCCGGCATATTTTTGATCAAAAAAGAAATCGGTTCACTATTAACAATCAGCCTTTTTCCAAACTCATAGAGCCTGCCTTTATTGTTGAGTATTTCAAAAACATTTAACTCGGTCGGTGTACAGGAAACATGGCTCGAATCAAAATCCATCAGACTGTTTTTATCCCGAAACACAATCGCGCAATGCAAGCCTCGGTTTTCCATATAGCGAAACAAATGCCGCGCCATTCTGGACTCATCAGCCGCTACGGATATTTTTTTCATTAACTGAACAATATCACCGTACTGAGAAGCATCCTTCATCGACTGCAAGGCCAACTCGGAAGACTCCTGAGCTTTTAGCTGTAAATCTTTATGTTTCTTCTGAATGAATACAGCCCGATTAATGCTTGAAATAAATTCAACAATGGGAGCCGCTTTATCCAGCAAGGCAAAACCATTACTTTCAAACACTTTAAGATGAAGGTCAGCATCCACCTGACCAGAGACAAAGATAACAGAAAACAGACCATCCTGATCCAATTGGTGGTACTCACTCAGTAGTGTAAACAGCGGTGAGCTGGCATCATCAACTTCTGCAATAATAATATTCGGTGAGGTTTCTTCAAACAGCTGAAGCGCACCTTTCTCGTTATCCACATAACTAACTTGATAGCTGTCCGGAATAACGCCTGACAATAACTTCCTGCAATACTGGCCTTTTTCTATCACCAGAATATTGAGCGCATTATTATCTAACACTTCCTCACTGCTTGATTCGTCAGACAGACGCTGGATTGCAACGGGACGGCCAAACAAATATCCCTGACCATAATCGACATCAAAGGCCAGAAGGCGACTCACCTCCTCACCGGTTTCCACCCCAATCGCTGATAAATGCAAGCCCAGCTCATGGGCCATGCCCTGATATTTCAATAATGACTGCTTATTGGTATTGTCGGCAAAGAATCCTCGCGACAGCTTAATTTCCTCAACCATTAATGCCTTGATATTCGTCTCGGTTATTTCCAACCCTGGCCTGAGATCAAGACTGAACCCCACGCCATTATCACGCAGGAATTGCACACCTTGTTTAACCGCATCCGAAATATCTACTGACTCATCAATCACTAGATCAACCTTCAGATTTTGCAATGGCATTGCCGTTGATCGCATCAACTCGACAATTTCCTGCAACACCTCTTGCTCGGAAAAAAGCTCCAGCTCGACATTGATAGAGACGTCGACATCCATCTTCATCAGCTGTAGCAAATTCCAATCGTCCGCGACCTGTCGAATAATGATCTGAGTCAAGCTCGACAGCATGCCCAGCCGTTTAACAACGGGCATAAACACATTGGGGGAATAGGCTTCGAGGCTGGGAGTACGCAGGCGTAAAAAGGTTTCCAGACCAATCAGTTTGGTCGG
>CBFIDJ010000026.1:0-15554 GCA_965661375.1 Oceanicoccus sp. | reverse complement strand
ATCCTGCAAACAGACTTTTTTCTGATAAACCAGGAAGAACTCATTGTTTTCAAAGAAGCTGGATACAACCGAATCATCCAGGTTCGTTCGTATTACTTGAGGGTCATTCATAGTAATCCCTTATAAACAAATCCTTTCCTATAACTCTCCAGCCAGATTTCAGGCAGCTGGCCACTGGATGATTCCAAAGTAAAACTTAATGCAGGGCTGTTGTTTAAAATCCCATAAAACGCTGGCTATTTACCAATAACAGTGACTTTAAATGTAGCTTAGAAGAAAAATGTTAAACAGCCATTTTTTACCGTTTATCGGGTGATTAAGCTGAATCTACCCGTACACCCTACAGAAAATACGTATAAAAACCTACCCAAAGCTCTGGCTCTGCATCAGATTTCGAGCCACTACTTGAGCTGGACTACGTCACCGGTAAAAGTTACACCCGCCATCAGGCCGCCAGCACCACACTCAAATTCAACTTCGCTGATTACCTCATTCTTTTTGTAATAACTGCGAATATTGACCACGGCATTAGCACCTTCACGCACAGCTCGGTCCTGAAAACTTAACATCGCAGAGAGAAACGCCCGATTACAGGCTTCTTCATCACTCTTGCCAAATGCATTGGCCTTTTTGTTACTCTGAAAATTACCCATTTTCTTCATGACTTGGCCATGCTTTTGATAACCAAAATAAAACTGAATCCCCTGATTCAGTTTTTCCTGAGCTTCCGAGCTATTCAGAGCTACATCAATGGGGAGCATATGTTGGGTATCTCTGGCGGCTACCTCCATACAGCTGAGAGCAAATAGTAAACTAACCAGAATATTGCGCATGTTCATAATATATCGTCCTTAAGATTGACAAAAAATGATAAAAAGAGGGGGCAAACAATGCACCGATATACAGCATAATAAAAGACTTGGTTCTTTACTCGCCGACCCCGAAAATCTAGCGTGAAGACTAAAGCACAGCAAGTGGTATAACGGGGTTATTTTCAGAGAGTAGTGCTATCAAGCTGCAGAAAACCCCGTAGAAGCATGGCTATTCGGCAATGTAGAACCGGAAACCTCAAATACCTGCTGCTGAGTCAAGCCTACCGAAAAATAGACTGTATGCCATCTTTTCCATTAAAATGCCTGCGATTTTTCGAATTGAATCAATTCGCAAGTCGATCGGCCTCGTACGCAAAATAATGATTATTCGAAGCCATAGGCTCCTGATCGGCAGGGCTGCTTACTGACTATTAACTGACCAGATTGCTCTTAACAAGAAGCAATCCTTGAATTAGATCTTCGGGTGAAATGAGCCAACTAATCTCTGCTACAACGCCCTCCGCGACGAAGCCGCCCCCAGCCACCATACCCGTATTTATTAAACAATGGGCAGCGTGGGCACCCGGCATCCAAAGCTATGAGGACTGGCTAAAATGGTCCGCTGGTCAACTGAAACCCTCAGAGTATGGCGAGCCACCTAAGCCAGCTATTCCAGCCATGTTGCGTCGCCGCCTGAGTCCACTGGGTAAAATGGCACTCTCAGTCTCCACACCGTTATTGTTAGAAAACCCTAATACTCCCTGCATCTTTGCCAGTCGTCATGGGGAGCTTGATAAAACCGTAGGCTTGCTGCGCACGCTGGCCCAACAAGAGCCGCTATCGCCAACACAGTTCAGTTTATCGGTTCATAACGCCATTGGCGGCATAATGTCGATGGCACTGGACAATACTAACAGTATTACTGCGCTGGCTACCGGACCCGATGAAGCGAGTGTGGCACTACTTGAAGCGGCCGCAATATTAACCGAGCAATGCGGCATGACTAGTCAGGAAGAGTCGTCAAATAATCAGGTTATCTGTGTCATCTACGATGCGCCTGTGGCAGATTTCTATCGCGATCCGGAAATTCTGATTGAACCCGATTACCCCTATGCAATAGCCTTTTTGCTCAGCGACCATGCAGACAAAGATACGGTCTCGCTGGAATTTTCCCTACAAGCACCCGGGAATATCACAGATCAGGGCATTACAGACCCAGCCGCCGTTACAACAGATACTCGAAGCGAACCACAGGGCCTGTCCCTGCTGCGATGGATGCTTTCCCCGGATCAACAGGATCTGTTCCTGACCGCTGAGCAACACTGTTGGCACTGGCGCAAGCCCTCCATTGATTGGAACCCGGCTGATGCTGAATAAAGGCTGGCGAATTTTTGCCACCGGGCTGAGTTTTTCGGTGTTTGGTCTGGGCGGCATTGTTCTGCCCTGGCTGATTATTCCAGTACTCTACTTTTGGCCCGGTACCCCCATGCAAAAAGAGCGGCGAGCCAAAACCGTTGTCCACTACGCCTTTCGCTGTTTTGTTGAGCTGATGCGCCTACTAGGCATTCTCAGCTATACCGTCGAACAACGCGACAAACTCAATCAGCCGGGTCAGTTGATCATTGCTAACCACCCAACCCTGATCGATGTGGTTTTTTTGATCGCCTTTATCAAACAGGCCGACTGTATCGTTAAAAGTGGCCTGCTCCGCAACCCCTTTATGTATGGTCCTATCTCACTGGCCCAGTATATTACTAATGATAATCCCGAAGCAGTGGTAGAATTGGCAGCTGAGTCTTTGCAGCGGGGTAATAGCCTGATTATTTTTCCCGAGGGTACACGGACAACACCGGGCCAGGCACTGAACATGCACCGAGGTGCAGCCAATATCGCCCTGCACGCTGGCTGTGCGATCAGCCCGGTATTGATTAGCTGCCAGCCAGTTACGCTCACCAAGGGGCTGCCCTGGTACCAAATACCCGACCAGCCTTTTCACATATGTCTGGAACGGCGGGAAAAACTGGATATTTCAGCATATCGGGAAAGTGCAAATCGCCCGGTAGCCGCCAGAAAGCTCACCCAATTTTTAGAACAGTATTTTACTCAGGAGATAGTAACGAATGAATGATGCGGCTACGCAGGCACTGGAACAGGAGATCAAACAGTTGATTATCGACACCCTGGATCTTGAAGATATCAGCGTCGACGATATTGACAGCCGGGAAGCATTGTTTGTCGAAGGGCTGGGGCTGGACTCCATTGACGCACTTGAACTGGGCCTCGCCCTGAAAAAACAGTACGACGTTAAAATTGATGCCGACTCAGAAGAAACCAAAAAACATTTCGCCAGCGTTCACAATCTGGCACTTCTGGTGATGGCGCATAAAGGGGAATAAACATGTCTGATTTAAGCACAAGAGACGCCATTCAGACCAAACTCACCGAAATTCTGGTGGAGTTATTTGAGCTGGATGCCAGCGATGTAAGTCTGGAGGCCAATCTGTACGAAGATCTGGATATCGACAGTATTGATGCCGTTGACCTGGTTGTGGAACTGAAAAAGCTGACGGGTAAAAAGATCAAGCCCGAAGACTTTAAAACTGTTAGAACCGTGTCCGATGTTGTCGACGCCGTCGAGCAACTGCTCCAGGACTGATTCAGGATGATTGTTCAGGTTACCATCGGTGTGGTAACAATTTTATATCCACTGGCGATCTATTTTGGCCTACAACGATTTGAACCTAGCCAATTAGTCTTACTGTTAGTGATGATCGCCGCCGCCCGCCTGTTCAGCCGGGGCCACTCCCTTTTTAATCATTGGTTATGGTTGGGCCTGCTAGTCCTGCTGTGCCTGTGGACATTCATAAGCAATAGTGAGCTAAGTCTGAAACTGTACCCGGTACTGGTCAGTGGCGGATTTTTGGTGGTATTTCTGTGGAGTCTGCTACACCCCCCTACCACCATAGAGCGACTGGCCAGACTGCAACACCCGGATTTACCGGAAAAGGGCGTACGCTATACCCGCACTGTCACCAAAGTCTGGTGCGCTTTTTTTCTGCTCAATGGCAGTATCGCGCTGGCCATTGCCCTGTTTGGCTCTGATGCCCTGTGGGCCCTGTATAACGGCCTGATTTCCTACCTCTGTGTCGGCACACTGTTTGCGGTCGAATGGCTGGTACGACGCCGGGTTATGAACGGTCCCCCATGAACGACACCTCGATTCAATATTGTTCCATTGCCAATCTGTTAGATCGGCCACGGGATCGCTCATACCTGATAGCCACGGCAAAACAATCGACAACCGACTGGGCAGGTTGGCTGGGCAAAGTCGCGGACTGGCAACAGTATTTATGTCAACGTGAGGAACAACGCTGGGCGCTGCACCACCCGAATGCCGAAGAGTTCTCTGTCATTCTGTTTGCACTCTGGTCGCTGGGCAAAACCGTCTGCCTGCCGGGCAATACGCAAGCGGCTGTTGTTGCTGAACTGGCAACCACGGTTGATGCCTTTATTGGCGATTTTTCTGGCCTGGTGAATACCCCGACACCACCCTATGCTCCGATCAGTGACAGCGACATTGATACTTCCTTGCTGGCCACCCGACTGGATACCGAAGCACCTCTATTGGAGTTATACACCTCCGGCTCCAGTGGTGAGCCACAATGCATGGCTAAATCCATTCGCCAACTCAGTAGTGAAATCGATCATCACCATACCCTGTGGAGTCATCGGCACCCCGATGCGCAAATACTCTCAACCGTCAGCCATCAGCATATTTACGGCCTGTTATTCCGGGTACTGTGGCCGCTGGCCGAAGGCTGGTGTATGAGCACCAGTAACTGTGAGTACTGGGAGGAGTTACAGCAGCAGGCGCTGCCGGATCGAACTTTACTGCTGATCTCCAGCCCCACCCATTTATCGCGCCTGCCTGTCGATATTGCGAGTCAACCCTTTGTGAAAAACCTTACGGCTATTTATAGCTCGGGAGCGCCGTTACAACAGGTACACAGCCTGCAGGCCCAACAGCAATTAAGTTGCGACGTCCGCGAAATTTACGGCAGCACCGAAACCGGCGGCATTGCCTGGCGCCAGCAACAAGAACAGGCTACGCCATGGCAACCGTTGCCAGGCGTCGACATCCAACTTAACCCGGACAACCAATGCCTCTCTGTACGCTCCACCCACCTGCCCGACCCCACGCAGTGGTACAACACGAGCGACCGCATCAAACTCAACGCTAACGGTTGCTTTGAACTGGCTGGGCGAATTGATCGTATCGTAAAGGTAGAGGGCAAGCGCTTATCGCTGGATGATATGGAGCAGCGTCTTTCGCAACATCCTGGAATCAGTCAGGTCCGCCTATTATTGCTGGAAGGTCGCCGCAGTGAAGTAGCCGCCGTTGTAGTGCTAAGCGCTAACAAGACACACTCGCCAAGTACTGCCGACAAACGTACACTGGCGCAGACATTCAGACAGTATTTGTCCGGCTATTTCGAACGCCCTTTATTACCCAGGCGCTGGCGCTATGTAAGCGCCCTCCCGATCAACACACAGGGAAAAATCCAGAACAGGGAATTAATGAATTTATTTACAGCCAAAGCCGAGCAGGAATGCGAATTACCGAAGAACCAAGCATTAAAAACTGAGAGCTCCTCAAGGGCATTTCAGTCCTTGCAACTCCCTGACGAATTGTCTCGACAGGTTGGAGATAACACACTGATGCTGTCGCTGGAGATACCGGCCGACCTGATTTATTTTGATGGCCACTTTGATCAGCACCCGATTCTGCCCGGCGTCATTCAGTTACATTGGGCGCAACACTATGCCCGTCAAAGTTTTCCGTTGCGGGGCGAGTTTCTCTGTATGGAAGTGGTCAAGTTTCAAAAAATTATTGCCCCCAGGGCTCAAGTCACCCTGACTTTAAACTTCAAGCCACAAACCAACAAGGTGCTCTTTCAGTATCACTCTGGGCAGGGCAATCATGCCAGCGGCCGTTTGGTCTATGGTCGTTAGCATGCCAACACCCAACTTTAATCCCTGCATACTTATTCCTGTGTATAACCACGATCGTGCCTTGGAAAAATTGTTACCTCAGCTGGTGGAACAGCAGTCAGCGCCCGACGTGATTTTGATTAATGATGGCAGCGAAGCCGGTTGCCGACAAACCCTGGAAAACCTGGTACAACAGTATTCATCTGTCAGCCTTATCAACCTGGATGTTAATGGCGGGAAAGGTGCCGCAGTCAAAGCCGGTTTTCAGGTAGCCTTCAGTCGTGAGTATAGCCATGCGCTGCAAATGGATGCCGACGGTCAACATAACCCCGAGGATTTACAACAGTTCCTTAAGCTTGGGCAGCAATACCCTCAGGCTATTATCTGTGGCATTCCGATTTATAATGACAGTGTTCCCCGGCTCAGGTATTACGCCCGCTACCTCACCCATATCTGGGTGTGGATCAATACTCTGTCGCTTACTATCAAAGATTCCATGTGCGGTTTTCGGCTTTACCCGCTACCTAAAATCATTGACCTGATTGAGACCGAAAGCACTGGCGACCGCATGGAATTCGACGCAGAGATCTTGGTGCGGTGGACCTGGCAACGTGGCGAGATTATTAATCTCCCCACCGCTGTTAACTATCCGGAAGACGGCATCTCACATTTTGCCACTTTCAGGGATAATGTCCTTATCAGTACAATGCATGCCAAACTGTTTTTTGGAATGCTCTGGCGCTTGCCACGACTGTTGCTCAATAAAAAAACACATCCAGCTCATCCCGAAGGGAAACAAGTGTAATCATGGCGACGCACTGGTCACAGGTACAGGAATCCGGCGCCCTGCTTGGCATGAAGTTTATGTTGTTCACCTACCGCTGGTTTGGCAGTTGGCTGTACCGGCTTTTTCTGTACCCGGTGATTACCTATTTTTTCCTGCGAAATCGTTCAGCGCGCCGGGCTTCTTACCATTATCTGACTCGCTTGAAACAACTCCGGGCGATACCTGCCAACAGCAATTTAGCCTGGTATAGCTTTCGACATTTTTTACAATTTGGACAAAACCTCGGTGACAAACTCGCCGCCTGGGCGGGTGCCTTTAACTATAGCAATGTCGGTTTTTCCCAGCGCGAAGATTTTTTACAACTGGTGGACCAAGGGCAGGGTGCACTGGTGATCGTATCCCATCTGGGCAATCTTGAGGTGTGTCGGGCGCTGGCCGACGAGAGCCGCCGCGTTAAATTGAATATTCTGGTGCATACCCGTCACGCTGAAAAATTTAATCAACTGCTGGGCGAGCTTGACGATGGTCATTATCTAAACCTGATCCAGGTTACCGAGCTCTCCCCTGCCACTGCCATTATTTTGCAGCAAAAGTTGACCGACGGTGAAGTGCTGGTAATCGCTGGCGATAGAACCCCAGTGGTAGGTGAGCGTCAGATAAAAGCCAATTTTCTCGGCGACCCCGCCTCCTTTCCGCAGGGACCCTATATACTGGCCTCGGTACTGCGCTGCCCGGTCTACCTGATGTTTTGTATTAAGGAAGCACGGGGCTACCAGATTTACTTTGAACAGTTTGCTGAAAAAATTCGCCTGTCCCGAACACAGCGGGAAACGCAAATGCAAAGCTGGGTCCAAAAATTTGCTGACCGATTGACGGTGTATACTTTGAAAGCGCCGTTGCAGTGGAATAATTTTTACGACTTTTGGCAGGATGACCTTAAATAACCGGTGACGATTGTGAATGGCCTATAAGGTTAGTAGCCTATGCCGCTGATAGTTAGCACCGTTTTTCTATCAGAGTGATCGAGCCTTTTAACGAGCATATTTTATTCATGATACGTTTCTCCGCTTCCCCTTTAACCATCGAGCAGATTGCATCGATTGCACGGCAGCAAGTGTCGATTGAGCTGAGTAATGAACCAGGCTTTCGCCAAAAAATTGCTCGCGGAGGTCAATTTCTGGAACGGCTGTTGGAGGAAGATGGCGAGATTTATGGCGTTACAACAGGCTACGGCGATTCCTGTACTACCGCCATCCCCCCTGCGCTGGTGGCAGAGCTGCCCAAACAACTCTACACCTTTCACGGCTGCGGTATGGGAGCGTTGTTTCCTCCAGTTGTTGTTCGCGCCATTGTTGCCAGCAGACTGGCGTCACTGTGTCAGGGTTTTTCCGGTGTCAGCGAAAACTTACTGCAACAGTTAGTCACACTGCTACAAAAGGATATTTTACCTGTTATCCCCGAGGAAGGCTCCGTCGGTGCCAGTGGCGACCTGACGCCACTCTCCTATGTCGCTGCCGTGCTCTGTGGTGAGCGGCAAGTATTTTATCGTGGCGAGCAACGCGATACCGCCGATGTATTTAAGCAACTATCGATCAAACCTATAAAGCTACGCCCAAAAGAGGGCCTGGCCATTATGAACGGCACTGCGGTAATGACCGGTATTGCCTGTCTTGCTTTTGAGCGTGCGAGCTATTTATCCAAGCTGGCGACACGCATCACGGCCCTGTCGACGCTGGCGACACAGGGTAACGCCCATCATTTTGATGAGATATTATTCCAGGTTAAGCCTCACCCTGGCCAACAGCTTGTCGCCGCTCGCTTGCGTCGGGACCTGAATGTCGGCGAACCGCCTCGCAATCCCAATCGCCTACAGGATCGCTATTCTCTGCGCTGTGCCCCACATGTCATCGGCGTACTGGAAGATACCTTACCCTGGTTGCGGCAGATGATTGAAAATGAGCTGAACAGTGCCAACGACAATCCCATCATTGACGCTGAAGGCGAGCATGTTTTACATGGCGGGCATTTTTACGGTGGTCATATCGCCCTGGCGATGGATACCTTAAAAAATACCGTGGCCAATATAGCTGATCTGTTAGACCGACAAATGGCTTTATTGATGGACCCCAAATTCAACCACGGCTTACCGGCCAACCTGTCCGGTGCGCAGGGGCCCAGAGCAGCGATTAACCACGGCTTAAAAGCCGTACAGATAGGTAGCTCAGCCTGGACCGCAGAAGCGCTGAAGCACACCATGCCCGCCAGCGTTTTTTCGCGCTCAACAGAGTGCCATAACCAGGACAAAGTCAGCATGGGGACTATCGCTGCCAGAGACTGTTTACGGGTGTTACAGCTCACTGAACAGGTAGCCTCAGCTGCACTGCTCTCTGGCTGTCAGGGTCTGGAATTGCGCTTTCGGCAAAATGAATTATCCGCCGACAAAATATCTGAAGACATTCAGCAACTATTAGCCAGCATACGTAGTAGCAGTGCGTTTTTAAATGAAGACCGGGCACTGGACTCGGAGCTGAACACACTGGTCAGCCAAATCCAGCATCAGGCATGGGAGATTTACAGTGAGTGATTCAACCAGTGATCAACAGCCTTCCACACTTAGCGCAAGCGTCGAACTCACGATTCCGTTTCATGATGTCGATATGATGGCCATCACCTGGCATGGTCACTATGTTAAGTATTTCGAAATTGCCCGCTGCGCGCTGCTCGATCAAATCGACTACAACTATGTGCAAATGCAGGCCTCAGGTTACGCCTGGCCAGTTATCGATATGCGTATTCGCTATCCCCAGCCCAGCCATTTCAATCAACAGGTGACCATCACCGCCACCATCGCTGAATGGGAACATCGCCTGAAGGTGAAATACACTTTAACCGACGACACCGGCAAACGCCTTACCTATGGCCATACCTGTCAGGTTGCGGTTGAGCTGGAAACCGGGGAGATGTGTCTTGAATCACCGCCCATCCTGTTAGAGAAACTGGGGCTAGCGACATGATACGCGCTGTCGGTCCTGGCATTGTCGGTCTTGGCTTTCTCACGCTGCTAATCACTTCACAATTACTATCTGCACAGCCATCAACAGCCTTATCACAGTCAAGCAGTCTGGAAGACATTGCCGAGCAGATTCAACCCAACACCGATATCAGCGGACAGTTCACTCAAAAAAAATATATTCAGATTTTACCCCAACCGCTCATATCAACCGGACGCTTTCAACTGCAGCAAAGTGGTGAATTAAACTGGGAGGTTATTGAACCCATTCACTCCCGATTAATTTTCAGCCGTGATGGTATCAGTCAGCAAGTCGACGGGCAGGACACACAGACATTAATCAGTAAGCAGACTGCAACCCTGGTTATCGGAAAAATACTCCGCGCCATTCTTGCCAATGACTGGCAAACGCTTCAACAATATTTCACGATTGATGTCACCCAAAGCGATGAGAATTGGCAACTGCAATTAAGCCCCAAAGAAGCCTTTATGCAAAAGGCTATCAAGAAAATTTCACTCTTTGGCAACAAGCAACTTAATGAAGTCATTATCTATGAAAGCAATCAGGATCGTACCGAGTTGAGTTTTCAACCACATGAATAATTAAATCCCTTACTTTACTTTCATTTTTTCAGTTGACCCATTCATGCCCAAACCAGCCACCCTTAGAACCAGCTACCAGCTTAGACTTCAGTTCTATCTGTGGGCGACGTTTGTCAGTCTGTGCCTGTTAACACTCGCCATCATTCTGGGCAATGGTTATCGCTTTAACACGAATATTATGGCGCTGTTACCGGTGGGGAATACCACCGCTGCCGAGCAACTGGCCCAGCAACATTTAATCAAGCAATCTGATCATAGAGTCATCCTTTTGTTGCAGAGTGAAAAAACTACTGACAGACAACGCGAGTCAGCTGACGCCATAGATCAGGCGGCACGCCTGTTTCTACAAGGCCTTGAACATAGTCCGCTATTGACCACGGTACAAGCTCAGGCCGACTCAGCATCATTTGATGCTTTTGAAACTTTTTATTTTTCCCGCCGCTATCAGCTGCTCGACAATCATTATCGCCAGCGCCTACAACAGCAAGATCAAAACTTAATAACAGAAACACTAAACCGCCTGTATAGTCCTCTGGCCAGTACAATTAGCGCACAGCTGACGGAGGACCCTTTACAACTCTTTTGGCATTGGCGGCAATCGCGATTAGAGCAAACCGCATTTAGCCCAGACAACGGTTGGCTGATGCGTTCTACAGAGCATTACGACTATCGGTTGATTCTGCTCACACTTGCCGACAGCCCCTACAACATGGATTACCAAGCCCGATTACTGGCACTCATCAGTAATCTTGAACAGCAATTGCCAGATAGCATACATCTGCTCAAATCCGGCCTGATCTTTCATGCCGCTCACGGCGCCAGTCAGGCCCAGCAGGAAATTTCCACCATCGGCTTCGGCTCAGTTCTGGGAATTTTACTGTTATTGTTTGTCTGCTTTAGAAAGTTGTCGGTCATTGCGTTGGCATTGGTGCCTATAGCGATCGGTTGTTGTGTAGCACTAACGGCCAGTCTTTTAGTGTTTGAAGAAGTACATTTGATTACCCTTGCCTTTGGTGCAGGCCTGGTAGGTGTAGGTATTGATTATGCGCTGCATTATTTCTGCACTCAGGCGGAGATGGATTCTTTAGCGCAGCCTCAGCAGACAGCCTTGAACACGTCTTCTGCTAGCACTCCTTCAAATAGCACTATTCAACGCATTCTGCCCAGCCTGTTACTGGGTTTACTCTCCAGCTCACTCGCCTATGCAGCACAGGGTATGGCGCCCTTTCCCGGTTTACAGCAGATGGCTTTTTTCTCGGCAATAGGCCTGATCGCCGCCTGTCTAACCGTTATCTTCTGGCTCCCCTGGTACAGCGCCAGATCCAGCCAACCGATCAGCACCCGTTTATTCAGGCCAAACAATCTCGAACGGCTGGATCGTTTTTTACAAAAGTGGCCAAATGTCTCTGACCGCTGGTTTAAGGCTCTGCTGGTATTGATCACTGCCCTGTTGATCACTCATCTTTTTTGGCTGCAAACCAGTGACGATTTAAGACAATTGCAAACATCCCCTCCCGCACTGCTGGAACAGGACCATAAAGTGCAAACGCTGTTGAATGCAGCCAACCCCGGTCAATATTTTATTCTTGAAGCCGAGAACATACAGGCATTACTCATGCGCGAGGAAAGCTTCAAGCCCCATTTGCAGCAGGCAGTGCAGGATGGATGGATAAAGTCGTTTATGGCTACTTCACAATTTGTCCCGTCTCGGGTTAAGCAACAGCAAAACTTTCAGCTTATTGCAGATCAGGTCTACGCAGAACAGGGTTTACTGCAGCAACTTACACAGACCGCAGGACTGAGTAATATCGAAAAACTCGCACAGCAGCAATTTCAACAAACGCCTTTTCAAGCTATTACAGTTTCGGAATGGCTGCGTAACCCTGCCAGTGAAGCCGCGTCACATTTATGGTTGGGTGAACATAATCAGCAGCATTTCAGCTTGATAACACTCACCGGCATTCAGGATCGTCAGGCCATCACTGAGCTTACCCAATTAGCCCTGCGCACAACCGGTGTTAGTTTTGTCGATCAGCCGGGCAATATCAGCCGTGTATTAAAGTATTATCGCGGTGAGCTCAAACAATGGCTGTTTATCGCTTATTTGGCAGTAGCTTCCATCTTGTATCTGCGTTACGGCAAGCAGGCCTGGAGAGTCATTGCAGCCCCTGCGCTGGCAAGCCTTATCAGTTTGAATTTCCTTACCCTGGCAGGTGTTGAAATCAACTTTTTCCACACTATAGCGCTGTTGCTAGTATTGGGTATTGGCCTTGATGCCAGTATATTTCTCCGCGATAGTCAGCATAAGGCAGCCAGCTGGATTGCGATTTCCTTATCCTGCATAACCACACTGTTAGCCTTTGGCTTGCTCAGCTTGAGCAAAACGCCGGTGTTACATTTCTTTGGCGAAACCGTGTTATGGGGCATTATTGCAGCATGGTTTTTGACACCCTGCTTTAGTCTGCAGAAAAACACGCCTTTCGCTCCACATCATTCACCCAAATGAGTCAGCGTTTGTATTATGAATCAACCCTGTAATAGCTCCCCTGATGGCAACTTGGCCCCGGATAATATCGATGTAATCATTATCGGTGCAGGTCCATCCGGCAGTGTCGCGGCTGCCCTGCTCCACAGTCATGGGCATCGAGTACATATTATCGAACGTCAACATTTCCCCCGTTTTTCCATTGGCGAAAGTTTATTACCCCAATGCATGGTATTTCTGGAGGAAGCGGATTTACTGAGTACGGTTAAAACAGCCGCGACCCAAGATCACTTTCAGTTTAAAAATGGCGCGACTTTTTTTCACCGAAACCATTTCTCCTATTTTGATTTTGAGGAAAAATTTTCCAGCGGTCCGGGCACCACATTTCAGGTTCAACGCGGCCCCTTTGACCACGCCTTAATTCAGGAAGTTGAACGCCGGGGGGTGACTGTTGCCTGGGGACATGAGATCACTGCGATAGAGTTTGAACGGGATCAACCCATTCTGGGTATCAGGGATGAAGCCGAAAAGCATTACCAATTACGCGCCCGCTTTGTACTGGATGCCAGTGGTTTTGGCCGGGTGTTACCACGGCTGCTAAACCTGGAAAAGCCGAGCAATTTCCCCAGCAGAACCTCCCTGTTCACCCATATTGAAGATCACATTGCGCCAACAGCCTTTGATCGCAATAAAATTCGTATCACCGTTGACCATGCACAACAGGATACCTGGTACTGGTTAATCCCCTTTGCTAATGGCCGCTGTTCTATCGGCGTCGTGGGTCACCCTGAATATTTTGAGCAGTTTATAACTGCTGATTCTGATATTTCCTCCAAGTTGCAACGCATCCTCCTGCAGGAACCCACCCTACAGCCGCTATTACAGCATGCCGTTTTTGATACGCCTGCCAGAAGCATCAGTTCTTACTCCTGTGATGTAGAGAGCTTATGGGGTCCAGGCTTTGCCTTACTGGGCAATGCGGGAGAGTTTTTAGATCCGGTATTTTCCTCGGGTGTCACTATTGCCATGAAATCTGCCAGCCTCGCTGCAGGAGTATTAAATCAGCAACTGCGCGGCAAAACCGTTGACTGGGAACGGGACTACGCCCAGGCCTTGCGCTCCGGCGTGGATACCTTTCGCAGTTTTGTGACCGCCTGGTATGACGGCCGCTTCCAGGACATTATTTTTTCGGAGCAACAATCACCACGCGTGAGGGAAATGATCAGCTCTATTTTGGCGGGCTATGCCTGGGATCAAAGCAATCCCTATGTAAAAGAGAGTGAGCGCCGTATTAACACCCTCGCCGAATTATGTAAGCGTTAAAGGCGGCCGGTACTTATGACATCATTTAAATTATCGCCCATGCCATCAAAGCCTGTGATTCACTCACTGCTCACAGCCTGCTGTATCCTAACAATAGTTTTGAGCAGCGCTTGCAGCATGGTAAAACCTCGCACCAGACTTGCCGACTTTCCGCTGGTCGAGCCAGCCGCTCTGGGACAGCATCTCCAATTCAGTCAACAACTGGGTATTGCTTCGGGTCTGTACCACCACGATACACTCAGTCGCTCAGGCAGCACACCGCAAAACGCCATGCTGGTAGCCTGGTCGGTCAATAATCAGGGGGTCAATCTGGTGGCACTCACTGCCACCGGTCAACGCCTGATGAGTATCAGTTACGATGGCGAAGTCTTTAGCGAGCAACGCTCAGAGTTGTTAGCGGACAAGCCTATTCCAGGCCGTGCAATTCTGGCGCAATTACAACTGAGCTATTGGCCACTACAGGTTCTTGAGCAGCAATTACAGGGTACTGACTGGCGTTTGACCAGCACACCGGCCCTGCGCGAACTGTATTATCGCGGAGAAAAAATTCTCTCCATTCATTACGCACAGGCTGTT
Source organism: Oceanicoccus sp. (assembly GCA_965661375.1). Classification (GTDB taxonomy): domain Bacteria; phylum Pseudomonadota; class Gammaproteobacteria; order Pseudomonadales; family Dasaniaceae; genus Oceanicoccus. The sequence continues at coordinate 966 of CBFIDJ010000026.1, read as the reverse complement.
AAAATGTTGGTCGAGCACAAAAACGATAATAACAGTATCCATAAGAACACTATCATTATTAACCATCATATTATGAACCACCATCTCATCATTCACACCTTACAGCGAACCGTGTTGAATGAGTAAAAATACCGTGAGCAATGCTACAACCAATACTGCCGGGGCGGATAAAAATACCTCTGCCATTAAAACACCGGTTTATCTGAATGATGTTGGTGTGATTTGTGCTGCCGGCAACAGTGGCAAGGAAGTGTTTACCCGCGTTCTGCAAGGTGACAACAACTGCCTCAGTATTAACCGGGAATTTATCGCTGAGACTGACCTGCCGCTTGGAGTAGTGACAGCCCCTCTACCGTCTCTTGCAACCTTTCCATCTCAGGATCAGACTCGCTGCAATCAGTTATTGCTCGCAGCTTTGCAACAGATTTTACCGAGCTTTGAGCAGGCCCGCAGTCAAATAGATCCCCTGCGTATTGGGATTGTGATTGGCACAAGTACCAGTGGTATTGGCGAGGGCGAAGCCGCCGTCAAACAGGCACAGGCACAGGGCCTCCCCACTGCGGGCTTCAGTTACCTACAGCAGGAAATGTCATCCCCGGCTCGCTTTCTGGCAAACCACCTTGGCATTCAGGGGCCGAGCTATGTCATTTCAACGGCCTGCTCCTCCGGCGCCAAAGCCCTCGCCAGCGCCCGTCGGCTGCTGCGAATGAATCTCTGTGATCTGGTGATCGCCGGTGGTGCCGATGCGCTCTGTGGGCTTACAGTTAATGGTTTTGATGCACTGGACTCCGTCTCCCGCGAGGTCTGCCAGCCCTTTAGTCAGTCACGGAATGGTATCAATATCGGCGAGGGGGCAGCCCTGTTTATACTAAGCCGGAAACCCGGACCGGTCGCGCTGGCCGGTGTTGGTGAAGGTTCGGATGCCTATCACTTCTCCGCGCCGGAACCGAGTGGAGCTGGTGCGAA
>CBFIDJ010000025.1:0-61964 GCA_965661375.1 Oceanicoccus sp. | reverse complement strand
CTATGGGCGCATAATAACTGCTTTCACTTCCAGCCATGACACTGTGCCAGAAACGAAAAAGGCTTACAGTTATGGCTGTAAGCCTTGAACATGCCACTAACGACGGATTAAAGACCTTCGCTAGCGCTGTACGCTTTAACAGGCGGTGATTCTAAACTTTTCAAGGTCTTAGTCAATCATTTCCCTTGAATAATTGCCGATAAACGGCTCAACGGACTTAGTCTTTCCTCCCCTTTCTATAGGCCGAAGGCCCTATACCCATAAAAGCGTGAAACGCTCTGGAAAATGCCGACTGGCTGGCATAGCCCACATATGCAGCTACCTCACCCACAGACTTGTCCGTCTTATCCAGCTCGGCTATAGCAGCATACATACGCAGACGATGACGGTATTCCTCCCAACTGATCCCCATTTCCTTCTGAAACTTACGTCGCAGTGATCGTGGCGACATGCCGATGGCATCGCAAACATCATTCAGTTTTACTGTCGGTAAATTGAGCCGGGTAAAATCAATGACGGCCTTGATACGCGGGTTGTCGGTGGCGGGCAATGCCAACTGCACCTCATCCGTTACCCACTCCTTACACAGCAGCGCAAAACACTGGTAAAAGGCTTCGCCGGTTGCATCTGACTCACCGTGAATGGGCCAGCGCATGGCATATAAAATCATTTCTCGCATCAGGCTATTCGCAGCAATCACCCGCAGGCTGTCATTGGGGATTTTCACCATTTCCGGACTGAAAAAGATAGAACCAGACTTAACGCGCTGAATCGCGGTGCGGTGAATCGTCCCAGCGGGAATCCACGCAGCGAACTGATGAGGCACCTTGAAGCGGGTGGTCTGGCTCTCCACCTCCACCGAGCCCTCAAAGGCATAAATAATCTGATGAAGATCGTGGTAATGCCAGGGCGTTTCTATGTCCAGGTCCTGGCTGTTATAGGACCCGGCCTTAATCGTGCTGCCCGGTATACGCATCGGGCTTAAGTCAATCGAATCCATCAAACAAACCCTAATCAATCAACATATTGGCCGGTAATGTAACAACCTTGGCCTTTTGCAGCAAGCAGGCCAAAAAAGCTCGTGTTATTGTTAATACTGTAGATGGCCGGAGCCCAAGCAAGCCAGGGTGCCATCAAGGTTTTTCTTATAAGCATTGAAAAGGTAATTCATCATGGCTAACGAACAAGCTGCTGAAATGACACAATCAGCCAAGAAATACTGGTCCGCTGAAGGCTACACCGCCGGTGGTGTTATTCGGGAAGTTGACTATGCCACGCAATCCGGCGGCCTACACCCCAGTCTGGAAGGCATCAAGATTGTCGATTGCGACACCCATTTTACCGAACCACCCACGCTGTTTGTCGATCAGGCTCCGGCCGCTCTTAAAGACAAAATGCCCGTCGTACGGCGTGTCGATGGGACCGATCGCTGGTTCCTCGGTGATCGCGACTTCGGCACTCTGGGCGGCAATGTCATTCGCAAGGACAACAACAAGCTGCTGGGCCGGCTAGCCTTCCCTACCATCGATGAAGGACATCCCGGTGGTCACGAAATCAAACCACGCCTTCAAGCTATGGATGATATGGGCGTTTGGGCACAGATCTGTTACCACAATTCAGGCGTGACTCAGGCCGGCGCCCTGATGACGCTGGGTGATAACGAGCTGGCGCTGGCGGTTATTAAAGCCTTTAACGATGGCGCCGCGCAGCGTCAGGCTGACTCTGGTGATCGCCTGTTTACCATGGCTCACCTGCCAATTTGGGATAAGAAAGCCTTGGAAGAAGAAGCCCAGCGCTGTGTTGATATCGGCCTGAAGGGTTTTGTGCTACCCGATACCCCGGAGCGCGTTGGGGTGCCCTCCTATATGGACGATTACTGGACACCGTTTTTGGAATTATGTGATGCCACTGGCATGCCATTGAACTTCCACCTTAACGCGGCCATGGATCCTGATGCCCTCACCTGGGACGGCTTCTCCTTTGAACAAACGCTGTCGGTGGTGGCCACCATGTTCTCCATCGGAAACGTGGCCACACTGGGTAACTGGATGGTCAGTGGACGCCTGGATCGCCACCCCAACCTGAAAATCGCCCTGGTAGAAAGCGGCATGGGCTGGGTGCCCTTTGGCCTGGAAGCGCTGGAGCACCAGTTTAATGAGATGCTTCCCAGCAAAACCGACATACTGCACAAACGGCCCTGGCAATATTTCCGTGATCATTTCTGGGTGACCTACTGGTTCGAAACCATTGCGCCCAAGACTATGCTGGAAACCATCGGCGTTGATAAGGTGCTGTTTGAAACCGACTTCCCGCACCCAACCTCACTGTATCCCGGCGTTCAGGACCATATTATCGAAACACTGGGCGACTATGATCGCAGTGTTAAAGAGAAGGTCTTGCAGAGCAACGCAACGAAGCTATACAACCTGCCCTTTTAAAGTTTGTAGAAAAGCCAATAAAAAAGCCGAGAGGAAAGCTATCCTCTCGGCTTTTTAGTGTCTTAGTGTCGGGTCAAAGTTAGCGCCAGATCAAAGCGTCCGAACAGATATTCAAAAAAAGACTTAAGGTATACCCATGATGTTTACAGCATCCATAACATCATGAATTAAAAAGAAAAAATGGGGTGGACGATGGGGATCGAACCCACGACCACAGGAATCACAATCCTGCGCTCTACCAACTGAGCTACGCCCACCATTAGACGTTGTCTGCCGCTTTGCTATCAAGGACTAGGTGCCAAATAGCTAAAACTGCGGCTGAGGACTTGTGTAAAACTCTTGCTACTCAAGTGAAACACAAGCAATAAACTGGTCGGGGTAGAGAGATTCGAACTCCCGACATCCTGCTCCCAAAGCAGGCGCGCTACCAGACTGCGCTATACCCCGATATATGGATGAATCCATGCTCGATAAACCGAGTAAAAAAACCCTGTTTCAAACGAGGTGCGCATGATACTCAGCGACACCCCGCTCGTCAACGAAAATTCCACTGAACAGGGCTAGAAGTTAACATTTTCTCTGCATTTCGGAAAACCGCAGCTTAAGTCGCTTTTTTCAATCAAATCAGCGAGATACCCAATAAAGTATAGGCAGTTGCCAGTTAGCTCCTCTTCCAGCCATCGCGGGTCAGCGTAATGCCCTGCACGGTTAATTCATCGCGTATCTGGTCAGCGCGCTGGTAGTTTTTCTCGCTGCGCGCCTGCTGCATTTGCTGCACCCGATCATCGACTTCAGCATCACTCAGCTGACCTTCCTCCGCATCGACATAAAACCAGTCCTCAGGATCCTGCTGCAGCAAACCCATCAATGCGGCGCTCTGTAAAAACTGGGATTTCATACGTACCTGCTCAGCACCCTCAGCAGCTTTCATCGCTTTACCCAATGCATGTAACTCGCGAAGAGCAATAGGCGTATTTAAATCATCCAGCAGCGCCCGGTAGATACTATTGTCTTTGATATCGACCTCTTCAACCGCTACGCCCTGAACCGATTGCAGATAGCCATACAAATTGTCGAGGGTTTTGCTCGCCGCATCCAGCGCATCCGTACTGAAGTTTAACTCGGAACGATAGTGTGCCGAGAGAATCGTAAAACGCAGCACCTCACCAGAATAATGCTGTAACAAATCATTGACCATGCGGAAGTTGCCCAATGACTTGGACATTTTCTCGCCATCGATATTGATGTAGGCATTGTGCATCCAGTAGCGTACAAATTGCTCACCACCGTGGGCACAAGTGCTCTGCGCCAGTTCATTTTCATGATGTGGAAACTGTAAATCCACACCACCCCCATGAATATCAATGGTATTGCCCAGGTGTTTTTCAATCATCGCCGAGCATTCCAAATGCCAGCCCGGCCGCCCTCTTCCCCAGGGGCTTTCCCAACCTGGCTCCTCATCACTGGAGGGTTTCCACAGTACAAAATCACCGGCGTATTTTTTATAGGCCGCAACCTCTACCCGCGCGCCTGCTAACATATCATCCAATGAGCGCTTGGCGAGTTTGCCGTAGTCAGGCATGGACTGCACATCAAATAGCACATGCCCCTCTGCAGCATAGGCATGCCCTTGCTCGATCAGGGCCGCCGTCATCGCAATCATCTCGGGAATATGCTGCGTCGCCAATGGAATAATGTCTGGCTCAAGATTATTCAGCTCAGCCATGTCTTCAAAATAGGCTTCGGTGTAACGGCTTGAAACCGCTTCAATGGATTCGGCATTGTCCTTGGCAGCCTGCATTATTTTGTCATCAATATCGGTGATATTGCGTGCGTAGATGACCTTGCTATAAAGCGTTTTCAACACACGATACAAAGTATCAAACACAACAACGGGGCGTGCATTACCGATATGTACTCGGTTATAGACCGTCGGTCCACAGACATACATTTTTACCGAATCCGGCTCTAAGCTCTGAAATACTTCTTTCCGGCCGCTGTAGCTGTTATAAATTTTTAATTCCATAATTTGTCTTTCAATAATGTCGTCAATTTAGCTTGTGTATGAAATATGAAACTTGCTACTCGCCTGCCATACCGATAATGGCATACTCACCACTGAAGCGCACCGCTTCCCGAGCTCGGCAAATTATGCTGGCACCCACGTTAACCCGCGCATTTTTGCGATTGAGAACAGCAGTAAAAAAGTCATTCCAAATCGTGTCATCGGTTTGCTGGCAAGTTGCGATGATCAGCTCATCATCAACGGGAGCCAGGTAGTCAATTTCGGCATGTGCGACTACCATATTTGGATTGATACCGCGCTGGCGTGCCTGTAAATAAACCATTCCCCAACAACTCATTACAGACACACAATATAGGCTGCCACCAAATGCGGTCAGCTTGTCGTTAATTGAAGGAGCCAGATCAATCGCCAGGGAAAAACGCTCACCCGTATATTCATAACTACGCATATTGAGATACTGAGTTATGGGCAAATACCGGTCAAAAAACTCATCCAGCAAGGGCCTGACCCGCTCAGGGGGTAAAAGATCGGCCATAGCAGTGCATACTCTATTTGGCGATTGGTAATGAAATAAATTACAACAAATCGATGATAGTCTTCGCCGCAATAAATGGCGTAGTCTCACCCTTGGTAACTTTAGTGTGAAGCTCGGGCAGTAAACGTTTTACTTCTGGATTTTGCTTGAGTTTTAATTCCAACATTTCAAACAACAGCTTATCCATCCACTCCTGATTCTGCCGCGCACGCTTTTCGTAAAAGGCGTTGTTCTTTATCGCATCAACATGGAAGTTCGAAATCATTCCCCAAACGGTATCGATATTGTTTTTTTCGTGGGCTGAACAGGTAAGTACCTGCGGCGTCCAAAAGGAATTGTGTCGTAGCAGGTGCATAGCATTTTCATAGTGACGCTTGGTCTGCTGTGCAAGATTGATCGACTCACCGTCCGCCTTGTTAATGACCAGTGCATCTGCCAGCTCCATGATGCCTTTTTTAATACCCTGCAACTCATCACCAGCGTTAGGTAGCATCAGCACCATAAAAAAATCGACCATTCCGGCCACTTCATACTCACTCTGACCCACACCTACAGTTTCGACCAGAATCACATCGTAGCCAGCCGCCTCACAGAGCAACATCGTCTCGCGGGTTTTTTGGGCGACACCACCAAGCGCGCCCTCCGAGGGCGAAGGCCGGATAAAGGCCTGTTCACAGCGGGACAATTCTTCCATTCGAGTTTTATCGCCAAGGATAGAACCACCCGCTAATGGAGAACTGGGATCAACCGCCAACACGGCAACCTTTTTGCCTTGAGCAATTAGATAAAGGCCAAAGGTTTCTATAAAGGTCGATTTACCAACCCCGGGAATGCCAGTAATACCGATACGAATACTATTGCCCGTATGGGGCAAAACTTCTTCCAGCACGGCCTGTGCCTGTTCACGGTGCTCCGAGCGTTTACTTTCAACCAGGGTGATTGCCTTGGCGAGTGCTCGACGATTACCTTGTTGCAGGGCTTCTAAGTTAATAACGCTCATAAGGATAGTAAAAACAAAAACGGAAAACCGTCGGCGCAGTTGATAAAGCGCCTACGGTTTTCCGCCTTGCATTTCCTTTTAAATTCAGCCTTTATAGGCTTCGTTGATAGCATCCAATACATTTCTGGCAGCCAGCGGAATTTTAGTCCCTGGACCAAAAATACCTTTAACACCCGCCTTATTCAGAAAGTCATAATCCTGTTTCGGTATTACGCCACCTGCGACAACGATAATATCGTCAGCGCCCTGCTTGGCCAGCTCTTTGATTAATGCCGGCACCAGCGTTTTGTGTCCCGCTGCCTGTGACGACACCCCGACCACATGCACATCATTTTCAACCGCTTGCTTGGCCACTTCCTCTGGGGTCGAGAACATCGGTGACAAATCGATATCAAAACCTACATCCGCAAAGGCAGTCGCAATCACTTTAGCGCCTCGATCATGGCCATCCTGACCCATTTTGCAAACCAGCATCCTTGGGCGACGACCGTGTTTTTCAACAAAGCCTTCAATATCACTGCTAATCCCCTGCCAGTTATCATCGTCCTGATAGGCGCTACCGTAAACTCCGGAAACCGTTTGCGCATTGGCATTAAACCGACCAAATTCACGCTCCATGGCAGAAGAAATTTCACCAACGGTAGCACGTACTCGTGTTGCATTGACCGCCAGTTCCAGAAGATTACCTTCACCGGAAACTGCACACTGATAAATAGCTTCCAGTGCATCTTCAACCGCTTTTTCGTCACGTGAAGAACGGATATTAGCCAGGCGCTTGAGCTGCGATTCACGAACGGCATCATTATCAATTTCTAAAATATCAACATCGGCCTCTTCATCCAGAATATATTTGTTTACGCCAACGATGACATCTTCACCACGATCAATTCGAGCCTGTTTTCTGGCCGCTGACTCTTCGATACGCAGTTTGGGCATACCGGTTTCGATGGCTTTGGCCATACCACCCTTTTCTTCAACCTCAGCGATCAACTCACGCGCCTTGTCGGCAATTTCTTTAGTCAGGCTTTCCATCATGTAGGAACCGCCCCAGGGGTCAACCACTTTAGTGATACCGGTTTCTTCCTGAATAATCAGCTGGGTATTACGGGCAATCCGCGCCGAAAACTCAGTCGGCAGCGCAATCGCCTCATCCAGGGCGTTAGTGTGTAGCGATTGGGTACCGCCAAATACCGATGCCATCGCTTCAATAGTGGTGCGTACAACGTTGTTGTAAGGATCCTGCTCGGTCAGCGACCAGCCAGAGGTCTGGCTGTGAGTCCGCAGCATGGAAGATTTAGGATTAGTCGGATTAAATTCGCTGACTATTTCGGCCCATAGCAAACGTGCTGCGCGCATCTTGGCAATTTCCATATAGAAATTCATACCAATGCCCCAGAAGAAGGACAGCCGAGGCGCAAACTGGTCGATACTCAGACCGGCGGCAATTGCCGTACGGATATACTCTTTACCATCTGCCAGTGTGTAGGCAAGCTCCAATGCTGCATCAGCCCCGGCTTCCTGAATGTGGTAGCCAGAAATTGAAATGGTGTTAAACCTCGGCATATGCTCTGAGGCATAGGCAATAATATCGCCAATGATTTTCATCGAAGGTAGTGGCGGGTAGATATAGGTATTCCGTACCATAAACTCCTTCAGGATATCGTTCTGGATCGTACCGGCCAGCTTATCCTGGGTAACACCCTGCTCCTCTGCCGCGACGATATAACCCGCCAGCACTGGCAAAACGGCACCGTTCATGGTCATGGAGACAGAAACCTGGTCCAGCGGAATACCATCAAATAGAATCTTCATATCTTCGATGGAGTCAATCGCAACCCCAGCTTTACCAACATCGCCCGTCACTCGAGGGTGGTCTGAGTCATAACCGCGGTGAGTTGCCAGATCGAAGGCGACTGAAATCCCTTGCCCACCAGCTGCCAGGGCTTTGCGATAAAACGCATTGGACTCTTCTGCAGTGGAAAAGCCCGCATATTGACGGATTGTCCAGGGGCGACCGGCATACATAGTCGCTTGTGGCCCGCGAATATAAGGCTCAGTACCCGGCATGGTATTAGTGTATTCAAGTCCTGCCACGTCTTCAGCAGTGTACAGGCACTTAACATCGATACCTTCAGGTGTATGCCAGGTTAGTTCGTCCGGGCTCTTACCTTTCATTTGTTTGGTTGCGAGTTCTTTCCACTCTTCAACACTGCTTTGCTTGGCTTTGTAATCGGACATAATATTTATAACCTTTGATCATTGTGCCTGTTGGCTACATTTATACGGCTCGCCATTGCGTGGAAGTGTCCACTACCCAACGAATTATTCACTACCCGACACGGCCATCGTAAAACGACAAGATGTCGGATCTATCTTTGTCTAGTGCTCGTCCCCGGGCTGATTAATTTCGATCAGCACACCATCACAGGATTTGGGGTGAATAAAAATAACTTTCGAATTATGCGCGCCGTCGCTAGGGCCATCGGAGAGGAATTGATAACCCTTGGCCTTTAAACGCTCAATATCCTCTTCGATATTATCCGAGCGAAAACAAAGGTGATGAATGCCCCCACCTTTTTTCTCCAGATATTTGGCGATGGGTCCTTCGCCATTGAGCGGATGTACCAATTCAATACTGGTAGGCGGTAGGGGAAAAAAAGCCGTTGAGGTTTTTGCTGCGGCAACGTCTTCTGTACCTTCAAAACTTAGCCCGAAGTCTTCCATAAAACGTTTGATACTGGCCTCAAGGTCAGGCACAGCAATTGCGATATGGTCCAGTGCGGTAATCATAAAGTTCTCCTGGAGCAAGCACTCCCAAAAGCCGATACCTATACAGTTGCTAGGCTCGGCTTGATTTAAACCAATTTGGCTTATAGCCGTTTAGATGGCAGCCAAAAATTCAGCTGTATGCTTCTGCATTCTAGCTTTGATATCTTCCGGGCTTTCTACCACAATCACTTCATCCGGTGTGATCTTAAACAGTGGCTCACCCTTCTTGATAATCACGCCATCACCATCAACCAGCACTTTTTCAATGGTACCCGAGAACGGCGCATACACTTTGTTGAACATTTTCATGACTTCAACAATATACAGCGGATCGCCCTCATTGAAATGGCTACCCTCTTCGACAAAGACATCCATGCCCGGCGCTTCACGTGGATAGAACATACCGCCGCTCACCGCAAGAATCTCATCGGACTTGGCAACCGGTGGTGGTACCAGCACTTTAGCCATTTTTTCCTGCAGTTCGGTATCGGTCAACTCGTCAGGAATATTAATACTTAAATCATCATTCACCGACAAGTTATAAAAACCAGTGCTCAGGGCTACATAAGGTAGTACGGAGAGAATTTCAGTACCCAATTGATAACCAGCATGTGCTGACTGCGCAGCCTGCCACTGTTCTGCCGACACTCCCTCAGGCGCGGCACCGGCGAGCTTAGCTTCAAGTTCGGCAAAGTCGTCAACGCCCAGCTTTTCTTTCAGCACAGAGTAAAAGCTTAGCGCAGTTTGCAGCAGCTCATTATCGTGATCCCAAATCATATTCGCCGCAGGTTTGCCAGCCACATAATCCATATGCAGGAAGTGATACAGATCGGCCAGCACTTCAACCGGGTTTTTCAACCAGCGGATTTTACCGTCTTCCAGCGTAAAGTTGTTTTGATTAACACTTAACCAGCCGGACAGAATATGCGGCTCAGCAAACATATATTGTAGCGGTCTTAACAATAACCCCGCCTTGCGGTCCAACGCGTTCACTACAGCAACCTTATTGTCATCGCCAAAAGATTGTAGAGCTTCGCCACGAATTTTATTAAGCGCAAAATTCAAATCAATCTGATTGACCCCGTCTTTTAACTGACCCACTGCAGTCAGGTAAGGCACAATAAACCGCGTACTGGGGCGTGCATTGATATTGTTGCCGATAAACCAGTTTACCAAACCGTAGTGGAACTCAAGGTTGGTTGCCAGATCTTTACCGCGCAAATTGGTAAGTCGAATAATTTCCGACAGGCGCTGATAGCTATCAAGGCGAGTATCACCCGTCGTTAATAACAAGGCGATATTTGAATCGTAGGCGCCAGCGAGATGATACTTCATGAAAACATCAGTATCAGGGTTGTGCATGCTGATACCCTGGTCGTCACGTATTTCTCCCACAGCACAGTTTGACCACTTCTCGATCACGCCACCTGCATGGGGCTGTAATGCCTGGTTAGTCGCATTCAAACGCGCTTCAACCGATGCGGGCTCACGTGGCAAGCGCTCGGGGAATGGCAAATGCTTCCCATGACGCGCAATCAATACCATCACCTCTACCAGCGATTCAGCGATAAAAAAGTCTTCAGCATTATCGGGGTTAACAAATTTCAGTTTGTAACATAGTTCTGTAACGCGGTGTTCAACCTGAATCCGGGTATTCATCTCCATGAAGTAATGCGCTTCACCATCGACGATACATTCAAAAGTGCCCACAGAATTCAGTTTTACTGCCTTACCAAATACAGCACCTTCGTGCTCCATTTTTTGTAAAATTTCCAAATCCTTTTTCAGCTGAGCCACTTCAGCGGGCTTGCCTGCGGCTTCCGCGGTGGCAATCGCAGTATTCAGCTCTTCCTCAGTGACTGAAACTTCCAGCAATTTCTGCTCATGCATTTGCAGTGAACAGTCACGCCCCCCCATGGTCATACACCAGTCACCGTTACCCACTACCTGGATTTCCTGATGACGGGTAGTATCGATATTCATTTCAATCAATACGTTTTTGTTGTCGCCTACACCATTCGTTTTCAGCTCAATCAAACACTCCAGAACCAACGAGGGAACTTTTTCAGCGGCCTTCTCAACTTTTTCTTCGAGGGTTGCACCGGAGTAGGAATTGGCTGACTGCAAAATCCGCTGACCCTTACCACCACCACCGGCAATGGCTTTAAGGCGGAAACGGTTATTGGGTTTTTCTGTCAACATTCGCTTGGCTTCAACCTGCAATGCCTTACCAATATCTGCCGCATCAATAATATCGATGCCAGCATTGTAGGAAGCCGCAAGCAACGCCAGAGCCTGTTCCTCTTCGTCTTTACAGGCTGCAAAATCGACAGTGAGGCTATTGTCTTTGGCACACTTTTCCAGCCCATCTTTGCCGTACTTGGCAAACAGCGCCAGACTGGTGGCGTTATTGACACCGGGAGTTACCGATACGCCAGTTTCCAACGCAGTGCGCTTGGCCTGATCTTTCATACCGGCGGAGCGTTGGGTAAAAGAACCCGGCCCAATAAAATTCAGGCCAGCCTCTTCCATGGACTCAACCATTTCCGCATCTTCCGACATAAAGCCGTAACCGGCGAAGATGGAGTTATAGCCATTGGAGTGCGCGATATTGATAATCTGACGAATGCGCTCGGCACGCTCTTCTTTAGTTGCACCGGTGTAATCTGGTACACGGTGAACGCGATCAGGGTCAGTCAGTTTACGCAGCTCGGGCGCCAAGGCATTGGTATAGGTAATCGAATCTTTTTCGGACAGCAGAATGCCATAGCTGTTAATGCCCATTTCGTCGAACACATCCATCGCTTCTTTGCGAATCGGCCCACGGCAGATAATCAGTGGCTTCATATCTTCACAGCTAAAACTGCGCACCCACTCCGAGTCGGAATTGCTGAGTTTACGATCCCTGTGAATCTGCCGGTTATTCAAATAATATTCGTTACTTGTCTTCACTTTTTGTCCCTTATCTAAATTCTTTTGTTGGTATTGACTGAAAAATAATGGCTTAGAAAAACTCGCGCTGAACAGCATTCAGCGGTTCTGCCCTGTAGTGCTCCAGATGGAACGCCATATTTTCAGCCAGCACCTTGCGCAGATCGCTTGGCATGACAACTTGTGAAATAGAACCCAGACTCAAGGCCTCATTAGGATTCATCAGCTCACGTTCATAACGCTGTGCCAATAGCGCTTCTTCCTGCTTTGCCCAGCTTGCTACAGCGGTCTCTGCCGCCTGTCTTGCATCGGCTTCGGTCATGCCATTACTGAGATTTTCTTCCATCATGGCAGCAACACGTTTCTTGATAGAACCGCGAATCTCGCGGAGTTCATCTTTGTAGACAAACTCGACACCCGCTGGCCCCATTACCGCAGCTCGCGTAGTGGGCAGCGCCACCACAAAATCGGCACCTGTGGGGTAGTTGTTATAGGAGGCATAAGCGCCACCAAAGGCATTGCGAACCAGCAGCAGAAATCGCGGCGTACGCAGATCGACAATCGCATCCAGCATGGCGCGCCCCGCCTGAACGATACCATTACTCTCCTGCTCACGGCCCGGCAGGAAGCCAGTGGTATCTTCCATAAAAATCATCGGGATGTTGTAGAGATTACAGAAGCGGATAAAGCGGGCATTTTTGTAAGCCGCATCAATATCTATCTGGCCGGAGGCAACCGCCGAGTTGTTTGCCACAAAGCCAATCACATTACCGCCCATACGGCCCAGCGCACAAATGGTGTTACGGGCACGATCTGGCTGAATCTCAAAATAATCACCGTGGTCACACAGCTGCTGAATCAGAATACTGATATCGAAAGGTGTGTTGAAACCCGTAGGCGAGTTAAAGGCTTTCTTGAGCAGGATATCGATATCCCAGGTTTTACGACTAATGGGATCAGAGGTGGGCTGGAATGGCGCCAACTGACTATTGTTTGAAGGCAGATAGTTCAACAGCTGTTTTACTTTCTGCAGCGCAGCCACTTCATCAGGTACCACAAAGTCAGTAACACCCGTCTGACTATGCACCATGGGGCCACCCAGTTCATCCGGGGTGACATCTTCACCCAGCACGGATTTAACTACGCCCGGGCCAGTCAGACCAAAAAAGGTATTATTGGGCTGAATCAGGAAGCTGCCTTGACGCGGCAAGTAAGAGCCACCCCCGGCATTGAAACCAAACATACACATAATGGAGGGTACAACCCCACTGATTTTACGCAGCGCGGTAAAAGCCTCGGCGTAGCCATCCAGACCACCGACCCCGGCAGGCACATAGGCACCGGCGGAATCGTTCATGCCGACCAGAGGAATGCCACGCTTGCCAGCCAGCTCAAATAGACGCGCCAGTTTCTTACCGTTAGTGGCATCCATAGAACCGGCGCGAACGGTAAAGTCATGACCGTAGACAGCGACATCTCGACCATTCATTTTGATAATCGCCGTAACCAGCGAGGCACCATCCAGATTTGGCCCCCAATTTTGGAACAGGATAATTGGCTCACTGCCATTATCGGCCAGGACCTCAAGGCGTTCCCAAACCGTCATTCTGTTCTTTAAGTGTTGCTTCTCGATACTGACAACACCGGCAGCCTTTTTGGGACGCTCCAGCAAATCATAACCGGACTTAAGCGTTTCTTCGTACAAACCCGGCTGATAGCTGATTTGCCCGGGAATCACAAACTCCTTGGTGCGGGTTTCTTGAAAGGGATTATCCAGTGAAGGTGCTACTTGGGATTTGTTAGTCATAGAAGTACAGTCTCAAGATCCTGGTTTCATTTTTGGTGTCGTATTTGGCACCATAGTCGGCACCTGAGTTAACCGGCCTCAGCAAGACAGGCATATTCGGAAACTCAAATACTTGGCAATTTGGCAGCTCTCAGAGGGAGCCCAACATGGTATAGCTGACCAGAGCTGAACGAGTTTAGGGCATAAATCGCCTTATTGCGCAGGGTCAAAACCACAGGTTTGATGGGGCATCCAGCCCCGCCAAACGGGCGCTAACATTAATTGCATATGCGCTTAATGTCAATCTAAAAACCTGTCAGTATCAATAGCTTATCGACTTTTGAGCGCCGAATAAGGCTGGCTTTTCAGGCAAAAACCCCCGTACAATCGACATTTGATTAGCAATAAGAATGCCAGAGTAGCAGCAATAAAAATGCCAGTGTATGACGCCAGATAAATACCCCCTGAACACTCGAATGGCCTTCGAGGGAGCTGCATGCAACGACTGACTATTGAGGAGCTGGACTACCAGCCCGATTCGACCCCACTCTTTGCTCGCTTGCTCGATCTCGATTACGCCATCCTGCTGGATAGTGCCGCACCCTATTCCTCCCGTGGCCGATACGACATTATGGCCGCCCAGCCGCTTACCTTCCTGCGTGAAGATAACGTTACCAGAAAAGGTAATTATTTAGGTATATCTAATAGTTACAAGCATAACCTAAACTTATTTGACACCTTGAAACAGGCGATAGAACACTATACACCCAGCCTGACCAATGATTACCACCTGCCCTTTATCGGTGGTGCCATGGGCTTATTTTCCTACGACCTTGCACGACAACTGGAGTGCCTGCCGACAACAGCCCAACAAGACATAACTCTCCCCGATGCGGTGATTGGTATTTACAGCTGGGCCGTCATTGTCGACCACCGGCAACAACGCACGCTATTAGTTGCGCACCCTCAGACTGAACCTGCAATGGTCAGGGAAATACTGGGAAGACTAAAATGCCAGGAGCACCAACCAGCACTGGAGAACTTCTCCCTTCAGGGAGAATTTGCCTCCAACATGAGCAAGGAGGCTTATCAGCAATCCTTTCAGCGCATCAAACACTACATCAACGCCGGTGACTGCTATCAAATCAACCTGGCCCAGCGCTTCAGCGCCTCCTACCAAGGCTCCCCCTGGGACGCCTACTCAAAGCTTCGTGCCGTGGCCGGTGCGCATTTTTCTGCTTATATGCAACTGGGCCAACAGTCGGTTTTGAGCCTGTCGCCGGAACGCTTTCTTCATGTGGGCAATCGCCGAGTGACCACCTCCCCAATCAAGGGGACCATTGCCCGGGGAACGGATACACAGACCGATAACCGGCTTGCCCAGCAGCTGCTGAACAGCAGCAAGGACAAGGCCGAGAACCTGATGATTGTCGATTTACTGCGTAACGATCTCGGCAAAGCCTGTATTCCCGGAAGCATTCAAGTGGATCAGCTTTTCGAACTACAGAGTTTTGAAACCGTCCACCACCTGGTCAGCACCATTACCGGTCAACTGGAGGAGGACAAAACAGCGATAGATTTATTGCGAGGTTGTTTTCCGGGCGGATCAATAACCGGGGCGCCGAAAGTACGCGCCATGGAAATCATCGAAGAACTGGAACCCCATCGCCGCACTGCCTATTGCGGCTCTCTGGGCTATATCAGCTGTGATGGACAGATGGATACCAATATCGCTATCCGCACCATGGTCTGCGATCAACAAAAGATTTATTGCTGGGCCGGCGGTGGCATCGTTGCCGACTCTGACTGCGATGCCGAGTATCAGGAATGTTTTACCAAGGTGGGCAAACTGCTGTCTGCCCTTGGCAATTAAGCTAACTCAAAAAGCCCTACAGACTCAACTCTCTTTCACTGGCCTTAATAAATTCTTGCTTGAGCTCTTCATAGGTGTGAACGGCGGGGAATTGTGGAAATTCGGCAATGACGTTATCCGGTGCTTTAAACAGAATACCGGCGTGAGCTTCTGCCAGCATAGTGGTGTCGTTGTAGGAGTCGCCGGCGGCAATAGTCCGGTAATACATCGAGTGAAAGCCCAATACTGCCTGACGCTTTGGGTTAGCCTGGCGCAGTTTGTAATCAACCACTTTGCCATTGGCATCCACTTCCAGCTTATGGCACAGCAACGTGGGATACCCCAGTTGACGCATAAAGGGCATACCAAACTCATAAAACGTGTCAGAAAGAATCACTACCTGAAAGCGTTCACGCAACCAGTTGAGAAACTCTCCCGCCCCTTCCATCGGCTCCAGGGTGCTGATCACTGCCTGAATATCGGGCAGGCCGTAGCCATGCTGATCCAGTAAACGCAGGCGCTGTTTCATCAGCACATCATAATCAGGAATGTCACGCGTAGTCGCCTTCAGTTCTTCTATGCCGGTTTTTTCAGCAAAATTAATCCATATTTCCGGGATTAAAACCCCTTCGAGGTCAAGACAGGCGATTTCCACAATAAAACTCCAATCAAAAAATTAATAAAACAACTCAAGCATTAAATGGCCAACAATCCCGCACTCAAGTAATTGCCAGCCAAATCTACCCGGATTCATTAGCTCAGGCAACTTTAGTGGTGATGCTCATGAGCACCCTCTTCCCCATGCCCAAAACTATGCTCCGGCTCCAGTAGGCCGATACCATAGGACAGCACAATACCCAACAACAGGGCGACCGTTAGCTTGCCCCGATCGTGGGAGTGAAACTGAACCTCAGGTAACAGATCACTCAATGAAATACAGACAAAAACACCCGCAGAAAAAGCCAATGCTATCCCTACCAGTGCCTCTTTCCCGATTGCCAGACTGTCAGCACCACTGACAAACAATAGCGCACCCAATGGGCACATCACGGCAAAAATAATATTGACCAACCGGCGTAGACCCGGCCGGCTCTCGGCCGCCACCATCAGTGAAGCAATCGACATAGCATCCAGCGGCTTGTGCAAAACGATAGCGACAAAGACACCAAAGCCCGCCAAACCGATGACAGGGTCGGAAATGGCCGTGACCTGAATCGCAGCCCCCAACGCCAAACCATCAATCAAGGTGTGTACCGTCAATCCAATAGCAACGCCAGCCCAGCTCAACACCCGGACCTTATGGCCTGCCTCACCATGACCATGCCCATGATCGTGCTGACACTCCTCTTCCTGATGACCATGTTGGTGAAAATGAAAAGCGCGTAGCAGCACAAACATAAATAACAGACCCACCATCAGCCACCAGACAGCCCTATCCACACCACCATGATCAACCAGTGTCGAAACAGCATGGGGCAGCAAGTGATAGAGCGCGATACCCAGCATTAGACCTGCTACAAAACTCATGGTGATCTGAGTCAGGGTATGGGTCATGCGCACACGGGTAGGCAACCAGCCGCCTAGCAGTGTGCTGGCAATAATGATCGCAGAATAGAGCGTTAATAAGGCGTAGGTAGACATGGCGGCGCATTCTACAGGTTTTATTCAGGAATAGAATCAGGGAATAAATTCACTGCCATAAAAAAGGCCGCTGCTGCGGCCCTGAAGATGTTTCAAAAGTTACTTAATACACGGGCAATTCGATATGCGCAAACAACTCGTCCAACTCCTGCTTGGTATGACGTTGATAGGCCTCCTCCACTACTTCTTTAGTGAGATGTGGCGCAAACTCCTGAATAAACTCAAACATAAAACCACGCAGGAAGGTACCGCGACGGAAACCAATCTTAGTCACACTGGCCTCAAACAAATGACTGGCATCCAGCGCTACCAGATCGCTGTCCAGCTCCGGATCATAGGCCATCTTGGCCACTATGCCGATACCCAAACCCAGTCGCACATAGGTTTTAATAACATCAGCATCCGCCGCAGTGAACACAACCTTGGGTGCCAGGCCTTTTTCGATAAAGGCTTCATCCAGCTTGGAGCGACCGGTAAAACCAAATACATAGGTCACAATCGGATGAGCAGCCACATCCTCTAGAGTTAATGGCGACTTTTGCACCAGTGCATGGTCTTTAGGAACGATAATAGCCCGATCCCATTTATAACAGGGCATCATGATCAAGTCGCTGAACAACTCCAGCGCCTCGGTCGCAATGGCAAAATCCACCGTCCCATCGGCTGCCAGTTCAGAGATTTGCATCGGCGTTCCCTGATGCATATGCAGAGAAACTTCCGGGTAGCGGTCAATAAAGGTTTTAATCGTATCCGGAAGCGCATAGCGAGCCTGGGTATGCGTAGTCGCAATAGAGAGACTGCCCTTCTTCTCGTTGCTGAATTCCTGGGCAACCTGCTTGATGCTTTCCACCTTGCGAAGGATCTCGCCAGCGGTTTTTAAGATTGCTTCGCCCGCAGGGGTAACTCGGGTGAGATGTTTTCCGCTCCTTGAAAATATCTCCACACCTAGTTCATCTTCCAGCAAGCGGATCTGTTTACTGATCCCCGGCTGGGAGGTATAGAGACTTTGAGCTGTAGCCGATACATTGAGGTCATGGTGGGCAACCTCCCATATGTAACGTAGTTGCTGAAGCTTCATACCGCCCTCCAATTAATGGCTTTTTTATACTTTTCAACGAGTTATAGGGAATACTTAATGTGGCTTTTATATTCCAGAGGCCTCTGGCATTAAAGCCTTATAATCACAATAGTCTATATAACCAATTTCGCCTAATGAAACAGAAACACAATTATTCAAAACCGGAAATGCATAAGCACTTCGCAACATTTTAAAGTTGCGAAGCTTGATCGAAAGGATATTTGGGAAAATGAGCGACAGGAAATATTAAGAGAAAACGTCTAGCAGGCTTCAGCCCGGGCAGTAAAGTTCCTTAACAGGGGCACCATATAAACCGGTACTCGGGAAACCTGTAACAGCCTGGAAGTAACCGAACCCAGCATATTTTCGCTGGTGGTATCGGAGCCATGGCTACCGACAATCAACATATCCGCACCACACTCCATCGCCTGTTCTAAAATTACTTCGACCGGTTTCCCAGGCACCACACGCACATCGCGGATATTGGACAGCCCCTGCTGGCCATCCATAAATTCTTCTTCCAGCACATCCACAATACGGCTCTTTACCCCATCGACAATGCGGGTGATGCCCTCCTGATTAAGCTCATCGCGAGTCTGGTCGGAAAGATAGGCTTTAACCACGGCATCGCCAAGATGGCCAGGCGGCTCAATCGCATGTACGACAATGACTCTGGCATCGTACTGGGAGGCAAGCGTATTCACATGGTGTAACAGATAATGAGTATGGGGGCCCATATCAGCAGCAAACAAAATGGTTTGAATCATAAACAGCTAACTTCTAACTAGACGACTTAATGTTTTCAGGATAGCAGCTAATTACGATGTCACCGGGGGGAATGGAGGAAAATGTGAAGAAAGTCAGTAATTCATAAAAGAAGATGCCCGATGTGTATTTCAACAGAATTAGCTGTTTGCAACACCGTGCGGCACATGGCCGGCAGCGACCTGACGCTCCGTCGCTGAAGTGATATGCGTCTGCTGATCATCAAAAAACACGTCGGCGCCATAGGCTTTCAAAAAGTCACCCTTGGGCAGACCACCCAGAAACAAAGACTCATCGATACGAATATTCCAGGCACGCAGCGTTCGAATCACCCGTTCATGGGCCGGGGCTGACCGGGCGGTAACCAGCGCTGTACGAATAGGAGCAGACATGGAGGGAAACTCTGCCTGCAAACCGTGCAACGCAGCCAGAAAGGCCTTAAATGGCCCGCCTGTCATGGGCTGGTGCGCAGAGCTTTTTTCGTTTTTGGCGAAGGCATCCAGCCCCTGACTTTTAAATATCTGCTCAGACTCGTCGGAAAACAATACCGCGTCACCATCAAAGGCAAACTTCAGTGGTGCGTCTTCTTCACCCCCCTTTGAGCCTTTTGACATCAAGGTCGCCGCCGCTACGCCATTCATCAATGCCGAGCGTACATCTTCCGGCTCGGTTGACAGAAACAGATGACAACCAAAGGCGGACACATAGCGGTAGGGACTTTCACCACCACTAAACGCGGCACGGGTGATGTTCAATCCGTAATGTTCAATGGAATTGAACACCCTCAGGCCGGTGTCAGCGCTATTTCTCGACAACAAAAGCACCTCCACTCGAGGCTCACCGCCCAGCCGCTCGTTAATCTTGAGCAACTTTTTCACCAGAGGAAAGGCCTCACCTGGCTCCAGCACCTCATCCTCTCGTTCAATCTGGTAGCGGGCGTAGGCCTCCAGCCCTTCGTTCTGATAAACCTGATGACTATCATCCAGATTAAACAGGGCACGTGAAGAAATCGCGATGATCAGTTTATTTCCAAATCCTGGAGGCATAAGCTTTTGAACACCTTACGTTGTTACCGCTCACCACTTTTAAGCAGCGGCATAATTAATATGATAACACCAAACGGTTACGCGTCATGCAGACACCCATGTCACCTGCCCTACTGCAGCACATTCAGGATCAGATCGATAAACTCGGCCTGGGTCTCATCCTCAAAACTGAACCCTGTAGCGGAGGTTGTATCGCCGATACGGCCATCATAACGACCGATAAAGATAACAGTTTATTTGTAAAAACCCACTCGAATCCTCCAGAAAACTTTTTCCAGTCAGAGGCCCTGGGGCTTATCACTCTGAACGATTTGCTCCAGGCCTGCACACTTAAAGTTCCACAGGTACTAGCCGCCACCGATAACTGTCTGCTCCTGGAGTTTTTACCGCCAGCGTCCATCGAACAGGAGAATTTCTGGTTACAGCTCGCAGAAGGCTTGGCAACCATCCACACACAAACACTGTCCTGCTTTGGTTTCGAGGCCGATAACTATTGCGGTACCACCCGCCAGCCCAACCCAAAAGTCGACAATGGTTATGAATTTTTCGGCGAGCACCGCTTATATTTTCAGGCAAAACTGGCCTGCAACAAACAGCTCTTGACCACACGTGATATTGCCGATATTGAAGCACTTATCACCAAACTACCGCAGCTAATCCCCAAGCAAGCACCCTCACTGCTACATGGTGATTTATGGTCTGGCAATATCCATAGCTGTTTAGATGCTACCCATGGCGCCAACCTTCCCGCTCTGATTGACCCAGCCTGTTACTGGGGTTGGCGCGAAGCCGATATCGCCATGTCACGATTATTTGGTGGTGTTCCACCGATGTTTTACGAGCATTATCAAACGCTATTACCCATGGAAACTGGCTGGCAGCAGCGTATGGACATCTACAATCTCTATCACCTGCTAAACCATCTCAACCTGTTTGGTGGCAGCTACCGGCAACAGGCGATGTCGATTGTACAACGCTTTATTTAATTAAGGTTCGACAATTTAATTTATCATCTACAGTAATCATTTCAGTTGCTGATACGCTTTCTTGCTGAGTTTAAAAATGACCGGGCTCAGCAATAACAAGGCGATCAAATTCGGAATTGCCATCATCGCATTCAGGGTATCCGCTAACAGCCAGATAAAATTCAGCTGAGCCATTGCTCCCAGAGGGATTGCACAAACCCACAAAACTCGAAATGGCACCAAAGCCCGGGTCCCGAATAGATAAACTGCACAGCGCTCACCGTAATAACTCCAGCCAAGTACCGTGGTAAAGGCAAACAGGCTTAACCCAATGGAAACTAACACATCACCAAAGGGGATTTCGCTGGCAAAGGCGGCTGTGGTTAGCGAAGCCCCACCCTCACCTGAGGTCCATACGCCTGCCAGTACAATGACCAACCCGGTGACAGTACATACCAGCAATGTATCGATAAAGGTACCCAGCATCGCAATTACACCTTGCTGAACGGGGTTATCGGTCTGGGCGGCAGCGTGGGCAATAGGTGCACTACCCAGGCCAGCCTCATTAGAAAAAATACCTCTGGCGACACCAAACTGGATTGCCATCATAATGCCAGCGCCAGCAAATCCACCCTGAGCAGCGGTGCCAGTAAAAGCACTCTCTATTATCAGGACAATGGCCGTCGGAATCTCGGTAATATTGAGTAGCAAAATTAGCAGGCCGACCGCCAGATAGCTCAGCGCCATAAAGGGCACCAGAAACCCGGCAACGCTGGCGATACGCTTGACACCGCCCAACAATACCAACGCCACCAACACCACCATCACAATACTGCTGAGCCAGGTGGGCACCTCAAAAGTGCTTAAAAGTGCGTCGGCAACGGAGTTAGCTTGTACCGTATTACCAATACCAAACCCTGCTATGGTACCGAAGAAAGCGAAGGCCACCGCCAGCCACTGCCAATTTTTGCCCAGTCCGTTTTTAATGTAATACATCGGGCCGCCAGCGTAATTTCCATCCTCGTCGATTTCTCGATAATTCACTGCGAGCACCGCCTCGGAATATTTTGTCGCCATCCCCACTAACGCCGTGCACCACATCCAGAATAAAGCGCCGGGACCACCGATACTGATAGCCGTTGCGACCCCGGCGATATTGCCCGTACCGATAGTCGCAGAAAGCGATGTCATCAGGGCATTGAAAGGTGAGATCTGGCCCTGATCACTCTCGGCCTGGCGACCTTTTATCAGCAGACGAAAACCCACGCCAATTTTTCTAAGCGGCATCAATCTCAGTCCCAGCATCAGGAATAAGCCGGTACCGAGTATCATGATCAACATCAGCGGTCCCCAGACGATAGCGTTGATGTCTTTCACCACATTAGTCAGTAATTCCATTAGACACTCTCTATATTGACATCACATTAGCAGTGGCCGGGTTACACAAAGCTGCAAGTGATCAGAACGATAACTGTTCACGCTGTGGAAACAGGCCAAAAATACCACCGGTATGCACAAAGACGATATCACTACTACCGTCAAAGCGCCCCTGCTTAATCTGATCTAACATTCCGTTAAAGGCTTTGCCGGTATAAACCGGGTCCAATATGATTCCTTCCATCATCGCCAGCTGTTTTATGGTGTCGAACACCTCTGGTGTAGCACGGGCATAGCCAGGGCCGACATAGCCATCGATAACATTGATTTCCAAATCATTGACGCTGAATCCTTCAGGTAGAAGTTCCGTATAATGCTCATGCCACTCCGTGAGATCCGCTGCGACTTTATTCAAAAAGTAAACCTCGTCATCACAGACATTGATGCCCCAAACCCTCGCTCCTAATTCAAGCAAGTAGCTGCCCGCCGTCAAACCCGCCTGCGTTCCACCAGAGCCTGTGGCAGAAATAATGTGACTGGGTTGAATGCCTTCCCACTCAAACTCCACTTTCAGTTCATCGCAGGCGGAAACATAACCCCAGACACCTGTGCCATCACTGGCCCCCACCGGCACCACCATGGCCTTACGCCCCTGTTTGGCGTAATGGTCTACCCATTCCTGATACATTTCATCGGAGCGTTTCTGAAACTCAACATTACTGCAAAAACTGATCTCGGCGCCGACTAATTTGTCCAGCAACAGATTACCATCCACTGGTGAGCGCTCATCACCGCGCAGGATCAAGTGAGCTTTCAAGCCTAATTGCGCGCAGAGAATAGCTGTCGTTCGACAGTGATTGGATTGCACACCACCTGCAGTAATAATGGTATCGCAGCCCTCATCGATGGCTTTGGCCAGCGTGAATTCCAGTTTGCGGATTTTATTGCCGCTGACTCCACAGCCGGTCATGTCATCACGCTTTAACCAAATGCGAGGGCCATTGAGCTGCTCTGATAATCGATCAAGAGAACTCAGTGGCGTAGGCGTTTGTGCCAGTTGTAAACGGTTGGGGTATGTGAAAACCATGCTCTACCTGTTGTATATAGATACCAGCTGGCAGTCTAGCGTATGGTCAAAAGGAATCAATAGAAAGGAGGGTCGCAGTATTAGATAGAACCAACACTGCGAGGGATAAGATCAAATCGCGAAGTTTATATCGCGTAGGATTAAATCGACTTTAACGTACCCTTGGGTAGCACCGCATGGATGGCTACTTTTTGGAATTTTAATTCCACGTTATCCGTTACCTGCAGCACCAGATAGTTATCATCCAGTTTAACAATTTTGCCCAGAATACCGGAATTGGTTACCACCTCATCACCCTTGGTCAGATTACTCACCAGATCGGCATGCTCTTTTTGACGCTTTCTCTGAGGGCGAATCGCCATAAAGTAAAACATGACAAACAGGCCAACCATCAAAGCCAGCTGCAATAATCCAGCTTCACCTGAGCCCTGTTGCCCACCCGATTGCGCATAAGCAGAAGAGATAAAATTCATGAATAAACCTTTTAAACTGACGGAATAAAAAAAACGTCGCGTACTGTAACCGGATTACCTCAGGCTGGCAAATATATACCAGACCCAGCCCGCTTAAAATTAATACGTGATGTCGTAATCCACAATAAATGGCGCATGATCGGAAAAGCGCTCATCTTTATAGATCGAAGCTGATTGGATTTTATCCACCAACCCAGGAGTAATGGTGTGATAATCAAGACGCCATCCCACGTTCTTAGCCCAGGCTTGACCGCGGTTGGACCACCAGGTGTACTGGTCTTCCTCCTGATTGATCACCCGAAAAGCGTCCACATAACCCACCTCATCAAAGAGGGTGTCCAACCAAGCCCTTTCATGGGGCAAAAAGCCGGAATTCTTTTGGTTGGCCTTCCAATTTTTTAAATCGATCTCTTTATGGCAGATATTCCAATCGGCACAAAAAATAAACTCTCGGCGTTTTTTACGCATAGCCTTGAAGTGTTCGAGAATATGGCTGAGAAAGATTTCTTTTCTGGCCTGAGCCTCCTCGTTGCTGGAGCCGGAGGGAAAATAGATTGTGGCAACACTGACACCATCAAAGTCAGCTTGAATATAACGACCCTGTGTATCGGCGATATCAAAGCCAAGCCCTTTAATAACCTTGTTAGGTTTCTTTTTGCTGTAAAGCGCTGTTCCGCTGTAGCCCTTTTTTTCAGCATCAAAGTAATAGCAGTGGTAGCCCTCAGGGTGGAATACCGGGTCGACAAGCTGGTCGATCTGAGCCTTGGTTTCCTGAATGCACACGACATCAGCATCCTGCAACGCCAGCCAGTCAAAAAAACCCTTGCGCGCGGCTGCACGGATACCGTTAGTGTTAATGGTGATAACTCGCATGATTGTCCACTTTATGTTTATTGTTGAAAAACTCGGCCCTTAACTTAACCTGACCCCGAACCTTGGGCACGACCCGAAAAACCAGCGATGGTACAGAAATTATTACTATGGATAAACCGACAGCTGCACCTAACGACGCTCAACCACCATAAAGGAAACACCAACTCTGGCCAGTAAATCGGAATCACTGCGTATCTCAACCTCCGAGCGCATAAATCGACGCCCACGGTGAACCACATTCGCCCGTGCATATAACCGGCCCTCACTAATGGATTTAAAACAGGTCATATTAAAATCACTGGTCAGCGCCACCCTGTCGGCGGGCAACAGGTTGAATACAGCGGTACCTGCCGCGCTATCGGCGAGGCTGGCAAGCAAACCGCCATGAGCCAAACCCACTCGGTTAGTCAGCTCAGGTCTAAGATCAACTGCGTACTCGGCAACCCCCGCCTCCAGAGCGAGCAGCTCTAAGCCCAGATAGCCGATAAAGGGACTTCCAATCGAAGGCAATGTGTCACTCATAGTTTAAAGCTCCGTGTTGAATAAACAGATAGCAGAACAGGAGTCCACTCAAAAGGACTCCAGAGATACAATTTATTTTATTTTTCATGCACTTACAAAGACTTCATTAATATGAGATCAGGTTTAGCCGGATGGTATTTAATTGTGATCTACTGACAATGTGCTACCGTATAAGTATATATACGTATATTTGAAGCCATACTTATATTGCGATTGCGGCCCAATCGAAATGGATGTCGACTTTGCAGTAGCCACAGTAGCCAGGGTTCTAAACCAGGCCCTCGAGAAGAGCAAAAATCATGAACTCAATCACTAAAATCAAACCTAGCCCTACCCCCAACCAGAGTTTCTGCAAATTACTGACGGATATATCCCAGGATTTTGAACAGCGCCGATTGCAGAAATGTCACCAGCGAGGCCATACCAAAATTCGCCGATCGCACTCTTCGTTGTTTTCAAATCTTGGTTCTGATGCGGTCAGGTTGACTGAGCTAGCTGAACGCGCAGGCATCACTCAACAGGCAATGGGAAAACTGGTGAAGGAAATGGAGCGTCTAGGCTATGTCAGAAGACATACAGACGAAACCGATAAACGTGCAAAAATCATTGAATTAACTGAATTGGGGCAACAGTTTTTTGCTGATAATACCGAGATTATATCTGAAGTCATCGCTGAATATAGCGTCGTCCTCGGGGACCAGGAGTTTCGCCATCTGGAGCGCGTACTGCATGAGTCAGCCACATCTTTAGGGCTTACAACTATAAACAGCCAACATCTTGAACAGGTTCATCCCGCTCAGGCTCAATAAGCCCCAAAGAGCTGCGAGGATGAAGCGCCCTGGGCCGTGAAGCAGACGCTTTAATTCAATACGTCAATTAGCTGATTCGCCAATTGGGTCAACTGCTCAGGGTCGCCCTGTTTTTTGGAATGAATACCAATACTCTTGCCCGTAAATTGAGGAATCAGGTGCATATGGTAGTGGAAGACTGTCTGTCCGGCAGCAGCCTTATTCAATTGATGCACGCCCATACCATCCGGCTTAATTACTTGCTGGATAGCGGCTGCAATCTTCACTGAATTGGTAGCCACTCTCGCCAATGCTTCCGGCTTAGCCTCAAAAATATCGGGAAAATGTTCCTTGGTGATAATCAGTGCATGCCCCTCGGTAGCAGGGAAAATATCCAGAAACGTCATCGTCAGCTCATCTTCATGGATTTTAAACCCGGGAGCTTTTCCCTGAGCTATCTGACAAAAAATACAATCATCAAGTTGGTGCACATTATCTCCTCGCAATAAATTAGTCACGTTCATTATGATGTTCGGAGCGCTTATTGGCTAATAACCTGCCAGGCAATGACCAACAAACAGCTGACAAGGCATGCTCCAAGATAAAATCTAAAGCTGTATTGGTGCTCGGGCGGGGCTACAGCGCTGCTTCCTCGCTCATTCTCCGTCGAAGCACCCTTGCTTAAAGTGCGGGCGAGTTGCCGATCAATGGCAGAGCAGGTATTGTCCAAATTCTGCTCCCTTGTTGCCGTCAAGGTTGACATCTCGCTATTTGCCAACATGGAAGCCTCCGTATTTTGCGGGCCAGATTTCGATACTTTCTCTGCACCGTTTTTCCCCTCAGCTTCCTTCCAGACTTCTTTAGTCGAAGTGTTTTTTAATAAGCTATCACCCTGTTCCATAGCTGCTGGACCTTTAACTACAAAGGTCAACTTGGCGAATGCGATCCGGTCACCCTGTTTTAATATTGCACGATGGACTCGCTGCCCATTCACCATCGAACCATTGGCGGACGCTAAATCCTCAAGTATTAACGCTCCTTCTTGAATTTCAAACCGCGCGTGATGGCGTGATAACA
Source organism: Oceanicoccus sp. (assembly GCA_965661375.1). GTDB lineage: Bacteria > Pseudomonadota > Gammaproteobacteria > Pseudomonadales > Dasaniaceae > Oceanicoccus. The sequence goes on along the minus strand of CBFIDJ010000025.1, from coordinate 34,935 downwards.
ACTTATAGGGAACTGAAAATTCGCAATCCCTGGCTCTCCCCAGAACAGCTGTTGTCTTGATCAAGAAGTTTCGGTCTTTCAAATTAGCATGGGCGGGCAACAGTTCCCAACCCACCGCTGCTTCAAAACCATTTGGGGGGGTCAATAAGGCGTAATCTTCATCCTTGATAGATTGTTTGGGGTCGATCAGTATCAGGCGCTCTGTACCCAATCGAATTTCGTCATCAACGGCGAGCTGGTATTCCCCATCAACGGGTAAATTATTGACAAAACAGCTGCCCGGCTCACTGATCAGGACCACACATTGCGGCTCAATAGAAATTTCAGCATGGAAGTCTTTTACTGAAGGGCTACTCAGCACGAGATCATTGGACTTATCCGAGCCGAGCCGAATACGATCACCCACCAGCCATAATCCGCGCTCGGGTGTATCTTTAAACTGCAATTTCAGCATGAGTCTCCTACCTCATGAATCCGCATTTGCTCAATTTTCTCACTATTTGGCTGACAAGTTAGTTTTACTGCCAGAATATAGCAGCAGAATTATGCGTCATCCACCCAATCCGTTTGGTGACGATTATGTTGTTGTCTGGACTCCAGTGCGTCTACTCCGACAAAATGCGGATCAGCCCCTCTGGATTTAGCCATATAAGCATACAGACAAGGAACAATATATAACGTGAACAAGGTCCCAACTGACATACCAGCCGTTATCACCAGACCAATACTCTTACGACTCTCTGCTCCTGCCCCTGAGGCCAGCAGTAACGGTAATACACCAAACACCATCGCGGCGGTAGTCATCAAAATTGGCCGCAGACGCATTACGGCGGCCCGCTCAACGGCCTCAACTGGGTCTAAACCCTGCTGTTGCAACTTGTTGGCAAAATCAACAATTAAAATACCGTGCTTACTGATCAGTCCAATCAGCGTCACCAAACCAATCTGGGTGTAAATATTGGAGGAGGCATAATCAAATGTACCCGGTGACAGCGCATTAAAGGCACTTAATAGCGTCATTGGTACCAACGCTCCAAAGATCGACATCGGCACACTGATCAACACAATTAAAGGATCACGGAAGCTTTCAAATTGAGCCGCCAACACCAAGTAAATCAGTACCACCGAGAACCCAAAGGTCATTAATAGAGCATTACCTTCGTTAAGGTATTGTCTGGCCTGTCCCAAATAGTCATGATCGAAGCCCTCGGGTAATTGCTGGTCGGCCAGGGTATCCACCAGTTTAAGCGCCTCACTCATGGTCACGCCGGGGGCCAGATTAGCCCCGAGCACAGTAGAGTTTAACTGTTGAAACTGAGTCAGCTTATTGGGGCTGGCCTTGACTCGTTGAGTCACAATGGTGGAAAGCGGTACCATCTCTCCCGACCGGGTACGCACAGTATAGTCACGCAATGTTTCCGGAATGGAACGCAGCGGTTGTTCAACCTGCGGAATAACTTTGTAACTGCGATCATTAATACTAAAGCGCCCGACACTACCCTCACCCAGCAGGGTGGAAAGAGCTGTGCCCACATCCTTCATGGTGATGCCCAACTCCGCCGCGCGGTCGCGGTCAATATCCAAAACCAATTCCGGCTTATTGAATTGTAGATCCTGAAATACATAGGAGAACTTGCCGCTGCTTTCCATCGCCTGTTTCATATTCTGGGCAACCTGAAAAATCACCTCCTCTGAAACGGTGGAAGTCAGGACAAACTGTATGGGTAGTCCGGCAGTTGTTCCCGGCAGGGCGGGAATGTTAAAGGTGTAGAGGTTCATCCCCGCCACTTCACTGCTCAGGGTTTGATGCAGCTCTTTACTAACCTCCTTGCTTGAGCGATCACGCTCTTCCCAATCTTTCAACAGCACCAGCGAAAACAGCGAATTGGGCTGCATCCAGATAAAGCTTTTTTCCAGTTCGGGTATAGTCGCGATCAGGGTCTCTGTCTCCTCGGCAAATTTTTCTACATATTGCAAATTGCCAGATAGCGGCGCCGTGCCCCGTACATAGACTGCACCATCATCCTCGACAGGTGCTAATTCCTGTGGAATTGAAGGGTATAGCACCACCAGACTCAACAGAATAATAACTGAAATAACAATCGCCACCGGACGGTAGCTCAGCGCACTGTGCAGGGTTTCCTGATAGGACAATTTCAAGCGATCAAAAAAACCATCCAGTTTTTTGACAAGGCTCTGTTCCGAAACCTCAGCGGTCAATAAACGCGAGCACATCATGGGTGAGAGGGTTAGCGCTATAATGCCGGACACAATCACCGCACCAGCCAGAGTAAAAGCAAATTCGGTAAACAGCGCCCCGGTTAAGCCCCCTAAAAAACCTATCGGCCCATAAACCGCAGCCAGCGTTATGGTCATGGCAATCACCGGAAAGGCAATTTCGCGAGCGCCATCCAGCGCCGCCTGCATGGGTTTAACCCCCTCTTCAATATGGCGCTGGATGTTTTCCACTACCACGATAGCGTCATCCACAACCAGACCAATTGCGAGCACCATCGCTAACAGGGTAAGTAAGTTGACGGAGAAACCCATCACCAACATGACAAAGAGCACACCAATCAGCGACAAGGGGATAGTAACTACTGGAATAATGACTGAGCGAGCGGAACCCAGAAAGAAGAAAATCACCACAACGACAATCAAACTGGCTTCAATCAAGGTTTTTATCACTTCATCAATAGAAGCATCAATCGCAAAGGTTGTATCAAATACCAAATTCAGCTGAATGGCGGGGGGCAGCTGTTCGCGCAGAGTAGGAAACAAATCGCGGACACTGGCCGCCACCTCTATAGGGTTGGCAATTGCAGCAGCCTGAGTTTTGATAAAAACGGTTCTCTCACCCGAATAGCGAATGGCGTCATTATAATCTTCAGCCCCCATTTCAATACGGGCAATATCCCCCAGATAGACAACAGAACCTTGCTCACTTTTTATGATGATATTCTCAAACTGTTCGGGTGTGCTTAGTCCTGTTGCAGCGCTGACATTAATGACTGAATATTTATCGTAAGTTTTACCGGCGGTGCTTTGAAAATTGCTATTGCGTAGCGCTTCATTAACATCACTGGCAGCAACATTATGTGAAGCCATTTTGTCTGAATCCAGCCAGACACGCATCGCAAAGGCTCGCTTACCCTGCAACTCGACGCCTCCCATGCCCTCCACTGTACTGAGTTGCGGCACCACCACCTTGCTTAGATAATCGGTAATTTGCGCTTCGGTCATGGTAGCACTGGAAAAGGCCAGATACTGCAAGGTCTCTGAACCAGCACCCTCCTTCTTGGCAACTAAGGGCGCTTCGGATGAACCGGGTAATTCACTGCGGATTTTGTTAACTCGTGTGGTGAGATCAATAAGTGCCGTATCGACCGGGTAATCCTGCATCAGAAAAACTGTGATACTAGAGGAGCTCTCATTGCTTTGCGCCGAAATATAATCGATGCCTTCGACACTGGTAATTGCATTCAGAATGGGGGTAGTAATAAAACCTTTTACCAGACTGGCGCTCGCGCCGGGATAAACGGTCGAGATATTAACGGTTGGATAGACAACTTCGGGGTACTGCCTAAGTTGCAAAGAGCTAAAGGCCTGAATCCCCAACAACAGCATTAACAAACTCAGCACCACTGCCAGCACCGGCCTGCGAATAAAAATATCGGTAAAGCGCATCGTCTGTTCCATAGGGAATTACCTTAACAACTTGCTACAACTCTACCGAATTATCGATATTGACTCGGGCACCGTTATTTAGCTTGAGCTGCCCCGTTGTTACTACCTGCTCCCCCTGAGTGACCCCATCGATAATCGCCACGCGATGGTTTCGTCGTTCTCCCAGTGTGATATAACGTCGCTCTACCATGTGTACCGATTCGCCCGTGTCTTGATTTTTTTCAACAACAATATAGACAGAATCACCGTGCAAACTGTAATCAATCGCGGTTTGAGGCACGGTAACTCTTGGTTGATTTTGTTCCAATACGATTTGCATGTTGGCAAACATGCCCGGCAATAACTCAAAGGCATCATTATTGATAGAAGCCCGCACCTGTATATTGCGTGTATCCTGGTCAATTTTGGCATTGATGGCGGTAACTTTTGCCGTAAAAACCCGACCGGGAAAAGCTTGCACCGAGAACCTTACCGCTTGACCAGCAAACAAGCGAGGGAAGTATTGTTCGGGCACAAAGAAATCGATATGTAGATAGTCCAGAGATTGCAGGGTGACCAATTCATCACCGGAAGTTACATAATCCCCAACATTTAATTTTCGTATACCCAAACGACCGGAAAATGGCGCTCGAATTTGCTTTTGTTCAATTAAGGCGCGAGTGCGCTCGACCTGAGCCTCTGCTTCTTTAAGTTTGGCAGCAACCGTATCAAAGTCAGTTTTAGAAATGGCCCGGTTGTTCAGCAATTTTTTATCGCGCTCATAATTAATTTTTGCCAGCTGTAACTGAGCACTGTAACTACGTAAGTTGGCCTGCTCGACTTTATCCTCCAACTGAACCAACACCTGATCTTCTTCGACATCAATGCCCGAAGCGAAATAGATTTCCTTAATCAAACCTCCCACTTCAGAGGTAATTTCAACGCCGTTAACCGCAGAGAGGGTACCAACAGCTTTGACATACACGTCCCAGCTCTCCAGCTCGGCTGGACTCGCTGAAATAGCTACAGGAGGGGGAGAATAATTTGCCAGGCCATCGCTGATAATTTTTTGAGTGCCATACAGCACGCCAAATACAATACCGAGAAGAATGATCAGGGAACCAACAGCCACGGTCATTTGTCTTTTCATGCTTCCCCCACTCTGAAAATTCGTCAATTATTCTGGAATTCCAAGCCCTAAGGTTAGCATTCTATTAACTTAGCTAACCTCTCTGTCTTTTCAAGCTATCAAATACGAGGCTTTTGCTTTATTCGCTTGCTGGCTTTTTTAGAGTCTTTGTTTTTAGCCGCCTGATTTTTTAGTCTCGTCTGGCGCTCAAGCTGACGCGGGTTAAGCTGCTCACGCTTTTCCGCATAGGGATTTTCACCGCCTTTAAATTCGATTCTGATCGGTGTACCAATCAAATCCAACTCCCGGCGAAAAACTTTTTCCAGATAACGGCGATAACTGGCGGGCACCTTGGCAGTTTGGTTACCGTGAATAACAATAATGGGTGGATTAGAACCACCTGCATGGGCATAGCGTAATTTAATCCGACGCCCATTAATCATAGGCGGAGCGTGATCAAATACTGCACCTTCAAGAATCTGTGTCAACTTATGCGTCTGCAACTTTTCCATCGACGATAAAAAAGCCTTGTCGATAGATTCATAAAGATGTCCGACTCCGGTGCCATGCAACGCCGATATAAAATGAATCTCGGCAAAATCAATAAATTGCAGGCGGCGTTCTAATTCTTTTTTCACCCAATCCTTGTGATCAGCATCCAGGCCATCCCATTTATTCAGTGCGATCACCAGCGCTCTGCCAGCCTCGATTGCCTGACCCAGCAAGTGTAAATCCTGATCAACCAATCCTTCCGCAGCATCCATGACTAACACCACCACATTAGCGTCATCGATAGCTTTTAACGCTTTTACGATAGAAAACTTCTCTACCGTCTCTTTCACATTTTTTCGCCTGCGCACGCCTGCGGTATCGATAAGAGTGTAGGCGCTACCATTACGCTCATAATCAATATAAATGCTGTCGCGCGTGGTGCCCGGATGATCATAAACAACCACTCGATCTTCACCCAACAATCGATTGACCAAAGTAGATTTACCAACATTAGGACGTCCAATTATGGCAATTTTGGTACCGCGCTGCTTTTCCTCTTCCTCATCGATTTCGGGCTCAGGAAAATGTTCAAACATATCCTCGAGAAGATTTTTGACCCCCTTACCATGGGTCGCAGTCATAGGATAAAGCTGCTGAATACCGAGCTGATAAAAATCAGCCATGGCAATATTAGGATCAACCCCGTCGATTTTATTGGCGATATAAAAAACAGGTTTGTCTGACTGGCGAAGTTTGTGGGCGAGCGCTTCATCGCCAGAGGTTAAACCCGCGCGAGCATCGCATAGAAAAAATACAGCATCGGCTTCTTCCACCGCCTGCATCGACTGCTGGGCCATCGCCGCATCGATACCCTCTTCCTCTCCGGATATGCCCCCGGTATCGATCACAATAAAACGGCGATTGTCGTGTTTGGCCTCGCCATATTTACGGTCACGGGTTAAACCGGGAAGATTGGCCACCAATGCATCGCGGGTTTTGGTCAGACGATTAAATAACGTCGATTTACCGACGTTAGGCCGTCCAACAAGAGCTATCACTGGTACCATTGATTAGGCCAACTATGCGCGAGTTAAGTAACTGGGATTGTGGGTGGAATTAAAATAGTTGGAATTAAAACCAACCACTGGATTTTTCTTTCAAACGATAAGCAACCAACTTGCCGCTGTTACCATACACCAGCAACATATCGCCAATAGTTTGCAGATCAGTTTGCAGCCCATCGGAGTCGACGCGAGTACGGGCCGCCATATGGCCATCCACCTGCGACAACGCATGAATATATCCGTCAACATCACCCACGATGACATAACTGCTCAGTGTTGCCGAGCCAGTGAGCTTACGCCTTGCCAGCACCGTCTGCGCCCAGCGTGCACCTCGCCCGGTTTTCTCATAGGCTGTGACGCTACCGTCTTCGCCCGATACATAAACGTTATCGAAACCAGTGGACATGCCGACATAGCTGGAGGCTTCATTCGACCAGATCCGCCGTCCCGACTGCGCATCAATGGCGGCAATACTGCCCTGATAACTCACCGCATAAACGACGCCGCTGGCCTCCAGCATGGCACCATCAATATCGATGATACGCTCGATTTCAGAATCCCCCTTCGCCAGTGCCACTCGTGTATTCCAGCGAACCGAACCCGTGGATAATTCAAAGCTGAGCACCCGACCATTAGCAAATGCGGCAATAACAGAATCACGATAAATCATCGGCACACTGGTGCCTCTCAAGGTCAATACCGGGACCGTACTGCGAAAGGACCACACGCGCGCACCATCACTGGCCTTCAATGCCAGTAATTGGCCATCAAAGGTTTGCACGATGACCAGGTCATCAACAGACTGTGGGGCTGCCAGGACTTCGCCACCCACCTCAACGCGCCACAGCTCTTTACCATCAGCCTTGCTCAGTGCTATTACTTCGCCTGCTGCAGTACCTAACAACAGCAGTTTTTCGCCGACACCAACACCACCGACAATGAGCCCATCTACTTCGGCATCCCAGACATCGTCACCCTCATCGACGGTCAGGGCTTCCACTTCGCCATCGGCAGAGGCTACATAAACCATACGACCATCGACAACAGGGCTGAGACGATTGTAAATATCGCCTTGGCCATCACCAATAGACTCACTCCACACCTTGCTGAATTTGATCTCTTCTTCAAAATCTACCAGTGGTGCTGGCCCCTGTTCTTCCTCGGAATCTGTCGAACTACAGGCAACCAGCGTCATTGCCAATCCGCAACACAGTAACCGACAACAGAACATCCAATAATAGTTAAATAGCTTGGTCATACTTAAACACCCTCATTAACAGCTGATGGCTCTGGTTCTTCCGGGGTTTCGGACGTTGAGCTATCGGCTGTTATGACCTCCATTTCACTCTTCAGTTGCTGTATCTTCATCCGCAGTAGCGAATTAGGCTGTGCACCAATACCCAGAAACAATTCCTGTGATTTTTGATAAGCAAGATTGGCAGACTCCAGATCACCTCTGGCGTAAAAAACATCCCCCCTGACTTCTTCCGCTTCTGCTGATACGGCATCAGCCTTTTCCAACAGCGCTAAAGCCTCGTCAAAGCTCTCCTGTGCAGCTAGCACACGAGCTAATCTTAGCGTTGCCTGCATATCAATCTCAGGCAAGTCGCTTTGTTCCAGTACCCACCGCAGTTCGGATTCAGCCGCTTTCAAATCCCCCTTACCAACAGCCAGCTTAGCTTTGTATAACGCAGCAAAACTGGCATAGGTAGAACTGGAAAAGTCCTGTTTCAGTGTGTCTGCTAAATGGTTAGCGGTTGCCGTCTGCTCAGGCGTAACTACACCATTTTCACCGCTAGAGGCAAGCAATAGGTTTTGATAAATAGAAGATGCTGCCTCCAGTGCCGACTGCTGCTGCTTTTGGTAGCCCTGCCAGCCCATTACGGCAGCAATGGCAACCACAATAGAGATAACAGTGGATTTGCCGTTCTCCTGCCACCAGCGCTTGAGCGCTTCTACTTGTTCTTCTTCTGAATGGTAGCTATCCGCCATAACAATTCTCTCTATCCTGAATCTTCATTAAAATGTTTTCTGCTGACAAGCATTGAAGCTCGCCACCGGGTAAATTTATGCCTGTCTTCTGAGTAGAAATAACACGTATTTTGCTGTCAGAAGAAGGTAAGCTTAGCCAGCCTTAAGCAGCTCTATTAGTTGGTCAACACTCAGCGTCTGCTGCTCTTTGGATTCGTCTCGCAGCCACTTGATATTGACTACACCTTGCTCGGCCTCATCATCCCCTAACACCAATGCTATAGCTGCGCCGCTATCATTGGCTTTTTTAAATTGTTTTTTAAATTTTCCACCACCGCAGTGAGTCATAATTTTTAGTTGCGGCAGCTCACTTCGCAGCCGTTCAGTCACCGTCATGGCGGCCAATTGTGCCTGATCTCCCGCTACAACAAAATAGATATCCGGGTGTTTATTCAACTCGGCGGGTAATTTCCCGGTTTCCTGTAACAACAGCGTCAACCGCTCAACACCCATCGCGAAGCCCACGGCAGGGCTTGACTTACCACCCAGCTGCTCTACCAAGCCATCATAGCGACCACCGGCACAAACCGTACCTTGAGCACCCAGTTGATCCGTGACCCATTCAAAAACCGTCTTACTGTAATAATCCAATCCACGCACCAGCCGTGGATTAACCTGGTAGCTAATACCAGCCGCTGAGAGTAATTTCTGTAGTCGATCAAAATCGGCTTTAGATTCCTCATCCAGATAATCAATCAGGCTAGGGGCATTCTGCAGCAAGGCCTGAGTGGTTTCACTTTTACTGTCCAGAATACGTAGGGGGTTAGTACCCAATCGACGCTGACTGTCCTCATCAAGCTGATCGACATAGCCTTCCAGATAGCTTACTAATGCGCTTTTATAATCCGCTCTCGCTTCAAGACTACCAATACTATTCAATTCCAGCGTGACATAGTCTGTTAAACTCAGTTCCTGCCAGAGTCGAGCAGTGATGGCTATCAGCTCAGCATCAATATCCGGAGTATCGACACCGAATGCCTCGACGCCTATTTGATGAAACTGACGCAGTCGTCCTTTCTGTGGTCGCTCATAGCGAAACATGGGGCCGACGTACCACAAACGTTGCACCTGTTGATTATCTAACAGACCATTCTGCAAACAGGCACGTACGCAACTGGCTGTGCCTTCAGGGCGCAGGGTTAGACTTTCACCATTGCGATCATCAAAGGTATACATTTCCTTTTCGACAATGTCGGTCACTTCACCGATTGATCGTTTAAATAATTCGGTTTGTTCTAAAATCGGGAAGCGAATTTCCTGATAACCATAGCGACCCAGTACGTCACTAACGGTTTTCTCAAGGTACTGCCAGCTACAAGAATCTGCTGGCAACAAATCATTCATGCCTCGGATGGATTGAATCTTTGCCAAGTTGGGTTCCGTCTATATCTGTCTAATTGCTAATAAAATGATCTAAAGGCACACTGAAAAATTACATTTCAGGTCTTCTTGCTTTTTTGATCTATGGCTTCGTGAGCTATTGTCTGGCGATCAGATTTTGCTCTTCCCTTTGACGGGCCGCTACCTTTTCTCGGATCATCGCTTCCAGGTGGTCTACCAGGTTTTCTTTTTCAACCTTATGATCTTTTTCACCATCCACATAAATCAAGTGTTTGGGGGTGCCGCCAGTTAAACCAATATCAGCTTCTTTAGCTTCACCCGGCCCATTGACGATACAACCGATAACGGCCACATCAAGCGGCGTTGTAATATCCTCTAAACGACTTTCCAGCTCATTCATAGTTGCTACCACATCAAAATTCTGACGCGAACAACTGGGACAGGCAATGAAGTTTATTCCTTTGCTACGAAGCTTCAGGCTTTTAAGAATTTCGTAACCGACTTTAACCTCTTCCACCGGATCAGCCGCCAGCGAGATTCTGATGGTATCGCCAATGCCATCCATCAGTAACATGCCTAAGCCAACTGACGATTTAACTGTGCCGCCACGCAAACCACCGGCTTCAGTAATCCCCAAATGCAGAGGCTGTTCGATCTGCGCAGCGATTTTCCGATAGGCGGCCACCGCCATAAACACATCGGAGGCTTTGACGCTGAGTTTAAAGTCCTGAAAATCGAGACTATCCAGAATATCAATATGCCGCATCGCCGATTCCACCAGCGCGTCGGGTGTGGGTTCACCATATTTACGTTGCAGCTCTTTTTCCAGAGAACCGGCGTTAACCCCAATTCGAATGGGAATATTTTTATCGCGGGCACAATCGATAACCGCCCGCACCCGATCATCCCTACCGATATTACCCGGATTTATCCGCAGGCAATCCACACCATACTCGGCTACTTTCAGGGCAATCTTGTAATCAAAATGAATATCGGCAACCAGCGGTACATTCACCTGCTGGCGAATCTGTTTAAAGGCTTCTGCTGCCTCCATTGAAGGTACGGACACGCGTACAATATCAGCACAGGCCTCTTCAAGGCGCTTGATCTGGGCAACCGTTGCTGCCACATCACAGGTATCGGTATTGGTCATACTCTGCACAGAAATTGGCGCATCGCCACCCACGGCCACATTCCCAACCATAATCTGGCGTGATTTTCTGCGCTTAATGGGAGATGGCATTTGCATAGTAAAACGATCTCTTACTGCTTTGATAAATTTGTGTAATGGCTACTGCCCGACAGTTAATGTGGCAGCATTATTGTTACGATTAACGTCAATGTCCACAGGGTTACCATTGTGAGCAATACTGACACCAGGCGCATACCCCAGCAACACTTTAAACGGCGGTTGGCCGGTTAATTCCAGAGTATCTCCTGAGCGCTTTAAATCAGCAAAAATAAGCTCATTGCTGCCATCAGCGACTTCTACCCAGCAATCTTTGCTAAAACTAAAATTCAATTTATCTTCCTGTGACGCACCAAAAGACTGCGACACCCTATCTTCAATGCCAAGGTTGACAGGATTATTACCGTGGCTGCTCATGACTAACTCAGCTGCCATATCAGTGTTAGTACCGGAAAGTAACTGTGATGGTTCTTCAGCTTCGACCCGCTCTTGCCCGCCCTCTTCCCCCATCCCGGCACTGGTATTTGCAGCAGCTGATAGCATAATTAGAGCCACGTCATTGTCAGACTCGCCTGTATCGGCATTGAAACTGTCCTGAATATCGATCCCGGTCACTAACTCAACCTGAGGCGACTCTATTTGTTTATCGATCACCACTGGACTATCGAGCATCTGCGATTTTGCCACGGGTTCATTTTCACCATCGAAGGAAAGCCAGAGAAATCCGATGACAAGGATAAACACTGCAAGACACCAGTACTGAATGGAATGGCCTTTACCCGGCTTTTGAACCGGCGCTGCAGGCTTAACAGCCGCCTTATAATGCCGGTCTTGTTCGGGCCGGATCTGTAAATAAGCTTCAATCAGGGGAGCCGGATTCAAATCTAACAACTGCCCATAGGATTTGAGATACCCTTTACAAAAAATTTCTCCACTGAAACGCTGATATTGATCAGCTTCGAGATACTCAACTTGATTCGGGAGCAGGTGTAATTTTTCAGCCACTTCACGAACTGTCAGCCCAGCCTGCTCCCGTGCCTGCTGTAGAGTTTGCCCGGGGCTTTCGACTAATAACTCATCAATCATGGTGGCGACGTTATCAGTCATTGGCATAGGTTTCCTTGTATTTCAAATACTCTTCCGATGTCGGATAGAGGTTTTTTAATGCCAATGCATAGCTGGACATATCATTATGGTTATCAAATTTATCAGCCAGCCGAATGCCTAACCATAAAGCAGAGGCAGGTTGTCTTTTAACCTGTGTCCGAAACGCATCGTAATACTGTTGTGATTTTGCGTACTCACCAAGTTGATAATACACATCAGCCAACTGATATATCAGAGCGATGTTTCGTCGATCCATCAAATAGGCACGATGAAAAGCTGCTTCGGCTTTGGGAAGTTGGTTTAATTGTGCATAAGCACGCCCAAGGTTGATATAAGCTGCCGGGCGTTTGTCATATAAGGTATCTTTAACAACCATTTCGAGCTGTTCGGCCGCCTCATCATAACGACGCTGCTGATACAAAAAGGTGGCGTAATTATTTCTGACTCGGGAAAAACCTGAATTCAGCGCGATCGATTTTTTGTAGTTTTTTTCTGCCAGTTCGAATTCGCCGGTATTCTGGAAAACCAACGCGAGGGCTTCATAAACTTCATAGGAGCTGTCATCAATCTCCAGTGCGTTTTTTAAGTGCCTCTTTGCCGCTTCCCAGTTATTGCTGCGAATGTAACTACGCGCCAACTGCACTGAATACTCCAATGCTTTTTTATCGTTTGCCTTGGAGCCGATTCCTCCTTTCTCGGTCGTCACACAACCATTAAGCGATAAAACGCCGATAAGCAGGAGTACAACACCCAGCGACTGTTTCAAACTATTTATTATATTAAGCAACATCAATGACCTCACCCTGTAAGCAGTTAACGTACTGTTACTGTTTGAGCTTCAGTATAGTTGGCTCTGTGGCGTTCGCTACGTTTTGTCCGGTCGGCTACTTGCCCTACCAGCTGGCCACAGGCCGCATCAATATCATCACCTCGCGTACTACGGATTGTGGTGACAAACCCGGCATCACTTAATATCTGCCAGAAACGATTGACCGCATTTTTGCTCGGCCGACGATAATCCGACAAAGAGAAGGGGTTAAAGGGAATTAAATTAATTTTGCAGGGAAAATCCTTGAGCAAAACTGACAATTCGCGCGCATGTTCAACTCCATCGTTTACGCCGGCAATTAAGGTGTATTCGACAGTGGTAACGCGATGAGTATCAGACTGCTTTGCCCAGTATCGATTGCAGGCCGCCAGCAATTCGGAAATTGGAAAACGTTTGTTAATCGGCACCAATTGATTACGCAGGGTATCATTAGGAGCATGCAGGGAAATAGCCAGTGATACTTCGGCCACGTCACCCAGCTTATCCAGTGCTGGCACCACACCCGAGGTACTTAACGTGACTCGACGCTTGGAGATGCCATAGCCAAAATCGTCAAGCATGATATCCATGGCATCAACGACGTTATCAAAATTGAGTAAAGGCTCCCCCATACCCATCATCACCACATTGGTGACGATACGTTTTTTACTAACCGGAAAGCCATCATAAGATTTAATCGCCAGCCACACCTGACCGACAATTTCAGCTGCCGTTAAATCGCGTTGAAAACCCTGCTTACCGGTAGAGCAAAAACTGCAATCGAGGCTACAACCTACCTGAGAAGAGACACACAGCGTTGCACGATCACCATCGGGTATCAGCACGGTTTCCACCAGGCTGCCGCCGCTGACGCGTATCGCCCACTTGCGAGTACCATCTTTAGAGTCGTGCTGGGAAACAATTTCAGGTGGTTGAATAACAGCACACTCCTTGAGTTGAGCGCGCAGATTTTTACTCACATTGGTCATGGTATCGAAATCATCAACACCCTGATGATGAATCCATTTCAGCAGCTGCTGGGCGCGAAAGGGCTTCTCTCCCAAAGAGAGGCAAAATGCCTCCATCTTTTCACGCGAAAGCCCCAGTAGATTGGTTTTCTCTGCTGGGGCTCTCTCTGATGCGTCAATGTAAGCGGGCTGCTCACAATCGGTCATAGCTTACGGCTCACTTTCAGTCGTGGACTGAATAGCTAATGGCTTACGCTCGGTCACACTGCTCACAGCTTGCAAAAAAATAAGCAATTTCGCGAACCGCTGACTCAGGCGAGTCAGATCCGTGTACCGCATTAGCATCGATCGACTGGGCAAAATCAGCGCGGATGGTACCAGCCGCTGCTTCCTGTGGATTAGTCGCGCCCATCAGTTCGCGATTTTTAGCGATAGCGTTTTCACCTTCTAACACCTGAACCATCACTGGACCAGAAGTCATGAACTCGATCAGCGCGGGGAAAAAGGGACGACCTTTATGCTCGGCGTAAAAGCCTTCAGCCTGTTCACGACTAAGGCGCAGCATTTTTGAAGCGACAATGCTCAAGCCATTCTTTTCAAAGCGACTATAGATCTCGCCAATGACATTTTTTGCCACGGCATCTGGCTTCACAATAGAAAAAGTACGTTCAACTGCCATTTGGTTCTCCAACATTAAAAATTAGCACTTACGGTCAACTGATATAGTGTTAAGACCAGACCGTGCTAAGAGAGGGTCAACAGAGGATTAGGTTCCTACCTGATCCCCAAAATTTCGAGCGGCAAATTATACGTGGATTTAACAAGAATTAGTATAAATACTATGCACTTAGCTAACTTTTAAGAGAAACCGCTAAAACAGGCACGAGAAACAACTTAATCCGGCAAGCTTTCCGGACCTCAAGCCGCCGCAGAGGCCTGCGCAATAGCCTGAATACGACCGACGATGGCCCGCAAACCATTGCCTCTGGTAGGACTAAGATGGCGCTCTAAATCCAACTGACGAAAATAGCCATCCACATCAAACTGCGCAATCGCCTCGGGCGACTTGTCCTGATACGCAGCCATTATCAACACCAGTAAACCCCGGACAATATGTGCATCACTATCAACCACAAAGTGCAGCTTATCGCCTTGATCGTTATCCGCCAGCACCTGTACATCCAGCCAGACATTGCTCTGACAGCCCTTGACCAGCCGCTCAGCCGTGTGCAGCTCAGCCCCCATCTCCGGCAACTCTTTACCGAGATCTATGATGTACTTATAACGCTCTTCCCAGTCATCAAAAAAGGAGAGATCGTCCAGTATTTCTTCAGTCGTTACCATGGTTTAACGTATAACCCTGCCATTTGCTTGTGTAGCTCTATCCAATTATTAAAAATGGTCAACTATCAAAAAAACAGGCCAGCCTCTAGCTGCGCCTCTTCCGTCATCATCTCCCGCGTCCAGGGCGGATCGAAAACCAGTTCAACATTCACTGATTTCACATTGGGGACTTTGCCTGTACGATACTCTACATCACTGACCAGTACTGGCCCCATACCACAGCCAGGCGCCGTTAATGTCATCTGTATATCGACTTGGCCTGAAGCCTGATCAATGGCCACTTTGTAGATAAGCCCAAGCTCAACCAAACTGATGGGAATCTCAGGATCAAAAATGCTATCCAAGGCTTTCCAGACCTGAGCTTCGTGAATTTCGCCCGAACCATCATCCTCAAACTCCAGCGTTTCAGGCTGCTGCCCGATGGCTCCGGCATCAGTCCCATCGATACGCAGCATATTGCCTTGCCAAGTCACTGTATAGTTGCCACCAAGACTCTGGTTAATGGAAACAAACTGGCCACCGGGAATCACCGTTGACTCACCGGAGGGAACCCGGCGTGCGGGACAGTCACGCTGGGTAACAACCATCGATTGCTGCATGAACGGCTAACCTACGCTGAAGCTTTCGCCGCAGCCACATTCGGCAACAACATTGGGGTTATTGAATTTCACCACGCTGTTGACGCCTTCATTGACATAATCAATCTCAGTGCCATACAACAGCTTCATCGCCTCAGCATCAACCGCCAGCGTAATAGCTTCGTTTGGGCGCAATACCACATCTTCAGCCTCGGCCTGATCTACCAGATCCAGCACATAGGCATAGCCGGTGCAACCACTCTCTTTTGTACTCAGGCGAACCAGCTTTTCCTCTTTTCCAGCCAGCACATTTCGGAAGTGCTTTATCGCACTCTCCGACATGGTTACTACCCGTGCCTTAGGATCAAAGCTTGCAACAGTCATACATTCTCCATCAAATCTCAGCGATTTAAATCAAACTAACACGCAACACATTACGCCAGCATCATTTTTACTTTTTCCAGTCCGGCAAATAAAGCATCCACCTCAGCCAGCGTATTGTAAATACTGAAGGAAGCCCGCGCCGTTCCAGGAACAGCCAGGCGTCCCATTAACGGCTCTGCACAGTGATGACCAGTGCGAATCGCAATGCCCTGCCGATCTAACAGAAAACCTATATCGGCTGGATGACCGGCATCCATCACAAAACTCAATACGCCGACTTTATTTTTCGCTGTACCGATAATTCTCAACCCATCAAAGGCCTGCGCCAACTCAGTGGCTCTATCAAGTAATGCTTTTTCATGCGCAGCCATACCTGCCATATCCAAAGCACTGAACCAGCGAACAGCTTCACCCAGGCCAATAACACCTGCAATATTAGGTGTGCCGGCTTCGAGTTTGTAAGGCAAAATATTCCATTTGGCCGCCTCGTAACTAACCTCCGAAATCATTTCGCCACCGGTTTGCCAGACGGGCCAATCCACCAACAACTCCTCTCTTCCCCAAAGCACACCAATGCCCGTAGGACCAAACAGCTTATGCCCGGAGAACGCAAAAAAATCACAACCCAACGCCTGCACATCCACTCGCTCATGGGCAACACCCTGCGCGCCGTCGATCAACACCATCGCGCCGGCTGCTTTTGCCCTTTCCGTTAAATCTGCGATAGGGTTTAAGGTTCCCAAGGCATTGGACACATGCGGAAAGGCGACCAGCCGGGTGTTTTCATTCAGCAGCCGGTCAAAGTCATCCAGGTCCAACTCACCCTGATCATTAATAGCAGCCACTCGCAACGTCGCTCCGGATTTCAAACAGACCTGCTGCCAGGTTACCAGATTGGCATGGTGCTCCATTTCTGTCACCAGCACTTCATCGCCAGCCTTCAGCATTTGCGAAAAGCCATTGGCGATAATATTAATCGACTCTGTGGTACCGCTGGTCCAGATGATTTCATTTCTGGAGGGCGCATTAATAAATGCTGCCACCGTATCTCTGGCGCCCTCGTAGCGTCGAGTCGCCTCGTCAGCCAACTGGTGAGCACCGCGATGCACATTGGAATTGCAGGTGCTGTAGTAATCAACCAACGCATCAATCACACACTGTGGCTTCTGCGTAGTTGCCGCATTATCAAGATAAACCAGCGGCTTGCCATCCAGCTGCCGGGATAGAATCGGAAACTGGGCACGAACAGCTTCGACATCAAAGGCGGCTACGTCCTGCCTATTCATTTCAATATTTGCTACTTCCATACTCTTGCCTTCATACCCCTCGACTACACCCCCTCGCCTAACTGCTCATCACTGACCGAAGCAATGTACCTTAACTTTACTGTACTTTCATTTGCGAAAAACGCTCTCGCAATTGCGGACGCAGCCACTCCGCAAGCACCTGATTGGGCATTAGATCAACCAGCTCATTAATAAAACCAAAGCTCAGCATAATCTGCGCCTGCTGCAGATCCACACCACGTGAACGCAGGTAATAAAGTGCTTTTTTGTCGATTTCCGCGATAGTCGCACCGTGAGCGCAGCGCACATCATCGGCGTAAATCTCCAGCTCAGGTTTGGTATTCACCTCCGCATTACGGGATAACAACAGATTGCGATTATTCAGTTCTGCCAGCGTTTTCTGGGCACCGCGATGAATATGAATACGCCCATTAAAAACCGCACGAGAATGATCCGCCACAATGCCGCGTACATTTTCTTCCGTGGTGCCATTGGGCATTGCATGCTCAATCGTGCTATGCAAATCAAACATTTCTTCACCATCCAGCAGATAAATGGCATTCATTTTTGCCTCAGCAAACTCACCAGCGTGCGTCACATCAACATCCAGGCGGGACAACTCACTACCAAAACCCACCAGAGTGCTGTTAAGTTTCGATTTAGTCTGCAGATTAAAATGACTACCACCTACCGATAAGGCCTCACCGGTTTGCAATGCCAACCGGTAGTGCTCCAACTCGGCCTGCTCTTCCACCTCAAACTCGGTCACACCGGTGTTAAAACTTTTTTCAGCACCGGCAAAGTCCTCAATCACAACTGCCTTTGAATTTGCCTCTAACCGAACCAGCACCCGTGTATGGGTTTCATGCCCCGCTGTGAAACGATGAACCAATCGAATCGGCTGTTTGATGTCAGCGTCTTCGGCCACATCAATCACCACGCCCGCAGTGGCTAGCACATCATTCACTAAACCGAACAAATGCCGCTGAGGTTTTATCGCCGCAAATTTGTCCAGGACCCAACCTTTCTCGGATTCGGATATTTCGTTTAAGGTATTGACAGTCAAACCATCGGGTAACTCAGTGAGAGCCGTAAGCAGCTTGCCATCGAGAAACAGCAGGTCGATGCTGTTTAACCCCTCAATAGCATCAACCGTTACTGACGCATCACTGGCTTGTGGCAAAAAGCTCGCATCAGCTAACATTTTAACAGAGGTGTATTTCCACGCCTCGGTTTTGCGTGTTGGCCATTTCGCCTCACGTAACAATGCCAGCGAAGCTTGCCGCCTTGGGCTCAGCCAATCCTGTACCTGTTCGGCCCGCTCAAGTGTATTACTCAACCACACACTCATGCAGACTGCTCCTGATTTGCCTCATCAGCTTCCGGGTGAGTGGCCAGCCAGGCATAACCCTGATCTTCCAGCTCGTGAGCCAGCGAGGCGTCACCACTGCGAACGATCTTGCCATCGGACAGTACATGCACATAATCCGGCTTGATATAATCGAGCAAGCGCTGATAGTGCGTCACCACAATAAAACTTCTGTCGGCGGTACGCTGGCTGTTTACACCCTCAGCCACCACTTGCAATGCGTCAATATCCAGCCCGGAATCCGACTCATCGAGAATGCAAAGTCTGGGCTTTAACAACAGCATTTGCATAATTTCGTTGCGTTTTTTTTCACCGCCGGAAAAACCTTCGTTAACACCACGCTTTAAAAAATCCAATGGCAGCTGGACTTGTTTGCAAGCCTCCTTCGCTATGGTCATAAACTCGCGAGAGCTCAACGCCTCTTCACCGCGGGCCGCACGCTGCGCATCAACCGCAGCCTTCAAAAACTCCATATTGCTGACGCCGGGAATTTCCACCGGATACTGGAAAGCCAAAAACAACCCGGCACGGGCACGCTCTTCAGCCTCCATTGTCAACAGGTCAAGTCCATCCAATGTTGCTGAACCATCATCCACTGCATAGCCATCACGGCCGGAAATGACATAGCCGAGTGTACTTTTACCCGCACCATTGGGCCCCATAATGGCGTGAACTTCACCAGGTTTAATTTCAAGATTCAGACCCTTGAGGATCTGTTTATCTTCAACGCTGGCCTTTAAATTTTTAATCGACAACATGTTAAACAACCTTTTTCAAAAACTTTTCGCCGGTGGAAATGAATACAATTTCTGACCACCCAGGTATTAATCGACCGCCCCGTTTTAACCAACCGATCCTTCAAGGCTAATTTCCAGAAGCTTGCCTGCTTCTACCGCAAACTCCATCGGCAGCTCTTTAAATACTTCTTTACAAAATCCATTCACAATCATGGAAACTGCTTTTTCCGGATCAAGGCCACGCTGTTGACAGAGAAACATCTGATCGTCTGAGACTTTAGACGTAGTGGCTTCATGCTCAACAATCGCACTGGGGTTTTTACTTTCCACATAAGGGAAAGTATGGGCGCCGCACTGATCACCAATTAATAAGGAATCACACTGAGTAAAGTTTCGAGCACCTTCTGCTCCCGGCCCCATTCTAACCAGGCCGCGATAACTGTTATTACTTTTACCCGCAGAAATACCTTTAGAGATAATCGTCGAGCGGGTATTTTTGCCCAGATGAATCATCTTGGTGCCCGTATCGGCCTGCTGCCTACCGCGAGTCAGCGCCACTGAATAAAACTCACCGATACTGTTATCGCCACGCAATACACAGCTGGGGTATTTCCAGGTAATCGCTGAGCCGGTCTCTACCTGCGTCCAGGAAACCTTGGCACTGGTATGACACACCGCCCGCTTGGTGACGAAGTTGTAAATACCACCCTTACCTTCTTCATCACCGGGGTACCAGTTTTGCACGGTGGAATACTTGATCTCGGCATTATCCAGCGCGACCAGCTCGACCACCGCCGCGTGCAACTGGTTTTCATCGCGCTGTGGCGCGGTGCAGCCTTCGAGATAGCTAACATGGCTACCTTCATCGGCCACAATCAGGGTGCGCTCGAACTGGCCGGTATTCTGCTCGTTAATGCGGAAATAGGTAGACAGCTCCATCGGACACCGCACGCCCTTGGGAATATAAACAAAGGAGCCATCAGTAAACACGGCGCTGTTTAAAGCGGCATAGTAGTTATCCCGCTGTGGCACAACGGTACCGAGGTATTTTTTGACCAGTTCGGGATATTCGTGAACCGCCTCAGAAATCGGGCAGAAGATCACCCCGGCTTCCGCCAGCTTTTCCCGAAATGTGGTCACCACTGACACCGAATCAAACACCGCATCAACCGCAACCCCGGCCAGCATTTGTTGTTCTACCAGAGGAATACCCAGCTTGTCGTAGGTCGCCAGCAGTTCGGGATCCACTTCATCCAGTGACTTGGGTTTATTCGCCATACTTTTAGGTGCGGAGTAATAGGAAATTGACTGAAAATCGATTTTTGGATAGTGCACATGCGCCCACTCAGGCTCTTCCATTTGCTGCCAAATGCGAAACGCCTTCAGACGCCATTCCAACATCCACTCCGGCTCTTTCTTCATCCCGGAAATACGGCAAATTACGGATTCATCCAGACCGGGCGCAAAGGTTTCTGACTCAATTGCAGAAACAAAACCCGCCTGATATTCGCGCTTTAATGCCTGATCAATTTGCTCTGTCATCTCACTTCTCGCTTTTTCAGTTAACCAAACAGCCTTCAACCGGCTTGACGTAACTGACTGTAAATTTCTCGAATATGACTAATGGCCTGCTCCA
Source organism: Oceanicoccus sp. (assembly GCA_965661375.1). Lineage (GTDB taxonomy): Bacteria > Pseudomonadota > Gammaproteobacteria > Pseudomonadales > Dasaniaceae > Oceanicoccus. The sequence goes on along the minus strand of CBFIDJ010000025.1, from coordinate 13,806 downwards.
CATCCTGAGTGGTGGTAAAGCGCCCCAGGGAAAAGCGAATGGAGCTGTGCGCGTCGGTATCACTCAAGCCCATGGCTTTTAACACATAGGAGGGCTCCATACTGGCCGAGGTACAAGCCGAACCACTGGAAACCGCCAGCTCTCGCAGTGATAACAATAAAGTTTCGCCTTCTACCCCGCTAAAGCACACATTCAGATGACTCGGCCCCACCTGATCCGCGGCGCCATTACGGGAAACACCGGGCAAATCGGCAATGCCCTGCCACAACTGATCGCGCAGTGCCCCGACAGTTGTGGGCTCTTCTGCCAGAGCGGCTTTTGCCAACCGGGCCGCTTCACCCATACCAACCAACTGGTGCGTGGGTAAAGTACCAGAACGCATACCGCGTTCATGCCCGCCACCATGAATTTGTGGCATCAGCTGCTGCTGAACAGCGTGGCGCACATACAGGGTGCCCACGCCCTTGGGGCCATAAAATTTGTGTGCTGACAGACTGACAAAATCAGCCTGCAATTCCTTGACATCAATCAGCAATTTACCGGCTGACTGAGCCGCATCCACATGGAATAACACCTTGCGTTCCCGGCAGAGCCGGCCAACTTCCGCAACCGGATTAATCACACCGGTCTCGTTATTGACATGCATCAGGCTGACCAATACCGTGTCGTCCCGCAGGGCAGACTGCACCTGCTCAACACTGATCAAACCATTGCTGTCGGGGGTTAGCCAAGTGACTTCCACTCCGCGTTTTTGCAACCATTCAACAGGGTCCAGTACGGCTTTATGCTCAGTGACGGAGCTGACCAGATGGCCTTTCTGTCCATTTTTCCCATTTCCGTTATTCCCATTAAAGACACGCTGCTCAAAGACACCTTTTAAAGCCAGGTTGTTAGACTCAGTGGCACCACTGGTCCACACCACTTCACGGGGATCACAGGCCAGTAACTCCGCAACATTCCGGCGCGCCATTTCCACCTGCTCCTCGGCCTGCCAACCGTACACATGGGAGCGGGAAGCCGGATTGGCAAATACGCCATCCATCGTCAGACAAGCAGACATTGCCTCCGCCACCCGCGGATCAACGGGTGTCGTTGCTGCATAGTCGAGATAAACTGGCTGCTGCATTAACGTCTCTCTTGCCTCTTTGGAATCAAACCAAAACTATCCACTAGGCGACCGTAGAGACAGGAATCGAGGACTCTAACTGCTCACGGTCCTGCCGTGCAGAAACGCTCTTAACTTCATTACGTTCAACCAGACTGGCCAGACTGATTCCGCTGAGAAAGGAGTGAATCTGATCACTTAAATCACACCAGAGGTGGTGCGTCAGGCAAATCTCGCCAGATTGGCAATCCGCCTGACCGCCACAGCCCGTCGCATCGACGGCCTCATTAACTGCATCAATAATTTGCGCCACATAGATATCGGCATCGTTTCGGCTCAACAAATAGCCGCCACCCGGCCCGCGCACACTGGAGACCAGTTCGCCCCGCCGCAATTTGGCAAAAAGCTGTTCAAGATAGGACAGGGAGATCCCCTGACGGTGAGAAATATCGGCAAGACTGATTGGCCCTGACCCGGCGTGAATCGCAAGATCCAGCATCGCAGTGACAGCATAACGGCCCTTAGTGGTTAAACGCATAGGAGATAATCCGGCACGGTGAACATAGCTGTCACTATGCAATAACCGATCAAAATAGTCAACTATTTAACCGAGTAATTTAGTAGGACTTTCAGTAGTTGCCTGGCACAAGACCCTGGATATCTTCTGCCACAAAAACCCGGACCAAAGAGCCCTTGGGAGCGGGGATTATACAGGCCTGAATAGATCTGGCAATTAAGTCGTGTGACATTGATCTTTGGCCGCCACCGACAAGAATCGTGATCAAGCTTCGTGCTTGCTGCCGCCCAGGCAGTCGGGAGAGGTCGGTGATTCAGCATCGCGCTGCAGCCACTCTGAGGGGGTATAGGTATGCAATGCCAGCGCATGCACCGGCCCCTCAAGCTCAGCCACCAGCAGCTTGTATACCATCTGGTGCCTGGCCACACTGCGCTTACCCTCAAAGTCGCTGGATACTATTACTGCTTTAAAGTGTGTTTCGGAATTAGGCGGCACGCTGTGCATATGACTCTCGTTGATCACCTCAAGGTACGAGGGGGCGACACCGGCAGCGAGTTTACTTTCAATGTGGGACTGGATACTCATATTGCTTCAATACACTCTAATTCGAGACAGTCGAAATCAAGACACCATTATCGCGAATCACTTGACAAGAATAAACAGGAAGAAAGAATAAACCGATTAAGTCTTCAAAGCTGCGCCAGCTCCTGATCCTAATGACAGCTTCCGATTATAGAGAACCAGCCATGCATGCAGCTCAATGCTTTAGGAGATATCGAATCAAGATCATCGTTTTTAGCTTCATGCAGCTAAAAACCTAGTTACAATAAAGCCTAATACGCCTTATTTAACCACGGAAAATTAACGTTTTTTGTCTATCAATCCACTCTGTGAGCTTGCCGGACTTTTATTTAGCACTAATCTATACTAGACAATGAACCTGCCGCCTCTGCTGAGCTGAGACTTCAAAATAGATGATCGAGCAAATTATGGAACAACCTCTTTTTGATATTATGTTTAACGGTGAGCTGGTCGAAGGTACAGATACCAAAACGGCCAAACAGAACCTCGCCAAACTGTTTAAAAGTTCGCCGGAAAGTATGGACAAATTATTTACCGGTAAACCCCAGGTCTTAAAGCGCGGCGTCGACAAAGCAGAAGCTCTTAAATACAAAGCGGCACTGCACAAAGCCGGAGTACTGGCCAGGTTTAAAGCTCATCAGACCGATACAACCGACACCGCTCCACCGCCACCATCCCAAGCGACCGCGCCCCAGATTGCCGCTAAACCTGCTAGCCAAACAGCCCCTACCGAGCAAAGTAACACCGCTGACGAGGACTGGTCTCTGGCCCCTACAGGGAGCGAGCTATTAAAAGCCAATGAGAAAAAGCCCATCGTCAACGCTGATATTGATACCAGCTCGATTAAGCTCGTCTCGGCCTTTATGGAGCCGGTTGTGGAACAGCGCGAAGCCCCGCCTGCCCCCGATACCAGCCACTTCAGTGTCGCCGGGGTTGGCGAAGACCTGTTAGCTGAAAAGCCGGAAGCCCCTCCTCCGCTACCGCTGGATCTCGACAGTTTAAGCCTGGCGCCAGCGGGGAGCGATCTGGAGGAGCTGCATTACGGCTTACCCGAAGTGAATCCCGATACCAGCTATCTGAGTATTGCCGAGGCCGGCGCAGATTTATTAGAGGGACAGCAAAAACAAGAACCACCGCCCCCACCGGATACGAGTCATCTTCGGATAAAAAGCACCTTCGGCTAATGAAGCCGTTACCTCGGAAGAAAGAAAAAGCAGTGCATATTAGCGGTACATTGACTCCGGAGAGCTAACCCTCAAAGGGTAAAAGCACTTCCACCCTTAAACCTGGATTATTATCCAGTAACTGGACTTCACCATGATGGATTTTTATCACTGCAGAAACCAGGCTCAACCCCAAACCATTTCCGGGCTGTAAACTCCGGCTGGTCTCCACACGATAAAAACGCCGGAATACCCGATCTCTATCAGCCTCAGGAATACCCTGACCACTGTCTGCTATGGTAAACAGCGCACCTCGCTCTGAAGATTTTAGCCCGATATAAATACTGCCGTTTTCCGGCGTGTATTTAATGGCATTATCAATCAGGTTGGCGAAGGCCTGAAACAACAAATCCCGATCCCCATTTAGAAGCATGCCATCTTCCAGTGAATCGGTCATGGCAATTGACTTGTCTGCGGCTAGTGGCTCATACAACTCCACCACATCCAGCAAAATAATCTTGGGATTGACCTGAGTAAACGCCTCACGCCGATTGCCCGACTCGACCTGAGCGATACGTAATAACGCACTGAAGGTGGACAGTAAGCCATCAGCCTCGTCGATTAATCTCTGAACGGTTTCTTCGTTTTCACTTTCAACCTGCTCCTGTAACTGCGTCAACTGATTACGAAGTCGCGTTAGCGGAGTGCGCAAATCATGGGCGATATTATCGGAGACCTGACGCATGCCCTCCATCAGCATCTGCACTCGATCCAGCACACGATTAATACTGAGTGTTAGCGCCCGGGTTTCTCCCTGTTGATCACTGGCATCAATGCGTTCAGACAAATCACCACTCATAATGCGCTGAATGGATTTATTGATCACCTCAAGCCTGCGGCCATTGATAACCGCCACAATGGCACCGCCAATGGCCCCTAACACAATGGTCACCGCCATGCTCAAAATCAGCGCCATACCTACAAGCCGGGCATGACTGACGACGTCACCTTGATAGCGAGCAGCAAGCAGATAGTAACCGTTGTACTCCTGGGCACGGGCAATAAAACCAAAATCGATATCCGCACCGTCCCAGCGCAACACATCTGACTGGAAGCTCAACCAACCTTCACCATAGTGTTTGTACTTGGGCCAGCTGTGTAGATTACCGGCAACCTTATTGAAGTCTTTATCCACCACCAGATAAAAAAACCGTTTCAGCTCCCTGTTTTGGGTTCGCTCCTCCACCAAGGCTTCGACGCCTTCAGCACCTCCCTCTTTAAAGGCGGCTAACAGCGTGTTCGCCTCATCGTTTACCGAAGCTCTTAAATCCTTGAAGTAATCGTAGGAAAAGGCCGCGTACACCAACATCATCACAACCAGACTGGCCACACTCAGGCTGGCCACGTAGGTTGACATAAAACGGAAGGTGTAACTGGTGAGTATTTTGGGCAGAAGAATCATTGGCCAGAGATTATCCAGTGACTATTCGTCCTTAGGCTCTTCATGCTGAAGCGATTTATCCAGCAGCCATACAGACGAATTGCTAACACGCTCGTGCGCCCTGAAAAGACAGAGCACACAACAGAACAATAGGCTTAAGCCGCCTCGGGGTCATGTAACATATAGCCCGCACCACGAACCGTCGACAACAGCTGTTTTTCAAAACCCTTGTCAATTTTCTGCCGCAGACGGCTGATATGAACATCAATCACATTAGTCTGAGGGTCGAAGTGGTACTCCCATACATTTTCCAACAACATGGTGCGGGTTACTACCTGACCGGCGTGCTTCATCAGGTATTCCAGTAATTTGTATTCGCGAGGCTGTAAATTAAAGCCTTCACCGTTCCGGGTCACTTTGTGAGCCAATAGATCCATTTCCAGATCGGCGACTTTCAACTTGGTTTGCGTAGTAGAAGATTCCTGTCGGCGCATAATAGCTTCAATACGTGCCAGCAGCTCAGCAAAGGCAAAGGGCTTAACCAGATAGTCATCTCCCCCGGCCTTCAAGCCTTTAACCCGATCATCCACTTCACCCAAAGCGCTGAGAATCAACACCGGAGTTTTGTTCTCGGAAGCCCGCAGAGTTTGAATAATAGTCAGCCCATCAACGTTTGGCAGCATGCGGTCAATCACCATCACATCGTAGTTTTCACTACTGGCAAGTAACAGCCCTTGCTTACCGTCGTCTGCGTGCTCAACGGTGTAACCACTCTGTTTCAAACCCTTCAGAATATAATCGGCAACACTGCTATCGTCTTCGATTAAAAGTATTCGCATGCAAACCCCACTACCTTATTGTTATCCATCAACCTTTGTCCACTAACGGCTTTTTATTTGGCGCTCACTACTGTAGCGAGCTATCGTATACCAAGCTGTCCAACTTTCAGGGCGAACATTATCATCACCTGAAAAAAAGACCAATTTTTCAATGCATTACCATAACTTAATACATCCCTTTAATTTTCACCAGTCAGGCCCGAATACCTCCAGAACGGGATAACCTTAGTCGACAATAGATATATAGCAAAATCGGCTAAATAACCAACCTTATATAATTATTCTGCGTGCCAATCCAGCGATCCTGCACCCTCCCACATGGTGGCTCTGTTAGTAGTTTGCCAATTATGTGATGCAGTGAAAATTCCACAAAATTCCTGCCATAAAGTCCTACCCAACCAGCAGAAAACCCCCTAGCTTTAACCTTAAGCAACCAACTCCGGTATCAGCAACCATCATCAACAATAAGTATCGGTAACGATGAGCATCAGTAAAATGCTAAGGAGCGATGATGTTAGTACGCAATCAGCATCACCCTGTCTCTTTCTCAATAAACAACGGATGTTGCGTCAGTATTGAGACGACATACCACCCGCCCAGCCTTCGTTGGAACTCTACAGCAGTAACACTTTACCTCTGGAAGCTCTGCCTGGGGTTATTGTTACTATGCGCCTTGACCCTATCTCCCATCACGGTGCAAGCCGCTACTCAAGGCGAGCAGGCAGGTCATACTTTCTACTCCCAACTGCATAAAAGCAGGGCTGTGCCGGAAAGCTCAACGGAAAGTTTGCTGGACAAGGTGTTCCCTGAAGCACAATTTCGAGAGGGCATTCTCGCCAGCCCTGAGCATGAGGACGACCTCGCTTTTAATTATCTCTGGCTACAACAGCACCGGGATGATTACCAGCACCACGACGGGGGCAGAGCGCTGGGAAAAATTCTGCGATTGGGTGTGAAAGCTTTTTACAATGCCCGCTACGGCGATGGTTCTGGCAACATCGACAGCGCTGACAGCGACAGTTTCAGTAAGCGCTTTACCAATATGGATTACCGGCTACGTCTTAACGGCGATAATCTCAGGATAGGTATTGAGTACAGTTTTTAGTTTTCACCCACGCCAAACCGCGATTCACTATTTGCTATAGCAGGGTCTGGATAAAGGGGCTGGATAATCCTTCGGGAACAGCGTTGTTCGCAGTTACGGTTCTGTTAGAATACCGCCTCAGCCCGCAAGCAAGCCAATTGTCGTCTATGTCCAGCTCTACCACCAACCTCCCCCCAGCCGGGGTTTTTCGCCGACTCTTTGCCATGGTTTATGACTCGCTGCTGGTCTTTGCCGTGCTGTTCGCCGCCACCATTCCCTTTATCATACTTGCCGACACGCAACCGCAAGCTATTCACAATGAAGATGTGGTAAGCGATGTCCCCACTCTGATCGACGGCTGGGTGTTCCAATGCTATCTGCTACTGGTGCTGGTCAGTTTTTTTTGTTGGTTCTGGAGAAAAAACGGGCAGACACTGGGTATGCAGGCCTGGCGGTTACAGATCGAGGATATGAAGGGCAATCGCATTTCATTAAAACAGTGCCTGCTGCGATTACTGGGCGCCGGTGTTTCCCTTGCTTGTCTCGGCGCAGGTTACTGGTGGATCTGGATTGATAAGGAAGGTCGCAGCTGGCACGATCACCTATCCTCCTCGCGAATGGTGCAGCTGCCAAAAAAGGCGAAATAAACAAACAGCGATTGAGAGTTTTAGCGTGCTCGATTTAAAAACCAAAAACCAATCGCGGCACATACCAGAATAGGCACTAAAGACGCATAAACGGGTTGAAAACCATAGACTAAGCTGGCAGGCGCCAGCATATCCTGGGCGGTGCGAAACACGATACCAACCAGCACGCCGATAAAAATTCTAAACCCCATAGTAACTTCACGCAACGGACCAAAGATAAAGGAGATCGCAATCAAAACCAGTGTCACCGTTGACAGCGGCTGCAACACTTTTTTCCAAAAGGCCAATTGATAAGGACCACTGTTTAACCCCTGCCCCTCCAAATATCGCGAATAATCCCAAAGCCCTTCGATAGACAAATCTACCGGGTCCAGCACTAGAATATTTAACAGCACAGGTGACAATCCGGTTTCCCAACGCTGGGAACGATAATTGACCTGCTTGACCCGCTCGTCCAGCAATTGACTCTCGGAGACATCTTCAAGCAGCCAGTAACCGGACTGATAAATAGCTCGCTCGGCAAATAAAGCACTTTGCAATTGACGGGTTTCGTTAAAACGCAAGATAGTCACGCCATACAGCACGCCATTGGGCTGCACTACATTAAAGTGCATAAACTGATTGCCTTCGCGATGCCAGAGCCCCTCTGTACTCACCACATTATCGCCCTTACGCAGGGCCACTGCTCGCTCGCTCTGTGCAATGCTTTCAGTTTTTGGGGCGATATATTCGCTCACTGCCATACCGATCAGCATAATTAACAAGGCTGGGCGCATAACCAACCACACAACCCTGGCCGTCGATACTCCTGCACTGCGAATAACCACCAGTTCACTATTTGAAGCTAGAGTACCCAATCCCGCCAGGCAACCCACCAGCGCAGCAAAAGGCAATAGATCAAACACATTTCCAGGCACGGAAAACAGCACGAAACGCAGCGCCACAAGAAAAGTGTAGGTTTCATCCAGATCACTCATTTCATCAATGAGGGCCGCAATCAAATCCAGCCCTAACAGCAGTATTAAAACCAGTGAAATACTGGAAATAATGACCGATGATAAATAGCGACTCAGCTTACGCACCTGAACCTCCAGAGTTTTTTAAACCCCCTGACTCAGTCATATTTCCGGATCCCGCATCTCCACCCCGTCCCCGCCAGCGACGCCAGCTATCACTGCCAAACAACAGCAACATGGCCAGTAACAGAAATATCAAATGTACCCACCACAACCCAAACTCCAGGGGGATTTTTCCCTTTTCGACCGCATCACGCGCGGCATTCAGACCAACCAGATAAAAAATATAGATCAGGAAAGCCGGCAACATCTTGACGTAGCGACCACGGCGGTGATTGGTTTTACTCAGTGCCTGGGCTATTAGGGCAACGATAGGTACCAAAATAGCGAGTGAAATTCGCCACTGTAGCGTTGCTTTATCCTCTATTTTTTCTGACTGTAAAAGCTCCTGAGTGGACCGGGCATCGGATTTTTTATAACTGGCGCGGCGCTCTTCCGGCTCCTCAATAAGCTGCCCGAATTCACCAAACTGAGTGACTCGAAACTTTTTCTGTCCTGGCTGCCCCACATACTGATAACCCTGCTCTAACAGCAGATAGCGAGCATTGCTGGCCTCATCGACCTGAATCGTACCCTCATCGGCGAACACCACCGATAGCTGTTGTTCCGACTTTGTAGCTCCCGTTTGCTCCGCTGAAAACACCTCCTGCATTACCTGTCCGTCTTTATCCAGGCCTTTGATGTAGGTCACTCTGCCGGTCTTGTCGTCAACGCGAAAACGCCCAGCGACCAGTAACTCCAGACCATTGGAGTTTTTAGTATCGTCAAAAATTTCCTGCACCTTGCCGATACCCACCGGGCTCGCATACAGGCTCAGGTAAGCTACCGCCGCAGCGACTAGCAGGGAGGGAAACAGGGTATAAAGGGACAAACGCTTAACGGAGAGACCACAGGCTGACATAACCGTCATCTCGCTCTCAACATACATACGGCCGTAGGCCAGCATAATGGCAATAAACAAACCGAGGGGTAGCACCAGTTCCAAAAAGCTGGGCAGCCGGAACATCATGATATTGAGAACGACATCGGGGGCGAGATCCCCTGACGCGGCCTGCGCCAGGTATTTAACAAACCGGCCACTCATGACAATCACCAGCAGCGTGGCGCTGACGGCAAACATGCTAACCAGAATTTCTTTTGCCAGGTAGCGAAACAGGATCACAACAGAAAAGGTCCAGGAATTGTTTTTGCTCTTTTAACAATAACGCCGAGCCATTACACTAAAGCCCGCATGCAACTGCAATGGCAGAGTATTATCCCTGAATCCACTGGGGTTGTCGTTATTTTTAACCGCTAACTGTTAAGGAAGCTCTTTATGGACGTTGTCGTCAAACTGATCGCTGAACCCGAATCGCTCAACAGCCCCTGTCTTGTTGCACCGATTTATTCCGATGGCAAACTGTCTGAAGCGGCCCAGCGCATTAACAAGGCCAGCGAAGGAGCAATCCAGAAACTGGTCAAACGCGGTGATGCCAGTGGGAACCCGGGTGAAACCCTGCTACTACCCTCAGTCAGCGGTATCAAGGCCGATCGCCTGTTGCTAATCGGTTGTGGCGACGGCAAACAGCTTAATGAGAGCGATACTAAAAAAGTGATCGAAAGTGCTCTAAAGGCACTCAATAACTGCAAAGTCAGTAACGCCCACATCCTGTTTGATGAGCTGAGCATTGAAAACCACGATAAGGCGTGGCTAAGCAGCCAGTTTGCCCTGATTGGTGGCAACCTTAATTATCGTTACAGCAAAACCCTTAGCAGCCCCAAACCCGTCAATAGCCTGAGACGTATCACTTTCTCTACTAAACCGAACAAAGCTATCCGCACGGCCATTGCCAATGGCAAAGCCATTGCCCTCGGCATGAATACCGCCAAGGAACTGGGTAATTTACCGGCCAATTACTGTACCCCAAATTTTCTGGCTCAGCAGGCCAAAGCGCTGGGGCGTACGTGTAAAAAGCTCACCGTCAGCGTGCTCGAAGAAAAGAAAATGCGAGAGCTGGGAATGGGCTCACTGCTATCGGTTAGCGCCGGCTCCAGTCAGCCGGCCAAACTGATCGTGATGGAATACCAAGGCGCCGCCAAAACTAAAAAGCCTCATGCTCTGGTTGGTAAAGGTATCACCTTTGATAGTGGCGGCATCAGCATCAAACCCAGCGCCAAAATGGATGAAATGAAATATGACATGTGTGGCGCTGCCAGTGTCATCGGAGCGATGGCGGCGATTACTGAACTCGATTTAAACCTCAATGTAGTAGCCATTATTGCTGCGTCGGAAAACCTGCCCAGTGGTGACGCCACCAAACCCGGCGATGTGGTCACCAGCATGTCTGGCCAAACAATCGAAGTGCTTAACACTGATGCTGAGGGGCGCCTGGTGCTTTGCGACGCACTGACCTTTGCAGAACGCTTTAAACCGCAATCCATTATCGACGTAGCCACCCTCACCGGCGCCTGTGTAGTGGCGTTAGGAAAGCATGCCTCCGGCCTCTATAGCAATCAGGATGACTTTGCGGAGGAATTATTGGCCGCCGGTAAAGAGTCCGGTGATCGCGCCTGGCATATGCCACTCTGGGATGACTACCAGTCTCAACTGGATAGTAATTTTGCCGATATTGCCAATGTCGGTGGTCCTGAAGCTGGCAGCGTTACGGCAGCCTGTTTTCTTTCGCGCTTTACTAAAAACATGCGCTGGGCACATCTGGATATTGCTGGCACAGCCTGGATCGGGGGCGGAGGCAAGGGTGCCACCGGTCGCCCAGTCGCACTGCTCACTCAGTACTTAATTAACAAAAGTCATTAATTGATAAAACCCGATAAACATAGGATAACTGCCTAAACCATGACGAAAGTCGACTTCTACATACTGGCCAGCGATGACATAGAGCAGCGTCATCGCTTCGCCTGTCGATTAGCAGAAAAGGCTTTTAAACTTGGTCACACTATTTATATTCACAGTGACGACGAAAGTCAGGCCAATGCACTGGACCAATTGCTGTGGCGTTATCGCAATTCCAGCTTTCTTCCCCATGCACTGGAGCAGTCACAGCCAGCCAGTCAACCGGAAGCAGTAATACCGATCCAAATTGGTTATGGCAACGCAGAACAATCGGCAGCCAATCATAATGAATTGCTAATTAATCTATCACAATCCGTGCCTGAGTTTTTCAGCCGGTTTGAACGGGTGTCAGAAATTGTCGTCCAGAACCCTTTGATTACAGAGTCAACACGCGCCAGCTACCGCTTTTATCGGGATCGAGGCTACCCTCTAACCACTCATAATTTAAGACAGTAAATGCAGATTGCCTCATGAACGACAACAAACCTCAATCCAATAAACCTGCCAAAGAAGATCTGCTGAACGAGCTACAAAGCATTAAAGGCTTGTTAGATGAAACCCCCATTAGAAATAAGCTACCCGATGATTTAGATATCCCCACACTCGAAGATATCGTCGATCACACACCCTTGGACCAGCATGAAGACTTGGATATAGCTGAAATTACCTCCCCTGACAATTCTGCCATTGTCTCGCCCCCCCTTGAAAACACAACAGATAAAGAAACTGCATTTGCTGAAGACGCAGACCTGTTGGATCTGGCAAGCATTTTCGAGGATTCAGATACTCAGGATCAGGAACAAATAAGCGCCACGGACGATTTTCTCGATAGCAGTTTCAACTTCGAATTAGATGACCTGGAACTCGATGAGCTTACGATAGATACCCCTGAACCGAAATCCGGGTCAAGGGACACCGGCGTCACTAAGAGTGATCAACTGCAAACAGCGCCAATCAATGTCGACGCACCCTCACCCACTGTAGACGAAGACGCTCAGGATGAAGCGTCAGAACTAACCACCGCCTTTAATCTTGACGACCTGGATACCGATGTCGAAATCCCCAACTTTAAACTGACTACCGAGCTCAGCGTTGAAAGCCAGACGAGTGACAACAGCGTAGATTCGCTCGACGACGAGATGCTGATCGATGATGACATGGAGCTCACCTTCGAGTCCGATAACGATTTGGACACGACAACAGCAGACCAAGACACTCTAGAAACATCCGATAGTCAGGATATATTAGATCAGCGACTACAGGAAGATTATGAGGAAGAACAAAATGTACTTTTCCCAACTACGCCTGAGCCTATCCCATCCAACAACAAAGTTGATAATTCATCGGTTTCTGCCACGGTCGCTTCGAATAATTCCTTTGAGGAAGTAGACATTGATCTACTGATTCAGGAAATCGTCGACGAATTTATTCCGATACTGGAAGATGAGCTGCGACAAAAACTGTCCAATCACTCCCCCGAGGTGATTCGCCAGCTCGCTAAAAAATATCTGGATAAATAAACCTGACAACAAGCAAGCTATATCGCCCTCCGGTGTTTTCGGCACCACCGCAACTCCTGTATACTTAGCCCCTTTAATTACTCTCGCCAAGCTGGTCTTTTCACAGACCGGTTGACCCTACAGGCGGAAGACATCTACTCACTGCGGGAAATAATCAGCGCCAATGGATACAACATTCCAACCCTCTGACATCGAATCTAAGTGGTACCAGCAATGGGAACAAAGGGGCTATTTTGCCCCCAGCGGCGAAGGCAGCCCCTACAGCATTATGATTCCACCGCCCAATGTCACCGGCAGCCTGCATATGGGTCATGGTTTCCAGGAAACCATTATGGATGTACTGATCCGCTATCACCGTATGAAGGGCTGTAACACTCTCTGGCAGGTCGGTACCGACCACGCGGGAATTGCCACCCAAATGGTGGTGGAACGCCAACTGGAAGCGCAAGGTATCAGCCGCCATGAACTGGGCCGCGACAAATTTATCGAAAAAGTCTGGGAGTGGAAGGAACAAAGCGGCGGCACCATCACCCAGCAATTGCGTCGCATGGGCGCCTCCACCGACTGGTCCCGTGAACGCTTCACCATGGACGAAGGGCTGTCTAACGCGGTACAGGAAGTGTTTGTTCGGCTCTACGAGGAAAAACTGATCTACCGCGGCCAACGGCTGGTGAACTGGGACCCGGTACTGCACACTGCCATCTCAGACCTGGAAGTCATCAACGAAGAGAAACAGGGGCATCTGTGGCATTTCCGTTATCCCCTAGCCGATGGATCGGGTCATTTAGTTGTCGCGACCACGCGCCCCGAAACCATGCTCGGCGATACCGCCGTTGCCGTGCACCCCGACGATGAACGTTATCAGGCGCTGATCGGCAAGATGATTAAATTGCCACTGGCAGACAGAGAAATTCCTATTATTGCAGATGACTATGTTGATATGGAGTTTGGTACCGGCTGCGTCAAAATCACTCCAGCCCACGACTTTAATGACTACGA
>CBFIDJ010000024.1:0-66626 GCA_965661375.1 Oceanicoccus sp. | reverse complement strand
TAAATAAAAGGGCTTCCCAGAATTAGCTACGTTATCGCCAAGGTAACCGGCTGCGGTGGCTGCTGCTATCGCTTGATTAAGAATGGTATAGGCCAATGGATATTCAGAGCGCAGATAAATGTAGCCCTGGTTGGCACCGACGGCTATGCCGGCAATAGCCATGCCTTCGATTAGTGATAGCGGATCAGCCTCCATCAACAAGCGGTCAGCAAAAGTACCCGAATCCCCCTCATCAGCATTACAGACAATATATTTTTGCGCCCCGGGTGTATCGTGTACGGTTTGCCATTTAATACCCGCCGGAAATGCCGCGCCGCCACGCCCTCTTAAGCCAGACGTTTTGACTTCATCGACAATAGCCTGACTGGCAAGTGTGACAACCCGCTCCAGCCCAACAAAACCGCCATGAGATTTATAATCCGCCACCGATAGTGGATCGATAATACCCGCACGGGAAAAAGTCAGTCGCTGTTGGCGCTTGAGATAGGGAATCTCTTCAGGATTACCCAACGACAACGGATGCTCACCACCATTGAAAAAATCAGCCTCTATCAACCCCTGCACATCACTTTCACTGACCGGGCCATAAGCGATACGACCGCCCGAGGTTTCAACCTCAACCATAGGCTCCAGCCAAAATAGTCCACGCGAGCCATTGCGAACGATGTCTACATCTAAACCGTTAGCAGCACTTTGATTTTTTATTGCTGCCGCCACTCGCTCGCCACCCAAAGACTGCGTGGTGGTATCTCTTGGTACATACACACGAATCGTCATCACTTAATCTCCACGGCCACAGTCATTAATGAATCAACCAGCTGGTCAAATACCGTGTTCGTAACCCGGCCCACGATCTCATCATCAAGCTGGAGAGTTGGGCCACAGGCGCAGTTACCCAAACAATAAACCGCTTCCAAAGTAAGCTCACCATCGCGAGTCGTGCCATGATAATCCACCGCCAGCCTCTGCTTTATATGCTGCTCTAATGCGCGCCCGCCCCTGGCCTGGCAGGCCTCGGCCCGACATACCTGCAACACATGGCGACCGGGTGGTGTAGTTCTGAAATAGTGGTAAAAAGATATCACGCCATGCACATCAGCTCTGCTCAGTCGTAATGCACTGGCAACCTGCTCAATGGTGATTGGAGGAATAAAACCCAGTTCACCCTGAATGTCATGCAATATCGGCAATAGTGAACCGAGGGTCTGCTTATGCTTATTAAGAATGTCAGACACCCGCTGGTAATAGGGGTTGGGCTCTGGTTGTTGCGAAGCTGCGCCGACCTCATTGTTCATTTAACTAACCTTCATAAAACTTTGTTATTATCAAATAGGCAATTTATTACCTATTTAAACGATAAATAATCGAGTATAAGCGCCTAAACTAGCATTATTGTATAACGCACAAAATATGAACTTTTATGCATATGTACTATCATCCTGATGTACACCACTTAAACTCCTTAACCTCTCCCTTTATTGGCTAACCGCAACCGATGAACCCAAAACGCATCCATATCGACCCGGCCTGGCAATTTCGTGATGAAGCAGGCAACACCATTGACCCACGGTTGTTTCGTCTGCTTCAACAAATACACCACCACCAAAAACTAACCTTGGCGGCTAAAGGCGCAGCTATGTCCTATCGCCACAGCTGGAATCTATTAAACAAATGGTCGGAATTTTTTGGCACAAAACTGGTAGAACTACACAAAGGACGCGGTGCTAAACTCACATCGCTGGGGGAAAAATTACTCTGGGCCGAGCAAAGAGTCATGGCCAGGTTTCAACCGCAAATGGCCAACCTGGCCTCTGAACTCAATGTCGAAATCCAAAAAACACTCACCCACTTAACCCCTGAATTAAAAGTTCAGGCCAGCCATGGATATGCCGTGGCATTGCTGCCAGAAATCTGTGAAAACCTGCAACTCAACCTGCAATACAGCACACCGCTGGAAGCACTATCCGGACTCAATCGAGATACCTGCGATTTAGCGGGTTTGCATATGCCCCGTGGTATTGTTGTGCCGGCCTTGCAAAAAAAATATCGGGCACTGATAAAACCACGCACGCATATAATGATGCGTTTTATCACTCGCCAACAGGGGTTGATGGTTCGCCCAGGTAACCCCCACAATATTTTAACGCTCTCCGATCTGACAAAACCGGAAATTCGCTTTATTAATCGGCAAGTAGAATCAGGTACCCGCGCACTGTTTGATCAACTGCTGGCTAATCAACAGATAGACACGGCGGATATTGACAGTTATCACAGCCAGGAATTTACCCATTCCGCGGTGGCAGCCTATGTTGCCGCAGACATGGCTGACGCAGGCTTTGGAGTTTCTCATGCGGCCCACTTATTTGGCCTGGACTTTATTCCATTGTGCGAAGAAGATTATGTATTCATTCTGCATAAAAAAAACTTACAAAAAGCGGCGATAACGCAATTTATTCATGCGATTCAGCAAAATCCGTTTCTGGAAAAACTCAGTATGCTGTCCGGCTATAAAGCCGATAACAGTGGCGAAATCCAGAACCTGAACGACTGGTTAAATCATCCCTGAACAGGTCAATGTATCCCGCATGCACACCGCAATGTGAACACATCTTTTGATGATTAAACCTGTGCGACCACCACAACAACCAGTATGGCCTGCCAACCCTATTTTGCTTTGCGCTGTTGCATAGAATCGAACTGTAAATTGACATGTAGACGGTGCAGCTGTTCGTCCTGAGGAATCCTGCCGATCTCCCGGGCGAACAGTTGTTTAAAGGAAGGAGCCCGAATGGCTCCAGCAAATTGACAACCTGCTGGATAGAAGCCAACGGCAGGCCAGACAACTGACCCGTCTGCTAAGCACCACCCAACTGCAGGCTTTTATCAGCGTTGTCGAACATGGCAACTACACCCTGGCTGCCAACCAGCTCGAACTCACTCAACCCACTGTACATCGGGCAGTGAGAGAGATCGAAACCCTTTGCCAGCAACGTTTTTTTCAGCGCTCACCGATTGGTGTTGAACCAACCTGGCAGGCGCGCAAGCTGGCTCGCTATGCCAGCCTGTTCTTTGCGGAACTGCAACAGGGGTTTGAAGAAGTCGGCGAACAACAGGGGCTCATGGCTGGCAGCCTTAGGGTCGGCAGCTTGCCGCTGGCGCGAACACAACTGGTACCGCATGCGGTTATCCGTCTGTTAAAAGAATTCCCCGATGCCCGTATCAGCATCATTGATGGGCCCTATGACGAACAGCTCCACAGCCTGCTAAATGGGCAGCTAGACATTATTGTTGGAGCCCTGCGTGACCCATCACCCAGTACGGAAATAAAACAGGAGCTATTGTTTAACGACCCACTACGCATCGTAGTGCGTCCCGAACATCCATTAGCTGCCCGCTCGGCGAAAAACACACGGGAATTGCGCACTTTTGACTGGATCGCCCCGCGCAGAAACACTCCGGCCCGGGAAGTTTTTAGCCGTTTTTTCAGCAGTAAAGGGCTCACACCACCGGAACGGGTGATCGAGTGCAGCTCACTGGCGGCCACCAGAAGCCTGTTACTGGAAAGTGATCGTGCCGCACTGCTGTCCGCCAGACAGGTCGAACTCGAAGTGCAGATGGGATTACTGGCCGTGAGTCCACAACGACTCCCGGGAACCAGCCGTGAGATCGGGCTGACGCTGCGCAAGGATTGGTGCCCCACTCGTCTGCAACAACACTTTCTGGCGCTATTGAGAAACGATGATAAATCCGCTGTCAGCGCAGCCCTGATTGAATCATCTTCGCGTTGACAGTTTCACTCAGGCTATTCGGTTTAACGCTAAAGCTAGCACCCAATATCGTGGGCACCCAACGTCGTGGCACTGAACTGCAAACCCACGATGATCAATTGAAGTATGCTTATGAGTTACTGTATCGTGCCAAAGAGCATAGCTGGGCAGGAAGACACAAAATCACTCAAGTTATTGCCATTTCGCCTCAAACCATTCAGCCCAGACAATAGTGACCACCATGATTAAGCACCACCTGATCGCCCATCGAGGCTGGCAACATCGTTACCCGGAAAACACGCTACCGGCCATAGCCGCAGCGGTGCAATCCGGTTGCAGTCACGTCGAAATAGATATTCAACTCACCGCAGACCTCGTCCCCATGGTCTGCCATGATGATGAACTCGACCGGCTTTGTCACAGCGAGCTGAATATTAATCGCTGCACGCGAGAACAATTAAATGCACTGTCGGTTTATGAACCCGATCGGTTTGACGAACAATATCTGGGCACGACTTTTCTCACACTGGCCGATTGTGTTGATTTTTTAAAGCATCACCCTAAGGTGACGCTATACGCGGAGATCAAACAGGAATCCCTGCGCGAGTTTGGCCAGGCAACCGTGGTGCAGATCTTATACCCCCTGTTAGAAGCCATCGTCGAACAGTGTGTGGTGATCAGTTTTGATATACCTGTACTGGCCGCTTTTAAAGATCGGGGTTGGCCAAGGGTGGCTCCGGTGCTCTCGAACTGGGAGCAGGCATTTACCCCCGAACTGGGAGCACTGCAACCCAGCCTGCTATTTTGCGATGTGGATTTGTTGTCTGAGTCCCGGCAAGCTGTGGACTTGCCCTTTCCTGCTGCCTTTTACGAAGTCGGCAATTATTCCCAGGCTCGGCAGCTGCTCGCACAGGGCGCCGCTTTAATCGAAACCTTTAACATCGGTGAACTCATTAGCCAGGACGATCAAGATGCAAACCAAACTGGCTGAAGTCTATGATGTTGCCATTATTGGCGGTGGGATTCACGGCGCAGGCGCTGCGCAGGCGGCCAGTGCCGCGGGCTATAAGACGCTGCTCGTGGAAATGCAGGACTGGGCCGATGGCACTTCCAGCCGGTCCAGCAAGCTGATTCACGGTGGCCTGCGCTATCTTGAAGGTCTGCAGTTTAAACTGGTGAAGGAGAGTCTGCAGGAACGGGCAATCCTGTTATCCATCGCCCCCGAGCTGGTCAAACCCCTGCAATTTTACATTCCAGTTTACCGGCACACACGCAGGCGCCCCTGGCAATTACAGCTTGGACTCTGGTTGTATTCACTATTGGCAGGTACGCAAAGTCCCGGTGGCTATGAAAAACTATCACCCGGTGATTTTACCGCCAGTCCACTATTAGACACTGTGGGCTTACTAGACACTGGGGGCCTGCAGAGCGTTTTCAGCTACTGGGATGCCCAGACCGATGACCGGCAACTCACTCAAGCCGTGGTCGCCTCCGCTCAAGAGCTTGGTGCCGATGCTTTTAGCCGGATGAAGCTGACCAGAGCCAGTCAAACCGAGCAGGGTTATCAGCTGAACCTCAATCAGCAGGGCATCGATTACAGCAGCCATTGCCAGTACCTGATTAATACTTCCGGACCATGGGTTAACGAAGTCATCCGCAGCATCACCCCTCAACCCGAAATGCTGGAGCTGGACCTGGTTAAGGGAAGCCATCTGGTCATAGAACAAGCTATCAGTCCGCAGGCCTTCTATCTCGAAGCCCCTGCTGATCAGCGCGCGGTCTTTGTACTACCCTGGAAGGGCCACTCGCTCATTGGCACCACGGAGAAGCTGTATACCGGCGACATCAATCATGTCACGCCCGACGACGATGAGGTCGAATATTTACTGGCGACGCTGAAGCGCTACTTCCCCACATTGACACCCACAGTGATCGATCAGTTTGCCGGGCTGCGCGTGCTACCAAAGGGCAACTCCTCGGTTTTTGCCAGGCCCCGGGAGAGCTATCTGCATAGCACGTCACAACAGCCGAGACTGCTACACCTGCTTGGCGGCAAACTGACGGGCTACCGCCACACCGCCGAGCGCATGGTTGACCAGGTTCAACAGCAACTCGGGCCACGCTCCGTAAAGGCCGATACCAAAGCTTTACTATTGCACCCGGTTCAGCACTAACATTCCAACACTAAACACTGGGCTTTAGACCTGCGCGTTCATTTCCGGCACTTATCCCTGCACCAACTCCAGCAAGGACCCCAGTAACACCTTTCCAACCCCCAATGGTCTCCAGCCCAAATAATGCCGAGCTCTGAAGCGAATTAATACCAGTATCCAAATGGCTGCCAACTTCCAGCTGCCCATTTTTTATACTATAGTTTTGCGCTTGTTAGTACATCAGACCCAGATCTGTTTATTTGGCCACCGCCAAGGAGATAATAAACGTGCTACTTCCACACCGTTATGAGTAATCTACCGTCCAAACTGTTCCTGCCGCTGGATTATTTTGCCAAACCGCCCTTCTCTGGAGATAACTTCAAGTTAGCCCGGGCAAGATCGGTTGTCGGCACCAATCTGTTTTTCGCCTTTATATTAGTGGTGGGAATTCTATTTGTGGTAGCGGCTGATTCGCTGAGCGCCCACAGAGATTTGTTTATCTGGGGCATGATGCTGCCCGGTGTCATTGCCAATATCGCCATCGCCTACACCCTGCGGCAGACCGGCTGGCTCAAATTTTGCCAACAGACCACCCTGATCATTACCTTTCTCGCCATCGTTATCGGCATCTGTAGCAGCGGCGGCCCAATCACTGCATCCAATAATCAGCTGATGATTTTACAGGCCGCTCTGGCGCTATTTCTGCTGGGAATTCGAGGTGGCCTGATATGGTCCGGCATCGTGCTGGCCAGCCAGTGCCTGCTGTATTATCTTTTTATCGTCGGTTTCGAATTTCCCAATGTACAACGCGAAGAAGCCTACACTGCTGGTGCTATTTTTAACTGGGCGCTAGCCTTTTGTGCCATCACCAGCCTGATCTTGTTGATTGAGCTAAATCTTGGGCAACTGGAAGTTAAGCGTCATCTCGAACGGGAAAGGCTTCGCTATATGGCCACCCACGACGGACTGACCAAACTGGCCAACCGCCACCTGTTTGAAGAGCAACTGAAAAAAGCCATCAGCAATTGCAAAAAAACCAACAGCAAGGTGCTCTTGCTATACCTCGACCTTGACAAATTCAAGCCGATTAATGATGAATGGGGGCACGACATTGGTGATCGGGTATTGCAAGTTATTGCAGCACGGCTAAAGTCTGCTACACGGGAACACGATACCGTGGCCCGTCTTGGCGGCGATGAATTTGCGGTATTGTTGCCGGATGTCGGGCCGCAGGTACAGGTCAACAAGCTCACCGAATCCTTGCACGCCAGGATTACCCAGCCGATTCATCTGCAAGGCCATTATTTTACCGTAGGCTGTAGTATCGGGATTTGTAGTTATCCGGAAAATGCTGCCGACTCGGAAGAACTTTGGAAGCAAGCAGACGCTGCCATGTATATCGCCAAAAAGAAATCTGCTCGCTGGCACTTTCATCATAAAGCCAAGCTGGATGAACTGGAAGCCAGTGTCTAGTCCTTTCTGCAACGTCAAAATTCAACAAGCTAAATCTATTACCTAAAGCCAACACCCTATTATCTGTGCTTGAGCAGTCGCATTGATCGCCAGACATTAACTAATCAGTAATTCTTCGTCCACATTACAGGGTGTACAGGATTGTTGGCGTTTTATAAACGCCGCGACTAAGTCATTGTTTTAAAGAAATTTAAAAAAGCACCTAAGCTGTTGCAAATACCTCAGCACTATAAAAACCGTCATAGATTTTGTAACTTTCCTGCATGCCACTTACTCCTATACTTAACAGGCATATTCAAAGAAGGAGCAAGGCTATGAACGACTCAATTAAGACGATTGACAATAATGACAGCTACGACCGGGCGGAACAGGTCATGGAAACCGGTTTTGTTTCTCTGGTGATTGCAGGGGTTATTTTTTGCATCAGTCTTTTAATTTAGGACGCCATCGCTTTCCTTATTCCCTTTAGGTCTGACTTTAGCCCCTGCTTTCAGGGGCTTTTTTATTTGGGCCACTCTGCTATTCTTTCCAAAGCCTAACCCTTTCCATTAGCTGGTCATCTCGACAGAGAGCAAACACTACATACGCAATTTGACAGGCACGTACAGGATAAAAATATAAAGGACTAACCATGAAGACGCTGTCGGTGTTAATGCCACTGCCCCATCGGGATTTTGACCCCACTGAAGTCGCTGTTAGCTGGCAGCTACTGCACCATGCCGGCATTGATGTACAGTTTGCCACCCCCGATGGCAACCGCGCCTATGCCGATCCGGTTATGATCAGCGGCGAGGGCCTGGACCCCTGGGGACAAATACCCGGTCTGAAAAAAATAAAATGTCTGGGCTTGATGCTACGTGCCGATCGTATTGCACGCGCGTCCTATAAAAAGCTGGAACAACATCCTGCATTTTTAACACCTATCGCTTATCCGGATATTCAATGGGAAAACTACCACGGCTTACTATTACCCGGCGGTCATGCCAAGGGCATGTGCCCCTATCTTGAGGACAAAACTCTGCAGGAAAAAGTGGCCAGTTTTTTTGATAACAAACTGGCAAGCGGTCATAAAAAACCGATTGCTGCCGTTTGTCACGGTGTCGTCCTCGCAGCCCGTTCTATCTCCGGCGTTACCGGAAAGTCTTCACTTTACGGCTTAAAAACCACCGCCCTGCCCTGGGCCTTTGAAAAAAAAGTTTGGCAAGTCTGTAAGTACTTTGCTCGCGTCTGGGATCCCCATTACTACCGCACCTATCTTGAAGCGGATCATGAACCGGAGGGTTACCAAAGTGTCGAGCATGAAGTGAAACGTTGCCTGGCCTCACCGAGTGATTTTTTCAATGTTCCCAAGAGCAGTAATTTTTATTTTTATAAAAGCAGTGGTTTATTTCGCGACCGAATTGATGATGACCGCCCCGCCTGGATGGTGCAAGATGGCCATTATCTTTCAGCACGTTGGCCCGGCGATGTGCACAGTTTTGCCAAACGCTTTATTGAAATGCTTGAAACGACCTACCCGCATTAGCTACTCTCATTAGCCAGACGAGCACTACATAAACTTAAACGTTTTCCTAAGCCTCAGTATGAAATCCTTTATTTGGGTCGAGGAATAGTAATAATCTCACCGAGGGTACCGTATTCGTCGCCGCCTAAACGTGTTAAGGGATCCACTTTATTCGCGTGAATTTTAACGCGCCCCTTATCCTGTTCTTCCACCACGCTGTCATCGAGATACACCGCTTTAACTTCACCCAGAATCATCGCCTGGTTTGTGGTTATATCTTCAACACGATAACGTTCGCAGGCAAAGGCTACTCGGCAATCCTGCAAGCGAGGCAGCCGGAAATTTTCAAAGGGCACCGTCGCCAGATCGACTCTATCCAGCTCCGACTCCCCCGCCGGTAATGTGCGCGAACTTTCGGTAACAGCCGCGGCCATTTCGCGATGAGGGATATGAATGACAAACTCGTTGCGCTCAATAATATTCAGGCGTGTATCTTTCAAACTACCGTCCGGCTTCTTTCCCACCGACAGCATCAACAGCGGCGGGTCACTGGAAATCGCATTGAAGTAAGAAAACGGCGCCAGATTCAGCGAGTCATTGCCGTTATCGGAGCCGTTATCGGATAATACCCAGGCGATAGGACGTGGCACCAGCGATTGAATCATG
This sequence comes from Oceanicoccus sp., assembly GCA_965661375.1. Taxonomy (GTDB): domain Bacteria; phylum Pseudomonadota; class Gammaproteobacteria; order Pseudomonadales; family Dasaniaceae; genus Oceanicoccus. Next base: position 57,063 of record CBFIDJ010000024.1, on the reverse strand, counting down.
GTGAAGTAAACACGGTTTGGGGATAAATCGGAAAAATCAATAATCACGGTTAGCTATACCTGCTGCAAAGTCGAATAAAAAATGGCTGGGGGGAATGGCACTGACTTAAGAAGAATTCGATGTGAGGCTGCTGCCTGGAGAGAAGGCTTTCGAGACCGTATGCAGCAGGGATACCCAAAGCACTCGCTATGCTCGCGGGGCAGGCTCTGCTGCATTCGAGCCCCCATGGATGGGTTAACGGCGTGTCTCGAAAGCCTTCTCTCCAGGCAGTAGCCGGATTATTAGGCACCAAACCCCTTAAGTAATTACCATTCATGTCTGAGGGGGTTTATTTAAAACTTTCTGGCCCGATGAGCCAAGAGTATAGGTTGCACGGCCTGATTAAAAATCTCAACCCAATAAGGGCTTAATTGCTTGCCCGCATAATCGTTGATTTCTTTAACCGCACGAATAATCGGCCGTTTCTGATGGGTAGAATAGGCGCGCTGGTGAGTGAGGGCATCGAAGGTATCGGCCACGGCTAAAATTTTGGCGCCGTCGCAGATTTCCTTTTCCCGCAGACCGTAGGGATACCCGGAGCCGTTAGCTGCCTCGTGATGCTGCAGCACAATTTCCCGCGCCGTTTGCCACTGCAACATATTTTGCAACAGGTGAGCACTGCTTTGAACATGTGAGCGTAACAGTAAAATCTCACTATTGCTGAGTGTGCCATCTTTATGCAGCAAATCCAGCGGCATAAAAGCCATGCCAAAATCGTGCACATAGACTGCCGCCGCGAGCTGCCTTTCATCGACGGGGTCATTAGCCAGCTGGTTAAGAATCAACGACATTTTCAGAATGCGATCGCCGCGGCCGGCCCAGAACTGCGAGCGCAATTCCACCGGCACCATCAGATCCCGGAAAAACTGCAGATCGTCATCCATTTGCAGATCAACCGCAGAACTAACGTCCTGCCTTTCAAACGCAGGGCTTTGCCCAAATAACTGGTCCAACTCACTGGGCTGACTATGAATCACCACCGATGGATCCAGCAGCTGGATGACCTCTGCCATCATTCGATCCTGCTGCACCTGTCCATCGGGTTGTGCGTCAGCCGGTTGTGAAATCGTATCGACAATCTGATGAATGCGCTGGCTCAACTCTTCGACTTGCGGCTGGTCATACTCCACATAGCCCTGAGTATTGAAATTATCGACGAAGCTCCGCACCCGATCCAGAATCAGCAGCACTAAATCGCTCATCAACGGACTATAAGTCACCTTGCCATGACGCAGCAGGCTTAGCAGGTCTTCAACGGAATTGATCAGCGGCATCGCCGGGGAAAAACCGACAATACCCAAGTCACCCTTGATGGTATGAACGGAGCGAAACAGGGAAATGATCAGTTCGGCGTCATCGGGCTGGCGATCCAACTCCAATAGCGCCGCTTCGCTAAGGAGGTAGTGGTCGTTGATATCTTCGATCAGCTCGCGAACCACATTCAGATCCAGCTCATCGCAGTGAAACACACCCATAGACACTCGCCATTAAAACGTTCTTATAGAGATAGGGTTGTCGGCCGTTAGCCATTTTTATTGAGTTTTCGCCGATTAAGCGTCCAGATCAGGGATTAATAAATCCCGAATTCGCTCAATATTTTGCTTCAGGCGTAATTTCTGGCGCTTGAGGCGCTGCAGTTGCAATTGGTCCTTATAGGGAAACTCCTGCAACCGGCCAATCTCCAGATCAAGCATGCGATGCTCCGTCTGTAGAGCCAGCAGCTGAGAGCTTAATGAGGGAGTTTCAGTCGTTTCCATGGAGCAGAAATTAGCGTGTTACTGACAATAAGACAAGCTAAGTTTCATAGTTGGCTCTCGCAGGCTCAGGAATGAAAAATCTGGTTGTCCACAAACTGTTTAATGGTCAGTTGTCCGGCCATATCCATTGAGGTAAATTCGAGGCTGCACAGCACGCCGCCGTCAGCACTCTCCACCTTGATGACCCTGGCGTACAGATCGGTTTTTTCCGTGCCTAACAATTGCAGCGACACTTCCATCTGAATTTCAGAAAAAACCTCCAACAGGATCGGGCTAAACATCAACAGGCCGTTATAGCCGATATCGACCACCTGACCTTTAAACTGTTCAGGATGCACCTGCTTGCCAACTACGCGGCGAAAAAAACAGGGCATATTGGTCGGCACTCGAGGGCTTTTACGAATTTCCCGGCGCGGCACAGTCATCGCCCTGGGACGTGTGGTGCCCATCAGGTCGTACAGTCTGACCGGTTCTTTTTTACCTTTTACCTGGACTTTGTTTGGCTCACCCACCAACACAAAGGATTTTGCCAGCCGGTAGGTATTCTCGCTAATCAGAATCTGGCCGCGTAAACTTTGAGCCTCAATTCGCGAGGTCAGATTGACTTCATCGCCTATCACCGTGTATTCCCGGTGATGTTTGGAGCCCACTGCCCCGGCCACGACTTCACCGGTATTGATACCGATGCCCATATACATTTCCGGAAGGCCTAGCGCCAGATTCTGTTCATTAAACTCCGACATGGCCCGCTGCATCTCCACGGCACAGGCAATGGCGCGCTGGACATCATCAACCTCAGTGGTAGGTGCGCCAAACAGCACCATGATCGAATCACCCATCAGCTTATCGATGGTGCCACCGTGCTGCACAATGATCTGGGTCATAGTGGAGAAATAGCGATTGAGTAGTTCCATCAAGGTCATCGCAGAGAAGGTTTCTGCTAATGCGGTAAAGCCCCTAATATCGGAGAGTAGGATGGTAACGCGGCGGGATTCAGGGATAGTGTTTTCGAAATCGGAGTCTGCCAGCAGCACCTCCAACTTTGTCAGGAACAAAGCTTTGGCGGTGTTGCTTTCAAAACGTGCGGGGAAATTGGCCTCTACCTCAGCGCAGATTTTTTCAGACAACTGCTTGATATTACTGGTTTTTTTAACCATTACATACCTTCCTTGCGCTAACCGCAGGCTTGATGGCATCAACGTGACAGCCCGGGAGCAATAACCCTGAGGGATATACTTGTCTTTTATACCATTTTTTCGGTTATGGCCCCAGTACTGCTAGTGCCAATAATAACAATCGGCTGGCGCCCTTGAGCACTGTTAACGCTATTGCAAACAACACTCAGTACAAGCAACATTAGTGTAAACAACACTTGGCAAAAATCTGACCACTGCCACAGGGACAGGGATCACCGGGAGCCACGGGTTCCAGCGCCAGAAATAATTGCTCGGCATCAAAATCCCAGGCCCCCTCGGCCCAAATTGAGCCGACGGTGGCATAGGTGCCCAGCACCTTCCAGAAAAACTCATAGGCCTCGGGCAGATGCTGCTCGGTCAGTTCCATCTCTTCACCAAAGCTCATCTGTCGATCACTGATCACATCGGCAAAGGTGGCCGCCAGATTGAGCGAGGCATCCACTTCCTCGATCAGGGTTTGATCATCCAGATCTTCCAGTGCAATCGTCCACAGGTCTTCCAGATAATTGTGCCCAAGCAAAAAACCTTCACACCACTCCGACAACTCGGCTTGCCAGCGCTCCGAATAACGGGCGCTAAAGGGAAGAAAACGCCGTTGTCGGCTCATAGTGGCAATATGATCCGACAGCGCCACCACCTGCTTAAAAAACTGGCGCGCCTCCTTCTCATCATCAAACTGCGGTTCGTCATTCAACCACAACAGGTCAAACCATTCTGAAGGTTTAATGGCCTCTGGCGAGCAGGCGATCGCAAATAGTAAACCCTGCAACTGGTAAAAACTCAGGACGGAATCATTCGCCTGTAGCTGCGATATGTGTTCGCGCAGCACGCGCTCCTGTTCCTTATTAAAAAGACTGCTATCCACAATATCTATACTTACTTCATCTATTTGGGGATCAACGCCCAGTCTACTGCGGGGACAGGTGAAATGCTATCAGATCAGCTATTCGCCTTAAAATACAGTACTGAAACGCGCTCACTGGGTTTATGTATTCGCAGCTATACTTTTGCGCTATACAGCTGCCCTGGTTAGCAATATAGCCCCAGAGTTAGCATAGTTAGTGGTATAGAAACTGGGGCTAGCAGACCTCTGTGGCCTAATTGTATTGCGTCAGAATTTGCGGATTAGCAAGCAGAAAGTGCTCAACCGTATCAACAATAGTCTGGGTCTGCCGATCAACTTCAAAATTCACCCGGTCACCGACGGACTTTATCCCATGGGTGGTGACGCGCAGTGTTTCAGGAATAAAACAGACTTTGAAGGTATTGGCCGTTTTATCCACTTCGGCCACGGTAAGACTACAGCCGTTTAAACCGACGAAGCCCTTCGGGAAAATATATTTCATTTTCTCGCTGGCAACCCGGTAAGTGATAAACCAATTATTTTCCGGTTGTTCGATGTTCACCACCTCAGCGGTGCCATCGACATGCCCGGAGATAATATGCCCGCCGATTTCCACGCCCTGTTTTGCCGAGCGTTCGATATTCACCTTATCGTTGATCTCTAGCTCACCCAGAGTCGTCACATCCAGGGTCTGCTGCATGACATCAAAGTGGATCTTTACTCCCTCTATCGCAGTGACAGTCAGACAAACTCCATCGGTACTGACACTCGCACCGATAGCAAGACCGGACAGGAGCTCATTGGGTAATTCGATCGTGAGGCTAATCAGGCCGGGCTTTCGCTGTATCGCAGTAATAGGAAATGAGCCTTGTACGATTCCGGTAAACATAGGGGTACTCTGTAGTTAATGGCGTAGTTAATGGCATAGTTACAACGCATAGTTTAAAAGCATAGTTAAAACGCTCGGCGTTAATCGCTTTTGAATAAGGGCGTGATTTTAAAGTAATCCTCCAGCAGCGCCAAACCTGATTGATTTCATCAACTAGATAACCATCAGACAGCTAAAATTGCTAACGGCTTGGTGTTTTTAAACATTCTCAAGGTAAATATTGCAAATAGCCTTACCATTCATAGGCAAATTATTGAAAGCGGTTATACACTGCTAATAACTAATCACGACTTCATCGATCAATGACGTGTCGGAGGAAATGCCATGGTAATGAGCGGAGTAGTAGTAGAGGAAGAAGAGACCAAGCTGAAAAGCCTCTGTGTTCGAAACTGCTGTCTGGATGAAAAAAAGGTATGTATGGGTTGCGGTCGGAGCCTGCCAGAAATTCTGGAGTGGCATCGTGCCGACGCATCGAGACAGGCGCAAATTAAGCACAATGCTGAAAACCGGCTGTCAACTCGACAAAGCTTTTAGCATACCGTTTATCTTCTTAATTCATACTAAGTTTCAGGTAGCTTACATCTGTGACAGGCATGCCAGAACTATCAGGCCGAAGCTCAATGTTAGCAGATGAGGGAAAATAGACTCTTTGTTTATCGCTAATTTAGCACTGTTCAACATGGTGTTATCTCCGTGGCACTGATTCCATGACGCGAATTCCAGAACATTCATCCCAGGACGGAAGAACCATGAGACTATCCCGCCTGTATTCCAAAAACACTAACTCTATTTGTTATATCTTTATTGAGTGATGTTATATCAGTATTAGAGCACGCCTACTGCCTATCCAAGCGTCTGTCCTCAGTATAAAACAGCTTTTGCAAAGCGCCAGCGGCTACCAGAAAATTAACAGATGCATAGGATAAGCCTCAAGTTATTGGCAAGGAGCCTCGAAGCGTGACGCACTATGGCAATTAAATATTAGGAGGAACAAGGAAGGAGAGTTTTACTGAACCCAGTGATTGCATCTAGCCAAATGTCAGCACAGGTATTCGGTAAATATTATTACCTACTCAACGGCACTGGCTGTTCATTACCACTTAGTTCACCGGTTACTGGCACATTAGCAGGATGGTTAGCGGTTGCCACCGACAGATTTAACAGTAAGATGCAGATCAAGCCCAATACAAGGCAACAGAACGGCAGAATTTTAGACAGTATCACAGCAACCTCGAAGAAGCTTTGTTTAGCTCATCCGTTGAAACCATCTGGTCGCATCCCAACCGACCCAGTCTTCCGTCAGCACCAAGGCTGACGGGCTAGCAAATATTGAATGAATTCTACCGAATACCCATCCGCCAACGAAATGCGTAATTATACTTAAGGCATTGCGCTGTAATCCAACTGAAAGCGGACCGGCCTTGCTAAGCCCAAATCTGCCGGTAGAGTTTTTCTATATCCGCCTGTTCCGGGATTAGCGGATTATTATTAGGCGAACCCGATGCCAGTGCCTGCTTGGCCATGGTCTGGATAACCGATTGATAATCCTGCTCGGCAATTCCAAAGGCTTTGGGGCCGGGCACCTGCAAATCGCTATTCAAGCGATATAGATTATCTAACAGTTTTACCGTTGCAGATTGATCGGTATCAGATACGGTAGCCAAGCCCATGACCCGGGCGCAGTCAGCGTACCGCTTTTCAGCTCCTGCGATGGAAAATTCCGTCACCGCTGGCATTAACATGGCGTTGCTGAGCCCATGTGGCACATGAAAAAAGGCGCCCAAGGGCCGGCTCATTCCATGAATCAACGTGACTGATGCATTGGAAAAGGCCATGCCACCTTGTGTTGCAGCCAGCATCATTGCTTCTCGGGCAGCCCGATTATCAGGCTCATGGAAAGCCGTGCGAATATTGCCTGCAATCGCCGCCATTGAGGCCAGTGCAATGGTATCAGTAAAGGCATTGGCCTTACGGCTGACATAGGCCTCCATGGCATGACACAAACTATCGATGCCGGTATCAGCGGTCAGGCGCGGCGGCATGGTCATGGTCAATTCAAAATCCACCAACGCCGCAGATGGCATCAACCCTACTCCCAGACACATCATTTTTTCCTGACTTTGAATATCCGTTACCACCGTCACCCGCGTAGCTTCTGAGCCGGTACCGGCAGTGGTGGGAATCGCAATAATTGGCACGCCAGTCGGTACCGGATTGGGGAATTTATAATCCCGCATCTGGCCACCATGCACCGCCAGCACAGCGACAGCCTTGGCGGTATCGATGGAACTGCCACCACCGAGTGCCACCACGGCATCGTAGTTGCCCTGTTGCCAGCAATTCACCGCCGCAGCAATGGAGTCAGTGGTCGGGTCAGGTACACAGTCGGCAAACAGACCGAATTCGATAGCTGCGTCTTTCAAGGGCTGACCGATACGTTCGACATAGCCGGACTGCTGCATAAACGGATCCGTCACCAACATGGGCCGGCTTACACCCAATTCAGCCAGTACCGCAGGCAACTCATTACTGGCCCCCGCACCCACGCGCAGGATTTTGGGTAAATAGATTGCTGAAGCTGTCATAAGTCTTCCCCTTAGTTATATCTTTTAAAGCCAGCGCCTATGATAGAAGAATCAGATTTTATAGGAATTATAAACAAAGCGTCAGCAGGCTGTTTCAATCTAACTCGATTCTCCTTTATGATGGCCGCTACGAATAACAATATTGAACCCTGAAGTAACTCACCTTGAATGTGACCGAAAATTTTGACTACACCATTATCGGAGGCGGCATTGTCGGCATCGCTACTGCCTGGCAACTTATCCAGCAACAGCCGACAAGCTCGGTACTGTTACTTGAAAAGGAACCCTCTCTCGCCCAACACCAGACTGGCCACAACAGCGGTGTTATTCATGCCGGCGTGTATTATCAACCTGGCAGTCTGAAGGCCGACTTCTGCAAACGCGGAGCGGCCGCCACTCTGGATTTTTGTCGGCAGCATCAGCTGGCAGTAAAACAACCGGGCAAACTCATCGTCGCTACTAACACTCTGGAACAGCGGCGCCTCGAGGACCTAACCCTACGCTGCCAGCAAAACCAGATTCTGGCCGAGTCACTCAACCAGCAGCAGTTACAAGCCATCGAGCCCAATATTACGGGGCTTAGTGCAATACGTGTAGAGCAGAGTGGTATTGTAGACTATCGTCAGATCTGCAACACCATGGCCGAACTCTATCAACAGGCGGGTGGTAAACTGTGGCTGAATACCCGGCTTACAGCGGTGGAAGAATCAGCCAATGACATCATGCTGCAAACCAGCCGGGGAATCATTCACAGCCGCTATGTGATTGCCTGCGCCGGGCTTATGGCTGACCGGGTAGCTGGCCTTTTCAATCTGGATAGCGATTTTTCCATCATTCCCTTTAGAGGCGAATACTATCAACTACCCGTAACCCGGCAGGATCTGGTGTCACACTTGATTTATCCAGTGCCTGATCCCGCGTTACCCTTTCTCGGTGTACACCTGACACCAATGATTGATGGCAGTATTACAGTGGGACCGAATGCCGTGCTGGGCTGGAAGCGTGAAGGCTATGGCCAATGGAATATTTCCCTGAAGGACAGTGCCGACATGCTGGGCTTTGCCGGCTTCTGGCGCTTAACCGGCAAGCAGCTCAAAACCGGACTCAGCGAATTAAAAAATAGCTGGTTTAAATCGTCCTATTTAAAACTGGTTCAAAAATATTGTCCGCAGCTTAACCTGCAGGATTTACAGCCGTATCCCGCCGGGATACGCGCTCAGGCTGTATTAAAGGACGGCTCACTGGTACATGACTTCCTATTTGCCGAATCTGCTCGCAGCCTGCATGTCTGCAATGCCCCCTCCCCTGCGGCCACCTCAGCCATACCAATTGCTGAATATATTGTCAGCAAGCTACTGGCAAAAACCCAACCTAGTTAGCAAGGCCACAATCTGTCGGATAGAGGCTTATTTTCTGTTAATGTATCCATCATTACAAAAATATAGCCGACAATATAAAACCTGAATAACAAGGATCGATAATGGGTCACTCAATCTTTCTGGCCACGCCCGCTTTTGGTGGAATGGTGGATGTTGTCTATCTCGAATCCGTGCTAAAGCTGGGGCAGTTTTGCCAGCAAAATAATCTCACCCTGAGCCAGTGCTTTTTAACCACGGCCTCTATTATTACGGAAGCCCGCAATGAGCTAGCCAAACAGTTTCTCGCCACCGATGCCAGCCATCTGTTATTTATCGATGCCGACATCGGCTTTAACAGCAGTATCGTTGGTAAAGCCCTGCAATATGACACCGATATTCTCTGCCAGCCCTACCCCAGCAAAAATATTAACTGGCCCCTGCTTCAGGAGACCGGCCTTGATAAAAGTGTTGAGCAACTACGGCGCGCGGGCCTGAGTTACCATATTCACTTGCCCGAAGGTCAACTGACTATAAAGGATGGCCTCACTGAAGTGCTCCATGCGCCCACTGGCTGCATGATCATCAAGCGCGTCGTCTTCGAACGCATCATGCAACAGCAACCCAAACTACACTATAAACGTCTGGTCACGGTGCAGAACCAGCAACAGATTGAAGACTATTGGGGGTTTTTCGATTTAATGCCAGACCAGAATGGCTTTCGGCTAGGTGAAGATTACTCCTTCTGCGAGCGAGCGAGCCAGACAGGTAGTAAGATCATGGCTGATATCAGCGAAGATATCAGCCACCTGGGTAAAATGGAGTTTCGCGGGCGCCTGCTGGATAAGGTGACGATCAACACGGAAAACCAAAGTTGAAAGCAATGCCCAAAAATCATAGTGACAAACAATAGCGACAAAAAACAGTGACAAACAATAACTACAGACAATAACCAGCCACCGCAGCTCAAATAAGGCTCGGAGTTACTCATGAATACCATCTGGAATTTAAACTTTTTATGGCCCGGCTTTTGCTATCAATGGGTCAATTGAGAGAAAAATGGCTAGTCGGGACTCTATGAACAGCATTGCGCACAGCTTTGGCACCGTAAATCACCAAAATGATGCAAGCATGATTTTGTTTCAAAAACAGAAGCAAAATCTCACCACCATCCAACTGCTCTGCCAATTAAGCCGCGCAGTTCAGCAACACCGTGGTGCCAGCATGGCCTACCTGAGCGGTGATCACTCCTTTATGAATCAGCTACTCAAGCTGCAGAATAATATCCGCACCTTGTTTATGCTGATCAAGCAGGAACAAAATCACGAACTGCTGGATAACCTGGAAAGCAATTGGGACACCATTTTAGTCGGGTGGGAATCCGACCAGATCATGCATAACTTTGAATTTCACAGCCACCTGCTGGAAGAAGTCAAAAAGCTGCTCAAGCTGCTGATGCAAACTTTCCTTACCGGCTGTCGTCTTGAGCGCTGCTATAAATTGCTACTGCCCATTCAATTGGGCATTGCCTACGACAACATTGAATCACTGGCCAAATTGCGGGGGCTCAGTACCAACGCCGCGATTCTACAGGCCTGCGGGCAGGAGTCACACGCGCGCATCTCCTTTCTGATTAAGGAAATTCCCGAGCAAAGCCAGCAACTATTAAACGATTATACTCAGCTCAGTACCCAGCTCAGTGAACTGACCAGCGTTGAAACTCTCAAGCACCAAGCCAAAAGTCTTCACCGCTTACTGCTCAGCATTGAAATACAAATCCTCGAAAGCCAGGTGATCAGTATCAATGGTCCCCAGCTATTTTCATTGGCTACCGAGATTATCGATAGTCGCTGGCATGCTCTGGGGCAGGGGTTTCAATTGATAGAACAAGCCCTGTTTGACTCACTGGTCGATAAATAATTAAACCCTTTCGCAAACAACCAGGCAACTGGCAGATAATTCACACACAAATCACTGGCTATATCATTCTACTATGGGGTTTTGGGTGACTTTTAATACCCACCTCAAAGCCACTACCACCTTCCCACAACATGGTTAAGCCGGGCGACAAGATCATTTTCCCGGCACTCCCCCTTTTTGAAGCAAAGACGTCCAAGCTCCTGCCTCAAAACTGACCGTCACTTATCCACAACACCACCAAAAAATTGCTCAGTTCCGGGCCTTAACCGCTAATGTCGCGCCTATTTAGCGCAACACTTTCTCAATAATCAAACCTTACTGCCCGGAATTAGTGAGCCAATTACGTGCAAAACTTCAACAACAAGCACCGTATTAACGCCTTGATATTTTTTTTTGAAAATAATCGCGCACCATTAATTTTCATCAAAATATTTTTTTGCACCGCATTAAAACAATCATCCGTTAATTGCTGTTTATTTGCACCAAAACATCGAAGCGCATGCTTTTGGCATAGCGGTTGCTAAGTCTAGGGTGAAATTCAAGCACAGTACTCATTAGATTTTTTTGGAGCCACTTACACTATGAATACAACGAAGTACGGAAAACTGCTCGGCCGGCGCTCGTTCAGCAAGAAGCTGATCACGGCTGCTGCCTGTGCCTTCACTCTTGTCACGGGAAGCGCGTCCATTAATACAGCCGTCGCCGCAGAAAAACTCGGCTGGCCAGAAAAAGAAGAATTGACCTTTGGGTTTATCAAACTGACTGATATGGCACCGATCGCCATCGCTTATGAAAATGGCTATTTCGAAGACGAAGGCTTATACGTCACTATTGAAGCCCAGGCCAACTGGAAAGTTCTGTTAGATGGCGTTATCGACGGACGTCTTGATGGCGCACATATGTTAGCGGGCCAACCACTGGCAGCCACTATGGGATTCGGTACCAAGGCCCATATCATTACGCCATTTTCGATGGACTTGAATGGCAATGGCATCACCGTTTCCAATGAAATCTGGAAACAAATGAAGCCCAATATTCCAAAGATGGCTGACGGTCGCCCGGTACATCCAATTAAAGCCGATGCCCTAAAGCCCGTTATTCAAAAATACAAGGCGGAAGGCAAGCCCTTCAATATGGGCATGGTATTTCCGGTATCGACGCATAACTACGAGTTACGCTATTGGCTAGCAGCAGGTGGCATCCATCCCGGTTATTACGCCCCACACAAAGGTGATACTTCTGGTCAAATTGATGCGGAAGCTTATCTTTCTGTTACTCCACCACCACAAATGCCAGCCACATTGGAAGCCGGTACGATTTATGGCTACTGCGTGGGAGAGCCATGGAACCAACAGGCGGTCTTTAAAGGTATTGGTGTACCGGTTATTACCGATTACGAAATCTGGAAGGACAACCCCGAAAAAGTCTTTGGTATCACAGCGGAGTTTGCTGAAAAATATCCCAACACGACCATTCGCTTAACCCGCGCTTTAATCCGTGCAGCAAAATGGTTAGATGAAAACAACAACGCTAATCGCCCTGCCGCAGTAAAAATTCTGTCACAGTCTAATTATGTTGGAGCGGACTACGATGTTATCGCCAACAGCATGACCGGCACCTTTGAATACGAGAAAGGCGATAAGCGTGAAGTGCCTGACTTCAACGTTTTCTTCCGCTACAACGCCACCTATCCCTACTACTCCGATGCCATCTGGTATCTGACACAGATGCGTCGCTGGGGTCAAATCTCAGAAGACAAACCTGACAGCTGGTACGTGGATATGGCGAAAAAAGTCTATCGCTCTGATCTTTACACCAAGGCCGCCAAGTCTTTAATCGACGACGGTTTAATCGGTGCCAAAGAATTCCCCGACTTTGCGACTGAAGATGGCTTCAAACCACCACAAAGTGAGTTTATCGATGGCGTCATATTCGACGGTAAGAAACCGAACGATTACATCAATAAATTTCCAATTGGCCTGAAAAAAGGTGAGGTGCTCTAGCACGTCACTGGCCACACACCTATTGATTTGCAAAAGCATTATTAAGCGTTTCAGAGAATTGAGTTATGAACACAACGACCTCCACTAGCAAACCACCATTAAGTTCAAATATTTCCGAACTTATTAAACCCATCGCGGAGCGCGTACTGCATACCGCAATTATCCCACTGGTTGGTATCGTTGTGTTCCTGTTTATCTGGTCAGCGGGCGCTGAGCGGATAGACACCTCTCTCGGAAAATTTCCTGGTCCTGCCACCGTCTACGAACAGTTCGGATCACTCTACGATGAACACGTAGCGGAGCGGCAGAAAGCTGAAGAATTCTATCAACGTCAAGAAGAAAGAAATGCCGAACGGGTGGCTGTTGATCCCGACTATGATCCGAGGATTCGTGATTACACGGGCAAAGAAACGTTTCTCGATCAGATAATTACCAGTTTAATTACTGTCAGCAGTGGATTTTTACTGGCTGCAGTGATCGCAATTCCACTAGGTATCGCTCTTGGCTTGAGCAAAATATTAAACACTGCCGTCAATCCGATTGTGCAAGTGTTTAAACCCGTGTCTCCTCTGGCTTGGCTACCGCTGGTCACTATGGTGGTCAGTGCGGTTTACGTCTCCCCCGATCCCATGGTAGCCAAGTCATTTTTAAATTCCATGATTACTGTCACCCTGTGCAGTATCTGGCCGATGGTAATCAATACCGCCGTCGGTGTTGCCGCTATTGACAGTGATCTCATTAATGTCAGCCGCGTATTACGCCTGCACGCACTAAAACACGTTCAAAAAATTGTACTTCCTGCCTCAATTCCCATGATATTTACCGGTATGCGCCTTTCACTGGGTATTGCCTGGATGGTCTTGATTGCCGCTGAAATGCTGGCGCAAAACCCTGGCCTTGGAAAATTTGTCTGGGATGAATTTCAGAATGGTAGCTCCGATTCACTGGGGCGAATTATGGCTGCCGTTATTGTCATTGGCTTTATTGGCTTTCTGCTCGACAGAGGCATGCTGCAATTACAAAAAGCAGTGTCCTGGGATAAAAACTCTGTCACTCGCTAACTCTCCGCAAAGCTAACAGACTCAATATGTGAACGACGCCAACGAATTCTTAAGAGGTAATTATTGTGAACCCATTACTTGATATCAGCCACGTCGGCATGGAATTCCCGACTCCCAAAGGCCCCTTTGTTGCGCTCAAAGGGGTCAGCTTAAAAATCAATAAAGGTGAATTTGTATCCTTAATTGGTCACTCCGGCTGTGGCAAGTCAACTGTTTTGAATATTGTCGCCGGTTTATATCAAGCCACATCAGGTGGCGTTATTCTCAATAATAAAGAAGTGTCAGAACCCGGCCCTGAACGAGCAGTTGTCTTTCAAAATCACTCCTTACTGCCTTGGTTATCCGCCTATCAAAATGTTGAACTGGCAGTTAAACAGGTTTTTGGAAGATCCAAATCCAAGGCTGAAACCAGAGAATGGATTGAACATAATCTTGAGCTAGTGCATATGGACCATGCCATGCACAAACGTCCCGATGAAATTTCCGGAGGTATGAAACAGCGTGTAGGTATAGCCCGCGCTCTGGCCATGCAACCCGATGTACTTCTGATGGACGAACCCTTCGGAGCACTGGACGCGCTAACCCGCGCCCATATGCAAGACTCACTGATGGAAATTCAAGCGGAGCTCAACAACACCGTCATCATGATTACCCATGACGTTGATGAAGCTGTGTTGTTATCAGATCGCATTGTCATGATGACCAACGGCCCCGCCGCCACTATCGGTGAAATTCTTGATATCACTCTGGAACGTCCTCGTGATCGTCTGGCTCTGGCCGACGATGCCGAGTACACACATTTGCGTGCAGAGGTATTGAAGTTCCTCTACGAAAAACAACGCAAGGTGGAGTCTATGCCCCAAAAAAAAGGCAATGAAAAAACTTCAAAAAAGAGCGAGCACAAAGCAGCCTGATTAGTAAAAAGTAAACAATATTTACAACTACACAGACCTACCATTTAGGGATCATTAGGAGTATCACACTATGAGCAAGTTTCATTCACGTTTATTGGCTGTTGCCATTGCCTCTGCTTCAGTCGCACAAAGTGGTGTCGCAGCTGAATCTATCGAGGAAGCATTGCAGAGCGGGAAAGTCTCAGGCGACATCCGCTTGCGCTACGAGACAGTTGATCAGGATAACAACCTGAAAGATGCTGACGCGCTTACTGTTCGTACGTTTCTAGGTTACACCACCGGTACTTTCGCTAACTTTTCTGCCACGCTCGAGTTTGAAGATTCTCGTAATGTCCTGGGCATGGACGATTACAACTCCACACAAAACGGTAATGGGCAGTATTCCGTTATCGCCGATCCTGAAACCACCGAATTAGATCAAGCTTATATTCAATATAAAACAGACATGTTGAACGCTAAGCTGGGGCGTCAGGTTCTTACCTATGACAACCATCGTTTTATCGGCCATGTGGGTTGGCGTCAAGATCGCCTGACTTTCGACGGCGTGTCCTTAAGCGCGACACCTGTTGCAGGCTTAACCATTAATTACGCCTTTCTTGATGAGCGCAATATGATATTTGCAGACGCCAGAGATCAAGATTCAAAAGATCATCTGGTTAATATTGCTTATAAAACACCGATTGGTACTTTGACTGGCTACTCCTATATGTTGGAGCGGGAAGACCTTTCGGTTAGTAACTCTCTGGATACCGTCGGTATCCGCTTCGCTGGCTCACAGGATGCGGGTGACTTAAAAATCATCTACGCCGCAGAGTTTGCGAGCCAGGAGTCAGAAGTCGGCTCAGCTGATTTCGAAGCTGATTATATGCTGCTTGAAGGTGGCGTAGCGGTAAGTGGAATCACGGCCACTCTCGGCTACGAAGTGCTAGGCTCCGATGATGGTGCTTACGGCTTCTCCACACCACTGGCTACATTGCATAAATTCAATGGCTGGGCAGATCAGTTCCTCGCTACACCTGCTGAAGGTCTGGTTGATATGTATGTCTCAGTTGCAGGCTCATTAGGCGGCGGCAAATGGGCAGTTGTCTACCATGAATTTGAAGCCGATGATGCCAGTGCTGCTGTCGATGACTTGGGTGATGAACTGAATATTTCCTACGCCCGCGGTTTTGGCAAGCATTACAGCGCCGGTATTAAGTATGCCGCGTACACCGCTGGTGATATCAAAGTAGATACCGACAAACTGTGGGTTTGGGTTGGCGCTAAATTTTAAACGGCCCCAACCAAGCAACCAGAGACTTCTAGCTGGGTCTCTGGTTGCTTACGTTATTTTGTTCAAGACTCCGATAAACAAAATGCTTTTCTATCGCTAACCGTTTTCTGAGCTTAGGCTTTTCCTAAAAGTAGTTTTAATGAGAGCAATGACCACTGTGGCAGTATCTTCCACTCAGCCCTCCCCCCTGCCAGCACTTCAGCCAGAATCACAGGCACTAATCGTCAGTGATCGATTAGGTCCCGTTTTTGTGATTGGCAGTGGCCCAGTTGGCGTTCGCTTTGTCCAGGAACTATTGCAGCGCAATCCTCACGCGCACGTTAAACTATTTGGTAACGAACCCTTCGCACCCTATAACCGTGTGCAGCTTTCCTCAGTATTGGCGGGGGATATCGACCGTGAATCTATCACCTATCAATTACCTTGTCAGGAACTGCATCCGAACTTTGAATATATTGTCTGTGCCATAACAAGCATTGATACCGCTGAGCATACTGTCACCGATGCCTTTGGCCAGGTGCACGACTATAGCAAGCTGATCCTGGCGACTGGATCGCGGCCATTTATTCCCACAATTCCTGGCATCCAGCAAAAAGGTGTTTATACCTTTCGCGGCTTGCGAGATACCGATGCTCTGTACGCACGGCTCTCCAGCTCCAAACATATTGTGGTTGTGGGTGGTGGCCTGTTAGGCATTGAAGCGGCCAGAGCACTGCGCCGCTTGAATACGCGCGTCACCTTAATTCATCAGGGCAGTCGTTTAATGAATCGTCAACTTGACGATGAAGCCGCCGCACGATTGGCGTTAAAGCTGCAGCAAAACGGGATCAAAATTATTGTTGAATCCGGTGTTCGCGTCGTCCATGGTATGAACCGGGTTGAAGGTGTTACCACCCGCCATGGCGACCGACTGGATTGTGATACCGTTCTGTTTTGTACCGGTGTTTCATGCAATACCGAGCTGGCCTTGAACGCCGGTATAAAAATCGCACAGGGCATTGTAGTAGACGATCAGCTGCAAACCTCCGCCGAAGATGTCTATGCGGTAGGCGAATGCAGCGAATTTAATCAACAGATTTTTGGCTTTGCCGGGCCGGGACTGGATCAGGCTGCCGTCGCCGCTGATGTCATTAGTGGTGGTAACGCTCGCTATGCAGGTTCCGCTGCCAGCTCACGACTTAAGGTCGTTAACGAACAGGTTTTCAGTGCCGGAGAAGTGTGCGATTTTCCCCGCCATGGTCGGCAACGTGAAATTATTTATCAGACCGACGGGATTTATCGCAAGCTTGTGTTTCATAACGGCAAGCTTATTGGTCTGTTAGGCATTGGCGATTGGCCCGATCTACCGCGTATTCAAGAGCTTTACCAGCAACAGTACCAACAACAGCGTAAGCCATCTCCCTGGCAGCTTTGGCTATTTCGCATTAATGGTCGCCTGTGGCTGAACAATACTTCCAGCAATGCCCGTAACTGGCCGGCTACCGCTATCATTTGTCAGTGTAATCAAATTCCACAACTGACGTTAGTTAAAGCCATTGAGAGCGGCTGCGCTTCCCTCCCGGCCCTGGCTGATAAAACCCGGGCCGGCAGTGTCTGTGGCTCCTGCAAACCACTGTTACAGCAGTTGATTGGCGATGACGCACCGCCTGAAAAAGATAAAGCCTGGTTCACCATATTAATTGCCAGCACACTGGCACTGTTAGTCGCATTGCTGGTTGTCAGCTCTCCCGCACTCACCGTGCCTGATACCGTGCAGGGAGCGACCAGCCTTGGAGGCATCTGGAATGATAAATTCTGGAAGCAAGTCACCGGTTTCACCTTACTAGGCTTATCCGCTATGGGAATGCTGATGTCGCTGCGGAAGAGACTAAACTACAAGTGGCTTAACCAAAAGCTTGGCGAGTTTGCCTATTGGCGTGCCTTTCACATTATTCTCGGTTTGCTCTGTGTCACCATTCTTATTGTCCATACTGGTTTTCACTTAGGTGTAAATTTAAATCGTTATTTAATGATCAACTTTTTATTGGTCATTGCCCTGGGCACCTTTGCCGGCATCGCCGTATCCACAAGCCACCGCTTAAGCCCAGCCTTTGGACTGAAGTTGCGCAAAACGTTGTCCTGGATACACCTCATCGTCAGCTGGCCTCTACCGATCTTATTAGCAGCACATATTCTGTCTGTTTATTATTTTTAAAATGCTTTTTTAAAAGATGTTTTGTCCATGAAAAAATTTAGCTGGCTGCTCTGGGGGTTATTGACGTTTACTCTCGCAGGATATTTTTCCTACACGCTATTCATTAGCGACGACAAATCAGAATTTCTGATTGGTGAAACCAGCTATGGTCACTATCAAATCGAAATGGCCTGTAGCAGCTGCCACAGCGACGCCTTTGGCGGACCAGAATTAATTCAGGAAGCTTGTATGAACTGCCATGAGCAGGAATTAAATGATGCTCATGACTCACACCCCAAGAAAAAATTTACCGATCCGAGAGATGCTTATCGGCTGGAAATTATCGATGCCCGTTACTGTGTAAGCTGTCATACCGAACACCAGCCAGAGCAAACCCACGCTATGGGCGTTACCCTGCCCGATGATTATTGCTTTCACTGCCACCAGGAAATTGGCGATGAACGAGAGAGTCATAAAGATCTCCCCTTTGACAGCTGCGCCAGCTCAGGCTGCCACAATTTTCATGATAACCGAGCCCTCTATGAAAGCTTTTTAGTCAAAAATGCCGGCCAGCCCTGGTTAAAGGATATTGCTCGTATCACTCAGCCTAACGCTGCCCATCTTTTTGCCAAAGCTAACCGTTCTCCCAACCAAAAAACCGATGCCATCCGCATACAACAACATCCGGAAATCACCGCGCAATGGCAGCACAGCGCTCATGCTAACGGCCAGGTAAGTTGTACGGGTTGCCATGCCGAAAATAATTCAGAACTGTGGATTGATCGGCCGGGCCTGACACAGTGCCAGGCTTGTCACCAGGATGAAGCAGAAGGTTTTTTATCGGGCAAGCATGGAATGCGTTTGGCTGGAGCGATAACACCAAAGCTTGCACCAATTTCCCCCGGGGAATCACCATTAACGTTCAAATCAACGTCACTAAACGCTCAGCATGGGTGCAATAGTTGCCACCAGTCGCACAGCTTTGACACACTGTTTGCTTCAGTTGAAGCCTGTGTACAGTGCCACGATGACCAGCACACACAAAACTTCAGTACGTCACCCCACGGAAGATTGTGGACACAGGCGCTAGAAGGGCATTTACCACTAGAAAATGCTGTTAGTTGTGCCACTTGTCATCTACCGCGCATTGAAACTGAAGAGACTGGCACAAAAATTGTTAATAAAAGTTTAAGCAGCAATTCAGAAGCGGCCACTGAGTCACAACACAATGAAGTGAAAATTCTACGTGTGGAACACAATCAAAATCTGTTTCTGAGACCGAACGAAAAAATGATTCGCCCGGTTTGCATGCAGTGCCACAGTTTGGAGTTCGCTATCGATTCGCTCGCCGACCCCGTTCTGATAAACAACAATTTTAATGGCCAACCCGGTGCTCATATTCCCTCCGTGGACTGGGCTTTAAAGAGAGACGAAAAGTAATAAAACACACGAATTATCTGACTACTCTGGAGTGAACGAATGCGTAAATTAATTATACCTTCCATACTGGGTGCAGTAGCTTTACTAAGCGCTTGTGCCGAACCTGCCAAGCCCGGCATTGAACCCAAAAAATATACCGACTCTCTTTTTGCAGTAATGAAGGCAGACCGCACCAACTACACCAAGTTGGTGGTAAAACGTTTAGGCCCAGCCGGTGCCAATGTCATTAAACCTGATGAACACTGGCAGGACCTGCCAAACGGCACCCTGTTACCTGCGCAAATGTTTCGTGCAGGTGCTGAAGCCGTTGCCGAGATGACCGAAGACTTTACATACTCTCTGCAGTCCATCTGGCCAATCAACAAGCAGAATGCGCCTAAAACTGCGGTGGAAAAAGCGGGGCTTGAATATATCGCCGCTAACCCAGGCGAAAATTTCTATGGCGAGGAAAAACTCGGTGACGTGACTTACTTTACTGCGGTTTACCCCGATGTTGCGGTCTCCGACGCCTGTACCAGCTGTCACAACGAACACAAAGACACACCAAAAACGGATTTTAAACTCGGTGAAGTCATGGGTGGTGTGGTTATCCGCGTACCTCTGTAACAACTAACCACAGTAACGGCTATTAATGGAAAACCACTGAGCGTGATCACCATGCAGAATTTTATCAGTAATTGCTTACTACTTTCATTAGCTTTAGTGCTTGGCGCTTGTTCTGAACAAGCTGCAGAACCCGTGCCTCAAGACCCAAAACTAGTAGAAGGTGAAATGATCTATAAAGGTAATTGCAAGGTGTGTCACGTTCAGGGCATTAACGGCGCGCCCATTCCCGGCAATGAGAAAATGTGGGGGGTACGCGCACAACAGGATCTCAGCACATTGGTTCAGCATGCCAGCAAGGGCTTCGGCCTGATGCCAGCCAAGGGCGGTAATGCGGCACTAACCGATCAGCAACTGGAATTAGCCATCAACTATATGCTCTCTCTACTTGAGAACGACAAACAATAATTTTATTTCCATTCACAACTTTCGATTGAAAATCAATTTCAGGAAACCAACATGACTCCCGAACAAATACAACTTTGCAAAGATAGCTGGTCTAAAGTAGAACCCATCGCTGACGATGCGGCGACCCTATTTTATAGCAACCTGTTTGAAGCTGACCCCAGCCTGAAAAATCTATTCAAAGGCGATATGAACGAGCAGGGCAAAAAATTGATGCAGATGATCAGCTCCGCCGTGCGTATGCTGGATAAACTGGATCAACTGGTCCCCATTGTGCAGCAGTTGGGTATTCGGCATAAAGCCTATGGCGTTAAAGACAGCCACTATGCCACCGTCGGTGCTGCACTGCTGAAAACACTGTCCATGGGGCTGGGCGATGATTTCACCAAAGAAGTTGAAGAAGCCTGGACAGAAGCCTATGGCATTTTAGCAGCAACGATGATCGGGGCGGCTAACGAAGCGGCTTAAACCATAATTACTTTCATGACAGTTCTTTTTAATACTAGTTTTTAACCGCAACACTCTGTAATAGCAGTGCCCATCCTGAGTCTCACTTAATTTGCCCCTTCACGGGGCTTTTTCTTTTTTATTGCCCCTGTCCCTTTCCGTACAAATATTGACAATAACGCACCATCGCTGCTTATATGGGCAAATAGCGCGTTTGTCTTCATCTATTGCTAATACTGTCTTGTTAATACTATCTCGCTTGTAACAGTCGACTTTAGGGCTAACACCATGAAACTTTTCCTCTCTCTATTATTGATTGCTTTTTTCTCAACTCACTCAACAGCCTGCTCCGCTCAGGACTTTAAGGGTTACAGCGTGGAGACTGTGGTCGACGGGATCCGGGTTCCATGGGGTATGGTGTGGCTTCCCAATGGCGATTTGTTAGTAAGTGAGCGCGGAGGAGACATTTATCGAGTTCGAGACAAGGCCGTTGTCGCCACACTAAAGGGCGTGCCAAAAGTACACGTCAATGGCCAGGGCGGTTTGCTGGATCTGGAACTGCACCCGGATTTCGCCCAAAACGGCTGGCTGTACTTATCCTATGCCAGCTCCGATGGTGAAGGCAGCGGCAGCAACACGGCGATTATGCGCGCGCGGCTTGACGGCGACACACTGGTCGAGCAACAGCGGCTGTACAAGGCCGAACCCAATTCAAGCCGTGGCCAACACTACGGCGGCCGGATTGAATTTGATGATGCCGGTTATCTCTTCTTTGCCATTGGCGATCGCGGCGACCGCGACCGCAACCCGCAGGACCTGAGCCTCGACGGCGGCAAAGTTTACCGGCTGCACGATGATGGCCGTGTTCCGAATGACAATCCCTTTAATGATAAACCGGACGCTGTGTCTGCGATTTATTCCTACGGCCACCGCAATCCCCAGGGAATGGCCAGGCACCCCGACAGCGGCGCCATCTGGATTCACGAGCACGGCCCACGCGGTGGTGATGAAATCAATATTATTAAAGCCGGCGCCAATTACGGCTGGCCTATTTTGAGTTACGGTATTAACTACAGCGGCACCGAATTTGCCGAAGCGACCGAGCGCGAGGGCTATAAATCGCCACTGTGGTACTGGGATCCCTCCATTGCACCATCCGGAATGGCCTTTGTCACCAGTGACAAATATCCCGACTGGCAGGGCCGATTACTAGTTGGCTCGCTAAAATTTGACTACCTGGAACTATGCTCGCTAAGCGGCGAAAGCGTCACCAGCTGTACGCCGGTTATGAAAGGTATTGGACGCGTGCGCAACGTCAGACAGGGACCGGATGGCAATATTTATGTGGCGGTGGAAGGTGGTAAAGGGATTCTTCGCATAATTAAAAAATGAAGAGACTTAAAACCCTTTCGGCTAACACTGTAGGAGGTTTGGGCACAAAGATTAACCAGAGTGTTAATATAGCTTTAAAAAAGCGAATTAAACACCTGTTCCTCTTCATCATAAGCCTGCAAGTCACCATCGGCTAAATTAAAATACCAACCGTGGATTTGTAGCTTGCCTTTATTTTCCTTATCTAACACGGAAGGATAGCCGCGCAAATTCACTAAAGATGATTTCAGCGCTTCGCGGCTGCAGGCGCAGGTTCTGTCATCCAGACTGGCAGCAGGCATTTGCTGGAGAATTTTATAGGCCGCTGGCTCCGCTACTGCGGTCCATTTATCCAGCGGCAATACCGCATCATTGTCATCAATTAATCGGGTCAGCAGACTGCGAATGCCGCCGCAACGTGAATGACCCATAACGACAATATGTTCAACCTTTAAGTAACTGACGGCAAATTCCAGCGCAGCCTGCGTTTCGTGAAAGGAATTTTTCGGATCAAAGGGCGGCACCAGGTTAGCGATATTGCGAATAACCATTAAATCGCCAGCGCGGGAGTTGGTAATAATCGCGGGATCAACACGCGAATCGCAACAGGCAATCATCAGTATTTTTGAGTGCGGCCCATACTCCGCTAACTCCCGGTACTTACCCTGCTCATCCAGAGTGTATTCTTCTTTAAAGGAACGAAAGCCATCAATAAGTGCGTTAATTTCTTTCATTGTTTATTACTCAACAAGGGCAGGGTTCACCAATGAACCCTCGTGGGATAAATCATTGGCTGAAATATGTGACTATTCCTGACCGCGACGATTACTGATCCAGACGGATTGATAGGGATCTAACACTAGCTGCCCACCTAAATCGTCATAGCTTTGGTCACTGATTAAATCAAACCAGGCATCGGTGCCGATTAAATTGATATCCGCAAGATTGATCAATTGCTGTGTCGCGGTCACATTGTGCAAACAAAAAATACTCTGCCTGCGATCAATACTCTGCCGCCAAAAGGCGAAAACCTGCGTCCCCAGATGCATGGTGAACTGGGTGGCGTTGGGATGAAAAGCGGGCTGCTCACAACGCAATTTGATCAGCTTTAACATGTGATCAAACACAAGGCCGTGATGTTTGCCGCTATCATTTAATGCTTCTTTAAGCATTGTCTCCTGCCAACTATGACGATTGATCGAACGGTGTCTGCCGGTGTGTTTTACCCGCTCCAGATCGTTTTCCGTGCCAAATAAACTGTGAATATAAATGGCGGGGATACCCTCCAAAGCCAGCATAATCGTATGGGCACAGAGATAACGCTGCATTTGCCAGCCATCTTTCGGCGTTTCCATGGTACCGGCCAGCGCACTATAGAGAGAAACATTCAGCTCATAGGGTTTGTCGATACCCTCGCGCGATCTGCGATAAGTGACCTTGGCACCAAAGCCACTGACGGTTTCCACTAGCAGGGCGCGATCTTCTTCGGCGATTAAACCATCCAGCGGCCGTAGTCCGATGCCATCGTGGGAGGCAATAAAGTTCAGGTAGGCAGTACCCGCCTGCGCCGGTGGCATACTCATCAGCCAGGTTTTCAGTTGAAAGCAATCACCCTTTAACAGCGTGTATAACAGCAGCGGCGGCAGCGAGAAGTTATAAATAGCATGAGCTTCGTTGGCGTTACCAAAATAAGTCAGGTTCTCCCGATTGGGCACATTGGTTTCGGTAATCACCATGGCCTGCGGTGTATGGTGCTCGATCAAGGTTCGCAGCAGCTTGATAATTTCATGGGTTTCCTGCAAGTGAACACAGGGGCTGCCGTATTCCTTCCACAGAAATGCCACGGCATCCATGCGAAAAACCTCCACCCCCCACTCGAGATAATGCCGAATAATATTGACGAATTCTTTCAGCACATCAGGGTTTTTAAAATTCAGATCCACCTGATCCGCACTGAAAGTACACCAGACATGGGCCTTGCCATCCAGTGTATCCACTTCGGTCAACAACGGAGAATTGCGCGGCCGTACCACCATCGACACGTCTTCCTCCGGATTGGTTTCTACAAAATAATCCTTGCCCGGGTGCACGCGCTTTTTGTAATTTTCAAACCAGCGACTGCGACTGGAAATATGATTGATCACCAGGTCGGCCATCAGGCGATAATCTTTCGACAGGCTTTTTATATCATCCCAATCACCCAGAGATTCATTGACCGACAAATAATCGATCACCGAAAAACCATCATCGGAACTGAAGGGAAAGAAAGGCAAGATATGTACGCCGCTGACAACGCCTTTTAAATTATCATCAAGAAAGGATTTTAAAACACGCAAGGGTGCTTGTTGTCCGTTGACCAGCGAATCACCGTAGGTTATCAGAAAGCAGTCGGATTGATCCCAGTTGTTATGATGCGGCTTTGGCGTCGCGCAGCTCTTCGACAGCCCCATCAATTCCAGAATTTCCTGCGCCAGTTGGTCGCAGTTGTGCTGGGGGTAGATAAACTCCAAATGTTCCCGGATTCGCCTCAGGCAATCATTTACCGCATCATTCATCGTAATCTCTTCTTTCTGCAGCTCGGATAAGCTTTGTTTTATTTGCCACTGTATTCCTGGTAGTCCAGCTCAACGGCCTCCTGCAGGCGTTCCAGAATATCCGGTACAGCGCTGATGACTCGGCTCCAGCTGGGGATAAAGGGCTTATCCATGGGTTTCTCTAAAAACTCCTCGCCTGCCCGCATGACATTGTGGGCAAACATTTCAACCGCCTCCTCTTCACCATGGCGGTCGTAATTCAAACCATTGATCAGGGCATCGTTGTTGTAGGTTTCGATAAAATCCAGGGCAATGCGGTAATAGGTGGCCTTAACCGTGCGAATCTTTTCAGTGGAAAAGACTTCACCGTTGGTCGCCAGTTTACGGAACATCGCTTTGGCGATATCGATGCTCATTTTTGACAGACCCTGGCTGGTATCTTCCTGTGACAATTCCTGATGCTTGTGGTCATAAACATCGGCAATATCCACCTGACAGATTCTGTTAGTGGCATAGTTGCGCTGCATTTCCGATAACACACCAATCTCTAAACCCCAATCGCTGGGTATGCGTAAATCATTAATGACATCGACCCGCATGGAAAACTCTCCCGCCAGCGGGTAGCGGAAGCTGTCGAGAAAATCCAGAAATTTACTTTCGCCACAGACGCGTTTAAAGGAGCGAATCAATGGCGTCACTAGTAAACGGCTGACACGCCCTCCCATTTTATGGGTGGCGATACGCGCGTAATAGCCTTTGCAAAACTCGTAGTTAAAGGCCGGGTGCGCCACGGGGTATATCAATCGCGCCAACATATCGCGCTGGTAAGTGACGATATCGCAATCGTGTAGAGCCACTGCCTCTGCCTTTTTAGAGGCCAGCGTATAGCCATAGCAGTACCAGACATTTCTCCCCTTACCCAGCTCATTGGGCGACAGGCCAAGGCTCTTCAGTTCGGCGTCTATGGCCATCAGGCGCGGGCCGTCATTCCAAAGTACCCGATGGTGCTGAGGTAACTTGTTAAAATATTGCAGGGCATGTTCAAACTGCGTCTGATCGGCACGGTCAAGCCCTATGACTACTTCATCCAGATAGGAGACCTGGGTCAGCTCTTCGACGATATTCGCCAGCGCATCGCCCTCCAGCTCGGAGTAGAGCGAAGG
Source organism: Oceanicoccus sp. (assembly GCA_965661375.1). GTDB lineage: Bacteria > Pseudomonadota > Gammaproteobacteria > Pseudomonadales > Dasaniaceae > Oceanicoccus. The sequence goes on along the minus strand of CBFIDJ010000024.1, from coordinate 31,091 downwards.
TAGCACCAAACCCATCGGTCGGTTTTTCCGGAAAGAATTCAGCTCCTGTTCCAGCTCCTCCACCGGTCGCTTGGACATATTGTGTAAGGTTGTAATAATCCCATTCTGGTAAAAATCACCCATTGTGGTTCCTTTTGGCCCTTTGCAGCGCGGGCACTTTTTTGATGATATTAATTACAGGCTAAGCAAAATGTCTGCCATTGCCTGCTGCCAACCCGATGGCCCCGGCGCATCGGTATAAATACACTGTGCAGGTTTGTCGATGTTCAATTCTGCCGAACGCTGTGAACGAATCACGACGGCAATATCCGCAGCGTTCAGCATTGGTTCGTCGTTTGGGCTGTCACCCAGGGCCACTACCGTTACCGGTCCATCCTTTTCATAACGCTGGCGTAACCACTGCAGCGAAGTTCCCTTATCAAATTCACCCATGACCGAGATAAAACGCCCGCCCTGCACCGCCTGTAAATGGTTTGCTGCCAGTCGTTGTCGAAACTGCTCCAGGCTCTGCTCACTGCCTCGCCATAATAACGGTTCGGTATAGTCGCGCTGGCTGGCAAGGTCCGCCTCTGCTTCACTTAAACCCGTCATCTCGGCAATCTGTGCCACCGAACAATCGGCAAAGCTGATAAAGTCAAAACCCTGATCGCGCAGCTGTTTTAGCTGTTGCAAAATATCTGTACGCGGCAGGGAGAATTCCTGGCGCTGCCATTGCTGATCCGCTTGCCAGAAAACGGCGGCACCGTTTTCACAGATAAAAGGGGTATTAATATTTAGCTGCTGCTGTAATGCTTCCAGTTCCGCACGGGTTTTACTCGACACCAGTATCAACGGAATGTTGCGCGCTTTGAGTTCATCCAGTGCGGGTTGCGCCGGCGCAAAACTGTAGCTGTGATGATCCAGTAAGGTTCCATCAAGATCCGTGAATACCAGCAGAGAACTCATTACAACACTCTTATCCAGGGTTTATGTCGGCCAATGTTTAGCCTTCTGTTCCGGGGCTCCAGCGAGAAAACTACACAGCGCAAAAACGCTTTCCGCCATCCATATTAATAATAAAACCTAGGTGAGCTGCCTGCACCAGTGCACCATTAGTGATCACGCTATGATGACCCTGCTCACTTTTGGACAACTCTTCGCACAATGGTTGGGCAAGCTGCTATACCATGACTTAGAGGCAGCACCAGCAGTTGCAAGCCTCTAAATACAGCTTAGCTTACCCGGTGCGGTTGGCGCTAAACGCAACGAGATTCATCATCGTGCTCATGAATGCTACGCAACTTGTGGGCCAGCTTTGTCGATGGGTATCAACTTTCCCGTGTTGTCTCAGCTGTTTGAGTACTTGCCCGGTCTAAGGCCCGTACACCCTCTGAGGCTGGTCGCAGGCAAGCAAGGATTTTGGGCAGCTGCAGAACTCGACCTTATTTTGCTTCGCAAAAGCGGGACTCGGACAGGCTTCGCTGACTTCCCCAAAAATCCTTGCTTGCCAACAGCGCGCCCTGAATAGCATCAGAGGCTGTACGGACCTTAAGCCTGATACCGTGCAAATTCGTGGAGTTTGTAGAAGACATAAAACTCTGCCGCCCACTCGGCGTGAAGGAGATAGGCTCCTGGGCGTAGTGCTCAAACCCAACCACTAAGGACAAGCAGAAACCCCAGCAATCCAGTCTCGTATTAAAACTGTCGCATCAGCATCCACCACGCTGCTGGCCAACGGCGGCATTCGGTACTCATCCAATCGCTCCATCCTCAATAACACAACTGACGCATCCGGATTTCCCGGAGCCAACCGTTGAGCACCGCTGATGCCCAGGTCATCAATGGCATCGACGCCACAAAGATTCATCTCTGCCAGTGGGGTCGCCAGACGCATATCCATATTGCCACCGCCGGTTCCTGCCGGCAGGTGGCAATGGGAACAATTGCTGTGTAGATAGCTTTTGGCGCGCCGCTCCAGCGAGACGGTCTCATCATCCAGTGCTGCCAGCGGTGGCTCCAACATGGCTGGTGTTATCTCGGTATCGAATAATGCTATCGCCTCGAAGGTATCCAACTGGTTGGCACTACGCCCCGTGGTCGGGTAGGTGAAGATTTTGTTGAGCTGTACGGCCTCTAAACCCAGCGTGGTATGTTTGGCCAGGGTGTGGCACTGTCGGCACTCGCTGCCGCTGGGAAAGTGCCAATCCAGTCCGGCCACGGTGCGATCTTTACTGCCAACCAGTAAATCGGCATCGGTTTGTGCATCGTTCCACTCATAGCTGTAGCCAGCCCAACCACTGGCATGATGCATTAGCAACCGGGTCTCGATATAGGTGCTGCCGCTGATAAAGTGTTTCATCAACACGGAGCCGACGGGAAAGACAAAATCGCCATTGCTATCGAGAGTAATCAGTTCGTCATCGGGAAGCGCGATATAGCGTTCTTTATCAGCGCCGTCAGACCATAGCGGCGCGACTACATCATAGGGAATCATGGCTGCAGAGGGTTGCTGCGGGTTAGTCGCATCGACACAGCCAGTGGCCGATAAGGTCTCGGCAATAGCCCCTTCGCTAGCCGTCGTAGTCGCCTCCAGTCGCAGAATATTATTGCCGGCCGAGGCAAAGGCCAGTAGCACATAGACCTCACCCGACTGATCCTGCCCGAAGGAGACGATGCGGCCGCTGCCCGATACATTCTCGATCAAGCTATTGCTATAGCTTTCGCCATCGTTAACCAGCATCCAGACATTACCGGAGCCAAAATCGCCATAAATATAAGCACCATCCAGACCCGGCACCGCTGAACTTCGGTAAACATAACCACCGGTAATCGACGTGCCTTCACTGCGCGGGTAATCAAATACGGGTTGCAGGTAATCCGTTGGCTCGCAGCCGCTATTACCGGGGCCGCAGATAAAGCCTTCGGTAAAGGGCCAGCCGTAGTTGCCACCGGCTTCGATCAGGTCAATTTCCTCGCGAGTGCTCTGGCCGACATCACCCGCCCACAGTAAACCAGTGCCCTGGTCAAAGCTCCAGCGAAAGGGGTTGCGCAGGCCATAGGCATAAATCTCCTGCGCTTCGGTGTTGCTGCCAGTAAAGGGATTGTCAGCGGGAATTTGGTAGAAGGGGGCACTGCTGGCCATTGGGTTTACATCGATGCGCAGTATGGCGCCGTAATAATTGCTGTTGTCCTGCGCCTCTTCGCGTTGAGCACTTCCGCCGCCATCGCCAAAGCCGATATACAGGTAACCATCTTCAGGGCCAAAGGCAATATCACCGCCATTGTGGTTACCGGCGGGTTGCGCCAGTTCAAGAATGACTTGTTCAGAGGCAGGATCAATCATGCCGCCCGGCAACATGGTAAAGCGTGAAATCACCGAGCGATTGGGGCTATTGGTAGTGTAGGACAAATACAAAGTACGGTTGCTGGCAAATTGCGGGTGGAAGGCTAGCCCCAGCAGACCGCCCTCTGAACTGAGGTCATCCACCTGGCTGGAAATATCCAGCACCGTGGTGACGTTATTCGCGGTGGGATCGTGACTGAAACGCTGCACCTGCCCCGCGCGCAGAATCACATAGAGGTTTGCACTGTCGCCCGGCGCCTGAAACAGGCCAAGGGGAAAGGCCAGTGCCGGTAAATCGGGAAAGGCGGCAGCCAGTTCTATAGTTGAGTCACTGCCGGGATTCGCTGGTGCCAGACACGTGGTGTTTTGCGGGCGGCTATCCAGACCGGAACTGGTGCCGGAATCATCGTCGTCCTGGTCATCCTCATCGCCGCCGCCAGAACCGCCGTCACCGCCATCCTGACCGCCCACATCCTCATTATCGTTTCCTCCACCACTACTACTGCCATTGCAACCGGTCGCGAGCGCCATCACGGCAAGCAGTAATAGTGTAAGTGTTGCGGGCAAGAAACGATCCAGTATCGATATGCGCATGCGCACCTCCGGTTGCTACAGCGTTTGAATCTAACTGTATCAGACTTCAGGCACGGGCAAAGGTTTTGCGGACGCAGATAGCTGACAGATCAATGGCGTCGAATTATATACCCCAATACCAGGCCTTCAGTCCCAGGATCAACGCTGTCTCACTAGTGTCCTCACCATGCTGACGTTGATACTCGGCGCTCTGGCCTTAGGCCTTTTCCCACTGCACGCCGATATAGGGCATAAACTCTCGCTGGACCCGATAGCTCAGGCGCAGCCCGAGTTCTACTGTGGACAGACCAGACCCCGCTCCAGTCTCGGAGTTATTATGCCCATGAGCTACCAGCTCCAGGGAGGGCAGCAGCTGCCATCGCTGAGTGAGCACTAACTCCTTTTCCAGCTCAAGACTGATGCCGGCTCTGCCCTGATCTCCGACAAACAGCAGCAGTTCGGTTTCGATAATAATCGCGCCGTATAAACCGGTCTGTTCCTGAAACCCCGAATGACTGTGATACCAGTAGGTGCCGCTCTGTTGCACATCAAAACGGTATTCAAAGGTTTCACCGGGTTTAATACCGGCAAAACTCAGACCCGGCACACCCTCCATTCCGGTGGGCAATATAATGCCGTGCCAGTGAATGGAGGTGTCCACCGCTAATCGATTGGTCACACGCATTGTCACGCGCGTGCCCTCTTTCCAAATCAGCGTCGGTGCTGGCACCGAACCATTAACCGCTGTAGCTACGCGTGGCTGGCCAGTAAAATTGACTGGCAGTTCATCAATGGTTAATTCAAAGTGAGTGCCTCTTAAAAAAGAGCGTCTCCCCTACCAACTCTTCACCATGGCAGGGCAATTCCTCTATAGAGGCGGTTACCGGAGCACTGTCGCGGCCCAGCATCTGCGCTGACATTGCAGCACTGCTGATTAAATTCACCAGCAGGCAAAAGCTGAAAATTAGCATTCCTCTCATAGCTTAAGATGTAGCACTTAGGTCTGCGCTATAACACCAATACATAAATACGCGGATATGCTCATAAATTATCAGCAACAAGTTTTTTAGCAAATATACTTATGAACAGCTCATGATCGCATTAAATCTCGAGCCTGACGCCGTGGCAATATTCACAGCGGCTAAGAAAAGGTATAGGGTAATAAAGGCTGCTCATGCGTTTCTTTCAATCAATACCTAAGCGGAGGTGGATTATGGAACTCACCGTGGAAACACATCTGAAACCGAACCAAAATCAGGCCTCGCGAGATGTTGGGCTGACAAAAATGCTTATCGAGGAATCGGTCTACCACATGCTTGAAGAGATGGAAGACGAACTGGTCGAATCCAATCAGCGGGAAATGTTTAAGGATATTGAGCCAGAGTCCATTCACTTACAAATGCCCGATAACTTTGGCGAGCTAAGCGACTGCCAGGTTCGAATGTACATGCCAAGAGGTGTTGATTCAGGCCAGTTTCATCTGGTGGGACATAGAGCCAGCGATAACAGCCTTGTTTACACGGATGCGGTGATGGTCAGAATGGTTGCAGTCTAGCAGCTTCGCATGGTTTAACAGGTCCGGTGAGCTGACTGAGGCAATAACACCATCCGTCAACAGCATTACGGTCTCTCTACTAGATCTTCTAGCGCTTTATAGCCACACTATCTTCACTGATGACCAATAAGCTGCGGTATGATACTGCTATAAACCATCAATGAGAAAGATAGTGTGAAAAAGATCGCGCTAGCCGCATTCTGGATTCTCAACCCGATATTCATACTGGGTGCCTTATCCTTCACCATGGTCTACGGCCCACATACTCTGATCCAAGCCATTCCCAGTGCGGTTACACTGGTTTTAGCTCTTTTCTCCAAGCCCTATTTGTCCCTGGTAATCATCGTCAATATGCCCTTGCTTGCCTTTGGCATTTACTATGTCCAGCAAACGCTGGACGACTTGATGGCCAGTGGCAATCTAATGGTTTTTGGTTTTATCTACAGCGCTCTGTTGCTGACGCCCCTGATTAACATCTGTGTTATCTATTTAAAAAAACACGGCTTGATTAACACGAACGGCAATGAGGGTGAATAAGCTGTGCAGAAGATTTTAGACGAAATCGCCGCAACTGTTGGCGCCAGCGAACATCGAGGTCAGGTTGCCAGTTATATACCGCAGCTGGCCTGTATCGATCCAGATCAATTTGCCATTTCGGTTGCAACCGCTGACGGCCAACTTTTCAGCGCCGGAGCCAGTGAACAGTTATTCTCCATTCAGAGTATTTCCAAGGTGTTTACCCTGACTATAGCCCTCGGTAAATTGGGCGATGCGCTGTGGTCGCAAGTTGGTCGCGAGCCTTCAGGCAATGCCTTTAATTCTATCGTGCAGTTGGAGCAGGAACACGGTAAGCCGAGAAACCCGTTTATCAATGCCGGCGCGATTGCGGTGGCTGATGCAATTATTATGGGGCATCAACCGAAGGAAACACTGGCTGAAATTCTGCATTTTGTTCGCTACCTCGCGGATGATGACAGTATCAGTATCGATAAAAAAGTGGCGCAGTCTGAACTCGATACCGGCGATCGCAATGCATCGCTGGCGCACTTTATGGCCTCCTTTGGCCGATTAAAAAATCCTGTGGATGCCGTATTAGGGACTTACTTTCATCACTGCTCTATTGCGATGAGTACCCAGCAACTGGCCAAGGCAGGTTTGTTTTTAGTCGCCGATGGCAAAAATCCCGTCACCGAGTCACGGGTAGTGTCGGCCAAGCGGGCGCGACGGATTAACTCGCTGATGTTAATGTGCGGGCATTATGACGGATCCGGAGAATTTGCCTTTCGCGTCGGGCTGCCGGGCAAGAGTGGCGTCGGCGGCGGGATTCTGGCCGTGGCTCCCGGCAAAGCCTCTATTGCCGTTTGGTCACCCGGCCTGGATAAAATCGGCAACAGCAAACTGGGTACCGAAGCGCTGGAAAAACTGGTGCAATATACAGGCTGGTCTATCTTTGGGTAATCGCTTTAGAATAAGGACGGCCCTCTAAGCTGGCTGTCACTGACAGGCTAGCACTCTACTCACACTCTTGTACTGTTTACAGTTTTCACAGGATAAACACTATGACTATTCCCTATCTCTGTATTGCCCTACTTGGTTTACTGGTGTTTGTCGGCGGATTTTATGTCTCGGTTTGCAGGGCTAAAGCAAAGATGGCCTCGGGCTACCCGGATGATCCCAGTCATTTTCTGTACAAGGCCGTGCGCGCTCATGGTAATACCATCGAGTTTACCCCCATGCTCGCTCTGCTGATTTATATTCTTGCTCAATTTCAACTACCAATGTGGATACTGGTCTGTATGGTGCTGGCGACGCTGGGACGATACTCGATTTTTTTCGGACTGGTACTTTCACCGACAATTGCCAAACCCCATCCACTGCGCTTTGTTGGTTCACTCTCAACCTATATTTTTGGCACATTACTCGCTGGTTATTTACTGTATGCTGTGCTGGTATAAGCCTGTTTCATCCAAACGCTGGTATCCCTTTGTCCCTATTTCAGGCCTCCACAACCCGACGCCTGAGTATTTGCCGGCAAAAGCCAGAGTGTTTATTGATTATCTGACAAGTGCTTTGACGGCCATGGAAGAAAGCACACACTACTCGTGGACTGAAAATTGGACTTCCATCATCAATTTTCCAGAACAAAAATAAGGGGACTCCCCCTTCACTTCGTTTTAGAATAACAATATCAACACCAGACGTTCGACCAGTGAGAGAAACTTGTTAGTCCGTATTCTTTTTTTTTGTTGCCTTATTAGTTTCGCCCAAGCGGAGACCGCCTATGTCGCCGTTGCCTCCAACTTCACCGCACCCATGAAAAAAATGGCAGCGGTTTTTGAAGAGGAGACTGGCCATCAACTTATTTTGTCCTTTGGCTCCTCCGGCAAATTTTTTGCTCAAATTAACCACGGTGCTCCCTTTGATCTCTTTTTTTCTGCGGACCAGCACAAACCGAGGGCGCTGCAGGAAAAGGGACTCATCATCGAAGACTCTCGAAAAACCTATGCTATTGGCGCTCTGGCACTTTGGAGTAAAGATTCCTCTTTGCAGGAAGATTTATTGTCTACTTTACATAGCAATCGCTTCAACAGGCTGGCCTTGGCCAACCCGCTACTGGCACCCTATGGAGCTGCAGCGGTTGAGGTGTTAGATAAACTGCAATTGCGCAAGGCTACAGAAACTAAATGGGTACGGGGTGAGAATATTGCCCAGACATACCAGTTTGTCAGCACCGGCAATGCCGAGCTTGGCTTTGTTGCTCTTTCGCAAATTATGTGCGATGGGAAGACTCCTCAGGGTGCTGCCTGGCCAGTACCGTCCCATCTGCATCAGCCCATCAAGCAGGATATGGTACTACTGAAAAGGGGGGGAAATAATCCGGCAGCACTAGCCCTGATAGCCTTTATCGATAGCAACACTGCACAGGCGATTATAGAATCCTATGGGTATTCCACGGCTTTTGAACCGCAGTGATCAACTCCATCGATTTTTTTGTTAGATGAATTTAGCCTGCCAATCCCGCCCTGCCCCTCTTATCCTTTACCTCTAAGTCTCAATTTCTAAATTTCGATTATTTTTTGCCGGTAGGGCTACAAATTTCAAATTCACCCGTATATTCCTTACACTATGCTCTTAATACTGGTGACTTAGCCTGATATGGCTTGGCGCCGACAGTCTTTACATCAGTGCTGTAAGCAATGGTATTCGCCTGACTTCATGGATTAAGTCCATTTATCTATCACTTTGTTTGCGCAAACTTTCCCGAGGAAAGCATGACCCTATATCGTTCTTTCGAATATCTCAGTGACGATGGCCTGCGCCTGTTTGCCCGCGATTATCACCAGCAGCCTAATGCCCCGGTGTTGCTTTGCCTGCATGGACTGACCCGCAACAGTGCCGATTTCGAGCCGCTCTGTGAGGCACTTGCAGAGCGTTATCGGCTGATTGTTCCCGATCAACGTGGCCGAGGCCGCTCGGCGAACGATCCAAACCCGGCCAACTACACACCCCTGCAATACAACCAGGATATGTATACCCTGCTGACCTCGCTCGGCATTGACCGAATTAATGTAATTGGTACATCCATGGGGGGTATTATGGGCATGCTGATGGCCACGGAAAAACCGGGGTTGATTGCCAGCATGGTTTTGAATGATATCGGCCCTGGCATAGAATCAGCTGGTGTAAAACTAATTGCCAGTATCGTCAGCAATCCGCCCTGTTATAAGAATTGGGAACATGCTGTCAAAGAAATAGCCCGGACTAGCGGCGTACTTTTTCCTGATTACTCCCTTGATGACTGGCAACAGTTCGCAAGGCGAACCTGCCATGAAACCCCGGATGGAATCATGCCGGACTATGACCCGGCAATCGGGCAGGCCTTTGCCAATGCCGATGAAATTGCCGCGCCTGATCTGTGGTCGTCCTTTGCGATTCTGAAGCGGTTACCAATGTTAGTGATACGCGGCGCCATGTCGAATATTCTGAGTGCTGAAACCTGCCAGCGGATGAGTGAAGAACACCCTTCACTGCAAGTCGTCGAGCTGGCGAATCGGGGCCATGCACCAATACTCGATGAACCACCTGCACTGGTAGCCATTGAGGCCTTTCTTAAACGTTATGCTAAGTCGTAAAGAGGCCATATCATTGTGCATTAATAATAAAATCCGCAGCGCGATAGCCAATCATCATACTGGGTGCATTCAATGCCGACACCGGAATGTCCGGAATAACAGAAGCATCCGCCACCCGCACATTGCCTAAACCTTTTACCCTAAGCTCGCTATCGACTGGGGCATTCTCATCATCACCCATACTACAAGTGCCGGAGTAGTGAAACACGGTGACGGTTCCCTTACCAATCCATTTTTCCAGCTTTGCTCGATTTTTGGATTTTGCGGCTTTGGAGAGTAACTGGTTGCCCCAGTTTTTTAATTCGGATTGCTGCGCGATTCGATGGGCCAACTCGATACCGGAAATCATAGTATCCATATCCGTCGGGTTTTGATAAAAGGCCATGTCGATAGCTGCCTGTTGCTCCGGGTCAGTCGAGTTTAATCGCACCTCACCTCTGGAAACCGGCTTACCAAGAATCACTACAATGCCATACATTTTGTCAGCAAAACGCACTATGGCAGGAAGCCCCAGTACCAGTTCTACCATTTTCCGTATAAAACTTTTTAGCCAGCGGACTTGATAAAGCCGACCCGGCAAGGCCATCACTGGAATCATACGCTTTAAGGTTTCTTTTAACACCGACCCCACCGACATTAACACAAAACAGGTATCGGCCTGATTGTTGGATAAATTCAACTGCATATTGACTCGGTGAAAGCCATACAACTGCGGATAGTGAAAATCCACCGAGGCATTGCCCTTATAAAAAATACAGACACTCGGATGATCCTGCAGATTCTTTCCAATGCGCGGTGATTCCAACACGATTGGAATATTAAACTTCTCCAGCTCATCTCTGGGGCCAACACCGGATAGCATTAACAGCTTTGGCGTTTCCAATGCACCGGCGCAGAGAATTAATTCCTTATTGAGCGCTACAGTGTGTGTTTTTCCCTGCGCCACGTATTCAACGGCGATCGCCCTTTGTTGCTGATCAAAAATAATTTTGTGAACACGGGCTTCAGTTTTTATTGTAAGCCTGTCCAATTCAGGTTCACGATCATGGATTAAAGCGGTATAGGAGCTACGCCGCTGATCACCTTGGTAATTCATATCGTTATAACCAATATAACCACAAAGGCACCCATCATTGAGGCCATCTTTTTGTTTAAAGCCCGATTTAATTGCTGCCTTAATACAGGCCTCTGTAAACTGGGTAGGCGACCGCGGTTGCACGCCAAGACGCTGCTCCAGTAACTCAAATGCCGGCTCCACATTTTCCCACTGCCAGTTATCAGGCCAGCCGCTGAAATCACGTCGGTCGCCTCGAGTATAAACCATGCCATTGACAGAACCCGAACCGCCCATTCCCCTGCCAGAGCCAACATAGACCTGTCGATTGCCGGCATACCGCTGCGGCGTAGACATCCTGTCATACATCGTATTATCGTTAGCAAAGGCGTATTTAAAACCATCGGCGGTCATGGTTTCCGGGTTGTCGCGAGCCGATTGACCTGACTCCAGCAAAAGCACACTGCCCTGTTTTTCTTCCGCTAATCTGGCGGCAACCACACATCCTGCGGAGCCACCGCCAATAACAATGTAGTCAAAATCCTGCTGACTAGAGTCCGGGGCATCAAAGTTGTGTGATTCAGTCATACTCGCTTCCGGGAACGTGTGCTACTACCTGCCTGTGCTACTACCTGAGCAAACCAACGCAGTCGACACTCATTATTGTTATTAATGACAGCCAGCTGCTATCGATGCCCTTGATCATAACCAGCTTTCAACGGGGTATACATTACGATGTAGTCACTATGTAGCCACGATCTGGCAATGATTGAAGCTGAGGCAATTTCCTGCTCTAATCTCAGACCCTGGTCAAAAATTTTCCAGGCTATTTTTCCAAGCTATCAATCTTTCAGCCCGAAAACCGTTGAGGTGTATTATGCGACATGGCCCTACTTCCCACCGCTATATCTCCCAACGACTTAACCTGCATTATGTGGATTGGGGCAACAGCGATGCACCACCCCTGCTGATGGTCCATGGTGGTCGCGACCACTGCCGAAACTGGGACTGGGTAGCAACGGAATTGAGCAAGGACTGGCATGTTATCGCTCCCGACCTGCGCGGCCATGGTGATAGCGACTGGTCACCGGACGGCGATTACAGTATCAACGCCTTTGTTTACGATCTGGCCCAGCTAATTCACCAAAAACAATTGTCACCGGTTACCATTATTGCGCATTCACTGGGCGGGCATATTACCCTTCGCTATGCCGGCATTTACCCGGAAACCGTGCGTAAGCTGGCTATTATTGAAGGACTTGGCCCACCCCCGGAGTGGTATGCCGAGCAACAGGCCAAACCCTGGGAAGCCCGCCTGCGCGAATGGATCGATACCAAGCGCAGCGTAGCGGGCCGCTTACCTAAACGCTACGCCACCCTTGAAGAAGCCTACCAGCGCATGAAAGCTGAAAACGGCTACCTTAGTGACGATCAGGCGCGACATTTAACCCAGCATGGCATTAGCCAAAATGAAGATGGCACTTACAGCTGGAAGTTTGATAACTATGTGCGCTTTCTAGCCCCGGTGGATCTACCCATGGAGGAAAGTCAGCGACTATGGGGTAATATTAAGTGTCCCACCCGATTACTGTGGGGTGCCGATAGCTGGGCCTCGAACCCGGAAAAAGATGGCCAGCTTCAGCTATTTAATAATGCAGAATTATCTGTTTACCAAAATGCCGGACACTGGCTTCACCATGATCAACTGGACCGGTTTGTGGCAGAAATGAAGGATTTTTTGTAAACACTGATGAGCCAATTTTCTCTATCACTACAAACAGACACTTTAGAGATTCAGGCAACTATCGATGCTGACACCGACCTGTTAGCAGCGATGCAATCGTCAGGTCTCGCCGTGCGCAATAGCTGCCGCAACAGCGTCTGTGGTTTATGTAAATGTCGTCTGGTGAGTGGTGAGGTCACCTATCACTGGCGCAAACCGCGTGGACTTTGGGATGAAGAAATCGCTGAGTGTTTTATCCTGCCCTGTATTGCTTTTGCGGAAAGCAATCTGGTACTGAACCAGATTTCCCTCGCCCAGAACAAACACCCAAAATCCAGCCCCGATAGTTAACTTTTTTATACATACCAGGCAGCACGTATAACCCCCTTATCTTAAGTGTGCGAAGCAGTGCGGCTACAGCTGCTTTTAACTCAGGGAGCACCGTACTCCTCCGCCAGCTCAAGCAGTTCAGGTTTGCGCTCCACTCCGGCGGAGTTCATAACGCCAGCCACCATGACGTAGCAGCCGACAGTAAACATAAAATCCAATAGTTGCTGCTTACTCCACTCGCTTGAAAGAATTTGCCAGTTTGTTTCGCTGATCGTCTTATCCGCCACTAACTCTTCAGTGGCCCTTATCACTGTGCTTTCAAAGGCTGTGAAATAAGGATCATCGGCACCACGTTTGATAGGATCATACATATCTGGCGACAGCCCCGACCTAACACTTGTTCTTAAGTGACTCGACCACATATAAGTAGCCTTGCAAATCCAGGCAGTTCTCATAATGGCAATCTGGCGTTGCTTTACCGGCAAAGTATTTTTAGTCAGGATGTGAACATTCAATGGGGAGAAGGCATTGGCCAGTGCCGGATGATGCGCAAAGGTACACAGTACTGGATTGCTATCCACATTCTGGAAGAATGTCGTCATTCCACTGGTTAAAAAACGCGTGCGTTTCTTCGGTAAATTCCTCTTCGCCAATCTGGGCCAACCGTGCCGGAGGATCTGGTTGCATCATGGCTAGTAGCAGACCGCAGCACCACTACTCGCTAATCAGGATAAACGTCCACATCACCTATTTTCGACTTTCGCTTTGCCTGGCGGAAGGTGCATTTGGTTTACCCTTCTATTCGCAATACCTCCTCCAGGAATGTTGGTATCAAGGTATAGCCTTCTCACAATTGCGTTTGCAACTCAGGGTTCTCACATAAATGTCGCATAGCGTTAGTTTTAGATCTGACCTATTCCTGTATTTGTCCATTGCTCCAGTTTTACGGCCAGTTTTTCTGCATCAATGGGCTTACTCAAATAATCATTCATGCCTGCCTCAAGGCATTTTTCTTTATCGCCCTTCATGGCATTGGCAGTCATCGCAATAATAACAATATCACTGTTGTGCGTATCCGCCTGCCCTGCTCGTATTTGCCGGGTCGCTTCATAGCCATCCATATCTGGCATCTGGCAATCCATTAACACCAGTGTATAAGGGTCTTCCTCTGGCGCCTCGGCCAGAGCTTTTATCGCCTCTATACCATTGCCGGCAACATCTGCGGTCAAGCCCATTTCCAACAGTATTAACTGCGCCACTTCCTGATTGATGGCATTGTCATCCACTATCAACAAACGCTGACCGGACCAGTTTGCTGAAGGCTTCGGCGGCTGACCGTTATTTTCACTATGCAGGGTTTTACCATAATGACTGCTAACCCCGGCTGAACCGCCTTCATTATCCAGCACCGACAACGCCAGAAATAAATCAGCAGTCGTTACCGGTTTAGGAAAATAAGCACTAAAGCCCTGCTCAGCAAAGGAACGAAAATCGCCAAGGCTTTCCATTCCGGTCATCAACACCAAAGGTATGGATTGTGATGGGAGGCTAGCTTTTATCCGTCGGCCAAGTTCAAGACCATCCATGGTGGACATATTTTTATCCAGTAGAGCCAGGCTGAATGGCTCTACGCTTTCAGCACAGAGTCGCAATGCCTCCTCGCCATTCTTCGCCACGGTAACGCTGGCGCCCCAGTGTTCGAGCTGGTCTCGCAATACCTCCCGGCTGGTGGCATTGTCATCGACGATTAATAGGTGAAATTGACTAATGTTAAGACTCGGTCGAACAAATTGCGTTTTACTGGCAGGCTCCAGCAACACATTAAATTCGAAACGACTTCCCTTGCCAAGCTCACTGCTTACGCGAATCTCGCCGCGCATTAATTCACAGATATTTTTTGAAATGGCCAACCCCAAACCGGTACCGCCATAGTGACGGGTGGTGCTGGCATCCAACTGGGTAAAAGGTTCAAACAGGGCTTGCTGTTTGTCAGCGGGAATTCCAATCCCGGTATCTCCAACCAGCCCTTCCAATAACAGTCCATCACTGGTCTTACGCAGGCTACAACGAATCAATACTTCACCCTGCTCGGTAAATTTAATCGCATTGCTGACCAGATTGGTAAAAATCTGCCGCAGACGACCTGGGTCGCCCTTTACCATGGTGATATCAATACCTTTGAGATCCAGAATTAATTCCAGATTTTTTTCCTGTGCGCGAATCGCCATGGATTCGGCAAAATCCCCTATCATATCTCGCAAATTAAATTCAAGCCGTTCCAACTCGAGTTTGCCAGCATCAACTTTGGAAAAATCCAGAATGTCATTGATCAAGCCCAGTAGTGACTCCGCACTATTTTTTGCAACGAAAACCTTCCGTTCCTGATCCTGCTCCAGATTTGATCGCTGCAATAAATTCAGCATACCCAGCACACCATTCATGGGGGTGCGTATTTCGTGACTCATGGCTGCTAGAAATTCACTCTTGGCACGCGCCGCCGCTTCCGCCTCGTCTTTGGCGATGACTAATTCCGCCGCTGCCAGACGCCGCTGCTCAGAGGCATAGACATTACCCGTCAGTGTTGCTAACGAGGTAACAAAGGCCTGTTCGGCCTGAGTCCATTCTCGCCGAGGGCCAATATGTTCGGCACAGAGCACACCCACCAAACCACCACCCACGGAGATCACTGAATCCAATAGCGAGGTGATACCCAAGTGCTTGAGATAATGATCGCTGAACTCCCTGGTCCTGGCATCGGCCTCGGCATCGCTCACGGCTATACAGGCATGGCTCTGCAAGGCATTAAAATAGTTGGGATAATCTTTGCGAGGCAACTGCTCACCCACTATCGTGCCACGATTAGCAGCTTCATATTGGCTAACGCACTCTATATGCTGCTGATCGGCAGAGGCCATCCACAGACTAACTCTGGCCACATCCAAAGCATAGGCCATACGTTCAACCAACATCTGCTGGCAGCCTGGCAGATCCCCAGCTAACACGGCGTGATGCACCGTCAGCTCGGCTAGCACCTCGTTATGCCGTGAAGATTGCTCTGCAGCCATCTGGTGCTGTTTGCGCGCATGGATATCCTGAATAGAACCAAAGACCCGCTTGCAGCTCCCATCGACCCACTCCGCTTGCCCGGAGACCAACACCCACAGACTCCGGCCGTCGGGGATTTTCAACTTTAGCTCCAGATTCCAACTACCCCCTTCAGTAATACTGGATTGAAACGCTTTAGCCAGCGCGTCTCTGCTCTCAGTGTCTTCGCAGAGATTAATACCTGCTTGCAAGTCAGCTGGATGGCCGTCATGCACCCCAAAAATACTTCCCGTGGTTTCCGACCATCTCATCTGCTCCGACGCGACATCATATTCCCAGGCGCCTACACGGGCGACCTTACTCATCTGCTCCAGCATCTCTTGCTGATGGGCTAATAATTCCGACGCTTTTTTTCGCTCTGAAATATCCTCGACCATGGACCAGATCAGTTGCCTACCGCTGCTATCCTCAATCCGCAGACCGTTAAGTAACACGGGGTAACGCCTGCCACTTTTGCGGATATATTCTTTTTCATAGGGTCCGTAACGTCCCGTCGCTTTCAGTAGCCGGGTTTGCTCGGCTTCCTGCTCAGCATAATCCCCTGGGGTAACATCCCAATAGCTCAGTTGCAGGAACTCCTCTTCGCTGTAACCCAGGGGCTTGATCAGCGCGTTGTTGAACATCAGGAATTGACCCGTGTTTAAATCATTAAGTGCAATGCCAATGGGCGACAATTCAAACAGAGCTTGCAGACGGGTCGTATCGTCCCGTCGTTTTTGGATATTGCTGAAAAACAGGCTTAACAGCGCAATGATAACCGCGCACACAATCCCCAGCCCCACCCGCAGGATGAACGCATTATCTGCTCGTACGGACCAACCGCCCTTGGGAACAGCAGCCATTTGCCAACTACCCGTGGGGAGTGTTACATCGACCAAGAGTGGCTGCTGGCGGAAAAGGTGCTCCGGGCCGTAAAACACCTCGCCTTCTGCCCCTTTGCCATCCTTACCTCGCAATGCCAGATCAATCGCCAGATCGTCGCGATAAATCCCACTGTCAGCGAATAACTGCTCGACATCAATCACCGCAGAGATAACACCCCAGAAGCTCGCTTCGCGATTGGCGTCGGTGGTAAAGACCGGAATGCGACCAATAAAGCCCTTACCACCCTGCACCAGGTTTACCGGGCCAGCGACTACTAACTTTCCGGTCAGACGCGCTCTTTGCGCCGCCTCCCGCTGGGCGGGGTTGGATGCCAGATCAAGGCCGACGGCATTTTCATTACCCTTCAGTGGGTACATCAGCCGAATCACCATATCCGGTGCCGCACCGATATTTCGCAGGGTGTTTTTGCCTGAGATCAGTGGCCGGGCAAACTGTGCAAAGCGTTGTTGATCCATATTGGGTTCAACGCTGATAGCCGCCGCGAGCCCCCGAACCGTCTGCAAATTGGCGCTGATGCTTCCCTCCAGCTGGGCGCGAACCAGGCTCATCTCCAGCAATACATCCTGTGTTTGCTGCTGATGAAAGCGGCTTTCATTCTGGCGGTCAATCAATAGGGCTACCAGGAACAGCACCAGACTGGTCAACAACAGCGCCATCAGGTACCAGGGGGGAAACTTAACCAGACCGATACTTGCAGGGGTACTTGAAAAAGTACTTGTAAAGGTACGACGCATAAATCACTTAAAAGTAGTTGGCAATTAGATAGTTATAGCAAATAAGCCACTTTTTGCAGAAGATAATGGGCTACAGGGTGTAGTGATCATCGGAATAATCATTGTCGACGAAGACTACAGCCACTCACAGAGATAGCCACACAAATGATTGGACGTCTCTGGCTAAACATCAAGGGCTGGAAAACTCTAATTATACGTGAAACTAAAAGGAAGGTTTACTCAGTGCTTTATTCTCTGAGGTAGTAATATTTTTAGACAAATACATTTTTGAGACAGGCAAAGCCCCTGACGTTAGCGCTAGCCATCGCCAAGGGCTCACCCTCCCAAGTTCCTTCAAAATTTTTCGACTAATGCTTTTTCTGTAACAAGCTGGCCAAATCGTCGGCGTGCTCCTCTTCAACGGCAAGAATTTCTTCCAGCATTCTGCGAGTTGTTGGATCTTTATCGGCCAGATAATTAATCATTTCGCGATAACTATCAATGGCGATTCGCTCTGCAATTAAATTTTCTTTTATCATCGATTCGATACTACTGGCAGGTTGATACTCGGCATGAGCTCGGCCGGTTATTTTGCCAGGGTCCATTTCCGGCTCACCACCCAATTGCGTGATGCGCTCAGCCAACTGATCGGCATGCTGCTGCTCTTGCTGGGCATGCTCCAGAAATTCAGCAGCCACCGCCTGCGCATTCATACCCTCACACATAAAGTAATGTTGTTTATAACGCAGATAGCAGATGATCTCTGTAGCCAGGGCAGTATTGAGCATATCGGCAACGTCCTCGGTGTCGATGTCATAACCCTCGGTAACTGCACCCTGATCGATTTGCTTTCTGGCGTTCTCGCGAATGCTCTCGATATCTATCGTAAATGCTGAATGACTCATACTCACCTTCCTTCATTAAAGATCATTGAATCTGCTTATATTAAACCTGCTTAACATTATTTTTTCATATTTTCTTGTCATCAGCATTCACGCAAGGCCCATACCAACAGTTATGGCAAGATAAACAAAGACAGGGAATTTTCAAAGCTTGTTTATATCTCCCTGAAAAAATTAGATATAGGCAACAAACATGCATTAATAGATGTATAGGCATCACTCCAGCATTTTCTATTGGCAGGTTAATGAATGATCAAAAGAGCATTTTATTGAGCAGCTCTGTAAAGCCTTCATAAATCCCCCTGTAAGTATTACAGGATTTTCCTGATTTAAATCCAAATACAGATATTTAAACCCCTGAAAAACTTGTTAACGCCCTAAAATCAATAAGAAAACCATCATGGCATGAAAATCGCTACCTTCTACTTAACCAATCTTTAAACCGGTGCTTTCTTTATTTAATGCTTAGGCTTAATCAAATGTTTAGGCTTAATTTTAACGTTTATATTATCAACAGTGCTTTTCAAAACAAGGAGCTTAACGATGAAATACAAAACAATGAAATTCAAAGTGATAAAACGTAAACCGATGAAACGCGCAGCAATTATGATGGCTTGTTGTATCAGTCTTGGCTTGTCAGTAACAGCATTGTCCGTTGTAGCAGGCCCTGATTCAACAGCCAGAAAAGTCGATAGCGAAATGGATCAAGCCAGTCACGAAACCAACCAGCGCCTAATCGAAGGAAAGGTGGAAGGCGCGCTATTGATTAATGAGGATCTTAACAATTTTGATATCGACATCGACGTCAATAAAAATGAAGTTATGCTTAGTGGTGAAGTGAACTCATCAGCCGAGAAAGACCTTGCTGAAGAAGTTGCACTCTCTATTGATGGTGTCAAATCAGTGGATAACCAACTACAGATAGCGGCCAACAACAAACATGAAGACTCTGAACAAGAAGCTTCAGCGGTTATCCAGGATGCTGCAATTACTGCCATGGTAAAGACCGGTCTATTAACCAATAGCAATATTTCCGGCACGGATATTAACGTGGAAACAAAACAGCGCGTGGTAACTCTGAAGGGAAAAGTAGAGTCTAATGTTGAAAGTGACCTTGCGGAAAAAATTGCCGAAAATACGGAAGATGTTAAGGATGTTGAAAATGAACTACAGGTAGTTGCCCGCTAATTCATCAACCCAAAATAGCTTTTGTTTAATAGTCCTGGTCAGGCTTTGTATTCGATCTATGTCGCCGGAAAGGATTCCATCCTTCCCGGCTAGTGCAACATTCTTCTCCCACTACTTAATGTGATACCGATTTATTTATGCCAATACAGGTTAGCTTTTCTCTGTTGCATTACTTAGGAGTTTTAAAAACTATAATATCCTGGCGTGCTTTTATAGGAAAAGCTATAGGAGCAGTCATTGCAGCGCTTATCCTATGTCTGGCCAGTTTAAACGCAAGCGCTGCCCCTGGTGACAATAACGGAAAAAATACAGTAGAGCTTGATCCTGATCAGATTGACAAGCTCATAACAACGCTGGAGAGCGAATCGGCTCGCAAGGATTTCATCGATAACCTTAAGACTCTTCAGGAAACCACCCGGGAATCGGCAGGGGAATTTTCTCTCAGTGATACCTTGCATCTTGGCGATGCCAGCTCTGAAGTTATTGATCGATATACCCGTTCATTAAATGCGCTGGGTATCAGTGACTCACTGATTGGCAATATACTGCTAATACTACTGGCCGCAATCGCCCTTATGCTCTTTTCTTATTTGAATAAAAGGTTGGCGCAAAGTCTGAACCAACGGCTTGCACCCACGCGCAGGCGGTTTCGACTCCCCGACATTCGCTTCGGCAGAATTTTTCAACTTCAGGTTTTGTTTGGCCGACTTGTAGCCATTAGCTTGTTTATCTATACGCTCTATAGCGTTTTTCCGGTCTGGAGTGAATCCTTGACCCTGACACTTAATCTGGATGCTGCCATAGAGGTGATCATTACTTTAGCGATGATCATTTTGCTGGCAGCCCTGGTATGGGAACTGTCCAATGCTCTGCTCGAATATGTGACAAGAAACTCAGGGCGTTTAACTGACTCCAGGGTCGAAACGCTACTGCCCGTGATTCGCAATATTATGCTAGCCATTTTTTCAATCATTTTTGCCTTGGTTCTTTTATCCGAACTGGGCATTGATATTGTTCCCTTATTGGCCGGTGCCGGTGTTATGGGTGTTGCTCTGGGTTTCGGTGCACAAGCATTGGTTCAAGATTTTCTCACCGGCATTATTGTCGTCTTCGAAGATATTTTTCAGGTTGGAGACGTTATTAAAGTCGGCGACCGAGTGGGCATTGTGGAACGGATCACCTTGCGCAAGGTACAGATTCGCGATCTGGACGGCACCGTACACACGATTCCCTTTAGTGAAGTAGCCGTCATCGATAACTATACCAAAGTGTTTAGTTACTACCTGTTCGAGGTTGGCGTTGCCTACCGGGAAGATGTGGACGAAGTCATTGCGTGCCTAAGAGAAATTGATGAAGACATGCGCAAAGACGATGAATATGGAAAACATATTCTTGAGCCATTAGAAATTCTCGGCGTGGATAAATTTGCCGACAGCGCGGTGATTATTAAGGCACGCACAAAAACCGCACCAATGGAGAAATGGTATGTCGGTCGTGAGTTCAATCGTCGGATGAAAATTCACTTTGACGCTAATAATATTGAGATACCCTTCCCTCATCAAACCCTGTACTTTGGCGAAGACAAACAAGGTAAAGCGCCCAGCGCATCAATAAAAGTTGTGCAGGATAGGTCTGCTGGTAATCGGGGAGAACCTGACTAGCACCTGCTTTTCGCATTGCTGGAAAGTGCTATTAATTTGAAAGGTATTTCATTCCATCTTCCAGGCCGTGAACGGTCAGTGGATACATATGCCCCTGTACCATATCGCGGATCAGGCCAACGGTTTTGGTATTTTCCCACCGACTCTCTTTCAGCGGATTAATCCAGGCCACCTTGCCATAACAATCCGTCAGCCGCTTCATCCACACTGCACCCGGCTCTTTATTCTGATGCTCAACACTGCCACCGCGTTTCATGATCTCGTATTCTGACATGGCAGCATCGCCAATAAATATCACCTTGTAGTCGCGATTATATTTATGAAAAATATCCTCAAGGGGTATACGATCGGTAAAGCGACGGCTATTGTCTTTCCATACCGATTCATAAATAAAATTATGAAAGTAAAAATATTCCAGATGTTTGAATTCCGCACGCGCTGCAGTAAACATCTCTTCACAGGCTTTGATGTGAATATCCATCGAACCACCCACATCCAAAAACAGCAACACCTTCACTGAGTTGTGGCGCTCCGGTACCATTTTTATATTCAGCAACCCGGCATCTCGGGCCGTCGAACGAATCGTGTCATTTAGATCCAACTCTTCAGCTGCTCCCGTGCGGGCAAATTTTCGAAGTCGCCTTAACGCCACCTGGATATTGCGCGAACCCAGTTCGTTATTATCGTCCAGATTGGCAAATTCACGCTTGTCCCAAACTTTCACCGCATTGCCACCACCCCCTTCACCACCAACGCGAATGCCTTCAGGGTTGTAGCCGCCATGACCAAAGGCTGACATGCCACCGGTACCAATCCATTTTGGCCCGCCCGCGTGTCGTCCCTTCTGCTCTTTTAAACGCTGTTTAAACAGCTCCATTAATTTGTCAAAATCACCAATGGCTTCAACTTTCTCCTTTTCCTCATCGGTCAGACCACGCAGATCACCTTTGCTCAACCACTCTTCAGGAATCAGCGCTTTAATCACTTCCTCGATATCTTCAAGATCCTTAAAGTACGCACCAAAGGCCCGATCATAACGATCAAAATATTTTTCATCCTTCACCATAATCATGCGACTTAATAAATAAAAGTCGTCGATATTGGCAAAGGCGAGATGGTTTTTAATTGCTAACAACAGATCCAGCAATTCCCTCGCGGTAACGGGAATTCCAATCTGCCTTAACACCTGAAAAAAACTGACAAACACTATGGCAACCTATGATGGTAAGAGGCGACTTGAGCAGGTGGCCTTAACTGGTGGGATTACGGCGATTCATAAAGGCCAACGTCTGCAGCGTGGACACGTCCTGTTCGTTTTTCAATAAAGCACCAGCATAGGGCGGAATAGGATTGCTGCGATCATGGTTGGTTAAAATATCATCTGGCACCGAGTCAGACATCAATAGCTTCAACCAATCAATCAGTTCGGAGGTGGAGGGCTTTTTCTTTAAGCCGGGGACGCCTCGTACATCCAGAAATACGTCAAGCGCCTGTTGCACTAATTCCTGCTGAATATTGGGATAATGTACATCGACAATCTGCTGCAAGGTGCCGCGATCTGGAAAAGTAATAAAGTGGAAAAAGCAGCGACGTAAAAAGGCATCGGGCAGTTCCTTTTCATTATTACTGGTGATAATAATAATCGGCCGGTGATTTGCTTTAACGGTTTCGCCAGTCTCGTAAACAAAAAACTCCATCTTATCCAGCTCCACTAATAAATCGTTAGGAAACTCGATATCGGCCTTGTCGATCTCATCGATCAATAACACTACCCGCTCATCAGCAGCAAAAGCCTCCCACATCTTGCCTTTTTTGATGTAGTTGGCAATATCATGAACCCGGTCATCACCCAGCTGAGAATCACGTAGCCGCGATACCGCATCATATTCATACAAACCCTGCTGGGCCTTGGTGGTGGACTTGATATGCCACTGGATCAGGCGAGTACCCATAGACTGCGCCACCTGTTCGGCCAGTAACGTTTTACCCGTACCCGGCTCACCCTTTACCAGCAGTGGGCGCTCGAGCAGAGCAGCGGCATCCACCGCCATTTGTAATTCATGGGTTGCGATATAGGAGTCTGTACTTTGAAAATGCATAGGAAAACCGTTATTCGATCTATGAAATGAAAAATTAAACTAACTGTGCCTGAAATTCACGCCCGAGTTCCTCAAAGGCATCAATAGGCAGGGGGCGGCCAAACAGATAGCCTTGAAAAGTCTCGCAGCCGTGGGCGACGAGGAAGCTGCGCTGCTCCTCGGTCTCCACACCTTCAGCAATCACTTCGAGTCCCAAACTGTCGGCGAGGGCGATAATAGTTTTCGCGATCGCCGTGTTATTGGCGTTGATACCAAT
Source organism: Oceanicoccus sp. (assembly GCA_965661375.1). Taxonomy (GTDB): domain Bacteria; phylum Pseudomonadota; class Gammaproteobacteria; order Pseudomonadales; family Dasaniaceae; genus Oceanicoccus. Next base: position 7,592 of record CBFIDJ010000024.1, on the reverse strand, counting down.
ATCCCTGACAAAGCTTTGGTCAATTTTTAGCTGATCCAATGGCAGCCGTTTCAGGTAGGCTAACGATGAATAACCCGTCCCAAAATCATCCAGAGAAAAGCCAATACCCCTGGCCTTCAGGGCCACCATTTTCTCGATCACCTCTTCAACACTGGCTACCAACAGGCTCTCGGTCAATTCCAGTTTGAGCCGTTGAGGATTGGCGCCAGTGGCAGTGATTGCCGCCTCAACTTGATTAACAAAGTCCGTTTGACTGAATTGCCGAGAGCTAACATTAACTGAAATCGTTAGCTGAGCGCACTCCGGTATTGTAGCCCACAGCGCCAACTGAGCACAGGCGGCCTCGAGCACCCAGCGTCCAATCGCCAGGATCAATCCGGTATCTTCCGCCAAAGGTATAAAATCCCCCGGAAATACCAAACCCCGCTGGGGATGCTGCCAGCGCACCAGCGCTTCGGCGCCGGCGATCTGTGTGGCACCTGTCACTTGAGGCTGGTAATAAAGGACAAATTGCCGTTGCTCAATGGCCGTACGCAAATCCTCTTCCATTTGTGAACGTTCAGTCATTGCTGCCTGAATCTGCGGATCAAAGAAGCATTGGGTATTACGGCCGTTAGCTTTTGCCTGATACATTGCCAGATCGGCGCGCTTCAACGGACCTTCAATCGTTTCCTGAACATCACCGAAGAGGGTAATACCAATACTCGGTGTGCTGTTATAAGACTTGCCATCAAGTAAATATGGGGCTCCCAGTATCCGCAGAATTTTTTCACCGGCGGATTCAGCCTGAGTGGCAGCCTCAATTGTGTTTTGACTCAAATCTTCAAGCAAAATGACAAATTCGTCTCCGCCGAATCGCGCCAGGGTATCCCCTTTTCGGACATTGACCTGTAGTCTGTGCGCGACTTGCCGTAATAGCATGTCTCCGTGACTGTGGCCGTAGGTATCGTTCAACGCTTTAAAATTATCCAGGTCGATAAACAGCAGGGCACCGATACGGGAGCTGCGCTCACCGGTATCAAGTATGTGCTTGAGCCTATCCAGCAGCAGGCGCCGGTTTGGCAGGTTGGTCAGTGGGTCATAGAAGGCGAGACTCTCGATCTGCTCCTCAGCCTCCTTACGCTTGGTGATATCGACGGCGATACCACCAACATACTGTGTACCTGCTGAATCGAGATAAGGAAATCTAGTGCTTAACCAGTACTGTGTTTTACCCTCAGCTGTCTTGGTATCTTCCTCTACGGTGATCGCCTGATTTGTTTGCAGCGCCTGGTGGTCATTTTCCCGAAATTGTTCAGCTGTCGATGGCGGGAATAATTCAAGGTCGGACTTCCCCCGCCAGTTTTCCGGTGCCAATTCAAGGAATTGTTCGTACCGCTGATTGAGATACACATAGCGACCGTCTTTATCTTTCATCCAGGACAAAAAGTGGCCACAGTTCATAAATGAACGAAAGCAATTTTCGCTGTCCTGTAGCCGCACAAGGGCCTGGTGGAGGTTACGCGCGTAGCGCTGCAACTGGTCAATAACGATAGCACTCAGCGCTGCACCGGCCAGATAAACCCCAACCATATAGTAGCCACGGTCTATAAGCTCGAACGACCATTGTGGCGTAATAAAGGCAAAATAACCGCTCACTGCACCTAGCATGGTAACCATCAGGCCAGGACCGGTGCCCAAAAAATAGAAGGTGGCGACAGTGGCAGGATATAAGGTAAGAAAAGGTAAGCCAGCTGTGGACGGAAGTATCAACAGGCGAAGCAGCATCGCCAGACAATAAATCAAAGCGGCCGATGCGTAGCGCGCGCGCAACGATAGATCCTGATGTAGCAACATCAACTTTCTATTCACAACAACACTACACCTCAGCCATATCGCCCTTAGACTCAAGCCAGGTTTTACGATCACCCGCCCGTTTTTTCGCCAGCAGCATATCCATCATCTGGTGAGTACCGTCGTCGGCCTCGATGGTGAGACGCACCAGCCGGCGAGTATCACCGCTCATAACGGTTTCTCTGAGTTGCAAAGGGTTCATTTCACCGAGGCCTTTAAAGCGCTGGACGTTGATTTTGCCTTTTTTGTTTTCTGCGGCGATGCGATCCAACACGCCCTGTTTTTCGGCTTCGTCCAGTGCGTAGTATACGTCTTTGCCGATGTCGATTCGGTACAGGGGCGGCATAGCGACGTAAACGCGGCCGGCTTTGACCAATGGTGCAAAGTGGCGCACGAATAAAGCACACAATAGCGTGGCGATATGCAGGCCGTCGGAGTCGGCATCGGCGAGGATGCAGATTTTGTGGTAGCGCAAACCGTCGAGGTCGTCGGAACCGGGATCAACGCCAATCGCTACGGAGATGTCGTGTACTTCCTGTGAGGCGAGGATTTCCTGAGAATCAATTTCCCAGGTGTTGAGGATTTTGCCGCGCAGGGGGAGTATCGCCTGATACTGGCGGTCGCGTCCCTGTTTGGCGGAACCGCCCGCGGAATCACCTTCTACTAAAAACAATTCGCCGCGCTCGACATCATCGCCGGAGCAGTCGGCCAGTTTGCCGGGGAGTGCCGGCCCAGAAGTGACTTTTTTGCGCGCGACTTTTTTCGATTTCTTCAACCGCGACTGGGCATTATAAATACACAGGTCAGCCAGTTTTTCGGCATCTTCAGTATGTTGATTGAGCCACAAACTGAAGGAATCTTTGGCTATGCCGGAGACGAACGCTGCCGCTTCCCGCGAGCTTAAACGCTCCTTGGTCTGGCCGGAGAATTGCGGGTCTTCCAGTTTCGAAGACAGCACGTAGCAGCATTTATCCCAGATATCATCGGGGGACAGTTTGATACCACGCGGTAGCAGGTTGCGAAACTCACAGAACTCCCGCATGGCCTCCAGCAGGCCGGTGCGCAAACCATTAACGTGGGTACCGCCCTGCGGGGTTGGGATCAGGTTGACATAGGACTCGGTGGTCAGCTCGCCGCCTTCGGGCAACCACTGCACGGCCCAGTCGGCAGCCTCGGTACTACCGGAAAAACTGCCGATAAAGGGTTGCGCTGGAAGGGTTTCCCATCCAGCGGTGCTGGCAATCATGTAATCCTTCAGGCCATCCTCGTAATACCACTCTTCGCGTTCGCCACTGGCTTCGTCCTTAAAGGTTACTCGCAAACCGGGGCACAGTACCGCCTTGGCTCGCAGTACATGTTTCATGCGGGAGATGGAAAACTTGGCCGAATCAAAATAGCTGGCATCGGGCCAAAAGCGGATACTGGTGCCGGTATTGCGCTTGCCGCAGGTATCGATCACCTTCAGATCGCTTGCCTTATCGCCGTTGGCGAAGGTCATTTTGTAGACTTCACCGTTGCGACGGATGGTGATCTCCAGTGTTTTCGACAGGGCATTTACCACCGACACACCCACGCCGTGCAACCCCCCGGAGAACTGGTAGTTGTCGCTGTTGAATTTGCCACCCGCATGCAGGGTGGTGAGGATGACCTCCACCCCCGGTTTTTTCTGCTGTTTGTGCATGTCCACCGGCATACCGCGACCATCATCGGTACAGGTTAGTGAGCCGTCTTTGTGAACGATCACATCAATCTGGCTGGCGTGACCGGCCAATGCTTCATCGACGCTGTTGTCGATCACTTCCTGGGCAAGATGGTTGGGTCGGGTGGTTTCGGTGTACATGCCCGGGCGCTTTCGCACCGGGTCGAGGCCGGTTAAGACCTCTATCGATTCAGAGTTATAGTCAGACATTCGTTTTTATCGTAGGGGGTAGCTGTGAATATCGCACCACTACCAGAATTTAAGAACCAGAATTTAAGATCAGCACAATTCTAAAAATTTAAGCACAGCGGGTAAATGCTTTTCAAAGTTTTCAAAGCTGTGAGTGCCGCCCGCTTCCACTTGCTGGGTGCAACCCTGATAGTAATCTACTGCCAGCCGGTAATCGAGGGTTTCGTCGCCGGTTTGCAACATGACCAACAGGTTTGAAGGTGCTGCAATGGTTTTGACTTCCAGAGTGCGCAAATCTTCAACATGGTTTTCACCCAGTACAAAGCGATTATGGGTATAGGGATTGATATGTTCGCCAAGAAAGCCTTCCATTAGTCGATAGGGATGCACTGCGGGATTTACCAGCACCGCGCGCAGGTCGTACTGCTCCGCCAGCACAGTAGCCATAAAACCACCTAAAGAACTACCAATCAGGGCAATCTTCCGCTCACTGTTTTCCTCAATGATTTGCTGCAGGGATTGATGCGCCGGGGTCGGATAATCTGAAAGGCCGGGGGCGATAAAATCAATCGGCAGCTTTTGCTGCTCAATAAAAGCACAAGTCAGTTCAGCCTTGACCGACAGCGGCGAGCTTAAAAAGCCGTGAATATAGATAAGCAATGGATTCATAACAGGTGGTGACTGAAGGTTTGTGCGAGATGAAAAAAAAGCAGCGAGCAGCATACCGATCAGCGAGGGAAACGCAAGGGGCATTGGAGGCTGCTTATATTGGAGGCTGCTTATATCAGGCGATAGTATTATTCATAGCCCGTGGCGTTATCGTAGTCGATATTGAAATTGACGGCCTTGACCCGCGATACGCCGGTTTCTATGCGGCCATCTCCATGCAACTCAAGCCAGCGATAGCCGGGGTTGAGTCGGTCCAGTTTGAAATCGGCACTGTGTTTGGCGAACTGGATACAGGTGGAGGGTGAGGCCAGCAAACGGGTGTGTTTGCGCCGAATATCCACCTCCTGATGAATATGGCCCCACAGTACGCCGCGAACCCGGTCGCTGCGATCAAGAATGTCAAAAAAGCGATCAGCATTGCTGACTTTTTGTGCATCCAGCCAATCACAGCCGATGTTAATGGGATGATGGTGCAGGCAAACCAGAGTATGTTCAGCTCTACTCTCATCCAAAACGTCATTCAACTGCTGCGCCAAAAAAGTCAGCTCTTCATCGGAGAAACTGCCACCCACTTCGCCTTCAACAGCCGAATTCAACATCAGGATTTGCCAGTTGCCGATCATCACGGCGCGAGTCATTTCCTGTTGCACGACCTGCTGCATGGCGGCAGGGTCATCGTGATTGCCCGGCAACCAGAGACTGTGTCGAGCCAGCTCATCGGTTAGCTGCCGGAAGCGGGTATAAGCAGAGACGTAACCATGATTAGAAATATCACCGGTGGCCAGCAAGAGGTCAGGTTTAGAACGCTGCTGTTTAATCAGTGTCAGGACATGCTTCAGGCTCGCGTCGGTATCCATACCCAATAGTTTTTCGCCCTCGGTGGCACCGAGATGGGTATCGGTAAGCTGCACCAGTTGAATAGGCTGTTGCTTGTTGGCGAGTTCGATCCGCAATGGAACATTCCTGAGCGTTAGGGTTTGTTGGTGGATATTGCCCCTAGTTAAGGGCGAATGGGCGGGAAAATCCAGTAACTATTACCAAGTAACTGATACCAAGTACCTTATACCAAGGACCTAATACCAAGTGACGTACCAAGCTGCAATGCCAAACTGCCCTACCATGCCAACGGATCTGCAATGGTATGCCATTGACGACACAGCATTTTGCGGTAAACAATCTGGAGAGTAATTTAACTGGAGGAACCAACCAATACCGGCCCCTGCACCTGACCGTATTTCAGGCAATGACTGAGCCACTCACCAAGAAAGGTATTGAGTTGGGTCTTTTCATCACGCTGGTACATATTGGCGTTGGGGTAATCGTACTTCGGCTGCACCCGATGCTGGCGATCATAGGACACCACCTCCGCCATTTGAGCATCGTGATAGACCCGCAACGAAAAGCAGGGGGCGGGTGACCAGGCATCCAGAGTGGGTACGGTGGACTGCTGGCTGATATCCAGCATGGTGGTGTACTTGCAGCGCTCGGTAATACTGATCAGGAATTCCAGTGGCTCGCCATCCGCCATCACCACAGCAAATTCACGCTGGTCGGTGCTCGACATATCCGGCAGTAACTGCATAATCCGGACATAGTTGGCTTCACACTCCGCCATTTGCGCCGCCAGATCTACTGTGTACTTCTTTTTGGGCATCTCGACTGTTTACCATGTGTACGCATTGTTTTGCGTGTTTACTCAATATTATCGGCACTTTCATCCGTGATAGCCTTCTAAAGAGTCTAGCAGTTTCTGGCCAGCAATCGTAACCACTCTGTGTTACCAAACAAATAACTGCAGATATATCAGCAGATTGCGTAAGCTTAATGGGGTTTTGCAGGATCATTTTGCTACACTTAGCCAATTCAGCTTGACAGGCTGTTTTTACGCTTCGGCAGCAGGCCGCTAACAGCCCAACTGATGATTTCGCCCAGCACGGAATATTGAAGGAATTTTGAATGAATGTATTGCTACGTCCCTTTTCATCCACACTGACGTCATACTCACTGATGTCACGCGCGCTTATGCCCCTTGCTATCGGGCTACTGGCAGGCAGCCTGAGCGCACAGGCGGACACGCTCGCCGACATTTATGAGCTGGCGCTCGACAATGATGCCAAGCTGAAAGGTGCAGAGGCCTCATACCGCGCTAATCTCGAAAATGAAAATCAGGCGTTTTCAGCCCTGCTGCCACAAATTAACGGCAGTGCCAGATACGAGGAAACCGATCTGGAAAACGAGCAACTGGGCAACAATGGTGTCAGCGCAGGCCAGGTCCCCGTTATGGTCACTCAGGACACAGAGAGCAAAACCTATTCTCTCTCCCTAACTCAGCAATTGTTTAACTTACCGGCCTGGTTCTCCTTCAAGCAAGGAAAAGACCTCACCAAACAGGCCGAAGCCCAATTTGCCTATGATCAGCAGGATTTCATTATCCGTGTTGCGGAAGCCTATTTTAATGTATTGCGCGCACTGGATAACCTGGAGGCCTCCAAGGCTGAAGAGCGTGCCACCAAACGCCAGTTGGAACAAACCCAACAGCGCTTTGATGTTGGCCTGATTGCGATTACCGATGTACACGAAGCCCGCGCTTCCTACGATTCGACAGTGGTACAGCGCTTAACCGATGAGGGTAATCTGGGTACCGCCTATGAGTCGCTGACGGTATTAACTGGCGAGGCCCATGCCAATCTATGGCTGTTGAATAAAGACTTCCCCGTAATCGATCCAGACCCGGTAGACCGCAGCGAGTGGGTAAATTTCGCGCTGAAGAACAACTATGCCTTAAAAGCGGCTTTATATGGTATGGAAGCCTCCCGAAAAAATGCCAGCTCAAAAAAATGGGAACACGCCCCAAAAATTTCTGGCAGCTTTACCTATAACGACGTGGATCAGGACGGTAATGGTAACTTTAGTTCCGTTGGCATACCGACTACCCCACAACTGGTTGATACCAGCAGAGAAACCGAGGTGTTGACTATTTCACTGGAAGTGCCCATTTTCACCGGCGGGCGAGTCAGCTCACAACGCCGTCAAGCCTATGAACAATACAATGCCACACTGCAAAACAAGATAGACACACAGCGTACGGTGATTCGCGATACCCGCGCCCAGCACATTACCGTCGCCACCGATGTGCAGCGGGTGCTGGCTCGTCAGCAGGCTATCGTTTCCACCAGCAGCGCCCTGGATGCGACTCAGGCCG
>CBFIDJ010000023.1:66284-67682 GCA_965661375.1 Oceanicoccus sp. | reverse complement strand
TCGGCAATTATTACAAGAGCGACATGATCTGGCCCTGTTTCAAATACAGTACCTTGAAAAGAATTGGCTCCTTTCCAAGGAGCCGCGTGAAATAGCCTTGGTGCAGGAAGAAGCCAGCCAACGCTATGCACGATTTAAGGCGGAATACCCAACGCTCCATAAACGCCTGCCCCAGTATCTGATTGCCTCCCATCTCGGCATCACGCCAACCCAGTTAAGTCGCATTCGCAAAAGCCAAACACTTTCTTAAAAATAAATGTACGTAATCAACCTATGTAAATGCCAACCGCCTCAACCGTCACTAAGATCCCCTCATCACATTCACTGATGAGGATAAATTCATGCAATTACTTCAAGCACTTAACTGGCGTTATGCTGTTAAACAATTTTCCGAACAAAGACTGGATGAGCGGCAAATTCAGTTGCTATTAGAGGCCACCAGACTTTCGCCTTCTGCCTATGGCTTGCAACCCTACAAGCTATTGCTGATAGAGGACAAGACGCTGCGCGCAGAATTATTGCAACACTCATATAAACAGCAAAAGGTGGTCGACAGCTCCCATTTAGTGGTCTTTGCCGCCTATCGTGATATCGATAACCGGTTTATAGAAGAGCATATAGCTCGCCTCGCTGAGGACAGGGTACTGGAACCAACAGCACAACAGGGCATGCAACAACACTACCAACAGGTATTGGTTGAACAGCCTGATCAACACCAGCGTCAGCAGTGGGCGCGGGACCAAACCTATCTGGCACTGGGCAATTTTTTAACCTCAGCGGCGGTGTTGGAAATCGATGCCTGCCCAATGACCGGCCTCATCGCTGAAGAGTATGACCGTTTGCTGGGCTTAGACAGCCTTGGTCTGACTACCGTTGCAATCGCCACTCTTGGCAGCCGTCATCCGCAGGATAGTTACGCCACCGAGCCGAAGGTACGCCTGGCCATGGATGAGTTAGTGATGAGGATACCCGTATGAACACGGCAGCACTGTCGGCACTACTGGCCGGTGCAGCCATCGCTACTCAGGCCAGTATGAATGCCCGACTCGGTGTACTACTCCATAGCTCCCTGTGGGCAACCGCGATTGCCTTTGGTGTCAGCTGCCTGGTGACGCTGATGACTATGTTAGTCACCACACAGCAACTCCCTAACTGGAGTGCTGCCAGTACAGTACCGGTTTATTTGTGGTTCTCGGGTGGAATGCTGGCAGCGCTGGGCGTCGGCCTGTTTTACTTTCTCATCCCCAAAATGGGTATTGGCCCCATGATGAGTTATGCGCTCACCGGTCAATTGCTAATTGCTATTGCCTCCAGCCACTTTGGCTGGTTCGAATTACCAGTAAAACCGATTACGATTAGCCGCACAATAGGCGTGCTGGCATTGATCATCGGCATAGC
>CBFIDJ010000023.1:0-66274 GCA_965661375.1 Oceanicoccus sp. | reverse complement strand
GGCTGGTTCGAATTACCAGTAAAACCGATTACGATTAGCCGCACAATAGGCGTGCTGGCATTGATCATCGGCATAGCTCTTATTAATCGAGATTAATATCATGATTCAACTTCAAGAAGATGTTCAACGCCAATACTTTCAACGCATCGGCTATACGGATAAACCCGCTGCCGATCTGGCCACCCTGAAAGCGCTGCATCAATTGCACCCGGCCAGCATCCCCTTTGAAAATATTGATGTATTGCTCGATGCCGGTATCGACCTGACCCTGGATCGCATCAGTCACAAGCTCATCGACCGACACCGGGGTGGCTACTGCTTTGAACAGAATAATTTACTGATGGCGGTATTACGCAACATAGGCTTTGTCGTAGAGCCTCTGATGGCCAGAGTACACTGGCAACTCCCTGCCGATGCACCGGCTAACCCGAGAAGCCATATGGTCTTGCGTACCTTCGTCGATGGCATACCCTGGCTGGTGGATGTGGGGTTTGGTGGATTGGTTTTAACGGCACCGCTACAGCTGATACCGGGCATCTTGCAAACCACGCAACATGAAACCTTTCGTCTGATCGAACACAGCTATGGCTATATGTTAGAAGTCGAACTGAATGATGGATGGCAACCCGTGTATCAACTGGGTACTGAACCCCAACTGCCCATCGATATTGAAGTGGCCAATTGGTATACGTCAGCACATCCAGACTCGAAGTTTCGTCATGTGCTGATGGCTGCGCGAGCCACTGAAGATACCCGTTATACCCTGCTCAACAATCGGTTAACCATTCGCAAACATGGAGAAAGCCCACTGCGTAAAGTATTAAATGCTGATGCTCTAGCGACGGTTCTTGAGTCCAATTTTCTTCTTCCAGTCGATACTAAATGGCAGAAAATGTTACAAAGGCTCACTGAATAGACAAGCACATTAATGAAAGAGAAGTAATATGCCCTACAATTATCACGATCTTATATCGCGAAAGATAAAAGACATCCCCTTCAGTTACACCGACACGCAAATGCTTTTATACAATCTCAGCGTGGGAATGGGACGAGACCCTGACAACAGAAAGGAATTAGCCTTCGTCTATGAACAACCTGGATTACAAGTCATTCCTACCGCTGCCACTATTCTGGGTGGCGGCGCCAGTGTGCTTAGTGGCGCAGACCTGGACTGGTCGAAGGTTTTACACGCCGAGCAACGATTACAGATGCATCGGACACTGCCACCTTCGGCGGATGTGGTGGGTACGACGCGTATATCAGAAATCGTCGATAAAGGTGCCGAGAAGGGCGCACTGATTACAACAGAAATAGAAGCGCGGCTCAGCACGGGCGAACCACTCTACACCATGCATAATGTCATTTTTGCCCGCGGTGATGGCGGCAATGGTGGGCTGGAAAAATCTGCAACACAGCCCCACACCATTCCAGACTGCAAACCTGATTTAATTTATACCACTGAAACTCTACCCGATCAGGCTCTGCTATACCGCTTAAACGGTGATCGCAATCCTCTGCATGTTGATCCTGACGTTGCAGCAAGGGCAGGGTATCCCGCGCCAATTTTACACGGCCTTTGCAGCTACGGTATCGCCTGTCGAGCGGTGCTGGCCAGTGCCTGTGATTATGATCCAGCTAAAATTAAACGCTTTGATGTGCGCTTTACATCTCCGGTTTATTCAGGCGAAACAATTGAAACTGAGATTTGGCTTGATGGTAATCAGCTGAGTTTTCGCTGTAAGGTAAAAGAGCGCGAACGCATTATTATCGACAATGGGCTGTGTCAACTGGCGCATTAGATTTTTAGATAATGATATGGATCAATCAGCAGGGTTCGCCAGGCTTTGGCACATCACATTGATTAACCTGCTGCTCATCAGTAATTTCTTCTGCCCACTCTTGTTCCTGCTGATCAGCCTTTAAGCTTTCCTGACGTGCACCCCGCACAGGATCAAACGTAAGCCTTGCCAGTAAAGGAAAATGATCTGAACCGATCGAGGGCAAGCGGAGAAGCTCTTGTAAAGTAAAATGCTGGCTATGAAATAAATGATCCAGCGGCCAACGCATAAAAGGGTAATCGGCGTGAAAGGTGTTATACACACCACGCCCCACTCGCGGGTCGAGTAGACCACTGATTTTTCGAAACAATCGCGTCGTTGCCGACCAGGCAACATCATTGAGGTCACCGGCGACAATAACAGGCAGATCGCTCTCGGCCACGCTGCGCGCAACGATAACCAGCTCGGCATCACGTTCGCCGGATTCGGGATTCTCAGTTGGACTGGGAGGTGCCGGATGAAGAAAATGGGCGCGTACTTTTTCACCTCCTCGTAACTCCAGTAAAGCATGTACAGAGGGCACATCCTTTTCGACCAGATAACTTATTTCCTCCTCGTGCAAAGGAAGCCGTGAGTAAACGTGCATGCCATAAAGATTATCAAGCGGGCATTTAACGCAATAAGGCATATTAGCCTCTAACACATCAAGCTGCTCCTGCCACCATTGATCCGACTCAAGAGTGACTAACACATCCGGTTGGTGCTGTTTCACTAAGGCAATCAAGGCTGCGGCATTACGGTTAGACGTCAGTACATTAGAGGTGAGAATACTGAGCTGTTTATCCGCAGTACTATCGTGGGCATTTTTAACCTCTCTGGGCCATAACAGGGTATAGGGTAGTACCCACCAGAGCTGCCAGGCCAGACACAACAACGTCCCGACAATCAGCAACTGGGCGATTAAGGTTTGCAGGTCAAGAAAATAGAGATGCGCAACCAGCAATACGATAGCAAAAACAGCAAACTGTAAACGTGGAAAATCCAAGCCCCTAACCACCCAATGGGTACAGCGCGTGAGAGGGAGTGCTGTAGCCAACAATATGGCCACCGTAAAACCTGTGAGAATTGCTAGCATTCAGGGACTTTTATTGTGTATTTATATTGGTTGATTCCACTCCATTTATTCAGAGAGGACTGACAAAGTACGCCGCCAAACAATTAACTTACGACCTTAACAGACAATACACGAAATTATTAATAACGGAAATGCAGTAACCGTAATTAGCGCGATGCCTCAGACAGCCACTGAAAAATCTGCCATCTGATCTGCATGCGTTTTGTTTTCTTATCGCTGTTAGTTTTCTTATTTAGGCTCTCTTGGCCAGCGATGCGTGGGGCGTGTCAGCATGCTAACACTTTGATTCATATCGCAGATCTCAGATAGGCGACCAGCCAAGTCACGCATAGCAGGGGCGGTTACTGCTTTTGCAGCCGTTGCAATATCAGCAAACCAGCACTCCTCGATTGCTTCAAAGGGAAAATCTGGCGGTGGTGTATCCACTGTATGATTAATTGCCCAGCGCTGTACCCCAAGCTCCTGTGCCTCTTGCTGGCATTGATGCCGATAGTCGCCTTTAAGAAAACTATCAAACTCAGCGCGTGACACCACAGGCTTGCGTGGTAAAAACAGAAACAATGCTGCCTCTCCAACTTTGCCATCCACCACGCGGGTTTCGTCGCAGTAAAAACTGAACTCAGGTGTATAGCGATCAAAAACTCTTAATTCATCCTCGTCGATTAATACCCGCTGCTCGGTGGAAAACCCCTCGCCATAAAAGGTTTCCAGTTCTGGCGCCTCGGCAACACTGACACCATCATGCTCGGTCGAAACGGGCAAACCCGCGACAATGGGGTCATCGACACGGGTGGTATAGCGCATCCAATCAATGGTACCGGACATGGCGGGAAACTGACTGGCAAAAATCGCGTGTGACTTCCAGGTTTTTGGCCAGTCTTCCCAAGCCACTGTTTTTGCGCGACGCGCGAGGTAGAGCATTTTATAGGCCATGACCTTTCTCCATGATTGATTGTTATCGTTCTAATAATGATTCAAATCTAATCGCTTAAATCGTCTTCACTAAACACGGATATTGACTCCATAGGCTTCAGCATCAGCAATGGAATGACGCGCTCGGTTTTGGTCTGATAGACTGCATAAAAGGGATAACAATCGACCATATAGTCCCAAACCTTTTCGCGCTCAGCGCCTTCTGGCTCACGCCAGGTGGCACGAAAAGCCTGAGTGGCAATCTGGAAATCAACGGTCTCACTGGCGCGAATATTGTGGTACCACTGCGGGCTATCGTCGGCGCCGCCTTTGGAGGCACAGATCACCACTTCACCACCGATGTCCCCATAACTTAAACCCTGAATCATGGTCTTGCCGCTTTTGCGCCCCTGATAACGAATCAGGCAATGAGTACCAAAGGTATAGCCACCGGCACCGGAGATATCCATGATATGGCCCCGGGTTCCGCCAGAACGCAAATACAGCCGGCGATGCTCCTTAACCCATTCAAAGGTTCCCGCCGGGCGGGTGATATCCGGGAGTACACTCACTGTCATATCCTCTTAATAAACTACCTCGAAGCAAGCTGATGGGGTGTTTTCTACAAGCGGCCAAGCTCAGCATTCAAGACACGCCGTGAATACCTACCTGTAGGCTCGACAGCAGCAGAGACTGCCCCGCGAGCGCAGCGAGTGCTTTGGGTATCCCTGCTGTCGACGGCCTTGAATGCCGAACCTGACCACTCTTTTCAGCGATTATTTCGCAACATGTTACTGGGAATATATCCCTCAGGGTATTTAAAGCACTCAGCAGATAAACGCCGTTAGTACGGCAGCTGCACTTCGGCGATACCCTTCAGCACACTCTCGCCATCCTGCGTGGTCATATTCACCTGAACCTGTACCAGTGGACAACCGTAGGCCGAGCTATCCATCTTGTCGATAACTTCGCCCTCTATAAAGGTCACATCACCCTCGAAGACCGGGTTGCGAAACTGCGTTTTTGAATGCCAGATATAACCATCGTGACCGGCCCAATAGGCAATGTAATCGACATGCCAGGCATTCATGGAGGCACCATAACCGTAGGCACCGCCCATCCCCACTTTGGAGGCTTTATCACTGTTTACGTGACCGCTTGAAGGACCATAAAACAGGCCGTCACCTAAACGCGGATCGATTTTTCTGGCATCCCACTCATAGGACATATCTTCAGCAAAACCAGCCTCCTCAGTCGCTGGGTCAATCACCCCCTCGGGTACATTCCAGCGCCAGGCACCCCAGATATTCTGGCGAAATGAACGACACTCCGTGGTAAAGCTTACAATAGAGTGCGGTCCCACAACCCGGCGCGGTAATTTATCACCCACCTTCACATCACCGTAAGCGAGCGAGATGCCCTCCCGGTTTGACAGAATCCACTCGCGACGAATGCTATCAATTTCGGTGAGTTCTTCCTTAGTCCACAACTTGGGGGTGGCACGCTCTTGTCCATGAACAGCACGTTTGGTCGCTTCATCTCTGAGGTAGCGAATAGCCGTAGCCCGCTCCCTGGCTACCAGCGTACCCCGTTGATTTCTATGTTCGGTGTCCCCCCGGCTAAACACGGTAGGTCCAGCAAATCCGGTTTCTTTTACATCGTAACCATCAAAGCGACGGGTTTGAGTGAGCTTGTCTCCCGGTCGAATTGACGCACCAAAAAACCACCATTCTTCACCACCAAAAATCAGGTGCGAACCGGGAAGTCGGCCAATCCCCGCCGGGTGACAACCGTGGCCGTAATCCATAGCAACAGCAAAGGATTGCGGTGCAATAATCTCACCATATTTTGAGGCGCGCGCAGTCTCCTCATCCCAATGTATCGGGTTGGGGTAATCCATCGCCATCACCCAGCGCCGAATATCAGTGGTATTACAGGGGTCCCAAAACTCGGCAAAAGCCACGGGCTTACCCACCCATTTATCAAGATCGCTCAGATCCAGCGTTACCTCTGCTGTGTTCTCTTGTGCTGCTGTCATGTCGCTCTGCCCTTTTCAAATTTTGCCTGGCTTAACAATCACGGCTATTCACTGCCGATTACTTTTTGAATTCGGGTTTACCGGATGCTTGTTGTTAATAAGCCAGCAGTGTACGCTTTCGACCAAATAGGTACAGATTCAGTTTTTTGTGTTTTGGATAGGTACAGATAATTCAGGCTTTTCTAAAAGTGAGCACAGGTGAAGAATAAAACCAGGACACTACAGCATTTATACGAAAAGATAGCGGAGGATATGGCCGGACAAATTCAAGCCGGACGCTACCAGCCAGGTGACAAAATACCCGGCACCCGTTTATTGGCGGAGAGCTTTGGCGTCAGCATCAACACTATTCTGCAAACACAAAAAGTGTTGGAAAACCGCGGATTCATCGAGGCCAAACCTCGCTCGGGTTTTTATGTCAAATTAAGACCTGTTCGCCTGAATCAGTTTGAACCCGCTCAACTTAATACCAATGTTAAGCCCGCCCTGATCCGTCGCCAGAAAATTACACTCGAACTGATTCAGGTATCCCACCAGATCGGTATGGTGCAATTGGGTAGCGGGCTACCCTCCCCTGCTTTTTTACCAACCCGGCAATTACAACGCATCACCGGCAAAATATCCCGACACCGTGAATTTAATTTTAGTCACTACGACGCACCGCCAGGGCTGGCTTCGCTGCGCGAGGCCTTGTCCCTGCGAATGCTCGGCATGGGTTGTCAGATCGATCAATCTGAAAACCTGATTACTAGTGGCTGCCACGAGTCACTCTCGATTGCACTCAAATGCGTGACAGAACCAGGTGATGTAGTGTTAATCGAATCCCCCACGTATTCCGGTTTGTTGCAAATCATGGACGCACAGGGTTTGCGAGCGATAACAATCCCCCACCACCCCGAAACTGCTATAAACTTTGCTGCGATCGAAAATGCCTGTAAAAAATGGACCGTTAAAGCCTGCGTCATCATCAATAATTATAGCTACTCACCCGCAAGCACTGATGGTGATAATCACAAGGCGGCACTGTTAGAACTGTTAAACCAGTATCGAGTGCCTCTGATAGAAGACGATATTTTTGGCGATCTTGGGTTTAGTGGTTTGCGACCAGCGCCTTATAAAAAATTCGACAGCCGAGGTGAAGTGCTGTACTGCAACTCTTTTTCCAAAAGTGTGTCACCTGGGCTGCGGGTAGGCTGGCTGTCACCGGGCCGATATATCGAAAAAGCGTCTTACATTAAACTGGCAGACAATATCGCCACCTCATCCATCAACCAGAAAATCCTTGATGAGTTTCTTCGTAACGGGCATCTGGATAAACACCTGCGAAGCATGCGGGCTGCTTGCGCCAGAAATATTCATCTCGCGATTCAATTTATCCGTGAGACATTTCCAAAAAGCACTAAAACCGCACAACCACAGGGCGGGTACTTTTTATGGCTAAAACTTCCCAGCGCTATTAAGGTAAGCGGCCTCTATGAAAAAGCCCTGCAGCAAAAACTCTACCTAGTACCGGGCAAACTCTTTTCTTCGGAAAAACGGCTGGATAACACACTAAGATTAAACTGTGCCCTGCCCTGGGAGACAGAATTAAAACCAGCCCTAAGCAGGCTGGCCAAGTTAATGTCATAGCTTATTAACAATCGAAAATTGTAAAAATAATAAAAGGAGGCAACATGCCTAAAACCATTGAAGAACTACTGGCGGAAGCTGAAATAAAAGACATTCACCTGCGCTACTGCCGAGCCAATGACCGCCTTGACGAGGAGCTGATGCGCAGCTGTTTTCATGCCGATGCGATTATCGAATTACATGAGCCGCTAAAAGTTGACTCATTTATTCTGCTCAGCCACGAGGTGTTAAGTCAATATAGTACTACCTGGCATAGCACCAGCAACCAACTGGTGAAAGTGGATGGCGCCGTGGCCTGGGCGGAACACTATACGATCTCCACGCATCGTATCGCGGCCAGCGCAGATGCGCCCGAGCGAGACTTTGTCGCCTCAGGGCGTTATATCGATCGAATGGAGTTGCGTGATGGTGAGTGGCGCATTGCCCGACGAAAAATGCTCATCGACTTTACCCGCACCGACCCAGTACCGTCAGGAGTGGCGGGGCTGGGTACCCAGCAAGGCGCTCGAGACCGCAGTGATCCCTCCTATAGTTTACCTGCGGCGGTGTAATAGGGAGAGAGTCAGTTCTGTCTTAAATCTGCCCCCGTGGGATTAACCTCGGGAGTACCATGCTCGGCCTCCCAGGCATCGATATCGTCGTAACAGGCTTCCACTATACTGCTGTAGGTTTCGCGAAAATATTTGCGCTGCTCGGCATGATCAAACACCAGGGGTCGATTGTTTTTTACGGCATTCAGTACAATCGGCGCAATGTCCTGCGGCTTGTAAAATTTCAATTCGGAAGTTGTGCTTTTATCACCGGAGAAATGAACGTCACTCGCCTCCTCTGGCCCGCCAAAACGATCCGGGCGATAGCGGCCGTTATTTCTTAACATGCCACTGGCCACGGCCCCGGGACAGTAAGCCGTGGTGAAGACATTATGTTCTCGCAGTTCCATTTGCAGATTCATCATCATACCGATAATGCCGGCCTTGGCTGCCGAATAGGGAACGTGCACGGGAATCCAGCCGGGCAATAAACCGGCCATGCTGGCGGTGGCACAGATATGACCGCCGCCCGCCTCTATCATCGCAGGCAGAAAGGCTCGAGTGGTGTACATCACCCCCATCAGATTGACCTGAATAATCCAGTCTACATCCTCGTCGGACATACCCATTAAGTCAGTAAACGAGGTAGCACCCGCATTGGCAAACACTAATTGTATGGGGCCTAATTCACTGATTGCCCTGTCACGCATGGCCTTGATCGAATCGCGATCACAGACATCGCAGTGTATCGCGACGGCACGACCACCGGCTGCGTTAATTTCGCTCGCCACTTTTTCAGCGTTGTCGAGAATAATGTCAGCAATGGCAACCGAAGCGCCCTGCTGCGCCAACTCCATTGCCAGCCCTTTACCAATACCACTACCACCGCCGGTGACAACGGCTGCTTTACCACGTATATCCGTCATGGGTTTCTCCTGAATCGTTATTGTATTTTTTTAATCATTGCTGTCCCATTAACTCTGAAGGCATGAATGCGGTGTTTGCCAGCGCGACCGTCGCCAGCATGGATGCTGGCGTCGAGCCTACATGGACGTATTCACGGCGTGTCGCGATGGCGAATGCCGTATTCATGTCCCACTCGGAGCAAGATGCTCGGAAAGCTCCACCTCTCGGCTACTTTGTCTATTCAATAGAATAAATAGTTAATGGGACAGCAGTGTTTTTCAATATCATAAAAGATATGCCCGACATTCTTTATGCTGAGCAAGCAACTCATCTTGACTGTTCAGCACTGTTTAAGAAAAATGTTCTTATCGAACAACAAACCCTTCCAGCTTACCCTCATCACGCCATTGCTCCAGCATTTTCCAGAACGCGTAGGGACCGGGGCCATAGGCCTCACCTAGAAAATAACGAAACTCCTTGCCGCCTTCATTATTATAATAACCCGGCGTACACTGGCGCTGAAAAGTCTCCACATCAATCTCGGTC
This sequence comes from Oceanicoccus sp., assembly GCA_965661375.1. GTDB lineage: Bacteria > Pseudomonadota > Gammaproteobacteria > Pseudomonadales > Dasaniaceae > Oceanicoccus. Next base: position 56,800 of record CBFIDJ010000023.1, on the reverse strand, counting down.
GCATGCAGGTGATCAAGGTATTGTTGCTGAGCTTCTTCACTGGGTTCCATAAAGGTGATGTCCCGCGCCAAGGCCTCCTTGATCAGATAGGCAATATGCTCACCCTGCCGCCTGAAGGTCTCGGTGGTCGATGCATGCACCGCCCCCTGGATAAAGCCAATAAAAAACTGATTCGGGAATCCGTGGCTACTCATACCATGCAAAGTCTGGTAACCAGGCCTCCAGTAATCATAAATGGACAGACCGTTACGCCCTTCGACGGTATTCAGCGTCCAACGTTTTTCAAGTTCACTGGTTTGCTCATAACCACTGGCCAGTATGATGCAGTCCACTTCGTATTCTTTACCTTTATGCACAAAACCATTTTCCGTTAAGCGCTCTATTCCTCGCGTGTCAGAAACATCTAACAGCTTTACATTGTCGCGGTTAAAGGTGGGATAAAACTCATCGTTGGAGCAGGGTCGTTTGCACAGAAAACGATAGTATGGCTTGAGCGCCTCCGCCGTCGCTTTATCCTCCACCAGCTCATCCACTCGACGCCGCAAGCGCTCCATGGTGCGATGATCATGCTCAGAGCGCAGCTCCATCAGCTCTTCAATATTTAGCTCCGGCCAACCGGCCTGCTCTCTTTCATGGCGAATATTACGACTGATTTCCGTCCAGATATCACAAATCAAATCCGGTTCATCGCGGGCCAGTCCATTCCACAGGCCGTGCTGAAAATTTTCCAGCATATGCTGATGCCAGCCGGGCTTGAGTGATCCTGCCCATTCAGGATCAGTTGGCAGATTATTTCTTTCATCGACACTGGAGGGCGTACGCTGTATTACATAGAGTTCTTTTACAAAGCGGCCGAGGTAGGGGACGATTTGCACCGAAGAGGCACCGGTTCCAATCACTGCTATGCGCTTATCGGCCAATTTATCCAGCTGCGGATCTTCCTGGCTGCCGCCGGTATAGTCGTAGTCCCAGCGTGAACTGTGAAAGATTTTGCCTTTAAACGTATTCAACCCCGGTATGTTAGGCAGCTTGGGTTTATTCAAAGGCCCCATTGACATCACTACAAAACGGGCGCGAATCTCATCACCGCGATTGGTGCTTACCCGCCAGCGATCAATCGATTCATCCCAGCGTAAATCCGTCACCTGCGTGTGGAACAAAGCATTGTCATACAGACCATATTTTTTGGCGATGCTCTGAATATACGTGCGAATTTCATAGCCCGGCGCAAATTTGCGCGAGGGCATATAGTCCATTTCTTCCAGTAACGGGAAATAGACGTAGGCGTCGTTATCGCACTCAACACCGGGATAACGGTTCCAGTACCAACAGCCGCCAAAGTCCCCGGCATGATCAATATTTCTGAAGGTGGTAACGCCAGCTTGCTGCAAATGGTAGCCCGCTAACACCCCTCCAAAACCACCACCCAACACTGCCACGTCAAGATCTTCATTCAAAGGGTCTCTAGGCATAACCGGCATATGTGGGTCGTCTTCACAGATATCCGCAAAGGCACCGGCTGGCTCGATATACTGTCCCTGGCCCTCTGGACGCAGGCGACGATCGCGCTCCTGGGCGTATTTCTCCAAAATCGCCGGAATATCAATCTCTTCAATGGGAGGAATATTGGTGGGCTTACAGGACGTACTCATTTACCAGCTCCAATGTCTGTTACTTGATGGCAGTTACTGACTGCCGGCTGCTTTCGCTGCAGGATAATTATTATTTACAATAAAAGCACCTGAACCGTTTCAATAATATAGCAAGGTACACAGCTGATCAATAAAAAATCAAACAGGTCCTCGGCTTGTGGCAGCCAGACCCATATATTCCCATATGGGAATATATGGGTCTCCCCGCTTATGCCATCGTATTGAAGTCCAGCTCACACAGGATCTGGCCTTATCAATCACAAAAACAATAAACAACTGCACAGCAATATTTGCTTCGGAGAGAAACAGTATGGATTTATCCTTAACGGGCCGACGCGCACTGGTCACGGGGAGCAGTAGTGGCATAGGTGAAGCTATTGCCCGCATGCTTGCCAATGAAGGTGCCAAGGTGGTGGTACATGGTCGTAATCGCGAGCGGGCAGAAAAAGTGGCTGCAGAGATTAATGCCACTGGCATTGCTATCGGCGAATTATCCACGGACGACAGCGCCGCAGCGGTTCATGCGGCGGCAGTAGAAGCACTGGGCGGCAATGTTGAAATCCTGATTAACAATGCCGGCGGCAGCTCTACCGGCAATACCTCCAGGCCTCCGCTCGATATTAAGGTAGCGGATTTTGTGTCTAATTATCATGCCAATATGCTTGGCGCGGTACGCATGGTCGGGCTTGCCGTACCGGCTATGGTCGAGGCCAAATTTGGCCGGGTGATCAATGTCTCCAGTGCCGTTGCGATCCAACCCAATAATCTCGGAACCGATTACTCCGCGGCCAAATCGGCCCTGAATAATTTTACTGTCAGTCTGGCCGGTTCGCTGAAAGGTGTTGGCGTCACAGCCAATACCGTGACACCGGGAGTGATTATGGTGGACGGTTTAATCCGCTTTGCCCGCGCAAAATTCGAAGACCCGGATATGTCGATTGAAGACATTACACAACGGCTGGCTGATCAGAAAGTGTTTGAGCTACCGCCGGTTGGACGACTTGGCATACCCGATGAAGTGGCAATGGTGACCTGTATGCTGGCCAGCCCGGCGCTGGGTTATGTCACTGGCTCAAACTACCGGGTTGATGGCGGACAGGTGCGGGGCGTTGTTTAGCTTAACGGAATCTCACATTCATAAAAATCACAAACAGGGTTATAAGCCATGTCAAACACTACTTCAAACAAAAGCTATCGAGTTATTCAATGGTGTACCGGCGTTGTCGGTAAAACCGCGCTAAAACATTTTATTGAAAACCCCGCCTTCGATTTAGTTGGCGTGTTAGTTACTAATCCGGATAAAGTGGGCAAAGATGCAGGCGATCTTGTCGGGCTACCCGCTACCGGTGTGCTGGCCACTGACGATATCGATAAGGTACTCGCACTCGAGGTCGACTGTGTACACTACGCACCGATAATGGCCGATACCGATATGATCTGCCGCCTGTTGAGCTCCGGTAAAAATGTCGCTTCGGTATGTGGGCCATTTTCTCCCGAACATTACCCCGAGCAATTTGAGAAAATCGAGGCGGCCTGTATAGAAGGCAATGTGTCCTACCATGCCTGTGGTATTCATCCCGGCTTTTCAGGGGATATTCTGCCGCTAACTCTCACACGGCTAATGAACCGGGTAGACCATATTCAGGTATTTGAATTTATCGACAAACTTAAAAACCCGATGATTTACACGGAGGTGATGGGCTTTGGTCGCGACCCCGATGATTTGCTGGCCAACCCCAGCCGCTCGCCGGAAGCACCCAACGCCTTTGCCCGGTCTATGTCGATGGTGGCGGAAAGCCTCGGTAAAAAAATTGAAAACATCACTACCAAGCTTGAAGTCGCCAAGGCCACCCAGGATATTCCCTATACCGTAGGTGAAGGACATCCTGGCGGGGTGATTCGCGAGGGTACGGTTGGCGGTCAGCATTATGAGTGGACGGGCTGGTCTGAGGGCAAGCCATTAATTACATACCACTTCTACTGGTCGATGGGTGAACATATCGAACCGCAGTGGGATCTCGATAACCGTTATCAAGTCACCATTGACGGTGACCCTCCCATGGAAGTGCGGCTCATGGGCCAGCCTAATGCCGATGGTGACCGACCTTTTCTCGGGCTGCCCTGGACCGGGCTGGTTGGCGCCACCGCCCTGCCTGCAGTCTGTGAGGCCAAACCGGGCGTGGTAACCCATATCGACCTGGGTATTGTGCAACCGCCGGGTTTGGTGCGCAGCTAAACCAAGTCAGTGCCGACTGAGCTCCGCAGCAAGGCGTAAGTGACAAGAGATAATAATCAGCGCCTTGCAGCGGTTAGAATGTTGGTTAACTGAATTCTTGCTAAAGTAGAGGAAATGTAAATACCCGAAAATAAACACGAGACTTCCAGTGACACAGGCACAAGACAACGCTTTGATACTGGCTCTGATGGAAGGGGCCTTTGAAACGCCACTCTGGTCGAGCTTTCTTGACCAGCTGCGTAAGCAAACAGGTGCCGATTACGCCAGCCTGGTATTTCGCCCGCCGGGATTACCGGAGAACACCGTGTTTCATCTTTACTCCGGCACTCGATGCCCACCGGTGATTCAACAGCTCTATCGAAACAGCTTTTATCAACAGGACCCAACCCCCTACCACGATATGGAAGAGGGTCGCGTCTACTGCCTTAATGAACTACTGCAAAGTGATAACCCAACACATGCCGCCTATCTGGATGCTATTATGACGCCCAGTGGCATGAACGTAGCCCGTATGTCGCGAGTACAGGAAGCCAGCGGTACCAGCGGCTGGATCACCATCACCCGCTGCGAACAGGATTTTACCGAAGAGAATACTAAACTCCTGGCCTCCCTCATCCCCTACTTACGCAGTGTACTACGCAGTTTTATAGTAATGGAACGAGAACGCACCAATGCCATGATTGCAGGCGACGCCATCCAACGACTCAGTTACGGCTGGATCACTCTCGACGCCATAGGTAAAGTATTAGAAGCTAACGAACACGGCGAACATATTCTGGAAAACTCTGGAAGCCTGCACCGTGACGAACATGGCTTTCTCAAAGGAACAAATCAGAAACAGGGGCGAGAAATTCTTGAGGCCGTTAAAACACTCGCCAATACGAGCAACGCCAAGCCCCGCGCTTTAGTCGTTAGCCGCGATCCCTGGCTGGATATGCTGTTGGTGCCCGCCAGTCGCGAAGCAATATCGGCTAAATCCGTGCCCGCTGTGGTAGCTTATATTCATGGCGACAACTCACTGTCGTCGGATCGTTGCGAACAGCTAACACAGTTGTTTGGCCTGTTGCCCAGCGAAGCACGGCTGGCATTGGCGCTCGGCAGGGGAATGAATATTGCTGACGCGGCCAAGGAATTGAACCTTACCGTTGAATCTGCTCGCACCTATTCCAAAAGAATCTATTCCAAAATGGGTGCCCGCGGTCACGCCGATCTGGTGCTATTTATGCAACGCAGTATTCTGCAAATTGCTTAAGCTTCTCACTGATTAACACTTCATTACCGCTTCGCTGATACGCATTGCAAAATCCCTTCCTTAATCATCACCATGACAGTTGATAATACACTTTAGGTCGCTGTCCCCTATGTGCAAATGCAATTGCCTCGGCAGGAGATCGGCAATTTTACACTGTCACCATCTGGACTTAAGGGGTAAGTTTTGGCTTAGGATTTATTGGCTTTATGCTGAAAAGATGGCTCCTTAGGAAAAGTATTTAATGCTATTTTTCCCAAGAAACCCGATACCCCTGACAATAATGATAATGATGAAGGAAGGAAATATGTCGCTCCCTGATATAGATCAGTTCTGTCAATCCCCTACAGATGACCCCTACTGGAACGAAAGCTGTTGGTTTGCTTTTTCAATACCTGAGAAAAAGATCCATGGATTTTTTTACTATTTTTTTCGACCCAATATGAATCTTTTGGTTGGTGGCCCTGCGATGTGGGATGACACCGGAATGCATACTTATGACTGCCTGTATTATGACTGGCAGCATATTCAAGCGATGCCAGAAGATGCAGAAAAATTTAATTTTACCGCGCAGAACGGTCTTTCCGTCCAGTTGATTGAACCGCTGAAGAAGTATCGCTTGATGTATGATCGAAACGGCTTCGGGCTCGATTTGATCTGGACCGCCATCTCAGAGCCACATGACTTTGGTGGCCTGGAGGAAAAAACGAGCGGAGTAACCGGACAGCGTATGCATATAGAGCAGTGCGGGAGAGTGACTGGCACAATCCGGTATAAGGGCGAAACATTAAAGGTGGATAGCTATTCATTGCGTGACACTTCCTACGGTGCCCGCCACTTCGGCGAAGTGATGCGTGGTAGCTATTTCTCCGGCATCGCTTCTCCAGATTTAGCCTTCCATACACTGACGATTGGGGGTGACGGAGAGCAAAAGGTCGCGGGTGGCTTCCTGATCAAGGACGGTAAGATGGCTACGCTAACTGGAGGAACGCGACGTGTTATCGAGGATGGTCGATATACACCCGCAGTTTTCGAATTTGATATGGAAGATAAGCTTGGCCGCACCTTGTCACTAACGGCCCGCTCCTCCAGTCATTTCATGTTCACGGGATATCCCGATGTACCTGCTGTCTGGTCTTTTCTGGAATGGGAAGCTGAGGGTCAAAAGGGGCTGCTTGGCGATTTACAGGAGTTCACCCCAAGCGAGGAATATCGAACACGACTACGACATAATAAGGGCTGAGGAGGACCGGCTATGGTAGGGCAAGTTATTGTAGTAACAGGGACATCGGGTGCTGGGAAAACCACAACTTGCCAAACGTTTGCACGACGTTCTGATAAATGCTGGTTGATGTTTGGCCTTGATCTACTTACAGGAACAATGGTCGCGGGCAAATACAGTATGTTTGGTGATCGTGGTAGGGAATTTTTTTACGACCTTCCCGCAGGAGAGAGAGGAGCCGGAAGCCCGGCGCAGATGGATTACGGCCCTAAAGGCTGGGATGCGCTTCATGCCATGCATGAGATGATTGCCGCGGCCGCGCGCTCGGGTCAAAACATTATTGTCGATCATTGCACCTGGGTTGATCCACCAGTACTTCAAGACTTGATCTCGCGAACTGTGGATGTGCCAGTTCTCTTTGTCGCACTGAAACCACCGAAAGACGTACTGATGAAGCGGTTAAACGAACGCCAGTTCGAACTCCCGGCATCAATCATTGAGGTGCTTGGCAAAGACGGGGCAGCGGAAATCGGTCAGCGGCTGGAGGTTGTCATACCCTGGTTCTATGAGGCTGCTTATACCAATGAAATTTACGACCTTGTGGTCGACACCACGATACTGGATCCCGACCAGGTGTGTGAAAAAATAGAAGCGCGATTGCGCGAGGGACCTGGCGAAGCTTTTGCCGATTTACGTGAGCGCTACCGAAAATAAAATCCAGAGAAAGTCTTAAACAGACCTATAACGTCCCTTCACGGCCTGAGAGATTTCGATGCAAGGCGCAATCCTTGCCAAGGCTGGTTATGCTTGGTAAGGATTGCAGCGTGAGCGTGGTATATGGGCTGCTAAGACAACACCCGCATCAATCTCCACGTACTGTCAGTGCATAATCCTCCTGCAGCGGAAAGGACAGCCCTGAAACCGGACGAGGCACATAATGCTCTTCCAGCGCGGCCACTTCTTCAGCGCTGAGGGAAATATCCAGTGCCGCCAAAGCATCCGTCAGGTGTCGTTCTTTTGTAGCGCCAATGATCGGCGAAGTAATACCGGGCTTACGCAGCACCCAGGCAAGCGCCGCTGAAGCCGTACTCACTCCGCGCTGCTCGGCAACACTCTGTACCGACTTAATAATATTTTGATCACTGTTTTCATACTGCCTGGAAAAAGTGCTATAGCGATTGGCTGCCGTGCGTGCCGTCTGCTCGCCTGCGGGCCGTACCAATCGTCCACCGGCTAACGGACTCCAGGGAATTACCCCAACACCCATATCCTCACACAGCGGAATCATTTCGCGTTCCTCTTCCCGATACAATAAATTCACCTGCGGCTGCATAGAGACAAACCGGGTCCAGCCATTTAAGTCGGCGGTGTATTGCATTTTGGAAAATTGCCAGGCGGTCATCGACGACGCACCGATATAACGCGCCTTCCCCGCTTTCACAATATCGTGCAACGCCTCCATAGTTTCTTCGATAGGGGTATGCGGATCAAAGCGATGGATTTGATATAAGTCGATGTAATCCATTCCCAGTCGGGCAAGGCTATCATCGATTGCTGTGAATAGAGCTTTTCGCGACAGACCTCTCGCGTTAGGTGCTTTACGCCAGGCACCGTAAGCTTTGGTGGCCACCACAATTTCATCGCGGCTAGCCATGGCATTGAGGGCGCGGCCAGTAATCTCCTCGGAGGTGCCCTGAGTGTAAATATTAGCAGTATCAAAAAAATTGATACCCGCTTCTAAAGCCTGACGAAAATAGGGGCGGCTGTCGCGCTCACTTAACACCCAGGACCAGAAGGAGCCTCCAACGGCGGCATCACCAAAACTCATACACCCCAGGCAAAGACGTGACACGGTTAAACCGGTATTTCCGAGATTAATATATTCCATTGTTCACCTCCTGATAAACTGTCGTAATATAAAAAGTGGCTTAGTGATTAGTCCTTTTAAGGTCTAATACTTGTAGCGACCAATATTAGTGACCAATAAAAGAAACCACCGATAGGTCCTCCAGACCAAAACCACAATCCAGTGTTTCCTGTATTTCAATAATGTTGCCTTCGGGATCGCGTCCGTAAATCGATTTCACATAACCCGCATTGACGGGTTTCGTTTCACCAAAGGTCATGCCCACGCCCATCAATCGCTGCATTTCCTCTTCAATATCGGTCACATCAATACAGAAATGCGTATAGCCTTTATCGTGGGGGGATTTTGGTTCGGCAATATCCGGCACAGGTTTGCTGAACTCGAACAACTCGATATAGCAATTACCCGACCTTAACATACAGACTTTGCCAGCGGTATTTTTGAGATTGACGATACGGTCAAAAACATCGTCGTTCTGCCATTGAAATGAATCCGCAATTGGCTGAAAGCCAAAGGCTTCATGGTAAAAGTGAGCCATTCGCTGCAAATCACGAACATGGATCCCGACGTGATGGACGCCTCTTATCATGTCGATTACCTCGCTTAAGTTAATTTTATTATTAAGCACTGAATGATAAGCCAGTTTGACCAGTTAGCAGCCTATCATTACCAGAAGGTAACTATTTAGTCGAAAAAAGCTCGAAAATCAGTAGGTAGTAGACAATCCGCAGAGAATCGCGGTGCCTGTATCAATCCAGCTGAAAGGCTCGATTGAAAAAAGTAATTCGATAGTCATGGTTTTGTTCTGCGGGTCGCTGTGAATTATTCGGCTTTTACAGTATCTCTCCAATAGTAGCTCTCACTAAAGCCTTAACAGGGTGAGCCAGGGAGCTAACCACTCATTAAGAACCTGCCCTAATGACCCAGCCCTAGCGATAGGGCGCAACCAGACTTTCACCAATAATCTCGAAGCTCCGTTCAAGACTTTCCGCGGTTTTATGTGCAGCTTCCTCTAACTTGTCGCGGGCGCGCTCAAAGTCACGGCGTATATCCTGACTTTTCTCTTTGGTAAAATCACGAGCATCCATCTTGGCCAAATGCGCCTGAAGCTGCGCATGCTGTAGCTCAGTTTGTCCCTTGCTCTGAGCATGTTTGGCTAACTGGGCCATAGCTTCGCTAAGGTGGTGCCATTGGTCAGCGGCATCCATGGTGGCCAGATGTGCTTGCAGGCGAGCCTCATCAGTTTGGGTATGCAGCGCTTGAGCAGCCTTCGCCAGTGAATCCTTTAGCTCGGCGATTTTTGGCCGAGCTTCCTGCCAAAGCTCTCTGGCATCTTCATTCAAATCCTCGATTTCATCATCAAGTTTATCGACAATATTCTCTAAATGTTCCTGAGACTTCTGCACACTATTTTTCATTTTCTTTAACATAGCTAAAACCTCTACTTTGATAGGATGTAGTAACCCGATGCTTTCAATCTAGTTTGAGCAACTCAGCAGCACCTTGATACGCATCAATTCTTTGGACTATTAACGCAACAGCAATCTTAATGTTCTAAAAATCGCTGTAATCGAAGCTGTAGACGTTCGTTCTCTCGCCTAAGTTCCTCCACTTGACTCAGCAACTGCATCGCCAGTGCCACACCCGGCCAATCAACTTCCAGCTGTTTATGCAGCCGATAAGCCCGTCGAGCCTCTCCCAACATATTGGTATCGAATTGCCACTGTTCCGGGTTCAGCGGCTGACTTTTTGGCGTGACTGGCCTGATAATACCCAGTTCAACAATTTCAACCACCAATTGTTCTGGCAGTTTCGCCGCCGAACAAAATTGTCTCAGACTGTAGAGTGTTAGCTCTGTCATTAGGATTGCCTCCACTTTTCACGCGGATCAAATCCGGCACTGTCGGCCAGCTTCTGCCATTGCTGTTTGATCTCATCGTTGCTTTTAGTGGGCATCACCACTTTAAGCAGGGCAAATAAATCACCGCGTATTTTTTCACCTTTGCCATCCTTCTGTTTGGTGACCAGACCACGCCCCTTGATTCGCAAGCGCTGTCCGGTTTGGCTGTTCGGCGGAATCGACAGGCGAATATCGCCCTCAAGTGTAGGCACCATGATTTTGCAACCCAAGGCCGCTTCCCAGGGTGCAACCGGTACCGTCACCGTCAGGTTATGGCCTTCCACATCAAACATCGGGTGCGGCACTAACCGAATGCGCAAATATAAATCACCCGCCGGACCGTCACCAATACCCGGGCTACCCTGCCCTTTTAAACGAATGCGCTCGCCGTCGGCAACTCCGGCCGGCACTTTCACCTTCAGGGTTTTATGCAGCATTTCACGCCGTCCCTGACTATCGATATGCGGCATGGTGTACTCAATGGATTTGCTTTCCTGCTTTAGTGTGTCCTCCAGAAAAACCGGTAAGTCCGTTTCAATGTCCTGACCGGGCTGACTAAAACTGCGATTTCTTGAAGAAAACCCGCCAGCCTGACCACCACCAAAAATAGAACTGAAAAACTCGGAGAAGTCGCCTTCGTAGAAATGCTCATTGGAACTGAAACCGCCACTGGATTGCCAGTCGGGTGGAGGCTCAAATTGCCCCCGCTGACCATATTGTCGCAACTCATCGTACTCGGCACGTTTCCTGGAATCACCTAAAACCTCGTAGGCCTCGGTAACTTCCTTAAAGCGTGCCTCCGCCTCGTTTTCGGTGCTGACATCGGGGTGGTATTTACGGGCCAGTCTGCGGTAGGCGGTCTTAATCGCCTTGGCATCCGCATCGGCTTCTACACCGAGAATATCGTAATAGTCTTTAAATTCCATTATCTCAACCCATTGTCTCTACCCATTAGCCGGACTTATGGCAACTTAGGGAGGAGTTACTGTAGTAATCGGGATAGATTCCGACAAGTCCGCCCAAACATTGGCCGCTAATAACGCTACATTAGGCCAGCATAGTTTAAATTCAAGCTAAATGGCCTTGCCTCACATCAATAAAATGAACTGTGCTGGTTATATTGATGCTCACTAAAGCATCGAAAAATACCTTACACCCTAAATTTTGATAGTGGCCATCCAGTATTGCGAAACATTAATCCTCTGCCTCAACCTAAAACGGTATGATAAAAAGCTGCTTTTTAGATCTACATTGGATCCAATTTCTATTGCATAAATCCCTCTAGGCTATACGCCACCGTTACACATTATTCGAGCAAACATTATGGCCGATCTCATCACCTCTTCTTCCGACCAAACCTACCATCCAAGAACCACCTACGGGCATGCTCCGGTGCGTTGGCCGAATTCCGTTCGCCGTACCTCAAGCATTGATGTGTCCTGGCCAGAGGGTAGAGAAGGCGCAATGCAAATGGATGGCCGAGCCAGAGATATTTTTACACCAGGCAATGGGCACAGTATCCAAGTAAGAGCCGAGGATGATTTTGTCGCGCGGGTTGATATGGAGAGAACAATCCAATCCATCAACACCAATCCCACTCGCAAAAAAATAGGGCAATTGGTGGGCGAGCGCGGCGGTGGTCATTTAAGAAAAGTCCTGCAGGAAATTATTCCTGAAGAACGAGCCAATGCCTCTCCACTGTATTTAATACTCGACGATATTTCCGGTATCAGTTTAATTTCGGGCTGGGCCTGGTCACAGTGGGACCCGGAATGGCAGGAGAAAATGAAACAGGCCAAGGAGGAACGAAGTTTAAGTATGGAGGGTGTGTGTATTGGTTTTCGCCCAGGCTCAAACGCACTGAACCCGGATTTTGATTTTCAACTAATAGCAGATGCGCCTGCACCGGATTTAAGAAACCCAAAGGATCCAGAAGGCTGGCACGCATTCACCGACCAACAAGGCGTTGGCATGCGACGCGCACGACGAATTGATGTATGGCAAGTCAACAATCAGATTAAGATCGATGCCGCCTTTCAGGATAGCGCCAGTTCATCCAGAGGCGGTCGTATGGTTCTACATGAGTACCATCTTACGGCCAGCGCAGATCCCAAAACACTCACACTGCAATCCATCGAAGCACACCCCAAGGTGCTCCCCTTCCCTGAATGTACCAGTGCGCCAGCACAACTGTCTGGATTAAAAGGCACCGCGATTTCGAGTTTACGTGAGACAGTTTTAGACCAATTGAGTGGAACCAGTGGCTGCACTCACCTGAATGACGCTTTGAGAGCGCTGGCCGAGGTGCCTGCATTGGTAGACTGGCTATTAACACGGCGCCATTAAACACGTCTGCACAATGCAACTGTTTTGGCTATTCAAGTAAGCGGTGCCTGAAGGCAGTCTGGATGAAGAGATAAATCACTTAACATTCATTGAGCAGTGCCTTGATCTTTTTGCTGTCGTTAAGTGCCTACACAAAATTACAGATTCGTCAGGTTAGCCCTAAAACAGTCACCAGCCACTCAAACTTGCTTGCCGCGGCTCGTTAAGATCTTTATTCTCTAAGCCACAAGTTTACGCCCAAAATAACCACCCAATAATTACCCCATATAAAAAATAACAGTGGGAGAATCGTTCTGCATTATTTCAGTGAATTTCGTATACATTGGTCCACACTACTGGGCGCCTGTGTGGGCCTGGCTCTTGGTTCGGCACTTAACCACTATATGCTCAATTTATTTGGGCCACCATTACTTGAAGAATTTGGCTGGGAAAAATCTCAGTTCGCGCTAGTGGGAGCCTTGTCACTGGTATCGCTGGTGGCCGTTCCTATTGCCGGCCGTTTTGTCGATCGCTTTGGTGCGCGAATATCCGCCATGGTTGGATTCACTGCCGTACCGACTGCATTTATTGCCTTTAGTTTTATGTCGGGCAATATCTACGAGTTTTATGCCATTATGGTGCTGAAAAACATTCTCGGCATATTGACCACAACGATTGTTTTTTGCCGGGTGATTGTAGAACGCTTTGATATTGCCCGAGGCTTAGCCCTTTCAGTCTTAATGAGCGGCGCACCGCTGATGGGGGCCATTGCGGTTCCGATTGTGGGTGAAATCATTGATCAATATGGCTGGCGGACCGGCTATCACGCGCTGGCGTGCATGTCAGCACTGGGCGGTCTGATTGCCATAAGCTGTATGGGCAAGCGCAAAAAGCCAGAAGCGACAAAAGCCAGTCAGGAGCAGCAAGAACCACAACCAGAATTGACTCGCGACACACTTTTTACTCTGATTAAACAACCGGTATTTCTGATGCTGGTCATAGGGATGTTTCTGGTCAATGTGCCCCAGGTCATTGTATCGTCTCAATTAAAGCTGGTGCTCTATGAGAGTGGTGCAGCCAGCCGCTTTGCCACCGTTTTGGTCTCTCTTTATGCCGTCAGCGTAGTGGTCGGTCGCTTCCTCAGCGGGTTGGCACTGGATCGCATCCAGCCACATGTTGTGGCACTGTTTACCCTTGGCTTGCCTGCTGTCGGTTTTTGCATACTGGCAAGCTCACTGGATGCCAGTTGGTTACTGGTATTTTCAGTCTCATTGGTTGGCTTGGCGCAGGGTGCAGAGGGCGATATCGGCGCTTTTCTTACCTCACGTAAGTTCGACATGCACAACTACAGCTTTGTCTACAGCTTTCTCATTGCCGCTATCGGCGGTGGTGCAGCCATTGGCTCATTACTGTTGAGTTATACATTGCACATTACCGATCAGTTCAATGTATTTCTGCTGATATCGGCAGTTGCAACAGCGCTCGGCGCCTTATTCTTTTACCTGACAGGAAGATTCAAGGATTCAAACATCCAAAGCAAAGACAAGCCATAAAAAATTAAAATTGATAACTGAAGAGATATGTTATGACCATTGATCAGGATTATCTGGCCAAACAGGCCATTACTGAAGTTATTCATCAGTACGCAGCACACATTCGCACTGCAACGGGTATCGAGTGCGAAAAATATTTTACCGACGATGCTTATTTTAATGTATGGCAAGCACCGCTGTTATCCACCGATGAACCGGTGCTGCAAACCAAGCTTGAAGGTAAAGACACGATCATCCAGTACATTACGGAGGCAGAACATAACGGTACTCGCCTGTGCCCGATGATTCATAACCTCATCATTGAGGTGAACGGAAACAAAGCCAAGGCGAACAGTATTTTAGTGGTGGCGGTATGGCCGAATGGCCATCAGTTGATTGGTGAGTATGAAGATCATTTGGAACTTCATGCGGGTCAGTGGAAATTCGCTTCCCGTGTCTTTGAGATTCACGGCCAACTAGGCTAGTTATTTATTATCACGAGTTATCTAATTATTACCAGACTCACTCCTATTGACTCGTTCTTATCACTTCCTTCTTATCAAAAGCAATCGTCATTGCGAAGCCCGGCGAAAAGCTTCGCTTTCTATCAAGCTTATTTAGAGGCAGCCACAGCCACCTTATCGGTCGCTGAAGATTTGGCAGCAGATAGCGGCTCCGTCTCATCGCGTGGGTGCAGGCGGATAGCTGGCACCACGAGCAGGGTGAGCGCCGCCAGCCCGGCGAAAGTCCACATAATACCGATATAACTGCCGGTCAGGTCAAAGATAAGCCCGAATAGGGGCGGCGTCGATAACAGGGCGATCAGGATAACCCCAGTTAACATACCCATGGCGCGACCAACAATTTTCTGGCCAAAGATCCTCGGCGCCAGATAACTTTCCATAGGCACCATCAACCCACCGAACAACCCGGTTAACGCTACCCCTAGTGCAATAAAGGTATAACCCAATTTAGCCTGAGTGAGGCACGCCATCCCTGTGGCAAAACCGGCCAGGGCAAAAAACATAAGTATTCGCGGCCCGATCCGATCAGACAAAGCGGCGAAATTGAGCTTGGCAATAAAACTACAACCGGAATAAAGTGAGATTAACAGTGCGGCCTTGCTGGCTTCGATTCCATTATCGACCACCATAGGAGCCAGGTTGGTAATCATACCCTTCATACCGGCTGTCACTACTGCTACTGTCCCGGCAATCATCCAGAAGGCCGGGTCGCTCAGCACTCGCCAAGCCGATACCGGAGCCTTATTCATCTCTTCCTTGGTCAACGCAGGCGGCTCGGCAGCACCGTCGGGGTTCAGCCCTCGATCCGCCGGGTGATCCACTACCATCAACGCAGCAGGAATCGTCCACAACGTCAGGATCAACCCAAGCAACTGCAAAGCCTGGCGCCATTCGTTAGCGTCAAGAAGCCCTTGAATAATCATCGGGAAAAAGAATCCACCCGCTGAAATACCTGCAATCGCAATACCTATTGCCCTCCCCCTGCGCTCAGCAAACCAACGCGATAGCAGTACTGTGGCAGCCAGCGGACCCAGCAATACATTAGCCGGCGCGATAATGACAGCAAAGATAACCAACACCTGATTAAAGGAGGTGGTCAATGAGATAGCAAAATAGCCCAAACCAAGCAGTAAACTGCCGACTAGAATGGTAATTTTCAAGGACACGCGATCCATCAGATTGCCCAGAAAGGGCGACAGGATAGCGCAGGTACCTGCCAACACTGTCATCGCCAGCATTAACACGGTGCGACTGGGCTGGTACTCCTCAGCCAGCGGTACTGCCACTATGGAATAGGTTGCAGCGATCATTCCCATTGCCGCCAGAATCATGAAACAAACAGCAACTTGGCGCCATCCAACGGCAAAAGATGTTGGCATGAGGAGGGTTCTCCGTAAATTATTGTGTGAAGCTATGGAGTGGAAACATTACCGGTCAATTTACTATGAAACGCAGGATACGAACAATCGTATATCCCCAATATGGCGGGTATAAATAATTAATGATTTGTCATTTTGACTTATTAGTCGACATACAGAATTACATCAAGTTAAGGAAAAGGCCAAAAAGATTCAAGGAAAACGCATCCCATCCTTTGAGGAAGCCTTAGCTTTCTGCAGTATTTTCTATCGATAGATAACGCCGCTTGCAGTTAAATCAGCGATAAAAAAACGGCTTTCACCCTTGTCATTGGCAGAATTTCGAGCGACTATTCAAACTGCAAACAAAGAGCACATTGTAACAATCAAATATTACAATGTAACACAAAAACATACGGTGCAGATGCTCTGACCATTTTTAAACTTGCCCCTGCACACAGCCCAACGATGGAGAAATGACAGTGACAGGCATCACCATAAGCAATCTCAGAGAAGACCTTTCCTTCGGCGCAACTGTTGAAGGACTTAATTATGACACTCTGGCCGACGAGGCGGTACGTGAACAGTTGCGTGATGCCTTTCGAACCCGTGGCTTGCTGATTTTTAAAAATATGGAACCTACCTCAAAAATGCAGGTAGAAGTCAGTAAAGTCTTTGGTCCCATCAAGGATCACCCAACCAAAACCGTTAAGCGCGACGATGAAATTGGCGACGCTGCCCTCGGTGTCATTGATATGCACTACGTACCCGACGATGAGTCCAGGCTGTCTGGTGGCCTGGTTGAATTTGAGGGAAAAGTGGTAGCGCGCTTTGCCCCCTGGCATTTTGATCATTGCTACAACGACGAACTCAACTATGCGGGCGTGTTGAGAGCACCCATCAACGCTCCCGTTGGCGGCCGCACCGGTTTTCTGGATGGCATCGAATGTTATCGTCAATTTCCTCAGGCGTTACGCGATAAAATTGAAAAATTGAATATCATCTACACGCTGGATACCCGTCTCAGCACCATGCGTTTCGGTGTCAATTTCAAAACGGTGCAAGAAGATCCACTCAATCTGACCCTGCTAAAAGAAGCCGCCACGTTCCCTCGCGCCATGCACCCGGCGGTGTGGACTCGTGATACGGGTGAGAAAGTCTTCCATGTCAGCCCCTGGATGGCCGTCGGCGTCGAACATCACGAGAATCCCGAGGGAGATGAACTGTTGGACGAAGTTTGCCACGAACTTAACAGAGTCGGTAAAGGCAGCTGTTCCTATTTTCATGACTGGTGCGATACCGACATGCTGATCTGGGACAACCACCGCATGCTACATTCAGTAGAGGGCTGTGAATCCAAATACGAACGCCGCACCCTGCGCACTACCATCAAAGGCGACTATGGGCACGGTTATTTTGAAGATGGCAAAAAGATTGGTGAAGTATCGCGCGACGTCGCCTAATCACTTTTTAGTTTTTTAACCAACGTGAAACCTGATCTAATAAAATAACCGCAGGTTTCACTGCTCTTACCTTCAGCCATAGCGAACAACTGCGTCTGAATAATAAACTACCCTCTTTCGTTGCAGCCCTAAAAAGGAACAGAGCATGAACCACGCGGTAGATTTACCCACTTTACCGGTTGAGCTACCGGAGTTTTGGGCCGACCCAAGCACTTACACGGATAAAGCCCGGCAAGATCACCCCTGGTTAGCGCGCTTCTCTCAGGGGTATGTGATTCACGGCTTCCATGAAGTTAAAGCGTTGCTGGAAGACGATGAAAACCTGAAACCCGGCTTCGGCAATATCGCCGACTTTTATGGCGTGCGAGGCACCATGTGGGCACGCTTTATGGACGAAATGATACTTTCACAGTCTGGCCCGACCCATACACGATTGCGTGCCAGTGTAGCCAAAGCATTTACCCCAAAACAAGCCAGGCAAGCTCGGCCACTGATGCAAAAAGTCATCACAGAGTTAATTGATGAATGGGCACCCAAAGGTGAGCTGGACTTTGCCTATTTTGCTTCGTTTTTCCCCGTCGCCGTTATCGGGGGGCTGCTCGGCATCTCCCCCGAATTTATCCCAAAAATTCGCAGTGCTCTGGAAGATCACTTTGCCTCACTCACCCTGGATCCTGCGGTTAAACCTCGCTTTCTGGCGGCCTGGGATGTGCTCTGGGAATTTGCCGATGGCGTCGTTTTAGATCGTGAACTGCAAACCGACAAACAGGAAGAGACCTTACTCGATGTCTTAATCGACACGAAAAATCGCGGCGAGCTGGATGAAACCGAATTACGTTTTATGATTCTTACTCTGGTCGTTGCCGGTTACGACACCTCAAAAAATATGCTGACGCTGTTGATGTATATGTTGCTCGATAAACCGGCACTGTACCGCCGCTGTGCAGAGGAAAGGGACTATTGTAAAAAGGCCGTGGAGGAAGCTCTGCGCCACTCAGCCATTGCCACCACCTTTCGCGTGGTCGTTAAAGGTTTCGACTATCAGGGCTTTCATTTTCCAGAGGGAGCCATGGTGGCCTTTGCTATTCCTATGTCCGGCCGCGACCCCAACGTTTTTTCCGACCCACTGAGTTTTAACCCGGACCGTACTCACGAGGAACGCCATGTCGCCTTTGGCCGCGGAGGTCATTTCTGTTTAGGCCAGTTTATTGCCCGTACTCAACTCGAAGAGGGCATACATTTAATCGCCCAGCGCCTAAAAAATCCTCAAATATCCGGTGACGTTAGCTGGCGCCCCTTTCTCGGCGCCTGGGGTTTGAGAACGCTGCCTATTCGCTTCAATCTCTAACATTTTCTTTAAGTTGGTAGTTAAACTGTCCTTGATTCAGAAAATGTAGTGTTTGCTCTAACACCGACTCATTCCACATCATAAAGGTATGCGTTGTCGGCAGCTGAATAAAATCCTTCATCCCTTCCACTTTGGTCTCATTCACTGTAACGGTACCGTCATTCGGTTCTTTAATACGGCTTGCAATAAACGGGCGATGATTATTCGTGCCAGCAATAATACCTAGCTCAAAATTGACCGCACCCAATAATATCGGCACCGAGGTTTCCCCCGTCACTAACTCTGCTGCAGCCGGAGGTTGTAAGGATTGAAGCCAGGGCAGAGATTGTAGAGCCGCTGAATTTTGTATAGTGTCAGCCAACTGACTTCCTTGATTAGGCGGCCCCAGCATAACAACTCGACTCAGCCCATCAATTTGATTAGACACTAAATACTGACGCAGCAGGATGCCACCCAAAGAATGTGTCACCACATGAATGGTCGATGCCCCTTGCTCACGACACCCGTCAAGCCCCTTGTCTACAGCTAAGGGCGATAACGCTTGAATAGGATACTTTAAGGAGGGATAGGTAACATTTACAACAACAAACCCCTGCTGTGATAACCGTCGCTCCAGCGCCAACATGGATAAACCTGTACGCCCCAGCCCATGTAATAAAATCACACACTCATCGCCCTTTGCTGGCTGATTGGCTAGAAGTTGAAGGGGCACCAAACAACAAAGTGCCACAATGACTTTATTGATGATCCGCCGCATTTAAAATTTTCTCCCTGCTAATTAGTACTCACCATACTAGCTTGCACAGCGTCTATATCCAGTTGGTTTTAGAAAGTATCAACATATACAACTTTCAGTTGAAGGTGATAACACCTTTTTTCTTTAGCTTGCGAGTCGCAAGTCAAGCTCCTAGTTTGCGCCCCATCACTCGCGGTTTTCAGTGATTGATAATTTTCATAAGGAGGCTCAACAATGAGTATCAGGACAAACCTAAGCAAGCTATGGTCAAGCAGCAAACTATTCGCGACAACTACTGCAACGCTATTGATAGCGGCGACCTTGTTAACGGTCAACAGTGCACAGGCAGCCGGATTGATGACGCCGAAATCCAGCCAGTTTTCAGCGCTTGAGATAAAACAACATCACGTCAACGTCGTGATTGAAGACGGTTACGCCATTACCCGCATTGATCAGGTCTTTTTTAATCCTCACGATAGCGCTCTGGAAGCTATCTACTCCTTCCCCGTCCCGGAAAAAGCCTCAGTTGGCGAGTTCACTTACTGGATTGATGGCAAGCCGGTAACCGGAGAAGTGGTTGAGAAAAAACGGGCGCGGGATATCTACCAACAGGAGAAAGCACAGGGCAGAGAAACCGCACTCACTGAAAAGGACGAGTACAAAACCTTTGATAGTTCGGTCTATCCCGTGTTGCCACAGCAGGATGTCAAAATACGTTTGGTCTATATCCAGCCGATTCACGTCGATAGTGGCATTGGTCGCTATGTTTATCCGCTGGAGGAAGGCGGAGTTGACGAGGAGAAACTGGCCTTTTGGTCCTATAACGAAGCGGTCACTGAAGCCTTTAGCTTTAAGTTAAAGCTGAGGTCCTCTTACCCCGTTGACGATGTAAGGCTGCCGCAACACCCACAGGCTACCGCGCAATCGCTTTCGCCGGAAGAATGGAGTGTCGCCCTGGCGAATGGACAGGCCACAACTAACAGCCAAGCAATACTGGAAGAGGAATCACACGCCCACGCTCCTCCACCTCAACCCCTGCAACCCCAGATAATCCAAAAGCTGGATAAAGACATTGTCGTTTATTGGCGACATCAAAAAGGGCTGCCCGGTGCCATTGATATGGTCAGCCATCGCGAACCCGGCAAAGACCGTGGCACCTTTATGATGACCATCACCCCGGGCGATGACCTGGCCCCGATCACGCAGGGACGAGACTGGGTATTTGTGTTAGATCTATCCGGCTCTATGCAAGGTAAATATCACAGTCTGGTGGCAGGCGTGAATAAAGGGCTAGGTAAACTGAACCCCAATGACCGCTTCCGCATTGTACTGTTTAACAATAGCGCCCAGGAATTAACCTCCGGCTATGTACCGGCCACACCGGAACAGATAACACGCTATACGCAACAACTGGAAAACACTCAACCCAATGGCGGCACCAATCTTTACGCGGGCCTTAAAGAAGGTATTGATGAGCTGGACGCCGATCGCAGCAGCGCCATTATTCTGGTGACCGATGGCGTTGCCAATGTCGGCACCACCGAAAAGAAGGCTTTTTTAAAACTGCTGGAACAACATGACGTCAGGCTGTTTACTTTCGTGATGGGCAATAGCGCCAACCGCCCGCTGCTGGACGGCATGACCAAAGTCTCTAACGGCTTTGCTATCAGCGTCTCTAACAGTGACGATATTGTCGGCCAACTGATGCTGGCGACGGGCAAACTCACCCATCAGGCATTGCATGATGTCGAGGTAAACATTAAAGGGGTTAAAGTGGAGGACATGACGCCGGCAGCCATTGGCTCGCTCTACCACGGCCAGCAATTAATTGTGATGGGGCATTACCGAGGCGATGGCATGGCTGATGTCACTGTAAGCGGTAAAATCTCCGGTCAGAAAAAAATCTATTCCAGCCGTTTTGAATTTCCCGAACACAGCACTCGCAACCCCGAAGTCGAAAGGTTATGGGCTTATGCTTACATCGAAGCCCTGCAAAACCAAATGGATTACTTGGGAGAAGATAGCGACAATAAAAATGCGATCATCGATGTAGCCAAAGAATATAGCCTGGTGACCGATTACACGTCGATGATTGTTTTGCGCGAAGAAGTCTTTCAGCAATACAACATTGACCGCAATAACGCCAGGCGAGTAGTCGATGAGCAACAGGCCAGGCAAGAACGTGCCAATGCTCCGGTACAAAACAATCGTGTGGACACACAATCACCCACCTTCAATACACCTCGCGCCTACCCTGGAAGTAGCGGCAGCGGCGGTGGCGCCAGCGGACCCTGGTTTGTTTTATTGTTAGTGCCGCTGATCATTGCCTTAAGAAAAACCCAGACAAGACCTCATCGATTTCGCTAAGGCATTTCATCACTCACGAGCAGCCCTCTGGCTGCTTATTTCTCAGTCTCAACGTTATTAGCCTCAACGAGCAAATATTTTTCATGAAAAATCTCTCCCGCCTCTATCTGACACTAAGCTTAGCGCTGTTAACCAGTGGATTAATGCTACTGCCTGACACCGTTAAATCACTACTGTATTTTGACCGAGAAGCCATTACCGCAGGCCAGCTTTGGTCTCTTGTTAGTGGGCATTTTATGCACGCTGATAGTGAGCACTGGCTTTGGAACAATCTGGCTTTACTGGCGCTGGGAGGTTTTATTGAATATTACTCAAGACGCTTGTTACTGTTCTCTCTGATCGCGGGTATCTTGATGGTCGATGCCTTGCTGCTCTCGCCATTGTGTGAACTTCGCTTTTACTGCGGCTTATCGGGGATACTCAACAGCCTGTTGATCATGGCTTTGTGGCTGGCATGGAAAGCCAGCCATTCAGGCTGGGTGTTGTTCAGCGCCCTGCTGGGTATGGGCAAGCTAGGCCTGGAAATGACGTTGAACCAATCCGTACTCACCCAGATCAGTTGGCCACCCTATCCGGCGTCTCATCTGGCAGGCGCCATTGCAGGCATTGCTACGGTTAGTCTGGCTATGACTATATTTATTTCTGATAGGCCTTAAACAAACTGTACTGCCACTGCCGCATGGCAATCACCAGCGACGTACCATGGCGCTGGTCAATGGTCAGGGATTTATCCTCATTACACAGCTCAGAGAACTCTCGCGCCAATCGACGCATACGTTTTTGAAATTCCAAATTGCCACGGGTGGACAGTAATCCATTCAATACGATAAGGCTCTCAGTATCCTTATCAAACTGAGAGTTAAAAAAATCTTTCTCGATTTTCGACTGAAACAATTGCTGAATCGGGCCTTTTTTAATCCAGCTAAAATCCGGTGACACCCTTAGTTTTATGCGGTTGCCCGGTAGCAGGTCAATAATTTTCAAGCGATCCAGGGCGGCCAATTTCTGAATGCAGTCATGTGGGTCAATCTCATATTGAGCTAACAGATCCTCATAGGCATAACCATTGATAACACAGACTGTGATCATCAGTAATAGAAGGTCGGAGACAATCATTTCCTCCTGATCCCAGCTTAATTGCGTCACGCTATTTCGGTCGCTAACCATGGCCTGTATCAGGTCAGACAGCTCCAGACCCATGGATTCGCAGACCATCTCCAGTCTTTGCAGGGTAAAGTTCTCCTCGGCGAACAGACGCTTTACCGAGGCTTCACTAAGGTCCAGTAGCTTCGCCACATCGGCATAGGTTTTGCCATGAGCCTTAAGTTGTTTTTTGAGCGTTTTGATCAGTAGGCGGGTTTGTGCCACTATAACTCCTCGCAAAGTATCTTTATGTGATACTCAAAATAGCAAATAACAATTCTAATGTCGAAAAGGTTGCACAATACACCCCTGAACATCAAGATTCACGGAACGAATAACCACTGACAGCGCAACCTATCACTTATCAACTTAAAACCCCATGCGCGAAAGGACTCAGATGAACAAGCTCTTCAAACTCCCCGGTGCACTGCCCTATCTTGCCGTAGTGCTACTCAATGCCTTTGTCGATTTAGGCCACAAGATCACTATCCAAAATACGATCTTCAAAGTTTACGACGGCAATACCCAGATTATCCTCAGTGCCATTGTGAATGGTCTGATTTTGCTACCATTTATTCTACTGTTTAGCCCTGCCGGCTATATCTCCGACCGCTTTGCAAAAAATCAGGTGATGCGCCTTGCTGCCTGGGCAGCGGTTGCCATCACTCTGGGTATTACGGTTTGCTACTACCTCGGCTGGTTCTGGCCAGCCTTTGTGCTCACCTTCCTGCTTGCTATTCAATCGGCCATTTACTCGCCCGCTAAGTATGGCTACATCAAACTGCTTTTTGGCAAGGAGCACCTCGCTGAGGCTAACGGTTTGGTACAGGCCATTACGATTGGGGCCATTCTGTTAGGCACCCTGGCCTTTTCATTGCTATTTGAACGCTGGTTTCCTGCGGGTAGCAATGCCAGCGAAGGCCTTAGAGTCATAGCACCAATAGGCTGGGTGCTGGTTGCTAACAGCCTTATCGAATGCGTCATGGCCTATCGCTTGCCAAACCTTGATCACGAACGTACCGCTCCCTTCACCGATCGCTCTTTCAATATTGATGACTCATTCAACTATCGCGAGTATCTCAGTGGTAGCTCGTTAAAAACCAATATCCAGCCGGTCACACGCAACCGTGTGATTCGCCTGTCCGTCATCGGGCTGGCGGTTTTCTGGTCTGTGGGCCAGGTGATGCTGGCGGCGTTTCCTGCCTTTGCCAAGGAAACACTGGCAGTGACTAATACCGTCGTCATTCAGGGCATTTTGGCTGCTACCGGCATTGGTATCGCCATTGGCTCAACGCTGGTGAGTAAATGGTCAAAGGGCTATGTGGAAACCGGGTTGATTCCAATCGGCGCGATCGGTATCAGTATTGGTTTAATAGTATTACCGCAGCTTGATTCCGTTACTTCGCTGTTTTTGGATTTCCTGTTTATCGGGTTGGCGGGCGGTCTATTCATCGTACCGTTAAATGCCCTGATCCAATTTAGCGCTCGCGACCATGAACTGGGTAAAGTGCTGGCCGGCAATAACCTCATCCAAAATATTTGTATGCTGAGCTTTTTGCTGTTGACTGTGGCCTTTGCGCTGGCAGGAATTTCCAGTCAATGGCTGTTAAGTATTATTGCCGGTGTCGCCGTCCTTGGTGGCCTGTATACCGTAATTCAACTGCCTCAGAGTTTGATACGTATTCTGTTGACCGTGATCATGACCCGCCGTTACAAAGTCGATGTGCAGGGTATAAAAAACCTGCCCTCCTCCGGCGGTGTATTATTACTGGGCAATCATATCAGCTGGATTGATTGGGCAATTGTCCAGATTGCTTCACCGCGCCCTATTCGTTTTGTGATGTTAAAAAGTATTTACGAGCGCTGGTACCTCACGGGCTTTTTAAAACTACTGGGCTGTATTCCCATAGAGCCGGGGGCAAGTAGCAAGAAATCACTCCAAACTGTTGCTGAACTGTTAGACCAGGGCGAAGTTGTCTGTCTGTTCCCCGAAGGCGCTATCAGTCGCAACGGTCATCTGGGTGAGTTTCGCCGAGGTTTTGAACATGCCAGCGAACTGACCACCACCGATATCAGCATTGTGCCCTTTTACCTTCGCGGCCTGTGGGGCAGCCAGTTTTCAAGGTCGTCGGAAAAGTTGCGCTCCCTGCGCAGCAGCGGCCTATCGCGTGACATTATCGTCTCCTTCGGCCCAGCGCTGCCCAAAAACACCAGCACCGATGTACTTAAACGCCGCGTCTTCGATCTCTCTATTCAGTCATGGCAGCAACACATCAATGAGTTACCCAGTTTGCCACAGGCCTGGATAAAAACCGTTAAACGGGTGGGTAGTGAAATGTCGATCGCTGACACCCTGGGCGAGCCGTTATCGGCCACGCAATCTTTGGTAGCGGCCATTGCATTCTCCAAACGTATCAAAACCATTAGTCAGGAAAACAATATTGGCTTGTTGCTGCCAACCAGTGCTGGCGGCGTACTGGCTAATATGGCGACACTGCTGTTAGGTAAAACCGTGGCTAATTTGAATTATTCCTCCAGCCCGGAGGCCATTGCCTCAGCCGTAGAGCAAGCGGAAATTAAAACCGTCTACACTTCCAAAAAATTTCTGGAAAAACTACAGCGCAAAGGCATCAATCTGGAGCCAGCTCTATCGGCCAGTAATGTCATCTTTATGGAACAAGTAAAAGCGGATGTGGGCAAACTGGAAATGCTACGTCTATGGTTAACGGTTCGCTGCCTGCCCACCCGATGCTTGCAATGGCTTTATTGCAAGTCGAAGGATGCTGACCAGACGGCTGCCATTTTGTTCTCCAGTGGCAGTGAAGGTGCGCCCAAGGGCGTGATGCTAAGTCATCGCAATATTATGGCTAACCTGAAACAGATTTCCGATGTCTTGAACACCCAGGAGGATGATGTGGTGATGGCTTCACTGCCGCTGTTTCACGCCTTTGGCCTGACCGTCACCCAATTTATGCCACTCATTGAGGGGCTACCAATGGTCTGCCATGCTGATCCAACCGATGCGGCTAATATTTCAAAAGCTATCGCAAAATATCGCGCTACAATCATGTGTGGTACATCAACCTTTTTACGGCTCTTCGTCAACAATCGCAAAGTCCACCCTCTGATGTTAGAGAGCTTGCGCATTGTAGTGGCGGGTGCTGAAAAGCTAAACGATGAGGTTAGACATAGCTTTCAGCAGAAATTTAACAAACAATTACTGGAAGGTTACGGCGCCACTGAAACAACACCCGTG
Organism: Oceanicoccus sp.; assembly: GCA_965661375.1. Taxonomy (GTDB): domain Bacteria; phylum Pseudomonadota; class Gammaproteobacteria; order Pseudomonadales; family Dasaniaceae; genus Oceanicoccus. The sequence goes on along the minus strand of CBFIDJ010000023.1, from coordinate 30,622 downwards.
GCCAGCGTCAACCTGCCCGATGTGCTGGATACCAGCTACTGGAAAGTGCAAACCGGCGGCCGGCTGGGAACCGTTGGCATGCCGCTTCCCGGCACCAGCTTTAAAATTATTGACCCGACCACTGAAGAAGAACTCCCCACGGGAGAGGCGGGAATGATCCTGATTGGTGGCTCACAGGTTATGCAGGGCTATCTTAAAAACCCGGAAAAGACCGCAGAAGTTATTCGGGAAATCGACGGTCAACGCTGGTACGTGACCGGCGATAAGGGCAGCATCGACCCGGATGGCTTTTTGACCATTATCGATCGCTACTCGCGCTTTGCTAAAATTGGTGGCGAGATGGTTAGTCTGAGTGTCGTTGAACAGCAGATACAACAAGCTCTTTCAACTTTAGCGATTACCAATTTATCGGCTTCAGCTGAAGAAGATATAGAATTAGTGGCCACGACCATTCCGGATAATAAAAAAGGGGAAGCGATTATTGTGCTCTGCACCACAGATTTGGATAGCTCAGAACTAAGAGAAGCCTTATTAGCCGAAGGGTGCAATCCACTGGCGATACCCAGCCGATATTGTCAAGTCGATAGCATTCCGAAACTGGGTTCGGGTAAAACAGATTTTAATCAGGCTAAATCATTGGCGCTTTCACTAACAACATAGTTATGCAACACAAGACTCAATAGACAGAAAAATGGAAACTTAAAAAGCTAATAACAGCAGGAAAATAGAAAAAGGAAAAACGATGAACCAAGATGATAACTACCAATATCAAGTAAGGCAGGTCGAGCTTGATAAAGAGAAGGAGTTTCGCCTGGGCGAAGGAAAAATTAGTGGCTACTGCTCAGTCACTCTAGGTATCTTGAGCCTGTTAGCTGTCCTGGCCTACTTATTCCCTTCCTATTTAACCACCAACGAACTGCGCCAGGTTTACGACGGGGTTGTTTTACAATCAATGCTTAAATACGGCATGTACTTCTCCCTGTTTTTTGGCCTGCTGACTTTTTACTTCAAAAAATACCGCAGAATGGGAATAGCCGGTATTGCCTTGACGCTGCTCGCCTTTTTCATTGGTGGCTACAATGTGCCAGTAACGGCTGTCGAAGGTAAACGACTTTCGTTGGGTGTTGACTGGTTAATTCTTGCCTTTCTTGGTTCCGCGTTTATTTTTATGACGCTGGAGAAGGTATTTCCAAAATACAAAAACCAGGTCATATTGAGAGATGAATGGAGCCTGGACCTGTTTTATTTCTGCTTTAACCACCTGGCCATATCGGCCATATTGATTTACGCCAACTATCAGGTCAGCCACTTCGACTGGGCGGTCAATCCCTCCATGCAGGCCTTTATCCAATCAATGCCCACTCTTTTACAATTGGGGCTGATCATTGTAGCCGCCGATTTTGTATTGTACTGGGAGCACCGCCTTTATCATGAAGTTAAACTGTTGTGGCCAGTCCATGCCGTACACCACTCAGTGGAAAACATGGACTGGCTCGCCGGATCGCGCGGTCATTTTATTCAAGTATTTTCAGAACGGGCCCTGGTTATGATCCCGCTCTACTTGTTTGGGTTTGGTGAAGTCGCTCTCAATTTTTACGTGACTATTGCGGCGTTACAAGCGGTTTTGATTCACTGCAACACAAATCTTTCCTTCGGTTTTTTAAGATATATTATTGTCACACCTCAGTTTCACCACTGGCATCACAGTTCCGAAAAACCCGCGATAGATACTAATTATTCCGCACATACGGTGTTATTTGATTGGCTGTTTAACACTATGCACTTGCCAGGCAAACACTGGCCGGCAGACTACGGCACGACCAAAAGGCTGCCACGCAGCTATCTTGGGCAAATGCTATACCCTGTCACTTCTTTACGTAAGCAGCATTAAATCCCCGAAAACTATTTTTTAATTATCACAGACTGAAAGGCGAGCTAATGCACTCATCTATATCCCCTATTAAACTCAACCACTTTAACCTGGTGATGCCAGACTTTCACGCCAGTCTGAAGTATTTCGGCAAGCTTTACGATGCCGAGTTTCTATTGGATATCCCAGGAGAGTGCCAGCATGCCGGGCTCTTTGATATCGGACGCGTAATCTTTGAAATATTTTCACCCAAAGAATGGTTGATGAGTGCCCGCTATGGCGCCCACTTTGTCGGCGTGGAGTATCAGGCTGATATGAAAGCAGTACGTGAAGCCGTCAAAAGTCACGGTATCCGTATTGTGAGAGATGTGGGCTTAGCCCTGCACACCCACCCTGAAGATACCTTCGGTGTGGCCTTTGAATTTTACGATGGTGAGTTTCATGAAAGAAACTATGAACGGCTAGGTAACAAACCTATGCGCTCCGCCGAATACTGGCAAGATGCACAGGAACTGGGGTTGCAAGGACTAAAACACTATAGCTTAGTCGTAGAAAACATGGATAAAGCTCTACGCTTTCTACAGAGTTTTTTATCAGCCAGTATCGTCTATGAAGAACCAAGACCAGAGATTGGTGCAAAAGCCCTTGGTGTTAAGATTGCTGATGGTATCCTCGAACTGTTAACACCCTTGGGGGCGGGCATGATCCAGCAACACCATTACCGCTATGGTGATGGCATTCGGTCCTGTGTTTTTGCAGTAGGTGATCTTGACCAGGTTAAAGCTTACTTTAAGAAACGCAACATAAGGCTTGATACCGGTGACTCAGCCAACTCACTGGCTATTACCGAAAGCGACAACTGTGGAATACGATTTGAATTTTCTGAATAGACATCATTTTATTGCTGCTTTTGCATAACCTGTTTAAACAAAGGCAGTTCAAGCAACTTATACAACCATCCTCTGAGTGCGGTGTATTCACACTGATCAAACCATTTTTTATCCACCATAGAGAACTGGCGAATAAAGGGAAAAATTGCCATATCAACCAGCGTGATATGGCCAGCTAACAGGTATTTTTTGGATTGCAAATGTTCCTCCAGCTTTTGTAAAAACAGATCGCACTGTTGTCGATAATAGGCTTGGTCATGTTCTGGATAACGATCCGAATATTTATACTTGTCCAGCCACGGCTTGAATTCATTATCATTTTCACTGATCAAACGAAATGCTTCATTCCGCTGCCGCTCCGTGTAGGCTGATAGCCAGCAATCGGGATCATTGATATTCAATGCCCACAACATAATATCCAGGCTCTCATCGATAACCTGTCCCTGATCGTACAGTACAGGCACCGTCCCCTTGCTGGAAAGCTCCAGCATAGCCTTCGGCTTATCTTTTAACGTCACTTCATGTAGCTCGACGTCTATTTCCGCATGATAAATAGCCAGCCGCGCCCTGATGGCAAAGGGGCAACGACGAAAACTGTAAAGTAGTGGTAAGGATGTAGACTGGTCAGACATAAAAAGAAAATGAATGTGTGAGTATTCTATTGAAAGCAGGTGGTTGATTATAACGCGTTTTCTTTATAATTTCTGGCTTAGAGAACTTCAGGGGCCTGGCTCATAGTCTCTTCAGCCCGCGGCTGAATGTTGAGCCGTTACTGTGGTTCTGGACGGCTAATCAAAAACACAGCAACAGCTACAAAAAGAATGGACATTCCCACCAGAACCCAGAAATTATTGAACCGAAAATATAGAATCAACCAACTGGCGGTTAACATGGCAACAGCGGCATATTTACTGCTACGAGAAACAGCCCCCTGTGTTTCCCAATCAATTAACAAACGACCAAAATGAGGATGTTCATATAACCAGCGATGCAATTTATCCGAACCTTTTGCCGCAAACCAGGCGGTCAATAGTAGAAAAGGAACCGTAGGAAGACCGGGAAGAAACACGCCAATGATTGCAAGAGAAAGAAATAAGTACGCCAGAATTAAGGCTAGAAAACGTGTCATTAAATATCCTTTACTGCCTCACCGCTTTAATAATTTTTATCACTGCTGTCCCATTAACTTTCTGCTGAATGACCAACGCTGTCTAGTTATGAGCTTGCGGAGCATCTTGCCCCGAGCGGGATATGAATTCGGCATTCACCATCGCGACACGCCGTGAATACGTCCATGTAGGCTCGTCGCTAGCATCCATGCTAGCGACGGTCGCGCTGGCAAAAACCGCATTCATGTCTTCAGAGTTAATGGGACAGCAATGAATTTTATAGTAAAGTAACGTTGCCGGTATAAACAAGAGAATTCCTCTTTTTGTAGCAGCGCATCTCTGCACCGAACTCACTGTGCTGATAAACGTCGTACCAGGTTTCTTCCTGAATCGGTAGCACGCCTATATAGCGAAATACAGACCCCGTCGCCTGATCTTCGCCTTTATTATTAAAATTAGTGAAATAACGAAATACTATTCGAAGTTTGTCATTATCCATAAAAACCACTATCCGGGTAGTGTATGCTGAATATACCCCTGGATCAGGTGCATAGTTGTAATCAGCTACTGCTTGCTGATTCGCAACAGATTCCACTATGACTTTTTGCTTTACGAATAGGTAACAGCTTTCCTTTGCTGCGTATTCCGCCTTGATTAATGGCAAGCATACGGATGGGCCTTGCTCTTCGTATTGCAACTTAAAGCTCATATGCTTGTTAGTTACTAATATTGGCATTATGGAGCTTGTATACATACTGGCCAGACATAACGCTCCGGCACCACAAAACTCAAACTCCTTTCCTTGTTGGTAGAAGGTGGCCGACAAATCAGCCTTTATCTCACTGACCACAGCATACTCTTCCGGGAAATCGATAACTTTTGGAGGTGCATACAATACCCTGAACTCACTTCCCTGAGCTGTACTTTCGGTTGAATGAAAAACTCTAAAACGCATCATGTCAGGCAGCATTGGCTAAACGGAATACGCCGAAGTCCTTTCTTTCATCAAACCACAATTTATCAATACGCAAATGATTTTTCTGACATAGCGACTTAATGGAATCCACGGAGTACTTATGTGAATTCTCAGTATGTATTGTTTCACCTTCAGAAAAATGAAATCTGGCCCCGGCAACCTCTACAACCTGCTCTCGGCTGGAGTATAGATGCATTTCAATCCGTTGCTGCTGTGCATTAAACACTGCACGATGATCAAAGCCAGTTTCACAATCAAAATCAGCCCCCAGTTCTTGATTGATGCGTTCCAGCAGATTTTTATTAAATTTTTCGGTTATACCCCGCTCATCATTATAAGCAGCTAATAAACGCTCTTCATTTTTCAGTAAATCCAGGCCTATAACTATTGACCCTTGTTCACCCATTAATTGACGAAGATTTTTTAAAATGGCGTCTGCCTCAGAGAGCTCAAAATTCCCCAGCGTTGAGCCCGGAAAAAAGACCAATCGCTGATCGCTGCTGATCTCACGGGCTGCACGCTGTACATCAACCGGGTTGGTAAAATCACCGTGAATAGGATGAATGGTTAGCTGGGGAAACTTTTTTGATAAGTGCTGCCTGGACATATGCAGTGCTTCCGTAGATATTTCCAGAGGTACAAATTGCTGCCCTCCGCCAACAGCCTCCAACAAGATAGCCGCTTTTTTACCCGCACCAGCGCCTGGCTCAATCATGCACAAATTATTAGCATAGCCCTCTACAATTTCTTCGCTAAAGGTTTCTAGTATGTGCATTTCGGTACGGGTCAGATAATACTCGTCCAGCATGCATATTTGTTCAAATAATTTTGAACCACGATCATCGTAGAAATATTTACTAGGTAGTGCTTTATTGGTTTTAGAAAGCCCCGTTAGTACATCGTCTAAAAAAACATTGTCAACCGCTGTTGCCAGACATTCCTCAGCTTTCATTGCAGATCCTCCGCCAGACGTATACCACTCATTTGCCAGCTGTGATGTGGGTAAAAAAAATTGCGATAGGTAGAGCGGGCATGTCCATTAGGCGTTAGACAAGAGCCTCCGCGTAGCACATATTGCCCTACCATAAATTTGCCGTTATATTCCCCCGCCTCTCCGGGAAAAGGCTTAAAACCCGGATAGGCGGAATAACTGCTCGCTGTCCATTCCCAGCTCCCTCCCAACAAAGACTGACTACTTTTAACCGAAGGATGTAACTGGTTTAGGTTTAAAAACTGTGGTTCGGCATGGCTGTTAACATTAACGACGCTATCACTAGTGACATTATCATTAGCGGCCACCTCCCATTCAAACTCAGTGGGCAATCGCTTCCCACACCAACTGGCATAAGCCGATGCTTCAAAAAAACTGACATGACATACCGGCGCCTGCATATTCAGCGGCAACAGACCATGCAGGGTAAACTCGTGCCACTGTTCATCCTTTTTCATCCAGTACATGGGCTGTGAACAGTTTGAATTCTGTAAATGGGTCCATCCATCGGCATGCCATAGCAAAGGATTACTATAACCACCGTCAGCGATAAATTCGGCAAATTCAGCATTTGTCACCTGCTGACCAGCGATGCGAAATGGCGCTACAAAGACCTGATGCTGAGGTTTTTCATTATCAAAAGAAAATGTGTCACCCGGATGACCAATAGTGGTTAACCCCGGCTCGTAGTGCTTCCAGGGCTGCGCTGCATACTGGGGTGATGAACGGGCAGGCTGAACTTCGCTTTCGCTATAGACCGGAAACAAGGGATTGCGAGAAAAGGCATGCTTGATATCCATAAGCAACAGCTCCTGATGCTGCTGCTCATGGTGAATACCCAACTCAATAATAAAACGCAAGGCTTCGTTGATTTCACTATTAGCGATCAATGCACGCATATGCTCATCGATAGAATGGCGATAATCTTTGATCGCTTGCAGGGAGGGACGAGAAAGAACACCACGATCAGGTCGACTGAACTGAGCCCCCACAGCATTGTAATAGGAATTGAACAGCCGCTGATAAACCGGATTGACCTCTCGATAGTCAGTCAGCTGCTTTTTTAATATAAATGTCTCAAAAAACCAGGTGGTATGCGCCAAGTGCCATTTGCTCGGGCTGGCATCAGGCATAGATTGCAATTGGCAATCCTCTTCACTGAGCGGCTCAATTAATGTTGAACTGAGCTGGCGTGTATTATCGTATAACTGGAGTAACCGCTGATCAGTACCAAGCTCATCCATGCTGCCTCCCTTTATCGGTCATTTCGAGCTTATTTCAGGCTATAAGTCATTGAACTAAGTTAGATACGCAATATTCAGTCAATCCGATTTCTATATCGCCCATCCAACAAGCAACAACCCTGGAAGCTAGCAACAGCTTATCTGACGTAGGCAATGATGGAAATAAAATGGCTGATCGAGCCTAGTAGAACGAACATATGCCAGATACCATGGGCGTGATTTAATTTCTTCAACTTGTCTAAAACATAAAAAATTATCCCTACCGTATAAGCAACACCACCGCCGAATAACCATAAAATTCCCGCCCTCGGCATCGCTTCCCACAGGCTTTTTAATACCAGGACGCTAATCCAGCCCATTACCAGATAGATGGCGACCTGCAGCGCAATAATGCGTTTTTTGATCAGTAAATCCAGCACCAGCCCCATAACAGCCATCGACCATATCCCGGTCAACATCAATGGCCCCTGGCCCTGCCACAGAGATACCATCATATAGGGAGTATAGGTACCCGCGATTAATAAATAGATAGAGACATGATCCAGTTTTCGAAACAGGGTTTTTACCCGCGGCATGGGAAAGCTGTGATAGAGGGTTGACATGGTATACAACAGCACCAGCGTAAAACCGAAAATGCTGAAGCTGGCAATCATCCGCCAATCGTGCTCGTGAACAGCAATCGTCAGTAAAGCGCCCAGCCCCACCAGCGCAAGGACCGCACCCACTAGATGGGAGATACTATTGAATCGTTCACCGTAATACATAAATTTGATGTCTTCTACTCAAACGGAAGTAGAAAGGTATCACAGGTCAATGAAAAAACCAGCCTGGAATCCAGGGCAAACAAGAAGGATTTGAAAGCAAGCCATGTCGACTAATCATATGAAAATAAAATAATCGAGAGCAGTCGTCGAGTCTTTAGCGCTGAGGCAACCAATTTAACCAGTCACTTCAAATAACTCTTGGTATAGCAGGCGCAGAGCTTTCGGCGTCATACCTGTCCAGCGCTTGAAGGCGCGACGGAAGTTGCTGGAATCATGGTATTGCAGGCGTTCGCCTATTTGCTCAACAGATGTACCGATTATCAATAATTCCATAATCGCCCGATCAGCGCGTACATAGTCTGACAGCTGCTGAAATGACAACCCCTGTTCCTGCAAACGACGTTTCAATGTGGCCGGACTGGTAGTTAAATGGCTGGCACATTCGAGCAAATTGCTTGATCTGGAATCCAGTGCCCAGAGCATTTTGGTCAGATAAGGCAGCAGATATTCACGTTCACAGCAGATTTTTTCACAATGCTGGATCGCCACCTGTGTTTGAAAGCTATGAACGCCCAAAGCATTCTTGCTGGTGACCTGAACACTCGTATCCTGACCGACCACATTATCCTGATAGCCTGCTTCTGTAATGTTGACCTTAACCCCGTCGAAGGGCGCAGAGAAATGGCATCGAGCAGGAATATGGGCATGGAATAGCTCCATGTGTTTAGGCTTCGCTTCTGAGAAATACACCTCCATTTTCAGCGAGTAACTTGAATGCTTTAGCAGATGGCAAAACGTGGTGATGGCACTGTGCAATGCTAGCTGCCGATCTTCCCGCGCTATCGCACTGCTGCGAGCGTGAGCTGATAACTTAGTAATTTGAAAAAAACAGTCATCATTAGCAGTATGGAACAAACGACAACTTAAGCCTGGAGACCACAATCGATTGTACCGAGCCAGCAGTTTTAGCCATCGCTCGCAAGGAATTGACGCCGATAGCACATCCCGCAATGGACCCAAACCCTTTTGTGCAATTTGATGGCCCAGCAGGAAAGCAAAATCTGGCGTGGGCCAGAGCTTACTACCGTTCTCTAAAAACCGATTGTATTGATGGACATTAATGTATCGCTCAGTCAAGGGCAAATCCTCAACAAACAAAGCGGTGCCAGAGAGAGCCGCATCCCATTCAATTCCACGTGCAGCCAACAGGTCCAATACCAGCACTGGCTGTAACCAGGCAGGAATCAGTTTTTCCTGTGGCGACGCTATACTGGCCAACATACTACTTTCGCGCCTGTAATAAATTGTTAGCGCGCTGCAATAGCTTCTCAGCGGCTTCATCTTCCATCGGCTCCAGTGCCACCACTCGAACTGCCAGAGTTTCATCTACACCGGTGCAATCGTAAAGCGCAAGACGCATGGCACAGCCTAATAACTGCCCCAGCGATTGCTCCAGCGCTAATGAAATTCCACGTTGATGCGTCAGCACCACAAAGCGGTCGCCCGCATAGCGACAAACTAAAGAATCCCTTGGCACGGTTGCCACTAAGGTATTTGCCACCCGATTAAGAACTGTATCACCGGCGGCAAAACCATGGCGCTGGTTGATTACCTCAAAATTCTGTAAATCAATCAGCCAGAGAACTGGCGGCTGACCTGATTGAATGCCAGCGTTCAGCACCTGCAGGCAATAATTAGCATTGTAAAGATCAGTGATGGCATCAATGGCTTGATGGTCCCGATAATGTGCTTCGCGTCGATGCTGCTGCCGATGCAAAACCCGCTGCTCATTGTGTAAGGCCACCGCCGCAAAGGTCAGCACAGCAATGGCGACGGGGGTAACTACGGATTCAAGCGACTGTCCCCACAGCGTATTATTAAATCGAACCAATTCATCCAGCGCATCCAGAAAAAAGCCATAAGCCAGCAAGGAAAACCCAAAAGCCAGCCAACGTGTCACCGGCCCTGGAGGTCGCCAGGCAATGATAAAGTGTAACCAGGCAGCTCCTGCCAATAGCGTCGCACCCTCGCCAATCACATCGACCCAGTCAATATCGGCTAAGGGCTTTACTGCCCCCTGCTTAACAGCCGTCAAGGCCGTTAAAACAAATAACAGCAACATATAGGCGACTAATCTTGACTCCCTTGGCTGCGCCTTCATTGAGGGTGTTGCCGGCGTGAGGTTAAAAAAGTCAACAAAGCTCATCGAATTTTCTCGTTCACTTAAAAATTAGATTACTACAAACATTTAAACGACATGCAGTCTCATAAATTTCGCTTTTCAGTATTAATCACCGCACTGTTGGAGGTGAGTCTACTCTGCAAATATTGCATAAAAAGGTCATATCAGCTCAGCGGGTATTGTTACTTCAGCATTTACCCCATTTTTCCAATTCGCCGTATAAAACTGTCATAGTTTTGTCATCTCACTTCTCTAGGGTCCCTACAAAATTTCAAATACATAAGGCCCACGTTGATCACAACGGGCTTTAGAAAAACAGACCAAGGGGAAAGAGAATGCACTATAAACGCCTGGCACTGGCTATTGCCATTGCCACTAGTACTACCAGCCATAGCTTACTGGCAGACGATCATGCAGACATTGAAACTGTACGAGTTCTGGCCCAACGCGTGGTTGTTCGCAACCATGTCAATAACACCGCACCAAAGCTGGTTTACGACACCGCTTACTTCCAACGGTTTGAGCCTATCTCGGTAGGCGATATGCTAAAGCGTGTTCCCGGCGTGACCTTCAACAGTGATGTCGGAGAGTACGATCTACCCCGTTTGCGCGGCCTGGACTCACGTTACACCCAGGTACTGATTAACGGCCAGCCGATACCCGGCTCGGAGAACGATGGTTCCATCGCCGTGGACCGGATACCGGCAGAGATAGTGGAAAAAATTGAAATTATCCGCAGCCCCAGCAGCGATATCCGCAGTGAAGGCATTGGCGGCAGCTTGAATATTATTCTCAAACAGGGCGCCCGGTATGAAGGCGGTACCTGGCGCCTGGGTGTCATTGATATGGAGAAAGCCCGGGGTAGCGGCTTTGTTTCCTTCTCCGGCACTAACGGTAGAATTGAGTATGGCATCTCGGCCAATGTGCAGGAACGCTATAACCCCAAGGAAAAAACTTCCTCCGCTATCGAAGAAGATGAACAGGAAACCGTAGTTGAAAGTGATGTACGTGACAGCCGCGATGTCGCACTGGATGGCGATATTGGTGTTAATCTGGATAACGGTGATTCCCTAAAACTTCGCTGGGGTTATCTGGACACTGAGCGCGAAGAGGAAGAAAACGCGATTGTTTCCGCCTTTGAGCGTGCCGATAGTGACTCACCCTTTGTGCTTGACGAAGTAGTCAGGGAGCATCAGTTGGAGGATATCGAGCAACGCAACAGTAATCTCGAAGGCTCCTACGAACTGATGGGCAACGACAGTGAAACCACTCTTTATACCGGTCTCAGGAACTTTACCGAAGACAAAACGGAAACCAATTCCGAAGCCGATTTTGGTGATCAGCTTGAATTGGATGAAGTAGAAGAAACCGCCATTGACGATACCGAATGGCGTGCCGGTTTCAGATCAACCTATACATTGTCCAACTTTGAAACGCGCTATGGCGCCGAATACTACAACAAGGAACGTGACTTCAGTGTCGAAGTATTCAATGACGAAGGTGAACTCGACGATGAAAACGATGAGTATGCCGACTTTGAAGCAGAAATTTCCGGAGTTGATCTCTATGCTGTGGGCCAGTGGCAATTGACCGACGACAAAGAAGTTGAACTGGGGTTACGTGCCGAATATACCGACCTGACGATTAGAGGCGGCGACTTTGACGGCACGATCACCAGGCATGAAGACGACGATTGGGAAATTAATCCGACGCTGCACTTCCGCTGGCATATTAGTGAAACCGATCAATTCCGAGCCAGTATTGCCCGTACGCTGCGCCGCCCGGAATTTGATCAACTGAACCCGGTTGAGCTGACTATTGAAGATGAAAAGTTTCGCGGCAATGCCGAGCTGGAACCGGAAAAATCCTGGGGGCTGGATGTCGGTTACGATCACTTTATGTCAGACAAAGGCGTTATCGGCCTTAACCTGTTTTATCGTCGCGTCACTGACTTGATCGAATTTACTCAAAGTGAAATATCCACCGTCGATGGAAATTTTGATTTGCGCGAGCCAATTAACAATCAGGATAATGGCATCATTTATGGTGCAGAACTGGATGTCAGTGCCCCCGCCGCATGGCTTAATCTCGACGATCTGCAATGGTTTGTCAATTTGACATTGCTCGACTCAGAAGTGGATGATCCTTATTTTGAAGGACTGGAACGACGCTTCAGCGGTCAGGCGGATTATGTTTACAATATCGGCTTTGAGCACGAGCTGCGGCAGTGGAGTATGAGTTACGGCCTCAGTTACCAGAAGCAGGATGAGGCAGAAGAGTTTGAGGGAGGAGAAGTTAATCGGGTCAGTTATGACGGCAATCTCGAAGCCTTTATCGAAAAGCGTTTTGCTAACGGGGATTATGTACTGCGACTGGCAGCGCAAAACCTGCTAAACGCCGAGAAAAAAGAGCTGATTCGCGAATATGAAGATATAGACGCTTATCGCAGCGGTAGTCCTGAAAGCAGCGAAGTCGAGCGCGAAGAAACCGAACCGGCTATTATATTGACGCTTCGCGGTCGTTTTTAAACACAACATTGCTGCCCTATAACTTTATTCACATTGGCCATAGAGCTATCCGCATAGTAACGTTTCGCGGGCTTAAGCCTGTGCCAGACATGAACTCGAGATCGGCTGCCGAGACACGCCGTAAACCCATCCATGGGGGCTCGACGCCAGCATCCATGCTGGCGACGGTCTCATCAGCCGATCTCGATTCCCTGTCTTTAAACTTTGTGGGACAGCAGTGTAAACACAATTAAAATTTAAACTACCTTGCCGTGCCTGCTAACAGGTTGCTGTTAGCAGACTTCTGCTTTATATGGAGTTATCAGTAAATGTTTTACAAGCTTATATCGGCTGTTTCCGTCACCGCTTTGATTTCACTGAATCTGACTGCCTGCAGTCTCAACAACATGAAATCGACCGAAGCATCCAATCCAGAACAAACAACAATTATCGCGAAGAAAAATAAGTTACTTCGAATTAAAGGCGATCAGTCGCAGGAAATATATCAGGCAAGTACTGAAATTGAGAGTATCACCGGCTCAGGAAACTGGTTACTCTGGAGTGAAGATGATAATGAGTATTTACAAATTGCCGAGCTAAGCAGCGACAAAGTCACAGCTCACCAATTGGTTAAGCTAACACACGATATGGACTTGCTCTGTCTCGCACCTTCGAGCAATCAGGTTCACGATCTTTTTATTCATGACGGCGATACTTTTTTTTATCACTACTGGCTCACCCCAAAACAACACCAGCTTCGGCTGGTTCGCCGTATCGCCACCAACCCCGATATTGAGCGCTGCAGCTTTAAGGATGGCAAATTACTTTTTTCCGATCCCTTTATTGGTCCGCTGGCACTGGATATAGACCCGGAGACCGATTCGATTTTACACAGTGCTGCTGACTACCAAGATACGCTGGAACAGTCGGACAAATATGACACATTCAACTTTTTGACCACGAATAACACAACTGCCGCAATGAAGCCCCCAATTGCCAGTGTAATGCCAGCAATGGAAACTCAACCGGTAAAAAATGCTGGCGATGCCGCCGACGACCCTGCCATTCTGGTCACCAATAACACCACCTGGATTGTCGGCACCAATAAACAGCGCGGTCTCGGCATTTATGATCTAAGCGGCAAAGAGTTACATTTCCTAAACCGTGGCCGTTTAAATAATGTCGATGCGCTTGAGCTGACGGATAATCGTTTTCTACTCGCGGCCAGTAACCGAACAGAAAGAACCATTGATTTGTTTATCGCCGCCCCGGATAACAATAGCATCCGGTTTATCAACAGCATTCCCCTCAACCTGGACGATCCCTATGGATTATGTATGGGCAGGGTTAACAACCAGATACAGGTCTATGTTGGCGACTCAGAAGGTGTTGTCGAACAATGGTTAATCGCTGAGGATCACCGCAGCGGCAAACAACTCAACAGCTATCCCTTTAGCTCACAAACCGAAGGCTGTGTATTAGATCAACAGACTGGTCAGCTTTATATCGGTCAGGAAGATCTTGGTATCTGGCAGATTGATACCAACAGCGGTTCGAAAACCCTGATCGAGAAAATTGATATAAACGCGCCGAGCACATCGCTGGTAGCCGATGTCGAAGGGCTGGATATCTATCACACAGCCAATGACGGATTTTTAATTGCTTCCAGTCAGGGGGACAATAGCTATATTATTTATCAGCTTGCTCCCTGGAAACAGCTGGGAAAATTCACTATTACTGCCGATACCCAAGGCGGCATCGATGGCGCCTCGGAGACTGATGGCCTGGCGGTTTCTTCAAAGGCCAGCGCGGGTTATCCTGTAGGTATCATGGTGGTTCAGGATGGTCGCAATCGCGCCCCGGAAGAAAACCAGAATTTTAAAATGATTGACTGGCAGTATGTACAACAATTGATTAAACAGTGGAAACAGTAGCGCCAATGTTAAAAAAACCCCAAAGCTTATATATCACAGCCAGTTTAATGGTCTCGTCTATTATGCTCTCGTCTACGCCGACATTGGCGGGAGCTACCGCTACTGAAAAGCAACTACCAACAGCGGCAAAAAGCTGGTGGCAACAGGGACAAGCCGCGGTAACGGAGAGGCTTAAAAAGCAGTTTTCACAACAACCGGGAGCGGCGCGCAATATTATTTTATTTGTCGGTGACGGTATGAGTATTACCACCGTTACCGCGGCAAGGATTCTTGCCGGGCAGCAACAGGGTAAAAGTGGTGAAGAAAACCTGCTCAGCTTCGAGCATTTTCCCGCCACCGCACTCTCGAAAACCTATAACACCAATCAACAAACGCCGGACTCAGCGGGCACCATGACCGCTATCGTCACTGGGGTAAAAACCAAAGCCGGCATGCTCAGTATCAGCGATGCGGTGCAGCGCGGGCACTGTCACAATATTCAGGATAATACCCTGACCACGCTACTCGAGCTGGCTGAGCGGCAACAAAAAGCGACCGGCATTGTGACCACTTCCCGCCTGACTCACGCCACACCTGCCGCCACCTATGCCAAAGCCCCCGAGCGAAACTGGGAAGATGACAGCGAACTTTCTTCTGAGGCGCAACAACAAGGCTGTACGGATATCGCCTCACAATTTATCAATTTTTCAATGGGGGATGGTATCGAAGTCGCCATGGGCGGCGGACGCAGGCATTTTCTGCCACAACCTGCGGGCAAGCGTAACGATAATAAAAACCTGGTGGAGTTATGGCAACAGCAACACCCCGATGGCCAGTATATTGCAAACCGTCAGCAACTCTTATCACTCAAACCCGACAGCATAAATAAATTGTTAGGTCTGTTTAATGACAGCCATATGCAATTTGATGACGAACGTAAGCAAAGCGGTTTCGACGAACCCTCACTAGCAGAAATGACCAGCGCCGCCATTCAACGGTTAAAGACAAACCAACAGGGATTCTTCTTGATGGTTGAAGCGGGCCGTATTGATCACGCCCATCATGCCGGTAATGCCTACCACGCCCTACACGACACCATTGCCCTCTCAGAGGCGGTCAGCGCGGCGCTGCAACAGGTCAACTTGCAGGAAACTTTAATCGTTGTCACTGCGGATCATAGCCATGTCTTTACCATGGCCGGATATCCTACAAGGGGCAATCCCATTCTCGGTTATGCCGTTGGTAATGATGAACACGGCTTGCCGCAGTCACAGCCATTAATGGCCGACGATGGCCGGGCTTTTACCACACTGGGGTATCACAATGGCCCTGGGGCATCAGAAGATTTACAACAACATCAGCTAGCACAGAAGCTAGTGCCAGAGAGTCCGTCTTATCATCAACGAGCTGTCGTACCGCTGCGCTCCGAAACTCACGGCGGCGATGACGTGGCAATTTATGCCACCGGGCCGGGCAGTCATTTATTTCGAGGGGTGATGGAACAGAATGTGATCTTTCATTTGATTGATCATGCGGCTGGTTTGAGCAAATAATGTCAAAGTAGTTTAAGCCTCGGCCTTTTGCCGTTCTTGTTGTTTATCCTGCTCCAGATGCGCCACCACATGCTCGGCAAAACCGGCGCCGGCTTCAGAGTAAAAGTTAAAGGCAATAACCCCCATCTCCTTCAACTCCAGCAAATGATCATCAAACTTGGCAACGGCGGCAATGACTCCGGTATAACCGTATGCCCGCAGCATTTTGGTAACACGCACGGTTTCCCGGTGATTACTCAGGGCGAGAATAATTTTGCGTATTTTTTTCTTGGGCAAGCGTTCCCATAAATCCATATCACTGGCATCACCCACCAGCACTGTTCGACCCTGGTTAACATGCTCTCGCGCCTTAGCCTCATTTTCCTCAAAGCCAATCACGGCACTGCCATAGGTTTGGTGCAGGTAATCATAGGCCCCGGTGCCCAGTCGCCCCATCCCCATTACGACAATACTGGCACCGCCAATATCAATCGGTTCCTGCTCCTTGACCCGCTGGGAAGTCTGCATCGCCGTTAAGCCATCCCGAAATCGGTTATAGAAACGATCTGTGTACAGGTTGACCGCAGAGCTAATCATAAAACTGAAGGTTACCGCGAGGGCCAGAATCACCAACCACTCCTTAGGCAATAAACCCTCGGCAGTGGCAATAGACATGACAATCAAACCAAATTCACTGTATTGATTGAGAATTGCCGAACCCAGCCAGGCAGTTTGCGCCCGCAACTGAAACCGGGTCAGCAAAATAAAATAGGCTATGGGTTTAAGCACCAATAGCAGGGCCAGCAATATTGCCATCAGCCAGGCCTGACCATCGGGTAAACCGTATTGGCCGATGGAAAGAAAAAAACCGATCAATAATAAATCCTTTATAGTCAGCATCGCTTTAGCTAACTCAGCACCTTTTGCCGTACCCGCCAACAGGGCACCGATATATAAAGCACCGAGACTACCTTTCATTCCCACCAGCTCGAATAAACCATAGCTCATATAAGCTAATGCAAAACCCGCCAGAACCAGTAATTCACCATGCCCACAATGCCGCAGAAAAGCTTCGAGATAGCGACGAGCAGGAATTAATAGCAGCACTAGCGGTGCATAGATAGAGGGCAGGCCATCGCCCACTGCCGAGAGGTAAATCACCGCCAGAATATCCTGCATAACCAGGATACCGATGGCGGTTTTGCCATGCAGCGAGGCCATCTCACCTCGCTCTTCGAGGACTTTGACGGCAAACACCGTGGAGGAAAAACTCAGCGCGAAACCAATGGTTAAATTTTGTGCGGTGGAAAGTTCAGACAGCATAGCCCAACCAGCTGTCTTTAAAATCAGTAGTACAGCAAAGATTACCGCAATCACAAAACCCATATGCAGAACGGTGACGGCCCAGACAAAGGGTCGTACCAAGGAGCGCAAATCCAGTTTTAAACCGATGGTAAACAGTAACAGGGTAAAACCGGTATCAATCAGCAGGCTGAAATCAATCTCAGAAAATTGTGGCCAGTGATTAGACAGAGGGGTAAGCGCAAAGCCCGCCAACAGGAAGCCCACCATGGGAGGTAATTTCGCCGCACGCGCGATCACTCCCGCCAGTACCGCCACCAGTAATACAATGATTGCTACCACAATATCCCTCGTTGTCCGTCAAAATCTTTGCTTGCGACTATTTCCTGTTATTGTTCCCTGTTGCCCACTCTATAGCAATGGTCAATAGACAATACCTAACAGCCTGGATTAGCGCTATTACGAGCTATGGGTCGTGTTTTCGACCTTGCTGAAACATTGTATTTAGCCGCCTTAAATAAATGTTAATGGCAAACCTTCTACCTGGAAGAGTAAACTGTACTTTGAAATCTGCTCGCCGACCACCAAATGCCTTGAAATTCAGGGCTTATGGTCAACGGCAACTGGCTTTCCAGTAGGCGGGTTAGCTGCTTTTGTTGCTGCGACAATAGCCCTTCAAACCCTTCGCCTCACAATATGCTCTAAAACGCCTGAAGAGAATTATCCCTCCTGCGGATTCATACTTCTGTTCAGGCCCTGATATAAGTGTCTCTATGCCGCGTTTAGTTAGTAAGTCCATGCAACAGCTGTTAGGAATTTCACAATTTCGGCTGTTGTTTATGGGTAATACCGCGATGATGTTTGGCTTTTTTGGCACTATTCTCTTGCGCTCGCTACTAGCATGGAATCTAACCGAAGACGAGATGGCACTGGCCTATATCAATCTCTTGGCCGCCATCTGCATGTTTGCCTCCTCGCTTTTTGCCGGTACATTGATTGATCGCTTTGAACGTCGGCGAATGTTGCTGATTGCGCAGACCTCGGTGTTCACCGCAGAATTATTCATCATGGCTTTGCTAATCACCGAGCAGTTAACTTTTCCTCTGCTACTGGTCAGTTCTATCGTCGCCAGTATTGCCTGGCCATTTATCATGCCGGCACGCACGGCGATGATGGTTAGCGCCGTTGGCAAAGCGCGGGTGCCTAAAGCCACTGCGGTGTTAACCACCGGTGTCAATTTGGCACGGATGGTCAGCCCGGCGGTGATTGGAATTTTCGCCGACTCCATGGGTTATCCCTTTTGCTATACGCTGCTATTGAGCCTGCATGCCATCTCACTGGCCTGCACTCTGCGACTAAATAAGTACCCTGCCGTTGAAGTAGTGCGTGAGCATTTTATCAAGGAGACCTTTAAGGGCTTCTCCTATTTACGGCAACACAAAAGCCTGGGGCTGTGTATTCTGTTTGGCATTTTGCCCCTGATGATTGTGCAGCCGTTACAAAACCTGATGGTAGTGTTTGTCGAAGAACTCTGGCACGAGGGTGGTAGCGGACTGGGTATTATGATGGCGGCAATGGGTGTCGGAGGTATCCTCGGCTCCATTTCCATGACTCTACTCCGCGAAGAGAGTTTTGTTAAACCCATGATTGCCAGTGCAGTGGTAATGTCCCTGTTTCTGTTTTTGTTTGCTAACTCACCTAACTTCTGGATGGCTATTGTGATGGTACTCGGTATTTATGGAGCCTCGGTACTGTCTCATACGCTGGTCAGCTCCGCGGTACAGTTGATGGCCGAGGATTATATACGCGGTCGCGTCACCACCATCTCTATGATGTCACTCAGTCTGGCACCCATTGGCACCATACCGCTGGCCTTTGCCACCAAGCATTTGGGCGCTGCCTGGTCACTGACTATCGCTGCCGGTTTGCTGCTAATAGCGGTATTTTTGCTGTGGGCGATTTTTCCGTCCTTCAGAAAGATTGATGAAGTAACCAAGGGCTATAGTGAATAGTCTTAGAGGAGAACGGTTATGGACGATATCCTGAATTTTTATCAAGTGACTGACAAGATTGCCAGCAGCGGCCAACCCACAGCCGAACAATTTGCAGCCATTCATGCCGCCGGTTATTCAGTGATCATCAATCTGGCGATGTCCGATGCGATGAATGCCGTAGCCGAGGAAGAGGCGACTGTTCGCGATCTGGGGATGACGCATATTCATATTCCAGTGCCCTTTGACAAACCGCGGGCCAGCCATCTGAAGGCTTTTATTGCTGTAATGGATAGCTTTCAGGATGAAAAAGTATTTGTCCACTGCGCGCTGAATATGCGGGTATCGGCTTTTTTGCATCAATATCTGGTATTAACCAAGGGCTGGGACAGTGAGCGTGCAAGCTCACCGATGCTGAATGACTGGCGGCCAAAAATAGACCCCGCATGGCAGGCTATTCTAAACTTAACGGCGGACGATTTAACCTGAAGCTCGAGCTAAATTACCGAGACTTCCAGGCCTCGGGCCCTGCACGATGCCATTTGCGAAAATCATGGATACCGTAGTATTCCTGATCCTCTCCCACCGCATCGGTAAAGCCATCATACTGCCATTGAAACTGGGTCCACCACTGACCGCGATCCGGGAACAGCATAAACTCTGCCGGCACTTTCGCCTGGCCAGTAGCATGTAATTTACGACCTAGATTATCCTCCGCTTCCACTTCGATCACCTGCGGGCGAGGTCCGACCCGTTCCAGTACACGACGCACTCCCTGCGTTATTGGAGCGATAATGCCATCGCGTAAAATATAGCCGCCAAAAATAACCGTCTCGCTGCAGTTGTTTAAATCACGGGCAATTAAATGAAAGCCGGTTTTATCATCGGCGGTAGACCAGGTGTAACCACCCGGGGTGGTTTTTTCTAAAAAGCGCCGGCCGTGAGAGCCATCGCGAATGGAATAACAATTCACCTCAAACTGCTCGCCATCCACCTCGACCAGCCCCTCAATTTTTCCCGGCTGTTCAAAATGCAGTTTAAAGGAGCCGGTCATACCCGGCTGCTCGCCGATAACATTAGGCTCGCTGATGGCATTAAAAATCAAATCCAGTTTAAAACCGTTATTGTCGTACTTGAGCTGGTAGCGCTGCAGCGGCTCCAGCATATTGATCGACAACGACCAGGGCGTTTCAAACTGGAATTTGTTGTAATCAACACCGTATTTACCCTTGGGCAAGACTCGCATCAACTGCCAATCGAAATAGCGAAAATTCCAGACATGCTCACCCGAGGAGTCCCACATCGCTGGCCCGGATAACAGGCAATTCATATTGGGCCGAAAGTGATTATAGAAAAAACCGTTAATATTTTTTTCGGGGATGGCCCAGGAAAACCAGGAACTTTCGGCCCAGTAGGGATCATCGCTGTAATCCATTTTGAAATAATCAGCGATCTCAGAGGTGAGGGTCATACTTGGCTCCGCAGCTTGCCTAAATGTATATTTATCAATATACCATTGAGCCATAAATTATAGCTATGTTCTCGACAAATAGCGCCGACCTTTATGGAATCCATGCGACCATCGGTTGTGCAGACGTGGCAAAGATATAGAACAGAAATTCATAACTGAAAGTACAGAAACAAAAAAAGCGAACAGGTATTGCTCCCATCCGCTTTATTACTAGCACGTAAATATTTTTAAAAACCTGATCACGCTACTTGTAAATCACCCCGACTGATTTTCTCGCTGTAAAGCTCTTCCAGGCGATCTCCCTCTGTCATCAGTAATTCAAAGGCTGACAATGAAGCCTTCGCGCCTTCGCCCATGGAGATGACAATCTGCTTATAGGGCACTGTGGTGACGTCACCACAGGCATAAATCCCCTGCGCCGAAGTCTGACATTTTTCATTAATAATAACTTCACCAAAGCGAGTGCGCTCAACCACATCAGCTAGAAAATCACTGTTGGGAACCAGACCGATTTGGACAAATACACCATCCAGTGGCAGCGATTTTTCCTCTTCGGAAGCACGGTCGACAAAATTAATAGCACTCACTTTTCCATTCGTCGCCTTTATCGCTTTGGTCGCCACGTTTTTGTGAATGGTGATATTAGCCTTTGATTGCGCCTTATCCACCAGCACTTTATCGGCTTTTAATTCCGGCAGGAATTCAAATACGGTTACCGATTTTACAATACCAGCAAGATCCAGTGCCGCCTCGATGCCCGAGTTACCACCACCGATTACCGCCACATCCTTGCCCTTAAAGAACGGCCCATCACAGTGCGGACAGTAGGCAACCCCATTACCGATATTCTCTTTCTCGCCGGGTACCCCCAGCTCTCTCCATTTGGCGCCTGTGGCAACGATCAGCGTTTTGCTGTAAATAGTTTCGCCGGACGACAGTGTCACCACTTTCAAGTCGCCCTGTTCAACGGAGGTCACTTTTAGGTGTTCTTTGATCGTAATATCGTACTCATTCATATGCACCTGCAGAGCACCGGTTAATTCCGGCCCGGTGGTTTTCTTGACCGAGATCAGGTTTTCAATATCCATGGTGTCTTTCACCTGACCGCCCACGCGATCAGCAATCAAGGTGACTTTTAGACCTTTGCGTGCACTATAAATAGCCGCACTGACACCGGCCGGGCCACCACCAATCACGGTGACGTCCTGTAAGGGCAATAATGGCCCCGCGCTCGCTTGAACGATTTCAGGATTACGCTCAATCAGCTTATCGATTAACTGTGCAGCATCAACCTTACCGTTAGCAAATAACTCGCCATTAAGATAGACGCTGGGTACGCCCTGAATATCGCGCTGCTTCACTTCATCCTGATACAAACCGCCATCGATCATTTCGGTGCTGATGCGTGGGTTTAATAAGGCAAACTGATTCAAAGCCTGCACCACATCGGGACAGTTGTGACAACTCAAACTGATAAAGACCTCAAAGTGTAAATCTTTGCTGACGCTCTTCACCAGTCTCTGCAAACTCTCATCCAGTTTTAAATCGGTACCGGAGGCGTGAAGAATGGCCAGGATTAAAGAATTAAACTCGTGCCCCGAGGGGATACCGGAAAAACGGATACCGGTATCTTCGCCATCGGCTTCTAACAGAAAGCTGATCGGGCTGCGGAGCTGGTCGGCAACATCACGCTCTTCCAGTTTGAGATGATCACTGGTGCCGGCAATGTCGCTGAGGAATTTCACCAATTCGGCGCGTTTGCTGTGTTCTCCAGACTGCAACACAAAGGTCACTGTCTTTTTCATCGATGCAGTGTAGCCCTTCACTGCCTGTAATAAATCGTTAGTTAACATGCTAAGGCTCCTTTGTATTTAAAGTAAAAATAATTGATTGAATTATGTTTGTGAGGAATTGCTGAAAAACGTAGCGAGCGAAGGCAGGTGGGCTGTCGCCGGAGCGCAGAAAGCGGAGTTTATATGCCAATAAATGAGCATTTTGAGCACCGCCGACAGCCCAGATGCCGAGCGCAGTAGTTTTTCAGTGATTCCTTAGATTTTTCCTACCAAGTCGAGAGACGGCGCCAAAGTTTCTTCACCTTCTTTCCAGGCCGCCGGACAAACCTGACCAGGGTTGTTAGCCACATACTGTGCAGCCTTCACCTTACGCAACAGATCTTCAGCGTCGCGGCCAATACCTTCAGCGGTAATTTCCATGGCCTGGATGACGCCATCGGGATCGACCACAAAGGTACCGCGATCTGCCAGCCCCTGACCTTCACGCATTACTTCAAAATTGCGGGTAATGTCGCCGGTTGGATCGCCAATCATGGTGTACTGAATCTTGCCAATGGTGTCCGATGAATCGTGCCAGGCTTTGTGGGTAAAGTGTGTATCCGTGGATACCGAGTAAATCTCTACACCTCGTGACTGGAACTCTTCATAGTGATCTGCCAGATCGCCCAGCTCCGTTGGACAGACAAAAGTGAAGTCCGCCGGATAGAAGAAGAAGACAGACCATTTGCCTTTCAGGTCTTCGCTGGAAACGTCAACGAATTCGCCATTTTTAAAGGCGGTTGCTTTAAAAGGTTTAATTTCAGTGTTAATCAGTGCCATGGTGGCCTCCTGTTGATTGATGGTTTATTGGTTAATGATTGTGTGAATTGCTTTGATTGAGTGCTTAGTCTAGGGGCAGGGTTAAAATCAGTAAATTTGATTGATTTGATAACCATGATCTAAAATACTGAACATATGGAATGTGACAAATCAGCTACTACAAACCAGCAGTACAAAATAGCCGCTACCAAGTTAATAAGCACAACAACCCTGCGAGGCGAACAGCGATGATTTCAACCAAACAGCTCTACTACGCACTGGCCGTAGAGAAAACGCTGCATTTCAAGAAGGCATCGGAGCAGTGCAATATCAGCCAATCGGCACTCAGCACAGCCCTCCATGAGCTGGAAAGCCAATTGGGCTTACAAATTTTCGAACGCGATAATCGCAAGGTGTTAGTCACCCCCATCGGCAGGGAAGTGCTCAAACGCGCCCGCAATATCTATCAACAGGTCGAAGAGCTGGAGCGCTTGGCCGACAGCCAGAAGGCGCCGCTCAGCTTTCCGTTATCGATCGGACTTATCCCCACCATCGCCCCTTACCTGTTGCCCAAAATCCTGCCAGCGGTTAATCAACAATACCCGGACGCTGAACTAACCATCGTGGAACAACAATCCCATGTATTGGTGGATATGGTCAGAACCGGAGAAATTGATGCCGCCATTTTGGCCCTGCCCTATCCCTGCGATGGGCTATTGACGATGGAGTTCTGGCAGGAGGATTTCTACTGGGTGGCACCCAAGGGGGAGGAATACACTCGGCAAAAAGAGATCACCAGTGAAGAGCTAACTCACAGCAAACTGATGCTGCTGGCGGAGGGCCACTGCTTGAAGGAGCATATTCTGGATGCCTGCAAACTGACCGACCAGGTGGCCAACCACGGCTTTGGCGCGACCAGCCTGAACACTTTAATTCAGATGGTGCTGGGCAAGCTGGGTACTACCTTGATTCCGGAAATGGCGTTGGAGCAACTGATATCCCAAAATAAGCAACTCACCGCCGTTCACCTTAATGAACCCAGCCCCCATCGCCGCATCGCCTTTATCATCCGCCCCAACTACACCCGTATCAGTAGTATTGAAGCGCTAATCAAGCTGTCGAAAACGGTTTTGGGAAAGCGTGTTTTGGGAAAGAGAGAAAAGTAAGCTGCAGGCATTAAATCGGTCAGAGACGATATTCAAAAATACAGAATATAGTCTTCTTATTATTCAAATTTACTGATGACTACCCTAAGAGCAAACTAATCCTCGTTGTCACCCATTTGGGTCACCAGAGGAGACTAAGCTATGAAACAGTTAATCAATATCATCACTAACAAAACCACTAAACAGACCGCTGCAAGTGAGCAGGTTTGTAACTACCGGGATAACTACTACGGCGATCAAATTTGCGTGAACCGTGTTTCAGTGGAGCGGGTTATTTAAGGGTTTTGTACTCCGAGTGCCGGCGTTTCAGAGCGACAGGCTACTTCGACCCGGCCCTTCGCTTTTTTGTAAGGCCTCGTCTGCTGCGATAGCGTTGTTCAGCTGAACGACCTTTAGGTCGGCCCGAAGGGTGAGCGAAGCGAATAAACTCAACCATTTTTGCTGTGCACAGCAAAAATTGGGATTCGAACAGTCCTCGCGAAAAGCGCCGGTCCTTGCAAAAAAGCGAAAGCAGGGCCCGATGGGTTCGAAGTAGCCTGTCGCTCTGAAACACCTACCTATAGTGGGTGCGGAAGGTATTTGGGCATAATGAAATATTCGGACAGTGGTGCGCGAAGGCAGGTATCCAGTAGATGCTTAACTAGCCAATTATTCTGGAAGCCCACCCACCCCAGGCTGCATCTCTTACTATGCAATTCACTTTGTACGCTGGCATGACGGACCAAAGGATAGCCCTCAAAATAGTGATTACAAATTCAAAACCGCATGCTACATTGCGGATTTGCTGAGTCCTATGCTGAGCTATCAACACGCCTACCATGCTGGCAACCATGCGGATGTACTGAAACACTGGACTCTACTCGCCTGCGTTGAACACCTGCTGAAAAAAGACAAACCCTTTGTCTATATTGATACCCATGCCGGCTCTGGCAGTTATCAACTGGACTCCCCAACGGCACTAAAAACCGGCGAAGCCCGCCAGGGTATTTTAAAACTACTCTCCTCGCCGCTCGCAGGACTGGAAAGCTACCGGCAGGCTGTGGCTGCAGACCTGTTACAACAACGCTATCCCGGTTCACCGCTACTGGTTAAACGGTGCTTAAGACCCGGTGATAGCGCCTGGCTTTACGAACTTCACCCACAAACCCTTCGTGAACTCCACAGCCACTGCGGACAGGGGCGAATGCGCTCACAGCAAGCCTGTCATGTGCGGCAGGAGGACGGGTTTCAGGGCTTGCTCAGCCGCCTGCCCGTCTCCAACCGGCGCGCACTGGTACTGATCGACCCTTCCTATGAAATCAAATCGGATTATCAACAGGTGGTCAACGTAATGGCGCAGGCATACCGCAAAATGCCACAAACACTGCTATTACTGTGGTATCCGGTAGTTAACCGGCAATGGATCAACGCACTGGAACTGGCGATTCAAAAAACCGCGATGAGCAATGTGCAGCTGTTTGAAATGGGCGTCGCTGACGACAGTGCAAAGGGAATGACGGCATCGGGCATGATCGCGGTGAACCCACCCTGGTCTCTGGCGGAGCAATTTCAACAGACTATGCCGACCGTCTCCGGTTGGCTCGCCAGGGATGGTGTTAGCCGGTGTCGGTTTTTACAATTACAGCCGGAAGCGACAGCTCTGAGCCGCCATCAATAAAACACTCAGGCCACATCGAGATCAATAATCTGGGCTTGAGCACGACCGGCCTGTTTAGCTTTATATAGCTGTTGATCCGCAGCCACTATTAGTGACTCATGATCCAGTTCCACCTGTGGCACTTCAGTTGCCACACCGATACTAACACTGACAATACTGCCGGCGTCTGAGTGAGCATGATCCAATCTGAGGTCCAGTACCGCCTGTAACACTTGCTCAGCGACAATGCTGGCACCGACAGAGTTCGTATCCGGCAGCACGCAGGCAAACTCTTCGCCACCATAACGCGCCGCCAGATCCTGTGGCCGTTTTAGTGTTTTATTGATGGCACGGGCAACCCATTGCAGACAGGAGTCACCGAGCTGATGGCCGTAGTGATCGTTAAAGCGCTTGAAAAAATCTACATCTATCATCATCAACGTGAGCGGCAATTGATAACGCAGACAATGCTTCCAGGCCGTCGCGAATTCGCGGTCAAACTTGCGTCGATTAGCTACGCCGGTGAGTCCATCCATTAGCGCAATGCTACGCAACTGGTCGGCCTGTTGTTTTAGCGCCAGCTGTGTATTAATGCGGGCGCGGGTAATAATGGCATTGATGGGTTTATGGATAAAATCCGAAGCGCCCAACTCAAAGCCCTTAACCTCATCCTGTTCATCAAAATTACCGGTAATGAAAATAATGGGAATATCGGTCGTCTTGGCATCAGCCTTCAGCCGTCGGCAGACCTCATAGCCATCCATACCCGGCATCACCACATCCAGCAGGATTAAATCGGGCATTAAATCCTGAGCTTTGCTAATCGCCTGTAGGCCATCGGTGGCCATAAAGACATCAAAATCCTCACTGAATAACTCATGGATCAAACGGATATTCATCACCTGATCATCGACCGCCAGTATTTTTGGCCGTACGCTAAACTGGGGCAAACCTGCCTCTAAGCGACTATCCATTTGGCATCCTATATAGTGGTTACACGTTGTGGTTATCTGGCCGGGGTCAGGTTTCAATCAACGCCGTAATCAGTGTTCTGGCCTCGGCAAATTCCAAAGAGCCAATGCTCAAGCGCAACGCCTCTAGCCGCTGCTGTTGCTCGGGGTTTAGTTCATTATAGAGGGTTTCTATGGTATCGATGGCACGCAGATTATCGGCTTCCAGTAGTGGTACCACTTCCGTCAGTCGCTGCCGAAATTGGTCCTCAGTCAGCCCCTGAACATCCGCGCTGGCCGTTGCAGCTGCAACATCGACACCGGTCAGCTCGGCTGCCAGTGCCGCCAGAGCAACATTGCTGGACTCAAACAGCGTCTGAAGGAGTTCTACCTCCTCAGCGCCCATTAACTGCTGCGGGTCTCCGCCCTGATGTTGTTTTACGTGCGCCTCCATGGACGCCGCCAACCCAGACAGCGCCGCCGCCCCCAGCGTGGCCGCCGTGCCCTTGATAGAATGCAGCGCAGTCAGTACAGCTTCGACATCCTGTTGTGCTATCCCCTCATGCAATTTCGCCAGCAGCTGCTCCACCTCGGGGTAAAACCTGGACTGCACGCGCTTAAATAAATCGGCATTGCCGCCAAAACGTTTTAACACCGCCTCCGCTGGTTCAATGGTAGCCTCTGTAGCAGTGTGATACCCAGAGCTTACAGCGGTGGTCTCAGGGGCACTGCTTGCAGGCTCGAAGACAACACCTGACTCAGCCTTTGAAGCAGGCTTGTGCGATGGGCCAATGTTCAGCCCATAGGTAAGTGCCCGAATCATCGACACTACCTCCTCCATAACAATCGGCTTGCCAACATGCTCATTCATACCTGCCGCCAGACATTCCTCCCGATCCGAGACTGAAGCATTGGCGGTCATCGCCATAATCGGCAGATCATTAAAGCGACCATCGGCCCGAATACGGCGCGTTGCCTCCAGTCCATCCACCTCTGGCATCTGCATATCCATCACCACTAAATCAAACTGCGTGTGGCCATGCAAAACCATATCAACCCCTTGCTGGCCCCCTTCTGCCAGTTCCACGCGAGCCCCCTCTGCACTTAATAGTTCGGCTGCAATCTGGCGATTGAGTTCATTATCCTCGACGATTAACAGGTGCAGATTGTCGAGGCGGCGATGACTGACTGGCTCAGATACCTCCTGTTCCAGTAATGGCAGATTTTTGAGTGCCCGGGTGATTGCCTCAGTCAATTTCTGTGGAGTAACCGGTTTGATCAGCACGCCCCAATAATAGTCGGAATATTCCCGGGCCTGTGATTCAGCGAAGGCCCGACCATGTGCCGTAATCATTAACACCTTGGGTGCCTGGCTCGTATTCGCTTCGGCAATTAATTTGGCGGCCTGGGCACCCGTAATATCGGGTAGGTTCCAGTCCATTAGCACCAGGTCGTAGGGCTGTTTTGGGGCTACCCCGGCGGTTTGTATGGCGCCAATGGCAGCCGCCGAATTGTGCACCACCTCCACCTGATACCCCAGCCTGAGCAACATGTCCTGCATCACCTCAGCTACCAGTTGATCATCCTCAACCAGCAGGATATGAGCTCCTTGCTCTGCCTGCGCCAGCGGGGCGTTATCCACTACATTCAGGTTTAGCTCAAACCAAAAGCGGCTGCCCTTACCCGGCTCGCTTGTTAACAGTAACTCACCGCCAAGCATTTGCACCATTCTCTGGCTGATCATCAGGCCTAAACCCGTGCCGCCAAAGCGCCGTGTTATTGATGCCTCAGCCTGGCTAAACCCCTCAAATATATGCTGCTGTTGATCCTTGCTGATACCAATGCCGCTATCGCTGACCGTAAACCGTATTCTGACGGTGGAGCCTTCTCGCGGCAGCTGCTCCAGCTTAACCACCACCAGCCCCTGCTCAGTAAATTTGATCGCATTGCCGCCCAGATTGATTAACACCTGCTGCAGGCGCAGGCGATCGCTTTCCAGTTGCCGGGGCAATTGCGGATCGATATCAAATAACAATTCCAGAGGCTTTTCGCCCATAAAGCCCGATAACACTCCCCCCAAATCCGCCATCAAGTCTTCCAGCTCGAAAGGATGTTGCTCCAGTGTCAGTTTGCCCGCCTCTATTTTTGATACATCAAGAATATCGTTTAGCAGGCCGAGCAACGATTGAGCCGCGGTGCTGGCCTTGCCAATATAATCCTGCTGTCGCTCGTCCAGCCTGGTTGACTGCACCAGTTGCAACATGCCCAGCACCGCATTCATGGGAGTTCTGATCTCATGACTCATATTGGCCAAAAAGGCGGACTTGGCCGCGTTGGAGCTATCGGCCATGTCCCTGGCTCGGCGCAGCTCGCTTTCCAGCTCCAATTGCTGGGTAATATCGCGATTGATACCGGTGACTTTTATCGGCTTGCCGTTTTGATCCCGCTCAATCTGAGCGGCGGCCTGTACTGAGCGAACCTCACCGGAGGGAGTGACTACGCGAAAGACCGGATCGTATTCTGCTGTGCCTGCTACAGCCTGTTGTAATTTGGCATTTGCCTCTTGAAAATCATCTGGGTGCACCCGCTCAGACCAATGCTCCAGGGATAATCCATTGGTCATCAACGCTCGCGGTTGCTGATAAATTTCAAACATTCGCTCGTTCCAGACCAGGCTATTGTCTGCAAGCGTCCAGGTCCAGATACCCAACTCCGACACATCCGCCGCAATTGCCAGCTGGTCACGAGCTGATATCAACTCCCGGCGACTGCGATCCTGCTCGGTAATATCAATGGCCACCCCCAGATAGCCCGTAATCTCGCCGCTATCGTCACGCATAGCCGTTACTACCAATGAGACCTGCAGAGCGCTGCCATCCCTGCGTACATAGGTCCACTGCCGGGTTTCCGATTTTTTCAACCGTGGTACATAGGCGAAGACATCAAAACCGCTTATCGTCTCGCCAAATTGGGCCGATAACTCCAGCCCTTGATTGATCACCTCTTCCTCCACATGAAGAATCGCCGGGGTGTGTTTACCGACCAGTTCTACAGCTCTGTAACCCAGCATGTTTTCCGCACCAGTGTTAAAGATGGTGATTAGGCCCTGAGGGTCAGTGGCGATGAAGGCCACTTCGGAGGCCGCATCCAACACATTACCCAGCATTTTATTGACCGCAGCGCGCTCCTCTTCGGCCGCCCGCTTATCGGTAATATCCGTCCGTATGGCCACAAAGCGTTCAATATTGCCATCGGCGCCAACGAAGGGGGAAATAATGGTATCAAACCAGTGCAGTCGACCATTTTTAGAACGGTTGCAAACTTCTCCCTGCCACGAATCCCCCGCCAAAATGGTCTCCCAGACCTCGCGCCAGAATTCGCGACTATGCTTCCATGAGTTGATCAGACGATGATCCTTACCCAGCAGTTCGTCCCGCGCAAAGCCGGTGGCCCGGCAAAAATTATCGTTCACTTCAATGATATGGCCACTGCAATCAGTCACCGAAAATAACAGTTGCTGGTTGATGGTGGATAACA